>CAZTRN010000001.1:0-432218 GCA_964616775.1 uncultured Candidatus Bathyarchaeia archaeon
ATAGGTTTTAGTCATCGCAGTCGCGCTCCTTAACAGCGGGAGTAATGGTTAATTCGAGGAGTTTTTCTCCACGAATTATGGTCAGTTGAGTCTGTTTCCCTGCAACGTCATCTGCCAGCAGTCTTGGCAGATCATAGAAATCTGTTACGGGTTTGCCGTTGAAGGTTACAATTACGTCGCCCATTGTTAAGCCCGCTTTTCGTGCTGGTGCGCCAGGTTCCACTTGGAACACCATAACGCCGGTTTGCTGTTCTATGCTGACTTCGTCTTGGATTTCTTGGGGGATGGCTACGGAGTTTCCAACTAACCCTAGATAGGCTTTCTTGATTCTGCCACCAGACAGCAATCGGTCAGTCACTTGCTTAACCTTGTTGACGGGTATGGCGATACCGCGTTGCCAGACATAGGCAGTGTTTATGCCGATGAGTTTACCTTCCGCATCAACGAGTGGACCGCCGCTGAAGCCAGGGTTAAGTTTGGCGTCGGTGGCAATTACGTTTTCCATGGCGGTTCCGCGAAAGCCGCGAATGGTACTGTCGGGGTTAGTGACTATGCCAGTGGTTGCGGTTAGTTGTTTGCGATTAAATGGGTTAGCTAAGGCTAAGATGAATTCGCCAGTTTTCACGTGGTCAGAATCACCTAACGTGATAGGTTCGAAAACGGCGTCGGTTTTTAGCAGGGCGATGTCGTGGTAGGGGTCTGTGCCTACGACGCGGGCTTCAGAGGACCGTTCACCCTGCCCAACACGAACCGTGCTGCAACCAGCCAAAACATGGTTGCAGGTTATGATGTAGCCTTGTTTATCTAAAACTACTCCGGTTCCCCTAGACATGCGGGCGTTGATGCTGACCACAGACTTTGAGAGACGCTCAATCAAGTTGGTGGTGGCGTCACTTATGGATTTTAGCAACTCTAAACTGTTAAGTTGAGTCATGCTTCAATACACCTACAGATGTAATTGGCATGACGCTATTTGTTGACTAAGACCTACCTGAAGTCAGTCACAAAACAAAAAATTTAGGTTGGAAAATAGTATGCTGGGTATCCGAAGTAGCTGACGGTTCGAGCCATTGGAGTTTGAGTCCTTGTTCGTCCTGAAAGCTTGCTTATGTGTGTCATGAGTTGGTAAGCGGCTTTAACTGCAAGGTCACGGTTGTAGCCGCGCAGAAAGCGGGCATCAATGGTTAACGTGTTGAGGGCAATTTTGGCATCTATTTGTACGTCGCCGTCTTCCGTGACCCATTTGAGAGCTATGCCTTCTTCGGTTTGTGATTGCCCAAGCCATCGCAGAAGCCCAAACCATCTTCCCCTCAAGTTAGAAACCAATAGTTGAGCAGGCATATCCGAAGGCAAAAACGTCTGCAGCAAAACTGTGCGGGCAGAAGGGCTGTTGCCGGGGTGGCTTCGGAGTTGTTTAGCAAGTTCTTTGGTTACGGTGTAGCCTTCGCTGGATTTCTTGATTACGCCCTCGTTTTCGAGGCGGCTGAGGATGCGTGAGAGGGTTTCGGGGTGGAGTCCAAGTCGGCGTTTGAGTCCTTCAAAGGTGAAGCAGCGGAAGTCTTCCTCGCTTAGAAATGCTAAGACGTCTACGTCTCGTTCGCTAAGTGACCAGTCAGGCACGCCATCGAAGGTTACGTCTAATAGAGGAATTAGCATTGCTTGATTACTATCTTGGCTAGCTTTTGAAGCTTACTCCTCAAAAATCCAAAACCAACATCACACACCCACAAAATACAAGTTTGCGTTTTGAGCTCATTTACTGTATTTAACGCCATATTAAGCCCCGTTTTCTATTTAGCAAGTTTTAAATAAGCAGTTTCCATATCCAATGGAGAAATAAGGAGAGAGAAAAGGAATGGTAATAGACCCAGTACAGATATTGGCTATAGTAATTCCTTTAGCAATCATCATTTACGCAATCGTTTCATCACTTCGTATCGTCAGACCCACAGAAAAAGGTCTAGTGGAACGCCTTGGCAAATATCGCCGGTTTGTTGAAGGGGGCGTAACCTTGCTTGTGCCCTTCGTTGACCGCATAATCAAAGTCAACATAACCGAACGCATGACGCCAGTGCAACGCCAAGAAGTTATCACCCGCGACAAAGTCTTCATGGGCGTAGACGCCGTCGTGTTTTACAAAGTTAAAACCGACGAAACCTCCGTCAAAGCCTCACAATACTTCGTAAACAACTACGAATCCCAAATTGACACCCTTGCGCGCACTGTGCTTCGAGACATCATCGGCGGCATGGACATGACCGTTGCCAACACCTCTCGACCAGTCATCAACAGCAAACTCAAAGAAGCCCTCGATGAACAAACCAAAGAATGGGGCATCGAAATCGTCCGAGCCGAAATTAAAGACCTCGAACCCCCACGGGGACTGATGAGCTCCATGGAGTCCGTGCTGAAAGCTGACAACGAACGGCAAGCAGCCGAAAAAACCGCAATCGCCCAAGCAACATTAGCTAGCGGTGAAAAGAACGCAGCCATCCAACGCGCTGAAGGCATGAAACAAGCCTCCATTCTACAGGCAGAAGGACAAAAGACAGCCACCATAGCCATCGCTGAAGGTGACGCTGAAGCGACAAAACTGCGCAACGAAGCCTTAACCACATACTTCAAAGATAGCGCCGTCGTTTACAAACAACTTGAAACCATTGCCGCCTCATTGCAGGATAACACCAAAATAATTGTCCCCGAAGGCAAAGCCATCTCTCTGATTCTTAACGAGCAGGAAAACTTAGCCAAAGGAACCGCTGTAATTCCCATAAAAGAACCAAAGAACGCTGCAAAATAAGCAGCTTCTTTTCATTTTTATTTTTCCGCTTGCGCCTCTTTAGGGGTGCTGCTAACCCATAGCAAAAATTTCACGGCAAAAATAAGCGCTCCAGTACCAAGTAAGGCTAAGCCAGCAAAAAACAACGGACCAATCTGATTAAGGAGTAAGGATGCAAAGTTTTGTACATCGACAGCGTCGTCGGGGTTAAGGGCGTTGCTGGCTTGCAAAGCCGCAAACACGGCTGTTATAACCAAAACTGTTCCAGCTAAAGACAAAACGGTTCCCAGCAATATTGATTTTTTCAAGACCCTAACATCCTGTAATTGTCCTGTTTTCGTTGAGTTTACGGAGCCGTTTTGGGTTTAACTATTTTATGGTACATTCATTTTCGGTTGCTTGCAGATTGTTTTAAGCTATTTATACCGTGATAGCATGTCTTCTCTGCAACCAGAGGGAACATGTGCATGCAGCTTGAAGAAATGAAAAAAGAAATCGAAAAACTCGTCATCACCAAAGGCTTCTACAACAAACCCGAAGACATCCCCAAAAAGCTGCTTTTTGCCTTCATTGAGCTAGGTGAAGCCAGTGATGCATGGAAAAAAGGGCAGCCACAGGAAAAAATCGCCGAAGAACTCATCGACGTAATCTTTTACATTCTGGACGCAAGCCGCTTAGCATGCCCCGACGTGAACATGGATGAAATGTTTGCGTGGAAGTTGGCAAAAAACCTGGGTAGACCATACCAGTATGGTGAAGGACACCGAAACATAACGCCCTAATCAGCTACAGCTTTATTCAGCGGACACCTAAATGGTAGGGTAATGAATCATACTGACATAAAATACCCACTGAACCTTCGCTTTGCATGCTATAGATGTGGGTTATGCTGCGGTGATACCTCTAACAAGATGCGGCATGTTCTGTTGACTGAGCAGGACGCGGAACACATCGCCAACACCACATGCCAGCCCATCAATACTTTTGCAGATCCAATCACAGACAAAGAACCGTACCTGTACGAAATGCACAAAACAGATGGCAAATGCACCTTTCTCCAAAACAATCAATGCACCATATATGGGGATAGACCGCTGATTTGTCGCTTCTACCCTTTTGAGCTTTCAACAGATGCGGATGGAATTTATGTATTCAGGGAAACCGCCGAGTGCCCTAGTATACAAGCTCAAGATGAAGATGCAAAACGATTGGGAGCGCGGTTTTTTAGGGCGCTGTTGGCGCTGGCAGAAGCCCAATTCCAAGCAGATAACGTTTAGAACTGGCTAAGCAGGTCAGGTTTTTCTAAGATGTAGCCGCAGTAGTGGCACTTGAGCATGAGGGGTTCTTCGCTTTCAACGACGAATTTGGCAGTTATGGGTTCGTGGCTATTGCTGATGCAAGTGGGGTTTACGCATTGAACGGTGTCTTCAATTGTTTTTGGGAGTTTGACTTCTTGTTTTTCGACGACTTCGAAGTTGCGGATGATGTTTATGGTTGCCCGTGGCGCCACCAGTGCGATGCGGTTGACTTCTTGGCGGTTCACGGCGCGTCCTTCGATTTTGACTATGTCTTTGACGCCGAACCGTTTGCTGGGTACGTTAATGGCTATGGTCACTACCTGGTTTTCGTGCCCTGTTATGTGCAAAATCTTTGCCACATCTAATGCGTAGCCGCCGCTTATGTGGTCGATAACGGTGCCGTCTTTAATTTTGGAAACTCGAACTTCTTTGCTGTCTGCCGTCAACTGTAACGCCTCTATATCTGGTCAAGCGTGGTAATAAATAACGGTTGCTATATTCAACAACGGCGATTATAGGAGTGTATAAACGAAAGAAAGAACGACTAGAGGTGTGCATTTGCAATGAGTGAAGAGAAAGGAAAAATCTACGCTGACATCAATCGCCTTCCCAAGGTGAGTTATGAGGCGACAGCGGAAATTTTGGTCATTCTTGAGGAGGCAGCAAAAGAGTTCCCCGAAATTTCCAAATTCTACGTCGCTGCTGAGGGGCGTTTAGGTGGCGGTTTCAAGTATGACCAATTTGTTTATGCTGTTCAGAAATGGCAAAAGAAGTGGCTTGGCACAACTAAACCGCAGAACCGCTAAACCTGAAAACGCATTGTCCACCATTTACTCAGGCATAGAACCAAAAGCCAAGTTTTGCTTTTAAAAAGTTAAATTGCAGGTTGAGTCTAAGCCTTAAGTTGTTTGCGGTCCACCGAAGCCTTGTCTTTGTCGCTTCCTAACCGTTTATCCCGCTTGGTTAGGTTGCTCAACGCCTCAATGTAACATGGCAACTTCAGCCCATTAGAGACAGAGTTTTTGTCGCGTATCGATTTTTCGCTGTTTAGATCGATTCGCTCTTTGCCTCTATGCTTGCCTTAAAGCGTGCTCCTCAACCTGCAAAATACTATATATACACCGTTTGATTTATGCGGGTTTGAACATAAAATTGGCAATTTGTCAGGTTTTTTGGTTTGTTGTGGTCTGTTTTTAGCGATTTTGCGGTTGGTACGCCTCATTTATCTCCGTAAGTTTTTGAGCGACTCTGCCATGTTTAACACGAAAATGTCAAATTAACATGAACACAGCAATTTTAACTCGTTTTTCCATGCCTACCTGCTAATGGGGAGCGCGTGGCGGTCACAGCACATTTTGGCACAGACACGCAAACCCACAACGGGCTAAGCAGCCACCGCACCATGCCAAGGTGACCCAACCAAACGCAGGCACACACTACAGGAGGGGCAATCCCCAAACGCCACTCGTCGCCACAAAATAAAATGGTTTTTAACGCCGAAATTGTACTTCGACTTTAACAAAATTTTAAACCATGACCAAAACAGTCCAAACCCAAAAAATTAAGCACTTACGCCGAACAAACAAGCAAAAACAAAAAGAGTAGCATAAAAAAGGGGCTTAACTGTATTCGCGGAACGTGTGGCTGCATTTGGTACAGCGGAAAAACTGTGTAGACGCTTCATCGCCGCCACGAGTTTGAACTTGCCAAACAAACACTTCCATGTGCCCGCACTTGGGGCATTCCATGCGCATTTTGGGCATGGTGTTCACTTCGTCGTCTTTGCCGATGGTTATGACTTGTTGTTGGAGATCGTGTTTGATGGTTTTCGTGGTTCCTTTCGCTTCAATCTTTGCTTTAGCTGGCTTGAGATAGCCGCATTTGGAGCAGCCTAACGTAACGCCACTCTCAGTTTTGGTGGGTACCAAACGGGTACCGCAATCAGGACAAAACTCCATACAATCCTAACCTGACTAAATCGATTTATTTATCAAACAAAGTCTTAAAAGACATATAAGGATGCCCCCACCGCCCAACCCAAACCGCCTTTTCCAGACAAACACCCTTATCAAGTCCACCATACCTTCAATTTATGATAAATATGATTGAAGTCACCAGCCAAACCCAACTTCAACAACAACTCAAAGCCAACCCCAAGGTACTGGCGCTTTTCCACGCATCTTGGTGCCCGTTCTGTCGAGCATTCCTTCCAGCTTTCAACAAGTATGCCGCTGAAGTGAGCGCTCTTTTCACCATTAAAGTGCGAATAGACGAAGACGAAAATCCACTTTGGGAAATCTACGGGTTCGAAGCAGTGCCTTCGCTGATTCTGTTTGAAAACGGCAAAATCCGCAAACGCCTTGACTGCCAGATGGGCCGAGGCTTGACGGAACGTCAGTTTCTGGCGTGGCTCAACCAGCCATAGCAAAAATTAAATTGCCACGCACCAGCCAGTATTTGGTGGTTTGTGTGAGTATTGAAGCGCCTGAAGCACACATTTTGGCAACCCAAATGCACAAACAACTCGTCGGCAAAACTGTCACGTCCGTTGAGATGCAGAATTGTGAAAGCATGCAAAGAATCGGTTGCGTAAACAGCGACCTGTCAGCGTTTAACCAACTATGCGGCAAAACGGTTTCTCAAGTTACTTCACGGGGACTGGCTATGCTGGTGAAGTTTGGAGGCGTAAACTTGGTTTTGGCGCCTGAGTACGGTGGAAAAATCCTCTACCACAAAATAGAGACGAAAGCGCCAAAAAAGTTTCACGCAAAAATCACATTTGAAGATGGCTCAACGTTGTCGGTGGCTTTGACAGGGTTGGGCTGTATTCAAGTGCACGAAGACCAAGACTTAGGTTACAGTTATATTTACAGACGGGATTTTTCCGAGGTCCCGTCCCCGTTAGACAGCCAAGAATTCAGCTTTCCCAAGTTCTCATTAGCATTGGCTGCCAAAAACATAAACATCAAAGCAGCGCTTGTGGGTAAAAATGCGGTCGTTGTGGGGTTAAGCAACAGCAGTTTCCAAGACATACTTTTTCAAGCAGGGATTCACCCTAAAAGTAAAGCAGCAAACCTAACCGAAGATGAAAAACAGCGACTGTACCAATCCATCAAGCACACGATGACTCAGAGGCTGGCAAAGGGCGGAAAAAACCAGTTTGCAGACCTTTACGGCGTCCAAGGTGGCTATGTTCCGTTGATGGGACCAAACATGAAAGGCCAGTTGTGCAGTCGATGCGGCACCCCAATTGAGAGGGTAAGCTTGGGCGGTGGGCAAGTGTATTTTTGCCCCAAATGCCAAAAATAATGGCCCAAAAAGGGGCTATTGGGTTACGCTGTGGTACCAGCTGATGATGTACTCGGGCAACTTTAAGCCCCGTTGTCCCAACCGTTCAGCAAGACGCACAGGAAGCGGACTAAGCACAAATGCGGCGCGCGTGTAAAACCGTCGTGGCGCGCCCGGCTTGGTTTCTTCTTCCAAAATGATTTGAAGGTCAGACTTTTTGGCTAACGTGGAGTTTTTGCTGCCAGTAATCGAAAGCACCGTGCCATTGAACTGTTTGAGCACGTCACACCAAAGAATGACCGCTTTGCTTTCGCCAGAATACGACAGCAAAATCTCAAGGTCGCCCGCACGTGGGTGGGGAGTGTTTACGCCGCGGGTCATAAACACGTTATCGCCCAAAAAGGTCTTCATGTGAAATAGCCGCACACCGGTCATTTTGGCGATTTCGTTGGCGGTTCCTTTGCCGCCTAAGAATACGTTTGTGCGTTTCTCTAAAATGTCAACCAGTTTTGTGTAGGTTTCGGACTGTACGTTAGCGTCAATTAGGGCGCCGATTTTGTCGAACTCTTCTTCGCACAAGGTGAAGACATCGTCAACGTCCATGTTGCGAAAGATCGCTTCAATCATCATACACAAAAGTTCAAGAGTGCCCAACTCAAAAATGTCGCCCATCATTCCGGTTTCGCTGTAGTCCAGTGAGGGCTTGAGTTTGCCGCGCCCCTTAATCTGCACGACACTACCATACTTGCTTATGACCTGTGCCAGTGGTGAATCTAACGCGCTGGTTAACAGGCCCATGCTGAACTTGTTGGTTTTTGTTTCTTCAATGTACTGTGCAAGGTCGTTAGCCATCATCAAGGGGTCGTCAGAGTAGCCGCTGCCACTGTTCACCAGCAGCAGGACCTTTTTGTATCGGCGGTCCAAGTCTGCGGCGGCGTCATACATGTTTTTGCCAGGAAAACCAGGGTCGTCGGGAGTGAGGACCACTTTGTTTCTCCAGCCGACTTCGCTTAACGCGATTTGGCTCATAGCAGCGTTTAATGAGTAAAGAGACCTGCCCGAGCCAGCGCAGATTACGCAGTCTGCAGACCTTAAATCCTCATAGAGAGGTGCTAAACTTCTTTTGTTTATAGATAAAATGTTGTCGCGGACGCGATTTACGTATCCGATGCAGCTAACTTTGCCTTTGGTTGCCAAGCACATCCAGCCCAAGTTGATGTTTATGCATAACTATATTATTCTTATGCTCTAGAAACCCTGAACAGGCGTGTTTTCAACATCCAGCCTAGGAATTTTTGGATTAGGCATAGTTTTTAGGTGCCGCTAGAAAAGGGATGTATGAGTGGAAAATGGTCTTCACCTATTAAAATCTGCGATGCACTGTTATCTCCAAATAACTGAAAGCTTTGGATGTATGACGAATCAAATATCAATGCATTTACTCGGTAGGTTGTGTCACCTATGCCGTCGTCGTCAAGGTCTGTGCCATTGTAGTTGCTCCAGTAATTGCCTTCTTTGCCATTATCCCAAATCATCAGCATGTCAAAAAATAAAGGACTGGCAAAAGATAAAGAACTGCCAACATCATACGTGTTGTTGATAAAATTATTATGGTAAAGAGTATTTGGATTTGCCTTGTCGATCATCTTGGAAGATAGGGTAACAATGAAAGTATTATTGATGAAAGTGTTTTCCGTTATAGTGTTGTTTTGGGGGAAGAACTCACTTCTAAACTCCGAACCAGGTTGCTCAAATTGATAAATGCCAAGTGAGTATATCTGTTGTAGGGTTAGCGCGTTTTGATTACTTATGAACTGGTTTTCTGTTATTTTGTTAAAAGTTGAATTGCCCATGAGGCACAGTCCCTCTTCAGTGTTCTGAAATAGGTTACCTTTTATGGTTGAGTTTTGGGTAGAAAACAAAATAATCCCACTATAACCCCCGTCAAAAGTTAGGTTTTGAACGGTTATGCCCGTACAATTCACCAACACAACAAAACCAGCGTCTGCAGGCACCGTTTGGTTTGCTACACCAATCCAATATATCACAAGCTTACCGTCCACAAGATTAGTAGATGAATCTACAGAGTTATCGAATGCAGAGTCGCTATTTTCTGGGTCAATGTAAAAGTTGTACGTGTTTGCCGTCATTAGATTTCCTTTAAGCTGGTTATAACTTGAAGATGAAAACATTAAGCCAAAGGTATTGTTTGCCAAAATATTATCCGACACGATAGATGTCTGAGAGAAGGATATACTGAGCCCTTCGCCACAATTTAGAACTGTGTTTTGGGATATGGTTGCGTTGTTAACTGACTGGAGTGAAATTCCGTATTGGCTGGTGGTTATCTTGTTTTTAGAAATTGTGTTGTTTGCAATGCTGAGGATGGTTACCTTATTTAGGTAAATGCCAAGCGTGCTGTTTTCGATGGTATTGTTGGTTACGACGTTGTTTGGAGAGTTGATTATTCTGATGCTTGCATTATTATTTCTTAGCGTATTATCGGCAATATATGTTGACTCTGAAGAGCTTAGCTGTTGATAAATTTGCCCAAAGAAACCATCAGACCCCATGGCGTGGTCAAAAGAATCCACATTTACACCATAAGAGCAATCTTCCACAACGTTACCAATTACCCAAGTGTGGTTACTCGATACATCTATGTTGATGCCTTGGTTGCTACCAACCACATGATTTGTTTCTATGCGGTTGTAAGTAGCGTTGATATTCATGCCCATTGGGTTGCTGCTGAACTGGTTTTGTGTTATGTTATTTGAGTTACAGCCGCTGTACAGGTGGATGCCTGTTTGGGCGTTTGTATCTATGCTGTTTTCGGTTATGGTGTTGTTTGTCGAGTTGTCAAATAGGGTTATGCCTGAGATGGCGTTGGAGGAAACCGTATTTTGCAAGAAGCAATTGCCGCTTGAGTTGTGGGTTTCGATGCCGTATGCATTGTTAGTGAACCTGTTTTGGGCAATTGTCGAGTTTAAAGTGGAGACTAAAAGGATGCCTTGCCAGTTGCTGGTTGAAATGACGTTTTGGACGGTTATGCGGCTGCAGTTTATTAGCGCCACATAACCCGCGTTGCTTGGCACCGTTTGGTCATGTTTGTTGACCAAATAATAGACTGGCTTGTCGTTCACTGTGTTTGATGTATCAATGGTGTTGATGTAGGCGTCGTGAACCCGAAGGTTATATGCACCTCCAGTTATGTGGTTTGCGTTCAACGTATTTTCTGAGCAGTTAACAAGACGTATACCCTCAAAATTGTCTGCCAGTGTATTTTCGAGCAGCGTAGAGTTTTGGGTGTTCACCAGCAAAAGCCCATTGTAGTTGTTGCCAACCGTCAAATCCTGCACTGTTATGTTTGTGCAGTTAACCAGTGCGAGATAACCAACATCAGGATACAACAACGGTGTTATGCCGAGGTTTTGTTGGTTGAGGAGGTAGTAAATTTTTTTGCCATCAACCGTGTTTGTCGGGTCAATGTAGTTCTCAAAGTGAGCGAGGGTGACGCCGTCCACGCCAAACCCATAACGATTGCCCGTTAATGCGTTGTTTTTCAGCATGTTGCCACTTGACGCGTTAAGCAAAAGACCATACTCATTATCCACAACAATGTTGTCAGCCACGGTGCAGCCACTTACATTTCCTAAATAAATCCCAGCCCCAAAGTTGCCGCCCGCATTTTGCATGGTGAATCCTGAAACCAAAACGCCATCGCGGGTTACGTTAACTGCTGAGCCCGTTGCTCCGCCGTCAATTATAGTGGTAGCTTTGTCTGCACCCAAAAGGGAGATGGTTTTGTTGAGGAGAACGTTTTCGTGGTACGTTCCCGGTTGAACTAAAAGAACATCACCGCTACTGGTAGCCCCCGTGTTTATAGCTTCTTGGATAGTTGCATATGTTAAGGTATTGTTGAGATTGCGAACGGGTAGGATGTTTATTTCGGGACTTGGCCACGCAATCAACGTCTTATACGTTTCTTCAGTCACCTTGTTGGATGCGGTGTCATTGTAAACTATGTCTAGGTTGGACCCGTACGTTTGCAGGTAACTTTCTGAGTTGGAAAGAATTTCAGCCGACCAGAAATCAGCACCGAATAAGCCCCAGACACCGTCAACGCGGCTTCTTAAACCTGAGCCGTAAGCTTCGGGAAGAACCAACGCAGTGTCTGCCTTTACGCTGCCATGCTTGTCGGGGTTCTGCTGTACATAACTCCAAAAGTTCCGCAAAGCCTCAAAGTGGGTCTCGTTCAGTATGCCGTAATGGTAGGGCCAAGCATATTCCCCGTAATCGAAAACCACTTCAATTTTTGCGCCTGACTCGTACCCAAGCACCAAATCATTATACAAAGCTGCACCTGTTTCGATTTCGGGGATGCCACTGCTTCGCCACGTAATCATGGTGCCCCAGTCACGACCATGAACGTGCGCGGCGCCCCTGCAAAGGGCAATCTGCAACTGAGTGTTGCTGTCAAAGCCCAAGTCGGCAAGAAGCAAATCATAGCCTGCTTTGTAGTCAAACCAGTAAAGCCCATAATCAGCCGTAAACAGGCAGTCACTTACATTGCGGTAATCTGAAATTTTATCTCTTAAAGTTTCAATATAAAGCGTCTCAGCTAAACGGTAGTCAGAAGCGGTGGTGACCATTCGTTGAACGTTTTTGTCAATTTGCTTCCCGCCTGGCTCGTCAAGCACATAAGCGCCTACGAATTTGTCGCCGTATTTGGCTTGGGCTTTCGGAATCCAGTTTAGGGGCATGGCTTGGGGGTCTGTTGTGTAGTTTTGACTGTATATTTGAAAAGGCGTGAAATATACTGAAAACGCTAAACCAGCGTTGCAGATGTAGTCGCAGGTTTCGTTTAGTAAAGTTTCGTTATGAGTAATGAGTCCTGAACCAATTATGAAGAAGTTTGTGTAGTTTTTCACCTCATCAACCAGTTCCTTGCACAACGTCACATTATCATAGCCGAATTGTACACCGACATAGAAGTCGGGGGCAGTTGCCACAATTTTGGGCTGCCAAAACGCCTGATTAGCCAAAAAAAGCGACGAAACCAGAACTGCAATACATGCCGCTGTTACCAGTAGGATGCGCATTTGCTTCAAAGTTACAGTTCTCTCCAAGCCCCTGAATTCAACTTTAGGCTAGTTCGAGTTGTGTTGCTAAAATGAAAGGTATGCGCATTATTAGGCTTTAAGGTACATTCATTTTCAATCCTAAACGGGCAACAAAAAAACGAAATACCTTCTGACATGAATAAACAGAAAAGGAGCGGGTGCTGTAGCCGAGCCATGCGTAGTCACAGCTTAACCTCAGTATGCCAAACTTTTAGCTCTGTTTGCAGAACACTTCTGTTCTGCAGCAGAACAGCTAATTATGGTAAAGTGTAGCCGCCGTCACACACAATACATTGCCCCGTGATGTAGCTGGCTTGGTCACTGACCAGAAACACCACCAGATTTGCAATGTCTATAGGCAAGCCAAATCGGCCTGCGGGGATTGTCTTGAGTACCTGCTGATACATTTCACTGCCCGCAGACATCGCCCCCACGTCAATGGCACCTGGTGCAATGGCGTTCACGTTAATTCCATGCGGTGCCATCTCAAGAGCTAAACTACGAGTAAAACCCAATACGCCACCCTTGCTAGCTGAGTAATGCACAAGATTAGAAAAACCCACAAACGCGCCAGCGATGGAGGCTATGTTTACGATTTTGCCTTGATGCTGCTTAATCATTCCCGCAATAAAAGCGTGTGTAACGTTGAATGTGCCATCTAGGTTGATGCGCAACACTCGGTTCCAGTCTTCGGACTTCATGTCAACAAACGGGTTGTAGGGGTAGATACCTGCGTTGTTAACCACGATGTCAACTTTGGAAAACGTTTCAAACACCGTTTTTGCCATGGCAGCTGCTTGTTCAAAGCTGGAAACATCACAGTTAACGGTTAACGTTTTTACATTAAGCGCCTTGATTTCTTGGGCGACCTCGTTGATGGAGTCTGCGACATCTGTTAAAACAACATCTGCACCATTACGTGCAAGTGACAAAGCGATTTCGCGACCAATACCGCGACCTGCACCCGTCACTACGGCTACTTTATCGTTAAGAGTCAACCAAAACAACCTCCCATAACAAGCCAGAAGGCGAAACTAGGCAAAAAATATAGTGGTGAATAAAACGGCACGTAAAAGAAAACTGTAAATCAGGGCTTAGGTGGTTCTTGCAGGAAACATTTTATACAAAGCAACGGCACTAAACCTAAAACGGTGAACTGCTTGACAGCTTCAGAACTGGAAAAGTTCAATTTTCTCCAAAAACGAGCCATAGAATTGGGCGCCGCAGAGGCAAAAATCATTCCCGCCAGCCAAATAGTGGTTGAAGACCGTGTGGTGCTTAAATGCCGAGTCGGCTGCAACAACTACGGCAAAACCCTCGCCTGTCCACCATACACACCAACTCCAGCAGAGTTCCGAAAAATCGTCAACGAATACAGCTATGCATTATTCATAAGATTCACTTCTAAAGCGCATGTGGATTCAGACTTGCATAAACTGCTCTCCATAATGGACTTGTCCACGTTGGATAAGGACGCCCGAGCTAAAGTTGACGCGTTTTGGGCATCATGGAAACAAGACAAAACCGATATACTTTCTTCGGTGGTGACACTGGAAAAAGAAGCCATGCGCGCCAACTACCCTTTAGCCATCGGTTTTGTTTCAGGTGCCTGTCAACTCTGTGAAAAATGTAACACTGAAACCCGCATCTGCAGCCACCCCGACAAAGCCCGCATGAGCGAAGATGCTGTAGGCGTAAATGTGAAAGCCACCGCCCAAAACGCTGGTATCGAGTTCGGGTTCGTATACCCCAAAAACCCAGACTCGTTTGCGTTGCTGCTGATAGACTAAACTGTTAACTATCAGAACGGCTTCCCTTTTAGTGATTGCAATGGATGTTGTTGGTTACGACTCAAAAACACAGCGCGAGGGAACCTCTTGAAACTGCTCTTAGATGAAATGTATGCAGGATTAAAGGAGTATTTTGAGGCGTTAGGCTACCAAGTTCAGACCGCACAAGAAGCGGGACTTAAAGGTGCCAAAGACAGAACAGTCGTTGATTATGCGGCCAGTCATGGATTAATTTTGATTACTCAAGACCAGAAACCTGCAGAGATAGCGGAGTTAATTGGCGTCAAGTGCGTGCTGGTGAGTAGTGCCATGATTGCCAAGGTTGCAGACAACAAAATCAAAGAAAAATATCCGTAGGTTGACTATGTAGTTTTAATTGCCCCTTGTTTCTCTTAACGCAGGCTTCTTAAAGCCCAAAGAAAATGCATTACAGGGGTATTGTTTGCCTAGGGATACAACTGAACAAAGAGTAGCAACCTTTGACATTTACCTCTACATCGTAAAAGCTAAAGAACCTCCCACACCCCGCGACATGATGCACGCCAAAAACATAATCAGCACAAGCGTCATACGTCGCCACCTTGAGAAACTTGTCAAGTGGGGCTGGGTCAGCGAAGACTCCTACGGACGCTACGTCGCAACCCGCAAAGTCGCTTTCAAAGGCTACTTCTGGCTAGGCCACAAACTATTGCCCACATCTATTCTAAGCCTCATCGCCTTCATAGCCCTAACAGCCGTAACCATAACGACTCTATTTAGTCACCTTTCCACAGGATTCTCTCTTGACCTGTTTGCTTTAGTTCTCATTGGAGTAACCATAATTGCAGCACCCATCTTACTAGCTGAAACCTTGCGCCCCAGAAAAAAACAACCCAAAGAAAAAATCGAGGCACCCTAACGATTGCTGCTTCTTTGCTGACTTCTTCCGAAAACAAATCCAACGCCTCATGCGCCACATAGGCGTCGGCTGTGTCTACTTCAAAGGTAGATTCATGGCTGATGGAAAATTATCCGCCTCTTTTTATACATAAACAACCCTAACAGGGTTGCTGCAATTGCTTAAAGCAATTATTTACAAAAAATAAAGAAAAACTATTCAAGGATTATTCGGGCGTCAACTGTTTTTACGCCATGTGGATAAACCATGATGGGGTTGAGGTCCAACTCTTTGATTTCAGGATGTTCCATAATCAGCTTTGACACGCAAAGAAGCACCCTTACCAAGGCATTTACGTCTGCAGGTTCGGCACCTCGGTACCCATTCAACAACGGGTAAGCCTTGACGCCTTGAATCATCTCCAACGCTTCCTGCTCAGTGATAGGCGCAACCCTAAACGTCACATCTTTAAGCAACTCAACAAAGATACCGCCTAACCCAAACATAAGTGTCTGTCCAAACTGGGGGTCTTTTATGGCGCCTACGATAACTTCTATGCCTTGGGGTGCCATTTCTTGAACCAAAATACCATCGATTCGGGCGTCGGCTTTGTATTTTTTGGCGTTCGCCATTATCGTAGTGAAAGCGGTTTTGACTTCTTCTTTGGTTTTCAAGTTGACTTTGACGCCGCCTGCGTCAGATTTATGGATAATGTCCTGAGAAACAATCTTCATTACAACTGGAAAACCTGTGTTCTCAGTTAACTCCATTGCTTCTTTTTCAGTTTTTGCGACACTGAACTTGTTGACGGAGATGCCGTATTCTGCGCATATGGCTTTTGCTTCGGGCTCTAAGAGGGCTTTGCGGGCTTCTTTTTGGGCTTGAGCAATTATTTTGTCAGTCTTGTTCATTTGCATCACCAAAGCTTTCTCCAATAACACAGAGGGATGTTTAAAACAGTTGTGCTTTAACTGTTACAGGAGCGCCAACAAAGCAAATACTTTCGCGTCGCTTATCATGTTTGCGATTTTACAGTATTCGTCAGGTTGGTGCGCAACTTCATCGATGGTGCTCCACACTACCGCTGGAATGCCGGCTCTGCGGAAAAACGCTGCGCAAGTGCCTCCGCCGACGCCGCCAAGCTTAGCTTCAATGCCCCGAGCCTGCATCAATGCGCACTTAAGTAAACGGGCAATCTCTGAATCCGCATCCAACTGCTGTGGCGCTGCCTGCTGCTGCACCACCTCTACACGAATCTCGGCACCAGTTTTAGCTGCCCAGTCAGCACATGCCACTTTGACATCTTCCAAAACCTCCGCCAAATCATAACTTGGCAAAACCCGACAATCAAAATAAAGCACGTCCTCACCGGGCACTATGTTGATGGCGTCTACGTTTTTTTCTTTGCGGGTGGGTTCAAAGGTGCTTAAAGGTTCAGTGAAGTACTCGTTTCGCGCATTGTACTTGGCGTGCAGTTGCTTATCGAGTGCAAGCGCTGTTTGCATGCTGATGCGGTTTGCGTTTAAGCCTTTGTCAGGCATGCTACCATGGGCTTGCTTGCCTATTGTGGTTAATTTGAACCAGAGGATGCTTTTTTCAGCAACCTCTATGAAGTCGCCGTTTGCGTTTCCGCTGTCGGGCACTAAAACCAAATCGTCCTTGCCAAACAAGTTTTGGCTGATTAAGTGCTGGATACCTTTGGTGCTTCCTTGTTCTTCATCAGCAACAAACGCTAACACTACCGACCGATTCAGCGATAAACCCAACTGTTTAAGCGCCTTAATAGCGTAAACTGAAGCAACTAACGATTGCCCGTTATCTTCGCTGCCCCGACCAAAGATGCAACCATCGTGCACTTTGGGCTCAAATGGCGAAGTGATTTTCCAAAGCATCGGCTCCCCTGATGGAACCACATCGAGATGGGTCACAATCCACAAACGCTTAGCCCCTGATTTGCCGTCTAAGTACGCGATAATATTGGGTCTTTTTCCTGACCCCACACGTGTATCCTCGGCGTCAAAACTGTCTATTTTGTCAAAGCCAATTTCCTTCAAAATCTTCAGCAACACCGCAGCCTTCGCATCTTCGCCTTCACCGCCGCTTTCAGGACCCACCGCAGAAACACGAATCAAGTCGCTTAAAGTCTGCACCATTTCAGGCGCCAAAGCGTTAAGCTTTGCAAACAATTCGCTGCTATCCAAGGTAACACCGCTAAAGGTTAGCTTTGGCGTTTCTTTAACATTTCCAAAAATAAAAAGGAAGGAGTTATGCGTAGGGGTTTTTGCTTAGTTCTTGTAGGGCACGTAGTCGTTTGACAATGTTTGGGTGCGTAGATAGCGCTTCGATGACACGGTCACCAGTGGTTACTTTTTTGGCAAGCAAATCATCGACGAGTTTCTGCCCATTTTGCAAGTTGCGCAGTTCTTCGGCGTCTTGGGCTGCGGTGTCAGGGTTGGCTATGAAAAGGGACTTGAAGCTGCTAAAGTTCTTCATCTGCTCTTGTTGTTTGCGGGACATGTGGGTTCGTGCGCTTACATTCACGATTTTTGCTAGACCTGTGCTGAGTTTGTTGGCGCCATCACCTACAACTGAGACGCTGTGTCTGTCGGCGTAGTATTCTCGTAAGCGGCTAACCTGCAACGTAAACAGGTTAAGTACCCAACTAAATCCCATGAAAGCGATGCCGATTAAGGCGCCGTTGCCGTTATTGTTCCGTTGACCGCCAAACATGCCGGAAAGCATCAATGAGTAGCCAATGTAGTAGCATAACGCTGGAAGAAAACTCACAACCATCATGACTTGAACATCACGGTGCTTTAGGTGCCCCAGTTCATGACCTAAAACCGCTTCCACTTCGCCATCATTAAGGTTACTTAGCAAGCCCTGAGTGACTGCGACGCGGTTGCCAGAAAGTGGGGAACCGTAGGCAAAGGCGTTTGGGAGTGGAATTTGGGACAACATAAGTTTGGGCGTGCCGATGCCGCTTTTGCGGCTTAAATCTGTGACCATCTGGTGAAGCTGCGGGTTTTCTTCAGCTTTCATTTCTCTAACCCGATAAATTGCGCCAACCAGATAGGGCGCAAACAGCCACTGGGCAATGTTGAATATGACGACAAGAAAGCCGATAGTTATCAAACTGAATGTTCCAGCCCACGTCAAAATTAAACCGAAAACTAACGTGGACAAACCGAAAATGATTGCTAAAGTTGCAACCATGGAGAAGCGGAGTTTCCACAAGCTCATCTGAATCCCTGTTAAAATGCAGCATTTTTGACGCTTATAATTTTTATCCCATATTGAAGCCAAAGTTAAGCTAAAAGTACTTAAGAGCAGGCTGACGAGAAATAGCTGGCTGGCTAAGCTATGAAAACTGCCGTTATCCTTGGAACCCGACCTGAAATCATTAAATGCGCCCCGATTATTCGGGAACTTGAACGGCGCCACTTAGACTATTTTGTTCTTCACACGGGACAACATTACTCATATAACATGGACAGAGTCTTTTTTGAACAGCTGAACCTTCCAGACGCAAAATATAACCTTGACGTAGGCTCAGGTGCCCACGGCAAACAAACAGGGAAAATGCTTGCAGGCATCGAAGAAATCCTCCTAAAAGAAAAACCAGACGGAGTTTTGGTTCAAGGCGACACCAACACAGTGCTTGCAGGTGCCCTTGCCGCCGCAAAGTTAGGCATAAAAGTGGGGCACATAGAAGCAGGCTTACGCAGCTACGATCACACCATGCCAGAAGAAATCAACCGCGTCTTGGCAGATCACTGCTCGGACTACCTGTTTGCTCCAACTGAAAATTCCAAGCAAATCCTGCTCAAAGAAGGCATCGATGCAGCCAAGATTTTTCAAGTCGGCAACACAGTTGTGGACGCTGCCTACCAGAACCTAGAAATCGCCCAAACAAAAACCGACATCTTCAATCAACTAGGTGTCGAACCCAAAAAATTCTTACTTGCCACCAGCCACCGACAAGAAAACGTCGACAACAAAACCCGCTTCACACAGATAATTCGTGGACTGCAAAAAGTCCGACAAGAATTTAACTTACCCCTCGTTTACCCCATTCATCCTCGAGCCAAAAAAATGCTACATACCTTCGGGTTAAGCGACAACGGGCTTATGTTGGTTGAGCCGATGGATTATTTAGCGTTTTTACAGTTGGAAAGTAAAGCGAGGCTGGTTTTGACGGATTCAGGCGGCGTGCAAGAAGAAACTTGTATTTTAGGTACGCCTTGCGTGACTTTGCGGGATAATACAGAGCGCCCAGAGACGTTGGAGGTGGGGTCGAATGTTTTGGCGGGCGCAGATGCAGAGCGGATTTTGGCGGCTGCAAAGGTGATGAGTGCAAAAGTGGGTGGTTGGGTTAACCCGTTTGGTGATGGTAAAACTTCGGAACGGATCGTCAAGGTTTTGCGTGATGGTGTGGGTCAGTAGATTCTGGGTTGAAGGGGTATACCGGACGGTTGCTAAGTGAAACTGGGAATTTACAATAGACTCGAAAATCAGATTTTTATCACTTCAGCCAAATATTGAAGCACAACAAAAAGTGCATAAACACCAATCAAAAGCAACGCATCTCTCTTGTCTATAACCCCATCTCTTGAACGCAAAAACACAAACACCAAAGATGCTGCCACAAACCCCCCTGCAATTATGGGAGAAAGCAGATTTGATACACGAATAGGTTGCACAAGTGCAATTATACCTATCGTCAACATCGAATCGGCCAAAACATTACCCAAAATGTTGCCAATTCCAATCTCGCCATCCTTATTTTCAGCTGCACGAACTGCAAACGCCATCTCAGGCAGGCAAGTTCCTATAGCAACAATTAGCCCCATCAAAAATAACGGTAAACTCAATACTAAACTCAGTTCCTGTGCCGACTGAGTCACTAGTTCGCTGCCGATGAACAAAACAGTTATCCCGATAATTAAGAGAAAAACGGTGATGCCTAATCTAATGACTCTCTTTGAGAAGCGCATTGTTTCAGCGACTTCTTTTTCTTTACGCCCAGTTAAAAGCAACCAAAGAATATAGACAACAAACCCACCTACCAAAATGAGCCCGTCTGTGCAAGAAATTTCGCCATCTAAAAGCAAGAATACTGGAAGAAGAACTGCAATAAACGAAATTTTTAAACTTCTCAGCATACCTGAAGTCATTTTTTGTTTTCCAGCAAGCAACACCACAATACCGATAACTAATGTCAAATCAGCAACATTTGCGCCAAGAATAACACCTAAACCGAAGTTGGATGTCCCATCAAGAGCCGCCAAGATACCGATTGACAGTTCAGGAAGAACAGCTAACGTGCCTGCTATCACTACACCAGTGACGAAAGCGGAAAGCCGAAAGAATTTTGACAGACTCGTAAGTCGCTTTATGGCTTCATCGGCACCGTAAACCACTATGGCGATTCCAGCGCAGAGCACTAGGACAGTGTACCAAGACATAGACAATCAAGAAGCAACCGAGGGAGTATTTAATGTATACTCACTATAGGTGAATAAGATAGATTCTTTTTTTCACCACGCGGTTCATATCAAAGGCTATTTTCTTTAATTGCTTAGCTCAGGTCGCGCAGCGTTATTTCCATTTTGTTAAAATATCTTCTCGCTGGAACGTACCCCAGCTCAGATAGAAAAGCAGCACATCAATCGCCAAGATAGCTGCTGAGAGGAACAGTAAGTTAGTTGTGTCTAGGGTTAAGACACCAATTTCACCTGCAATGTAGAGCGCTACAAACGGAAAAACCAAAACACCACCAAATTGTTGAGCAGCACGCACATCATTAGCTCTAGAGGAAACCAAAATGATTACTTCTACGCTTAGAATACAAACGAGAGGTACCATAGCCAAGAGTAAAACAGCCAGTTCAGCATTTGGAAAATATAGATAGCCCAGTTTAGCTTGAGTCAGAGCATCAACGAATGCAGCAAATATTGCAGCTCCGATGTAGGTTGCGAGCAAAGGCGGAAGAAAAGCAGCAATGCTTTTGCCTAATAGAATTTCGCTATCCGTGAGTGGAGTCGCCAGTAGCGGTTCAAGGCTTTTTTCCACTTTTTCGCCCACTATACTGTATGCGGCTATGCCAACTGGAAGAGAAACTGCGCCTATGATGAAGAAGAATAGAAAAGCGTTTATCACGCCTGGAAGTGCAGCAGCAGGGATTCCACCGACAGCTTGCCCTGCAAATTCAATGACAAGAGGAAGACCTATCGCAGCAACAACTGGAAAGAGAATAGTTGAGTAAAGAATGCTCTTTTTTGTGAAAAATATGCTTAAATCTTTGCTTGCAACTGTCCAAACATTGTGTAGGTCCATGTTTTCAACTCCGCACCAGTTTTAAGTACACATCCTCTAAGGAGGGGGTAGTCTGGGTGACAGATTGAATGCGCCCCCCAGCGTTAGTGATGGCGTCTAAAATGTCTGGGTTTTCTTTTTCAGGGCTTTTGACAGCAATGACTAGTTTGTTGTCTTCGACCTCAATGTCCCATGAGCCGACTTTTTTAACTGCAGCAACAAGAGCATCGTTAATACGTTCAAGTCCGATTACGGTTTTGGTTCCCCATAGCGAACTTCGTAATTTCGCTGGAGTGTCGAGGGCTAAGAGTCTGGTTTTGAGTATACCAATGTGGTCGCATATGCGTTCAGCTTCGTCGAGCATGTGTGTGTTTAAAAATATGGTGTGTTGTTCTTTTTTGAGTTCAAAGATGAAGTCGCGGACGGTTTTGGCTGCTTCGGGGTCAAGGTTGGCGGTGGGTTCGTCAAGAAAGAGTACCTGCGGGTCGTGGATTAAGGCGCGGGCTATGGCGAGTTTTTGTTTCATGCCTTTGCTGAAGCTCCCGACGGGGCGATCTTTTTTCTCCCAGAGTCCAAGCGTGGTGAGGTAGTGTTCGATGCGTTCTTTGCGTTGCTGTTCAGTGAGGCGGTAGATTTTTCCGTAAAAATCAAGGTTTTTGTATGCACTTAGGTCTTCGTATAAGCCAACGTTTTCGGGAAGCAAACCGATGAGTTTTCGGATTTTTTGGACATCTGCTGAGTTTCCGATTTCATAGTTGCCTATTTTGGCGGTGCCGCTGGTTTTGCTGATGAGGCAGCAGAGCATGCGAACCGTGGTGGTTTTGCCTGCCCCGTTGGGCCCCAGAAAACCGAAAACTTCCCCCTCATTTACGTGCAGGGTTAGGTTGTCGACTGCTGCTGTGTTGTTGAAGGTTTTTGTGAGGTTTTCGGTTTCGATCACGGAAACATCCCCAAACATTTACCAAAATATAGTAAACATTTACCTAACTTATATGGTTTGCGGCAAAAAACTAAAACCCAAGCAAAAAATAGAAAAACAGACAAGAAGACCAATCAAGTCTTCTGCCTAAGTAAATCACGTATTTCACGCAAAGTCACAAGGATCTCACCGTCAACACCACCCTTCGGAACAGGTTCCTCAGTCGGATAAACAACCTCCGTACCTGTAGTGTAGGGCTCTCTGAACTTTCTCAGTTCCCGCAAAATGAAATCCCGAACTTCCTCGTAAAACACTATTCCACTCAAGTTCTCTTCTGGACCTTTTTGGCTAGCTCCAGAATACCCCGCAGTTTCTATGTGCACTGAACCAATTTTGAAAATCCGGTCGAAGGGCCCTGCCTGGCTGGAGATGTTGGTTATAGTTCTGAAGGGAACATGACGTCGGGTGACAGTGAAGATGCCGCGTTTTGAATAGATTTCAGGCATTGTGTCGCCAGATTCTGCTTTCACAGAGTATTCGATGCTTTTGAAGTATGCAGGCATTAAAACTATCGCGGGCACAAGCCAAGCCAAGTTTGTCACCAATGCCCAGAAGTTAACTGGCTCTAAGTAGTCGTTTATTATTTGCATCGCGCTGGGGCTGGTGGGATCCAATGCAGTCATAGCCGCAACAAACAGAAAGCAAAGAATTATCGATGCCCAAGAAATCAGGAAAGCTAAGACACTTTTTAGCATCAGCTTGTACATAAAAACTCGTGAAGGGCGAAATATTGTTCCGCTGGTAATTGATCTAAGGGGTGGTCGGATTACTTTTTCGCTGTTCTTTTCCAAACTAGTCACCCCCTACCCGTTTGTACCTAGGCGTTTCTTTGGCAGCCAATTTATTGAAAACTTCGACAGCTTGTTGAGTCATGCAAAGCTGTTTTTCGTCAGCTCTTAAGGCGAGGTTGTATTCGGCAATTATGGTATCAAGAGTTTCTCTGCAGTCGTTTTCTTTGGGGCATTGGGGACAGAGGTTACCTGCATAGGAGTCATGCTTGTACCAAATGATTACGCCAAGTTTTTCGGTGTAGACTATGTAGACTTGGCTGCTGGTCTGGTAGTCGTAGCCGATTAAAAGACCTTTGTAGTCTAGGAGGGTTTCGATATCTAGGCGGTGGCTATTGGCATGTTCTTTGAGTGTTTTGGCGATTTTTTCTCGGGCGCGGTTGAGGACGCGAGAGACGTAGGCGGGAGTCCAAGTTTGGGTTTGGTTTTCTTGGGCGATTTGGCTGGTGTTTTTGCCTTTTTGGAATTCTTGCCAGACTTTGGATTCGTCGTTTGAGAGCGTCGCCATTCGTCACCAGCTTATTTACCAAAAAAAAGTAAACATTTACTTTAAGGTTTTGGTGAGATATAAAATGACACCATGACTCAACATCAGAAAGGTAAGTCATCTATAGGAATAGTGAACAAAAAAGTCGAATTTGACGACTGCCTAATCGGCGGAACACACCCACCCAATGAAGACACATCTGACAAGGTGTCTGCATCATTTTGGGTTGCAGAATCAGGAGCACCAAACACAAAAACAACCCTGTTCTTCGGAAGGTTAGCTGCTTCGGCGCTGGTGACAAAAGCGACTGCGGGCACAATTATGAAAACAAGCAACAACGTCAATGCCAAAACCTTCTTGGGACGAAGTTTGAGTTTCGGTCGAGGCACCAAAATATTACGGACCCGACAAGAAACCCGTGGATGCGCCGCAAGCACGGAAGTCTGTTTAGCAAGCGGAGAAATCAAGAATAATCGTGTTGAGAGCTGGTTTGTCAAAGGTTCTCTTGGAAAGGCTTTCAATAACTGCTCTGCTTTTATTAGTACATTAGCCATCAGGTAGGGTTTATTCAAAAACTTGGCAGCCTTTTCATCTGCTAGCAATTCTCGTTCTTTAAGTGCCTGTGCCGATATGAAGTAGGCGAGGGGATTGAAGAAGGAGAGAAGGTTTAATGAATAGCTGGCTGTCTTAAAAAAGAAATCGTTCTGTTTAATATGGGCAAGTTCGTGAGCTAAAACGGCGGTTAATTCTTCACCACTAAAACTGGTTAAGGCACCAATTGAAAGCACCACCATTGAATTTCGGCCATATCCAAGGGTAAATGCATTGGGCTTTAGGTCTTCGATTATTCCGATTTTTGGCGGGTTAAGAGCCATTTCTTGAGACAGGTTTTGAACCTGCTGGCGAAGAGCAACAAAATCTGTCTCAGCAACTTCAACCACACGAAGCACTCTCGAAGCCAACTTATGCCCAAAAACCATCATTAACCCAAAATAGGCACACGCAACAATCAGCCCCATTATACATAACATGCCTACAATGGAGGGCACTGTTATCAGAGGCATAAACACGCCCTTCAAAACTGCAGTTTGTGAAAAATTGCCAGCCAAAAGCTGGAGTTGGGGCAGTGAATCCTGAACTGAGGTGGGAACTTGAATAGCTGTGCTTGAATCTAAGGGAAAGTTGCCACTTAGCAAGTTGTTTGGCGTTACCTGTATTGTAGTTGCCGGAAAGCAAAGCAGGTAAACTACAATTGGAAGAAACAGCGGAATCAATAGAAGAATACTGCGAAGACTTCTACTCAGAGAGGGATTGGAAAACAGGACAACTTTAACGCTGATGAAAGATATAACTAACAAAGCGAGTGCATAAAAGAAGTAAGGCTGAAAAATCTGAGCCGCAACATCCCCAAATATCATAATGGTCATGGGTGCCTCACTTTTTCTTTTCTTTCAGCGCTTCTTCGATTTGTGCCTTCAAAGCCATTAGCTCTTGGTCGTTTGCGCCCATCTCTTCAATTAGAGAACTTGTTACGATTTTTCCAAAGTTACCTAGAAGACTGCTGATTACTTCGCGAACAGCAGACTCCTCAAAACTCTGCTTTCCAAATTTCGGCCAATAAGCATAGTATATGCCGCCTTTGCGTTTCTGGATTTGTCTATCGAGCAAATTTTTGCTGTGTAAGCGGTCCATTGTTGTCATTACGGTTGTGTAGGCAATTTTCTTTTTTGATTTTTTGAGGGTTTCATAGACTTCTCGGACGGCTAAGGGTTTTTTTGATTCCCACATTATGTTAATGATGTTGGCTTCTAGTGGTCCTAAGAAGGCTTCGAGGGATTTGCCGTCGACGTTGTATTGTGAGATGGCGGGTGTTTTTTCTGGTGGCACGTTTTTTACCTGTGTACTATTGGTGGTAGTAGTGGCTTTTAACGCTTCTCCTATTGGCGCAAGGACATTTTTGGTAAGTAAAAGTTTTTCTCACCCCAAACACTACTATCGTCGATAGTAACGTTTATTAGAAGTTGATACTATCACCGATAGTAGACTCTGGGTGAAAACGTGAACACCATCGTAACAGCAGAAAACCTCCAAAAAAACTACAAAGAAACACCAGCCGTCAACAACTTAAACCTAACACTAAAAGAAAACACAATCACCGGACTAATAGGACCAAACGGAGCAGGAAAAACCACAACCATAAAAATGCTCCTCGGACTACTCAAACCCGACAGCGGAAAAGTAGAAATTTTTGGACAAAACCCCTGGGACAATCCAAACGTCCGCCACTTAGTCGGCGTCATACACGAAAAAGCCTTCTTTCCAGCCCACCAAAAAACCCTCGAATACCTAAAAAGAACTTGCCGCATCTTTGGCGTACCCGAGTCAAGAGCACTAGAAGTCATGAAACTTGTGGACCTGCAAAACGCACAGGACAAAAAAATCAGGGCGTTGTCAGCAGGAATGCTCCAAAAATTCTCCATAAGCCACGCCCTCATTCACCACCCACGATTCATAATTGGGGACGAAATGACCGTAAACCTTGACCCGCAAGCCAGAACCATCCTGTTTGACCTCATTTTACAACTTCACAAGGACGAAAAGGTCACCTTTCTTGTTTCGTCTCACATTCTTCCAGAACTCAGTCGCATATGTGATTCCATAGTAATCATAAACAAAGGAAAAGTCTTGGCAGCGGGCGAGTTAGGTGAGCTTTATGAAAGATATTCTGCGGGAACCGTCAAAATTTGGACAGACAAACCCGAGAGCTTAGCAGGTGAACTTAAGCAAATTCGCTATTTAGAAAAAATTGAGACAGGAATTCGAAGCGTTTCTGTTAAACACAGCCTCAGCGAAGAGAAGGTCTACGCAGACATAACTAAAGCCGCCAAAAAAGCCAACGTGAAAATAAACGGAATCGAAACAGGAAACGCTTCCGTCGAAGAACTCTACAATCAAATCATAAACACAACGGAGTAACAGATATGGAAAAAAATAAAGGCAGACCCTTTTTAGAAGTGCTATCGTCTGCTTTGCATGAAGATTACCGCTTTCCCATTCTTGAAATTTTTGCGTTGCTTTATGTGGTTGGCACTTTTGCGTTTGCAAGCTTTGGCGGCGCTGGTGTAGCCCAAGGCGTTGTTTCAAGTCAAAGCGTAGCGTATAGGTTGACCACTTCGCTTTTAGGTGCCAGTTCTGGGATGAGCATAGTCTTATTCATCTTGGTCTTGGTGATTCTCAAAAACATCGCCTACGGGTTAGGCAACGATTTAGAAAAAGGCATAGTTCAAACGTACTTTTCATATCCACTTAAGCGACACCAACTCCTCACAGCTAAGCTCATATCTGCGTTGGTAGTTTCAATTACGCTCTTTCTGGTTGTTCAGGTTTTGGCATTTTACATTTTGGCACCTGATGTCGTGTCACCAAATCTGGGCGTGGTGCTGCTTTCATATGCAGGAAATCTAAGCTTTCCACTAATTGTCGCAGGCGTTCTGCTTCTAATCACTTTGATTGTTAAACGAGGTGGTCCAGCCTTGGTTTCAGGCATATTGATATTTTTCGCGTTCTTTGTCGGAACCCAAGTTTTAACTTCAATTGCAAAAGGCGCCAGTTCGGCTTTGCCACTACAGCTATTGTCGGTGTTTTCGCCCCAGATTGCTTTACAATACTATTTTCCAGCATTCACCAGCATGAGTGACTTGTGGGCGCCTACCTTCACCGAAGTAATGTTTTATCTGAGCGTAAGTTATGCGTTAGTTGCGGTTCTTTTTGGTTTAGGCTACTATTACTTCACTCGGAGGCTACATCTATGAACCGTTTGATGCTTATTTCAAGTCGGCTCGGTACAGTCTTAATAGCCGTTGGTTTAGCTTTGCTTATCGTTTCTTTGATTCCGCCTGCACAAACAAACAGCTTCACCAACAGCCAAGTTGTTGCCCCCAACATGTTCCAGCAATTGGGTGCAGGTTCGTCAAATCCCTTCACAGGCATGACAAACAGTAACGCAACCTTTTATTTTGAATTCTTCTCCACCTTGACGCCTCAAGAAGAACTGAACCTGCCGCTGAAATGCAACGGAACAGTAGAAGTGTATGTTCTTAAAATTGGAGCAGCGGAGTTCTTTGCAAACGTCAAAAACAACGCCGTCACACCGTTCACGGCATTTATAGCCGAAAACCCTGATGTTGTGGTTTGGCAAGGGCAAATCCGTGAAGGCACAGTCAAGTACAGCCCAACCGAGGTCATCAATACAACAGTGATTTTCGCTAACCCAAGCACAAACAGCATCGTGATTGAGTACAAAGGCAGCGTTCTTAGCCTTCTTGCCCCCGGCGATAAAGTCAGAACCTTGGCTATGTATGTTGTTCCAGTGGGGGTTTTGTTGGCTTTACCTTTGGGTTTGCAAAAAAGAGGTTATGGTTAGTGGCGGGCTACACGTTTTTCTTGTCTGCCAACAGGCTATTTAGTAATTCTGTGGCTTCTGAAGCATAAAACGAAGATGGCCCACCACCTATCAAGAGGCCTACGGAGATAGCTTCCAAAATTTCGTTTCGGCTGCTTCCTGTTTTAAGGGCTTCGGGTACGTGATTTTGAATGCAGGGTTGGCATCTTATTGCCACAGAAATCCCCACCGCGATGAGTTCTTTGGTTTTCTTTGGAAGCGCCCCATCAGATATTATTGTTTGATGCAGTTGTTCAAAGCTTTGAGCCACGTCAGGTGACGCTTTAAAAAAGCTGTTAACTCTGGGTTTTGTTGGTTGTTTTTCTGAATTCACCATCTATAACCCCAACGATAAGGGCAGTTTTAAAGCATTTATAGCTATACCCTGAACAGCTATAACGCCAACCGCTAGAAGCGTTACATCATGTGTCCTGCAACAGTGAGATACACCACACTTTCTGCTACGCCGTCAACGTCCAGTAACATGTTAACTTCGTCGTCAAAGAAGGCACCAACTTGACAGGAACCAAACCCGATACCAGTCGCCGCCAGCGCAAGATTTTCGCCGATTATCCCCGCATCCAAATACACGTACCGGTAGGCGCGTTGCCGGTACTTCCATTTTGATCGCTCAAAAACGGCTGTCCAAACAAAAACCACAGGCGCATTAGCAACCATCTCTTGTTCCAGCGCAGTTTCTGCAAGCTCTTGACTAAAATCACCCAGCTCAAGCTGTTCTAAGGCGTGTTCTTCGATGTTATAGTGGTAAATGCCTTTCGGTAAGGTTTCAATGCTGTTTGCGTAGATGTAGGTTTCAATGGGATACAATGCACCAGCGGATGGGGCGGTTCGAAACTTGTAGTCGTGCTCTTCTCGTTGGATGCCTGTTGCTGCCCAAAGCAGAAAAGCCAGTTCCTGCAGCGTTACTTGCTTTTGAGCGTAGGTTCGTATGCTTCTGCGTTTCCTTAGAACATCCGCTATTGGAAGAGACGGGGCTGGGAAGTTTTTGGTTAACGGGATTTTTTGAGCTGAGGCATATTTTTTGTAGGTTTCTGGTTTGTTTGCCCAGTCCAAATAGCCTCTGATATTAAGTCGAGTATGTTTTGTTTGACTTTGAAAGTCGTCGCCTACTCCCACGGTTTATCCCTCTGAAAATTTGTGGCGGGCCCGACGGGAGTTGAACCCGCGGCCTAAGGATTAAGAGTCCTCCGCTCTAACCTGACTGAGCTACGGGCCCACGCATTGAGCGAAAATGAGACGTATATCAATAGATATAGAGGTTTCGCTTTGCTTGGCTGTTCTTTAGGCGTGCAGAGTTGTCTGCTTGCTGTTGGGAGGGATTGGGGCAGAATTTGGGCAGGATTGGGGGGACATTGTGAAAAAGTCTTTTCAATACTGTCTGGTTGCTAAGATTCAGGTATAAATATGACCAAAACTCGAAAAAACTTGGCTGTAGTGCTAGCGATGGTTAGCCTTTTGGCTATGACGTTTTTGTGCTCAGCTAATGCGCAGACATCGGCAACTTTAACAGCTGCCACCACCGATGTAGACGATGTCATAACCGTCAACGGTGAAGGCTTTAATGCATCTGAAACGGTCAGTTTGCAGTTGCTAGACACGACTGGCACCACGTTGGTTTATACGTTTTCTGAATCGGCAACCACCGACGAGAACGGCACGTTTGCAGTCAATGTCACCTTGCCTACGGGTGTGTATGGCACGTACAATTTGACGGCAACTTCTGAAACTACAATGGCATCCATCATGTACACCATTGAAGAACCAACCACAACTGAACCAACCACTACAGAAGCGGCAATAACAGTTAACCCCGATGACAGCAACATCATAGCCGTCTCTGGATCTGGCTTCAACACTTCAGAATCAGTCACGCTACAACTCTACGACACCGACGGTAACTTAGCCTACAACTTCACGACACCCGTAACCACAGATGACGAAGGCAACTTTTCCACGCTACTAATTGTACCCACTAGCTTGAGCGGAGACTTCTATGTATATGCGTCAACTTCCGGTGCATCGGCAAATGCAGAGATATCAGTGCCTGACTTGACTGGCCCAACTGGAGCAACTGGTGATACAGGTGAAACAGGCGCAACTGGAGCATCAGGCGCAGACGGCGTAGCAGCAGATTCCACCTTGCTGTACGGCGCAGTAGCATTAAGCGTAATTGCCATGGTTTTGGCGTTGTACGGGTTTGTCCGTAAACACTAGGCGTGCGTTCGCCTTCCCTTTTTTCTTTTTTGTTTACTCGATAGGTATGCGTTTACCTTTGATTGGTGCTTTGAAGGGCACTTCGAGTTTAAGTAAGCCGTTGGCGTATGTTGCTTTGGCGTGGGTTTCATCAACGGGATGCGCTAGGGCAAAGCAACCTATGTAAACAACTTCACCATCTTCTCGGGCAGCCTCAATACACAGGCTCTGTTCACCCACAGACAAATCGATTTCTTCTTTTTTGACCCCAGGCAACTCTACATCAATAATGTAGCCATTGTCGTCATGGTCAAAGCACACTTCAGGCGTGACAACATTTTCCACCTCTTCTGCCGCATCAGACTCGTTTGTTGAGGGAATAGGTTTGTTTTTGGGTTTGCTCACGAAAATCACCTTCAAAACTACACTTCTGTTGTCGTGCCAACCCAAAAACCTTCCCGTCACGGGATGGTGAACGTTTTTTAGGGTGGGTTTCGATTTTGGGTTTATGCGGGAACGATTGGTCTGGCAAAAACAGGTGCTGCCTAACGGCGCGCGACTGTTGTGTTATCCGAAGGCAGCTTTGACGGCTCAGCTTGCTGTGGCAGTTAAGTACGGTGCGAATGATGATGCGGATGAGCAAGCGGGAGCGGCACATTTTTTGGAGCACATGGTACCCGGTGGTTCGGAACGGCGCATCAAGCTGTCACGACAAGTTGAATGCCTGGGCGGTTTGGGGGACTTTTACACTAACCATGAATACACCGTCTGTCTTTCTGATGTTGCGCCCAACAAGTTGCCAGAAGCATCTGCTGCGATGGCGGAGATGTTTGGGGAACCGGACTTTACAGATGAACAGTTCACCGCAGAACGTCACATTATCCTTCACGAGTTAGCAGACGCAGAGGATGACCCACGCCAGAAAGTCAGTGAACTCCTCGCTCAGGCGCTTTACAAATCGCACCCGGCACGGCGCCCCATAGGAGGCTACCCCAAAACCGTCCGCCAACTTACCCGCCAAAACCTAACCGACGTCTACCTGCAACAGTATGTACCGCAGAATATGGTAGTGATTTTGTCAGGCAACTTTTCGGAGCGCGATGTGGAGGCTGTGGTGGAGGATTTTGGGTGCGAACCCAAACCTAAACCGCCTGCTAAACCTAAATGGTGCCCCGAAGAGGACCCGCCGCAGTCGGTTACTAAGAAAAAGGCAGGGTTGCTGCAGACGTATACGTGTCTTGGAGCCAGAACTGCCCCGTCAGGACACCCCGACGTCGCTGCCGTAGACGTGCTGAATGTTGTTTTGGGGGCAGGCGCCAGTTCACGGCTTTTCATTGAACTGCGCGAAAAGCAGGCGCTCACCTACGACGTAGGCTCCGCCCAAACCGAAGGCTCCGACTTTGCTTATTTCAGCATAAATTGCGCTACCAAACCTAAAAACGTCCCCAAAGCACAAGACCTAATTCTACACGAACTGGAACGGTTGAGAAACGAAAACGTTCCCGAACCTGAACTGAGCAAAGGCAAGGACATGATTGTGGGCGACATATTACGTGCCGTTGATAATGCCCAAAGTTGCCCCGAAGTTTTAGCTGTGATGGAGATGCGGTTTGGCAGGGAAACTTCACTGCTTGACTACATTAACAGGGTGCGAGCGGTTTCGGCTGACGAGGCGCGGGCAGTGGCAGAACGGTATCTAAGTGAGGATAGGCTGGCAACAGCTATTCTTGCGCCTAAAACATAACCATAAACGGTGGGAATTCAAAACAAGAAAAAGAGGTTAGTATGGTTCAGTCCATACTTCGAAGTACGCTTTGGGATGCGCGCAGGTTGGGCAAGCGTCTGGTGCTTCGGGACCTTCGACGACCATGCCGCAGTTTCGGCACTTCCACTTAATTGGGGCATCTTTCTTGAAGACCTTGCCGTTCTTGACGTTTTCAAGCAGTTTGAGGTAGCGTCGTTCGTGGAATGATTCGGCTTTAGCGACCTGCCGGAAAGTGTTTGCTACTGTGGGGAAGCCTTCTTTGTCAGCGACTTCTGCGGCGTGAGGGTAAAGAGTGGTCCACTCCAGTTTTTCGCCTGCAGCAGCCGCTTCCAAATTCTGCGCCGTGGTTCCAATTACACCTGCAGGGTAAGAAGCGGTGATTTCAACTTCGCCGCCTTTGAGGTGTTTAAAGAATAATTCGGCGTGTTCTTTTTCGTTGTCTGCAGTTTCTTGGAAGAGGGCTGCGATTTGTTCATAGCCTTCTTTGCGGGCGACGCTGGCGAAAAATGTGTAGCGGTTGCGGGCTTGACCTTCACCGGCGAAGGAAGCTAACAGGTTTTTTTCGGTTTGGCTGCCTTTGAACTCCATAAATACAACTCCGTGAGTTGAGTTTAGCGGGGGAAAATAAAACCGTTCCGCCAGAAAAAGAAAGAAAAAATGAACTATCTGCGCCGTTGGTAGTATTTTAGGACTTGTTGAGTTAGGGAGAGGCGAACGGTGATGGCGGTCCTCTGTTGTTTTATGGGGGAAGCTTGGAGCGCCTGCTTATGGGCATCTACGTGGTTTTCGATGGCTACATTCATCGCCCTTAACATGGGCACCATTAAGATTTCAACCCCACATAACGGACACTTAATGCAGGGTAGTTTTGCTCCAGCTTTGTTTGGTTCCAAAATGGCTTTTTCGTAAAGTGCCTTTAATTCGTCGTCGCCAAAGAGGACTTCAGTCATTCCAGCAATTACTCCACGGATGGTTTTTCATTGACTATTCATGTATTAAGGGGTTCATAATATGTGGATGTAGCTTTGATAATTATTTATTGCGTCTTAATACTCAAATTAACAGTTATGTTTAGGTCAAACAAAGCACAAACCCAAACCCATTAACCGATATTTTGAATGGTTTATGTATATTTTGTCCATACAGGCAAAAATCTACCGTGAGTTCGTTACATAAATATATCTATCAAACAAAAAAAGAAACGATTAAGCGCCGGCTTTTTCCAGCACCTGACTAATCAACAAGTCCCTAATACGATTCGCCTCAAGCTCAGCCTCAACTTTATTTTTCAACTTACGTCTATGCCACTCTACATGGTTCTCAATTGCTTCACCCATCACTTTAACATCAGGCATCATCAGAATTTCTTTACCGCAAACGCATCTAATAACTGGTAAAGACGCGAAAGCTCGTGTGGGCAGTTTTTCTTTTTTTCCTTTGAAACTAGACATTCAATCTGCACCTCTTTTTTGCAACGTGTACCGTAATTTTAAGATAGACAAGCAAAGGTTTTCTCCGTAACATGTTGACTTAGACAATGTTGGCTACTAGAATTAAAAGGGTGGTTGCGACTCGCAGTATAATTCGAAATTCGAAACATTCCACACCCCGCGAACATCAGGATTCGCTGATGCCCAACCACTATTTTCGGGACGGTTTTGTTATAAAGACTTAGTCTTAAAGCGAATAAAGAAGAACAATGAATTAAAAAGAAGAAAAAGCAGTTATCTGGTCAAGCAGGCTTGAAAATTAACCTCAAAAGCGGCAACAGGATTTTCCAGCTTCCATGCCTCAAGCACAAGCGGGTGCACCTCGCCGACCACGCCTACTTGTTTACCGTTAACCATGATGGCGCCTGTGCGACCTTCAATAAAGCTTCCATGCACAGATGGCTCAATTGTCCAAGTCACACCCAAATTCATAAACACACTATCAAGACAAGCTTTTATTTCACTAAAGTTAGCGTTCGCATGCGTCACGGCACCTGAAAGCCATTCTTCGTCACGTGTTTGGGTTTCTTGGGAAGAATCAGGTATTGTAATTTTGCCTAATTCGAAGACACGTTGGGGAAACTCTACAGATTGATTAACGCTGAGAAACTCCATCAAGCTGGGCAGCAGCCAACTGCGAAGGCAAGTCATAGTAACCACTTTGGGGTTAGCTAACTCTACGGTCGGAGTTTTAGGATTGTTCATTTTTGTGAAGAGACTTTCGGGGTTAGTTAAGGTGTTGTTGAGGATTTCTTGGTAGCCACAGCCAACCATAAGCTCGCGAGCTACATTTATCAGTCGCTGTTGAGGTCGAGCCGCTCCAGTGGTAGGCAAATCCCGCCAAAGAGGCTCAATGTTGTTGTAGCCGAATGCAACCGCAACGTCTTCCACCAAGTCAATGGGATGCATCACGTCCACACGGTAACATGGAACAAGCACCTCCACACGGTCCGAGTGAACCTTACCCACACCCAAACCAGCAACCAAAAGCAACTCCGCAATTCGTGAAGCATCCAACTGCAATCCGATGATGCGGTTAGTGTACTCCACGTCTAAGGGGATTGTTCGGCTGCCAAAATCTGGAGTTACAACGGTTTCTTGCGGATATGTGTTGGCTTTGGGGTAGTGGATGGTGGCTGCATACGCTTTGCCACCACGGTCAATAAGCGCTGCTGTAACCAACGTTAACACGTCATGTACGGTTTTTTGGACTGTGCCAGTGACTTCGACAAGCAGGTTTTGGGCTTGCTCAGTTACTCGACCTAAATCATTAGAGTTTATAACTGGAGGAAAAGACAGAACCTTGTTTTCGCCATCTAACAAAATTGGGTAAAGCGGATGTTTTTTGACTATGTAGCCGTATTCTTGGCCTTTGGGGTGTTGCTCTAAGATCTGGTTCAAAGTCAGTTTTTCGGAAAAGCTTAGCGGGACGAAACTGAATTCATCAGGCTTTGCAACCGCGTACTTGAGCGGTGCTGCAATTAGGTTTAGATTGTAGAGTCCGATGGATGTTTTTTGTCGGCTTCTGCCATGTGTTCGATCTAACTTGTCTTGGAGATGCATTAATCCCTTGATTATGACATCACTAAGTTGGATGTCTCGTATGACAGCGCATCCTATGTAGGGGCGGATGGCGTTCAGTTGAGCATCCACATAAACGTCTATGGCGCTTGGTCCAACGGTGTAGCTTCTTGGACCGCGTTCTTTGCCTAAGTAGCAGCGAAGACCACGGGCTAAACCTTCCACACTCCACAGATCAGGGCGGTTAGTGTCTTTAAGTTCTATACTAACAGTGTTTTCTTTGGGGTTGTAGCCTTTGACTTCGCTTTTTACGTAGGCTAAGTCTTCGTCAAGCTTCTCCATGTTTCCGTGGTGTTGGATACCAAGGAGCATTTCGAACTGGTCTACATTAATGTCGATTGTGGGCATGTTAAGTCACCTGCTTCTTTCGAAGCCAATCAAGGTCCTGACTGAAAATGCTGCGAATATCTTGCACGCCTGCACGCATCATAAACAAGCGGTCCACGCCCAAACCCCATGCGATAACGGGCACTTTAATGCCAAGTGGACCAGTGACTTCGGGGCGGAAAATTCCTGAACCGCCAAACTCGACCCAGCCATAGCCTTCCTTGTAGGCGCTTAGTTCCACGCTTGGTTCGGTGAAGGGGAAGTAGTCGGGTCTGAAGCGGATTTTGTCTGCGCCTGCGATTTCTTTGGCAAATTTGCCCAGCACCCCCAACAGGTCGCGCAGGGTGAGGTTCTGGTCTACGACTATGCCTTCAACTTGGTTAAATTCGGAAAGATGTGTTTTGTCCACCACTTCGGGGCGGTAGACGCGGGCGATGCTGAAGTATTTGCTGGGAACCTCAAGGTTTTGGCTTAGCAAGGTTCGAGCGCTGAGGCACGTTCCGTGACCGCGAAGAATGAGTCGTTTGGCTTCGTCTTCAGAGTAACGGTACCCCCAGCCTGTAGAACCCGTTTCGCCTCCGTTTTCGTGTGTTGCTTTGACTCGTTTGACGGCGGCGTGATATTTTTTGAGGTTGCCGTATTTTGGTTCGGCGAGGTAGTAGATGCCGTCGAGTTCGCGGGCAGGGTGGTCTTGAGGTGTGTAAAGCGCGTCAAAGTTGAAAAAGGACAATTCTGCCGCAGTTCCAACCATTTCCTTAAACCCTAAAGTCACCAGTTTAGCACGAACTTCATCTAAAAACGCTAAGTAGGGATGTTTTTTGCCTGACCAAATGTTAGCTACGGCGGCTTGGATATTGTATTTTTGGAATCGGATGTTACGCCAAGTGCCTTTGATTATTAGGTCGGGGGTGAGTTGGGTGATTTCTTTTTTGCCCACAGTTAAGTCTGCGGCGCCACCTTCGATGGCTTGGGCACCTTCGCTGGTTAATTCGAGCATTCGTTGGGTTTTTTCTTCAACTATGAGGGTTTTGCGTTTTTTTAACGCATCAACCGCTGCCTGAAGACCCGTGGGTAAATCCGCTAAGTCCAGTTCTTCTTGCCCGCAAAGACTACTGAGCAGTTTTTCGTCGTTTCCCTCTTCAGGCGCAGAAGCCACCTGCAACGTTGAGGTCTTAGAGTCAAAGGTTGCCCATTTTTTGCGTTGCGTCCAGCCCAACGCAATCTGCGCAAACTGTGACTGCAGCCCTGCATGTTTGGCGGCTTCATCTAAAGTTGCTTTTCCACCTAACGAGATAACAGCGTTTAGTAGGCGTCTTTCAGGCAAGCCATTTTCAGCGTGAATGACGCCTTCGCTGGTGAGTTTGAGTTTGGTTTGTGGTTTTGCGTGGAGCTTTACAAAGTTGTTTTCTTGCAAAATCAAGGCTGCACGCATAACTGCGGTGTCGGGAAGTTCACATTCTGCCATCAGTTGCTCAACAGAAGTTTTTTTGTCGAGTTTATCTAACGCGGCGAGGATTCGAATTTCGTTTTCCCTGAGTTCAACCATGCCTTTTCCCTTTGGGCTGCGCAGTTTGGCTTATTGTACTTTGGCGGCGAATAAAAGGATGTTGCCTTTTTTGTTGCCTGAAGGTTACGAAAATCTATTAAGGCAAGCCTACGTTAGTTTTCTTGGAGACTTTTTATGTGCGGTATTTTCGGGTTTATTCTTAAAGAGTCAGTGTCGTTGAATAGTGTTTTTGAGGTTCTTAAGCGGTTAGAGATTAGTCGCTATCCTGATGAAGCTGAGCCTGTAGGTGGGTTTGGTGCGGGTTTAGCGGTTATGTTGCGCGATGGCGACGTTATAAGTGAAAAGGTCGGCAAAACGGGCGAAGGCTCCCCTGTGGCTGAGCTTGAGCAAATCCTCCAAAACAAAATCATAATGAACGCCAAAGTTACCGAGGCGTCGGTTTTACTTGCACATGTACGCTATCCCAGTCCTCCAAACATGAACACCGCCAAGTTTCGGGAGGCGGCACAGCCGTATGTTGGTCATTTTGATCGTGAACACACCATTGTTTCGGTTCACAATGGCTATGTAGCAAATTTTTTGGAGTTGAAAACGCGGATAGGTGAACATGTTTTTGAAAGTGAAAAAACAGGGTTTATCGATTCCGAGGTTATTCCGCACTATTTTGATGAGCTACTAAATGAGTCAGAAACAACTGATGAGGCGGTGTATGAAATCTTTGGATCGTTGAAAGGGTCGAATGTTGTTGCGTTGTGGCAAATTGATGATGAGAACGCGTTTTTACATTTGCTCTATCATGGGAAAGCAGAGGGATTGACAGTTTGGGCTAATGATAAAGGGGAAGTGATTTTTTGTACCCGCCCTGAGCCTGTAGAGGAAGTGTTTAAGTCAATTTTGGCAATAGGTAAATTTACTCAAAAAGTGTTCATAAGCCACAAAGAAGATGCAGGACTTAAGTTGTCTTTTCCAGCCATCCTTGAATAGCAGATGCCTATTGCGTTATGTCTTCTTCGATTTGCCAGTGGGTTATGGTGAGTTTGTTGTCACCATGTTTGAAGGCTATGCGAACGTTAATGGCACTGCTAATTTTGAATGGGAACATGCTGTCTTGCGCGAAGTCCACGGGCAGATAAATCATGTATCTACCTTGGCTATTTTTGAACAGTCGCGCTTTTCCTTCTTTGACCATGCTGGTTTCCCCGTTTCCCCTAAACTCCAACATAGGTTTTAGCAGAGGCTCATTTAAAATTTACTACTTGCTTGTACGCTTAAGAAGACCTGACTGTTCTTTTCCGAATTATCATCACTATAACAACAACTACGGCTACAGCTACAATGGCAGCTACAAAAAGATACATCGTTAGGGCATTTGGCAACTGAATTACACCTGCGGTAACAGCCTGCACTGACGCATCACCGTTTACCGTTGTGGTTGTATCTTTGTAAGTTATGGTGGCGTTGAAGGTTCCTTGCGGAATCAGTTGCAGGGCTACGGTGCCGTCGGTGCCTGTGACTGCTTGTATGGTTGTCTGGTTTGCCAACGTTATGGTTACTTGGGCGTCGGAGAGGGGCTTTCCTGAACCGTCGGTTACTATCAGAGTAGCGTTGAACACTTGGCAATTGACCGTGATACTTTGGGGTTCGTTGGCAGTGTAAGAAGTCAGGGTTGAAGGGGCAACATCAGAATCTTGCCAGATGACACTGATAACGGTAAACTGTACGTCACTATCCAACCAGATGCTAAAATTAGGCACATTAACAACCGAGCCAGCCAAATCCAACTGTAAGCTGACTGGAGTGAGCGGTTGGATTCCTGAGTTATCGGTAAATGTGAAGGTTACCAGAAATTGCTGGGTTGAGGCTAACGTGACTTCATGGGAGGTATCCATAACAAGGGCAGGAAGCGAGACGGTGCCCGTTTCTGCACTAAGGTTAGTTTGTGCGCCATCTATAGCATATGAGGTTAGAACTTGTTTGCTGTCGGCTGCATCCGCCCAAACGTTGTCGGTTGAGATGGAAAGGGTTGTGCCTGCATCGAAGAAGGTGTCACTTGTAGGGGAAGACGGCGTCACGGTTGTGTCTTGTCCGCCCGTCACGGTTAACTGGTACTGAGCTTTTGCGTTTATGGTGACTGTTTGGGGCTGATTCATAGAAACTTGGACCGCAAAGGTTCCTGTTGCCTGCCGACTTAACGCGGTTGGCGTGTTCTGGTCTATTGTGTAGCTGATGGCGTTCTGTCGCGCCCCTGCTGTGGCATCCCAGCTATAGTTGTAGATTACCGTTACCGTGGTTCCTGTATCGTACCAGCCTGCGTCTTGAGGCAGCGGGGTAGTGGTTACCGATTCTGTGGAGCCGTTGGTTAATGTGAGCTTGTATTGAGTTGCTATTGTGGCAGAGATTGTTTGGGGCGAAGAAACTGAGGCACTCAGCACAGTAACTGTGCCTGCAGTAGCTACGGCGGAGGATAAGCCGTTAACTGTGTAAGCTGAAAGTCTTTGACCCACTCCGCCAGTCCGTGTTCCTAAGCTGTTGAGGGTGACTTGAACTTGAGTGCCTGAATCGTACCAGTAGCTGTCACCGCTAATAGTTGGCGAAGTAATCGAAGCTAACTGCTGAGATGCGGCTGAATCTAAGCTTACTTGGTACTGGGAGACGGTGTTGAGGACAAGTTGGTGAGGAGCATCCATGAGGACCGAAATGGCTGTTGAGCCTGTGGTCGGCGTCACCTGCACAGGGACAGCATTGTCTAGGGTGTAAGTGGACAATCTTTGTCCAGTTTCCCCAACACGGTTGAAAACGCCGGGCACGGTGACTTGGACGGTTTGTCCGCTGTTAACCCACTGTGTACTTGTTTGGGCACCAGTTACGCTGAGCAGGTACTGGTGGTAGAAAGTGAAGTTCAAGGCAGACGCGTCACTGATAACTCCGGACCCCGCAGAGCCTAGCCATCGTTCCGTGGTCGAGTCGCTGCTTGGGAGAGTAAGAAGATACGAGGAGGTGTTGTCTATCCAGACCTGCACGGGATTAGAAGCCAATTGTTGGGTGACCAAGTTGCCTAGGTAGGTGTAGTTAAACTGTGGGGTAGAGGGAAGCGCTGCATCAAAAGTGTATGATACTAAGATGTTGAATTGGTGATAGTAAGCTACGGTCAAGTCCGTTGGACTTGTAAAGGTTCCGTTTGAGTGGCTAGTTAGCCATCTTTCGGAACTGCTTGAAGGCACAAGGTACACAGGCAAAGTGTAACTTGAATCAGCATCTGCCCAAACGTTAACTGCGTTTGTCTGCAAGGTCAGATTAGAGGTTACGCCCATCGAGAGGTATGTAAGATTTGGCGCCTGTACAGACCCGCCGCCTACAACTTGGTAACCTGCAGAAGCCAAGTACTGATGATAATAGGTTAACTGTGCGGGCAATTGGTTGGGACTTTGCACCATCCAATTTGCCGTTTGAGTCACCCACCGTTCTGTCTGCGTTACAGAAACTGGATTAGTTGCAGAGACCGCCGTGCCCCTTTGCGCCCATACTGTCTGGGCGGTTTGGGTAAGCTGCAAAGTTGCAGTTTGAAGGGAAGATTGCGCCCCAGCAGAGGCGGGTGCAGTGAGGTAAGCAAGTGACGGAGTTTGAGGCAAAACGCCACCGACAACCGCATAAGATGTTGACTGCGCTAAAAGGTTGTAATAGTACAAGGTCAAATTTGAGCCTGAAACTGGTGCACTGTTAGCGTTTAGGACCCATTTTTCTTGTGTGGTAGACCCAGTTGAACTACCTGAAACTGTAATGGACGTGTTGAGGTCGGTGTTTAGGGATATTGTGCCATCTTGGGTGTAGGTGGTTCGGTTTTGTCCATTTAGGGTGTAGGTTACGGTGAATCGGTTGGTGGAGTTGAGGGTGGCTGAAACTGAAGCGGGAAGGAGAGTAAGCGAGTTAGTGGCGGTGTCTGCTGTTACAGCATCAAAGTCGATGGTCAAGGGGCTGCCTAAACCGGTAACGTAATCATACCCAACAGTGGCGCTGTAACCGTTTGACCCTGAAGTGATATCTCTAAAGAACGATGAGGCGGCAGGAGATTGCGCGCTTTCATAGAGGTTAGGGTTGGTTGCGGATTGGTCAAGAGCATAAATTGCCGCCCACTGGGGAGCTCCAGCACTTGTTCCGCCTACACGTATCCAATTATTGTTGAAGTAGACGGCAAAGCCAGTGTTAGGGTTACCGTTGTAAGATACGTCGGGGACAGCCCGTTTTGTGCCTGTTAACCCATAAGTTGTCTGGTAACTGGGGATAGATTCGTAGCTGCTTATGCCTCCGCCGCTGCCGCTCCAAGCAACCTCGGAAGCTACTGAACCATCACCATTTAGAGTCAACGTTGTGCCTCCAACGCTGACAACGTGTACTGAACTTGCAGGCCACGAAGCGCCAGCGCCGCTGTCGCCTGAGGCAGCAAAAAACGTTACCCCAGAATTACTGGTGAAGTGATAATCGTATTGTAATTGTTGGACGAATTCGTCATTTCCCCAACTCATCGAAACCGCAACAACGCCGGGTTGGTTTTTTGCCCAATCAACTGCGGCCAAAAGGTCGGTCATTGATGGAGATTTTGCTTGGACTAATAGGATTTTAGCTTCTGGAGCTATGGCGTGTGCCCATTCTACATCGAGGGTGGTTTCCATTGCCCAATTGTAGTCAGTATTTAAGGGTGTGACCATTTGGTGGATTTCGAAATTTGATGTTGTGGGAAGCGGGAGGTTAAACTGGGCGGAGAACACTGTTAGGTCGGTTTGTATGTTTGGGGCGGTGTAAGCGTCGACTATGGCTATTGTTGTTCCTTCGCCGCCGGTTGAGGGCAAGTTGTAGGCTTGGCGGATTTGGGCGGGCGTAAAGCCGATGGGGTACGAAGCGGCGGGTTCAGCTATGCAAAAAGGGCGAGCAGCCCATTCGTCTTCAGACAAAGAAACTGAGGAAGCCGAAAAACTAAAAGCAAAAACCAGCAAACAAACGCCAAGCAAGGCTAGCCCTATAGCCCTCGGTCTATTCATGTTCTCGACTCCTAAGAAAGCTCAAAAGCTACAATATAATAAGGTTTTGAAAAAACCGCCAAAAAGGTAAACAGTCATGCGAAAGCAAACTGTTCCTTTGGCGGAAGTTTAGAACCAGCTTTTGCTTTTAAGAGCGCTACACGTAGCGCAAACTAGCAAAATGGTTTCGTTGTGGTATTCCACTTTGGTTTCGGTGCCGCCGCATGCGGGGCACCGGTGGGTTTCTTGTTCCAATTTTTTTCCTCCTCTAAATTTTTATTTTAACGAACAACCTTTCCAGTAACTCGGAAAAGGTGAGTTAAAGAAAAAGACCAGTAGACCTTTTGAGTTTCAAAAGTTCGGTGGTGGACGGGGCGGGATTTGAACCCGCGACCTCCACGATGCCAACGTGGCGATCATACCAGGCTGATCTACCCGCCCACCGGGCTTGTTCTTCACCTTTAACCCGCAGCTTCGACTAAAAAAGGTTACCTTTTATTTTCAGTTGAACCCTCCCAATTTAACAAATAACCAAACAAAACGGTGTTTCATTTTTACGTTAAGACTCTGTATAAAAGTAGGGGTTTAGCAGAAGTCGTTAAGCGTTAGATTTTCAGCGGGAAACTCTGCACAACCCAACATGAACCGCGGATGCTTCTCTAACGCAAATTCGCGGTCATAGGTAGTTTGAGTAATTTTGATAACCACGTTTGCTTTATCGTAACTGACGGTTTGGAGTTCGCTGTTGCGGCTGGTTCGCGGACGCGGATTGTAAGTTGCCACTACGGTGATTTGGTTTTGACGGGCAAAGCTTTGCAGGTAAGCGCAAATTTGACTAAAGACCCGATTTGCCTCTTCATCTGAGATTGCGTCATCAAGAAACAGGCGAGCAATATCAGAGACGATTACGAGTTTTGCGTTGTATTTTTCTACTGTGTTTTTGAGGCGGTCTAGAATTGTTGAGGTTGCTTCGTACGCGCTGGTTACGTGGTGAACGTGGATTTTGTCCATGACTTGTTTGATGTCTAAGTGTAAGAGTTTGGCGATGCGTGCCACCTGGGCGGAGTTGAAGGTGTTGTCGCCGTCGATGAAGACTACGTCACTGTTTAAGCCGTTTAGTTGTTGGGGTAATTGGGCTCGGACGCAGAGCAGCGAGGAGAGATAGGTTGTGGTGGGTGCTGTGTTGACTAGGGCGAAGTCGCCTGAGGCAAAGCCTGGAAATAGGAAGTCAACTTCGGGTGTGTTGATTTTGAATAGCTTTGAGAGTTGTTGAGCGACACTTCGGGTGAGCAGTATTTGGGACATTTGGGGGTTCTCCTGTAGTTAGATTTCCTTGGTGTGTTTTTTGCTTATAAGCGGTCGTCCCGAACAGTAACTCTGTGCATGGGGGAGAGGTCAGTTAAAGTGAACGCAGAGCGCTGTTTACAGGTACTTTTTGAACCATGCAATGGCAAGCTCTGCAGCTTCATCTAGTTTTCCAGGCTCTTCAAAAAGATGCGTTGCGCCAGGCACAATCGCTAAGCGTTTTTCTGCCCGAATCTGCCTGAACGCTTCTCGGTTCAGCGCCAAAACCTCTAAGTCGTCCCCGCCAACAATAAGCAACGTTGGCGCTTGTACTTTGACGAGGTCTTCTCCTGCCAAGTCGGGTCTGCCGCCTCGGGAAACCACGGCATTAATTTCACTTGGATGCTCAGCAGCTGCAATCAACGCTGCAGCAGCCCCCGTACTTGCTCCAAAATAACCAATAGACAAAGCAGTCGTTTCAGGATTAGTTTTAAGCCAAACAGTGCTATCTGCAAGGCGTTCTGCTAGCAAAGCAACATCAAACCGGTACTGCCCCGTAAACTTATCCACCGACGCCTCTTCAGAAGTTAACAAATCCATAAGCAAAGTAGCTATGGACTGCTTATTCAACAGGTTAGCTACGTGGTTGTTTCGTGGGCTAAAACGGCTGCTTCCACTTCCATGGACAAAAACTACAATTGAGCGGGCGCTATTTGGCACTTTTAAGTTGCCCTTCACAAAGGCGGTTCCTGTTGGGATTTGTACTTCGCCTTTTTGAGAACTCACTGATTCCATGCCGTCACCTCCTTCTGCTTTTTTCTAAAAGCTCAATTACTTCTTGGTCAGTTGTTTGGGAAAAGTCTTCGTAGAACTCGCCGATGGCATAGAACGGATCAGGGGTGGCTAAGCATATAACGCGGGCAGCGTCTTTTTCCAGTGCCCTTATCGTATCGGGTGGTCCGACGGGCACGGCGACGGTTACGGTTTTGGCTTTGCGCTGCAGAAATTGTAAGGCAACTTTTAAGGTGGCGCCTGTAGCTACGCCATCATCCACCAAAAAAACATCACACCCCTCAAGCAAAGGCGACGGGACATTGCCGCGGTAGTATTTGATTCGGCGTTCGATTTCCAGTTTTTGGCGTTGTATTTCGCCGTCAATGTAGGCTTGGGATACGCCAAGCATTTCGATTATACTATAGTCCGCTAGAAAGGTTCCGTCTTCTGCGACGGCGCCGATGGCTAATTCAGGGTTGTTTGGCGCCCCAATTTTTTTGGTTATGACTATGTCTAAGGGTATGTTGTGGGCGTGGGCGATTTGGTAGCCTACAACTACGCCGCCTCGGGGAATGGCTAAAACTATGGCGTGTTGGCTCACGTTTTGTATGGCGGCAGCAAGCTTTTGCCCTGCATCCACACGATTTACAAAAAGCCCCATTTGAGTCTCCTGAAAATACGCAACTATACTAGAGTGGTTCTGGGTTATATGCTATACGCAGACAGGATAAGAAAGAAAAAAGTTTTGGGGGAAGAGGAAAAAACTTCCCAGTTTAGATCAAGTGCAGCAGGTTGAAGAATAGTGGGATGAACACTATTGACAGCGTGCTGAGCAGCTTGATGAGGACGTGAAGGCTTGGTCCTGCGGTGTCTTTGAGTGGGTCGCCAACTGTGTCGCCTACGACTGCCGCTGCGTGTGCGGGGCTGCGTTTGCCGCCAAAGTTGCCTGCTTCGATGTGTTTCTTAGCATTGTCCCATGCACCGCCGCCTGTGTTCATGAACAGAGCTAGGGGCACTGCGGTAAGAGTTGCGCCGATCACTAGTGAACCGACTGCTGCAGGTCCCATAAGGACACCGACAATAATGGGTACCACTACGACGATTAGTGCTGGTACGACCATGCCTTTGAGTGCTGCTGTGGTGCTGATGTCTACTGCTTTGCCATAGTCAGGTTTGCCTGTGCCTTCCATGATGCCGGGGATTTCGCGGAATTGGCGTCGGACTTCTGCGACCATTTGACCCGCTGCTTTGCCTACGGCACTAATTGCTTGTGCCGAGAAGAAGAACGGAATCATGGCGCCTATGAAGGCTGCAACCAGTACCGCGGGGTTAGAGATGTTGATTTCTACAGCAACGCCCGTTTGCAAGCTGACTTCTTCAAGGTAGGTTTGGAACAGTAACTGAGCCGCTAGCAATGCTGAGCCTAACGCGAAGCCTTTGGTGAGGGCTTTGGTGGTGTTGCCAACTGCGTCGAGGGCTTCCATGGTGGCTTCTGCGCCGCCTTCGCCAGACATTTCAGCGATGCCGGCTGCGTTGTCAGCAATTGGTCCAAAGCCGTCAAGCGCTAAGACCATGCCCATAACTGCGAGCATACCCATGGTGGCTAAGGTGGTTCCGTAGACGCCGCCTATGAAGGGATCAATGCCTATGCCTGCACCGAACTGTGTACCGAGGTAGTAGGAGGTTATGAGGGCGATAGCTAAGGAGACAATAGGCAAAGCGGTTGTTTCAAGACCTACGGCGAAGCCAGTGATGATGTTGGTTGCGCTGCCAGTTTCGCTGGCTTTGGCAATCTTTACTACTGGTCCACGGTCGCGTCCAGTGTAGTAGTCGGTGATGTAGTCGATGGCAACGCTTGCAGCTAGACCTGAAAGCAAACAGCCGTACAGGTAAAGGTTACTTTCCAAGAAGGCAATGTCTGCAATGAGGAACAGGATGCCTGCGACGATTGTGGTGACGAGCATGCCTTTTCGCAGAGCCTTCATTGGGTGCTTGGCTTCTGCTTCGTTAAGTTTCACAAAGGGCATGCCGATTAAAGTTGCAAATATACCCAGAGCACGTGCAATGAGGGGGAAAATCAGGAAGATCAAGTTTCCTGTTGTTACGCTGATGAGACCGCCGATGATCATGCCACCGATGTTTTCGCCAGTGGCGGATTCGAAGAGGTCTGCACCTCTGCCTGCACTGTCGCCTACGTTGTCTCCAACGTTGTCGGCGATGACTGCAGGGTTACGTGGGTCATCTTCAGGGATACCCGCTTCCACTTTGCCCACCAAGTCTGCGCCGACATCAGCTGCTTTAGTGTAGATGCCGCCGCCGAGTTGAGCAAACAAGGCAATTAAGGAAGCTCCAAAACCCATACCGACAATGCCGCTTGCAGCAGTCCGACCTAAGCTTGCGTCGACGGTTTGACCAAATAGGGCGCCGTATCCGCCGTAGAGCAGAAACAGAATGCTTACGCCTAAAAGTGACAAACCGACAACGGCCATGCCCATGGTTGCGCCGCCGTAAAAGGCGGTTTTTAGGGCTTTTTCTGCGCCGTCTTTTGCGGCTGCAACGGTTCGTACGTTGGCTTTAGTCGCGTTGTCCATGGCTATGTAGCCTGCAGCTAGGGAGGCAACTGCGCCTACCAGAAACGCTGCGGCTGTACCTACGCCTAGTGGACCCGTTGGTAAAGCAACCCACAACAGTACGAAAATAACTGCGGTGATTATTGCTATGGTTTTATATTGTCGTTTCAGGAACGCGTATGCGCCTTCACGGATTGCGTTGCCGACTTCAACGGCTTTAGCGCCACCCGGGCTCATTTTTCCGATTCGATACATCAACAAAAGCGATACTGCTATTGCCAGTATACCTGCAATCGGTGCGATCCAAAAAACAACTGGGCTATTAATTGCAATTTGGAAAGGGTATATCATGCTAACAGCTCATTTTGAAATTTTTGTATTCCCTTTCTTCATTTTCAGTATATATGCTTTCGCTACATAACTACAGATAACGTCCAAGCAGCTATAACCGTCCCCACGTTACTGTAGAAGGCAAGGGGTTAGGCAAAGGCTATATTTTAAAGTGCAAGCGTACTGAATAGCAGGGGACGCACATGCGGAAAAGACTGGTTGTGGTTAAAGTTGGAAGCAGCAGCATAACCACAAACGAAGGAAACCTTGACACAAAAGAGATGGCGCAACTAGCCAAACAAATAGCCCAAGCAGTCAAAAACGGCGACCAAGTTGTGTTTGTCAGTTCAGGTGCAGTGGCAGCGGGCAAAGCGGAATTGGGCACCCAAGGCAAACCCAAAGACATAGTTTTTCAACAAGCAGCCGCAGCCACAGGACAAAGCGTACTGATGGCAAAGTACCGTGAAGCTTTCCGTCCATACGGTGTCAAAGTTGCTCAGATCCTGTTAACTGCTGAAGACCTCTCCAACCGAGCAGCTTATCTGCACACCTGCAACGTGTTAGGCATGCTGCTGAAGTTAGGGGTTGTGCCAATTATTAACGAAAACGACGTCACCAGCGTCGAGGAACTGATGCCCGTTAACGAGGGCTACCGCGTAAACTTTAGCGACAACGACCTGCTCAGCGTCTTGGTAGCTAATGCCATAGGCGCCGACCTCGTGATCATCCTCTCAGACGTGGAAGGACTTTACACTAGTGACCCCGTAAACCCCGACGCCACCATAATTCGCACCGTCAACAACGTAACCACTGAACTTAAAAGTGCCTTAGGGGGTAAAAGCAAAATGGGCAGAGGCGGCATCCAAAGCAAGGTTCGCGCCGCCGAAATCGCCACCTCCTGCGGCATTCCCCTAGTTATAGCGAATGGGCGCCGCGAGAACGTGATTTTAGATGTGCTTGGCGGCAAAGAGGTAGGCACCTATTTTAAAGCTCAACGCAAAATGCCCGCCATTAAACGCTGGATTGCATACGGCGCTGCGGTGAAGGGACAAATTTATGTAAATGAAGGCGCGAAAAAAGCGATTTTGGAAGGCTCCAGCCTCTTACCAGTGGGCGTGACCAAGGTGGTGGGGCACTTCAAAACCTGCGATGTAGTTAGCCTAATTGACCATGACGGCAAAGAATTCGCCAAAGGTAACCCCAACTACACCAGCGGCGAGTTAAACCTAATTAAGGGTCAACAAGTATCAGATGTACAGAAAAAACTGGGCGCCGATTGCCCCAAAGAAGTAATTGAACACCGAAACATTCACCTTATTGAGGGAGAAAAATGAGCACCATACTGGAAATCTGCCAAAAAGCCCGCGTCGCCTCCTATGAAGTTGCCAAAGCGTCCAGCGACGCAAAAAACATCGCCCTATGCCACATGGCAAACGCCTTGGAAGCAAACATGGAAGCAATTTTAGCTGCAAACGTTAAAGATGTTGAAGCAGCCAAAGCCCGAGGCTTAAAGGCATCGTTGCTGGATCGGCTGGTTTTGGATAAGAAAAAAATCGCTGAAATGGCTAAGCAACTGCGCGAAGTCTCCGCGTTAGCAGACCCAGTGGGGGCTATTGAGAAAACTTGGGTACGCCCCAACGGCTTAATCATAGGACAACTCCGCGTCCCCATGGGGGTTGTGGGGGTGATTTATGAGTCACGCCCAAACGTGACCTCAGACTCGGCAGGTATATGCATCAAGTCAGGTAACGCCGTAGTTTTGCGTGGCGGCTCAGATGCCATACACAGCAACGTAGCCATTGGTGAAGTGCTACGCGGCGCCCTAACAGGGTCAGCTATCCCTGCAGACGCAATCCAAGTGGTTCCCCTCACCGACCGTGCAGCCGCCGAAGAACTGATGGGCATGCGCCAATACATCGACGTCCTTATTCCTAGAGGCGGCGCCGACCTCATTCGCACAACCATCGAGAAAAGCCGCATCCCCGTCATCGAAACAGGCACTGGAAACTGTCACGTCTATGTTTCTGAAGACGCCGACCTTGAGCAAGCAGTCGCCATTGTGGTTAACGCGAAGTGCCAACGCCCCGGCGTATGCAACGCCGCCGAGAAGTTGCTGGTGGACGCGGCAATTGCGGAGGAGTTTTTGCCTAAAGCCATTGCGGCTTTGCGAGAGAAAGGGGTGGAAATCCGCGGTGACCAAACAACCCAAACCCTTGTGCCCGACGTTAAAGCTGCCACGGAAGAAGACTGGTACACCGAGTACCTTGACTTAATCATAGGCGTCAAAGTTGTCGCGGGCTTAGATGCGGCAATTGCACACATCAACAAGTACAGCAGCAAACACAGCGAAAGCATCCTCACCGCAAGCTTTGACAAAGCCCAAAAATTCATCAAACAAGTGGATTCAGCCGCGGTTTACTGGAATGCCAGCACACGCTTCACTGATGGCAACCAGTTTGGGTTAGGCGCCGAAATCGGCATCTCTACTCAGAAGCTGCATGCCCGTGGACCCATGAGTGCACAGCACCTGACAACCACGAAGTATTTTGTTTTGGGCAAAGGACAAATCCGACAATAACCCTCTTTTAATCAACTATTTTTAGACTAGGAAACAGTTAAACCCCACCGCAAGAACCCTTTAAACATGCCAAGACCGTTCCAAGGAAAAACCGCCACCGCCATCATCCCCTACTCCAACAACCAAATTTTACTCATCAAACGACTCACCCCGCCGTTTGTGGGTTACTGGGCGCTTCCAGGCGGGCGCAGCGAACCAGGCGAAAACCAAGACCAAACGGTCGTGCGTGAAGTACAAGAAGAAACAGGTCTTGTGGTAGAGGTTGTGGGCAAAGTGGGTGATTATCATGAACAAGGCGCAGAGGGCGGCTATGAATACAATTATTATCCTGCCTGCTACGTGGTGCAACCGGTTGGGGGCGAGTGGAAAAGGCAGGACAGCGAAATCGGAGAAATCAAGCTTTTCAGTCTCGAGGAATTGCCGCCGTTGGCGTTTGAGCACTCAGTAATGGTTCAAGATTACGTAACTAAAAATGTCGCCTACCGTAAGAATTGAGGGGCTGCAGTCTTTGGTAACAATCGAAAAACCATTAACAAATACAGAAAAATACGCAAGCAACGCAAACATATGGGCGCGTTAGGCTTTGGATTTGGCTTTGAGTTCTTTGACAGTTTGCAGTCTGCGTTTTAGTTCTTTGTAGGCATCGTCTGGTTTTACGCCTTCAGACAGGCACAAACGCACATAGTTGGAGACCAACTCAGTTTCTATCTTAAAGCCAACATCTTCGGCGCCTAGAAGTCGTTTGACCATTACTCATCCGTCCTCGGGAATTGCTGTTCGACTTCATGTGAAAGAGAGCACAATTTCATCAAATAGGTTCGGTATTTTTCCATGTCTTTGTCATGGGCTTCGCGTTCTGCAACAGACCAGTCATAGGATTTCAAAATGCCTGCCTGAGAATAGTCGGCAGGGGTTAAACGTTTAGTGACTGGTCTTTGGAATTTGCCCGCGAAAACAGTAGAAGGGGTAGATATTTCGGTGGTTGTGGTAGATTGCATAAAACATCTTTTCTCTCCAAAAGCTCGGTTGCTTAGTGTTATCTATTTGAAAATTATTTAAGACGTTGTAGCTACGTGCTGCAACCACTGACAAAAGTGTGTTGTTGTATAGGTACAGTCACAACTTGTAACTTTAGGCAATGAAATACCCAAAAACTAAGGAAGCGAAAGTAAAAAAGAGGTGCCACAGGCGTTATGCTAAGGTGACAGCTTTATTGGTTTGGGCTTTAGCTTTAAATTTCTCGTCTATGAGTGCAAGAAGCTCTTCAGGTTTTACTGGTTTCACCAAATAGGCGTCTGCACCTTCATCAAGAGCCTTAACGCCAGTTTCCAATGAGGGAAAGCCTGTGATCATGATTTTTAGGGCATCTTTCATGGTGTGCTTCATTTTCACAAGCAAATCTGTGCCGTCCATGTCGGGTAAGCGGATGTCAATTAAAGCTAGGTCATAGCTTTTTTTCTTGGATTTCTCCAAGGCTTCTTTTCCTGTTTCGGCGACGTCGGTTTCGTAGCCTTTCTTTTGGAGAATACGTGTAAAAGTTCGAAGGATGGATTTATCGTCATCAATTACAAGAATGTGTTTTTTGGAGTTTTCCAAGATGCCTTCCTCTTTAAAGTGTGCCTGTATGCTAGGACGATAGATTAGTCTGGACAGCAAACAGGCGCGTCTTTTCCGTTTCCAGAAATAGACCACCTTTAACTTTTGCAGTTGTTCCTTATAAATAATACTGAATCTTCCAACCTACATCTGAACTGCCGAAAACATAGTTTTGTCGTAGTTCATGAGTTTTCGTATTGCTTATATATCTAAACATGTAGTTACATATTATAGCGGTTGTATCAACCCTGTTGTAACAACTTGTAATAATAGGTTGAGTCAACGTGAGTGAAAAAGACATTTTGAAGTTTTTACAAAATCTAGGTTTCTCGAAACGGGAAGTTCAAGTTTATATGTTTCTAGCAAAAAGCGGCGCGCAGTCAACCAGTTTTGTAGCTAAACGGCTAAAAATGGAGCGCGTGCAAGCGTACCGCACATTCAAGAAACTGCAAGAAAAAGGATTCATAGAAGCCACCCTTGAAAGACCCACCAGATTCACCGTTGTTCCATTCATTAACCTTTTAGAAACGTTCATTGACGCAAAAAGAGGTGAAGTGGAAAACCTCAGTCTGCAGAAAGAAAGTCTGCTGGCGTCTTGGCGGACCGTCAGTGCCCCCGAATCGGACTACACAGTCGCCAAATTCAGCGTCATAAGCGGCAAGAAAAAAATCCACGCCAAAATGCTGGGCATGATTGACGAAGCCGAAAAGAACGTTTACGTGTTAACCACCGGGTTAGGAGTCATTCAAGAAGACATCGGTGGAGTTTTTGACGCCATCATAGATTCATCCAAAAAACAAGACCTGCTTTTCAAGATAATCGCAGACATCTCCAAAGAAAACTACCGCATCATGGAACGACTCGAAAAACGCATAAACGCCGAAAACGTGAAAGTAGAAACGCGCCACTTGAACTTTAACTCCCGATACTTCCCCCGCTTCCTCATCAAAGACGACGAAGAAGCCATCTTGTACGCATCCAGCGGAGACGAAGCCTCCATCCTCAACATAGAAGATGAAGGCCTGTGGATCAATGACAAGATGTTTATTTCGATTTTGAAAGCGTTTTTTGCTCAAATGTGGCAAAGCGGCATTGACGCAAACAGCCGCATAGACGAACTCAAAACAGGCGTGCCCGTGGGCGAAACCAGCGTCATTAAAGACCCCACAGAAGCATGGCAAAAAGTCGAACAGATTTTAGACAACGCCAAAGAAGACGTTGTTTTGATAACTTCTTCGCAGAGCCTTATTCGACTTATCGAAAAAGACCCCTTTGAGAAGCACCACAAGGCGGGAGTGAAGTTTCGGTTAATGGCACCCATCGATTTAGATAACTTGGACGCCGCCAAAAAGCTTGCTCGTCAGTATGAAATCAAACATGTCCCCATCAACTACATGACCATGATGCTTGTAGACAATCGAAACCTGTTCATGTTCAAGTCGGCTCCGCTTGACGACTTCACCGATGAATCCTTCTTCTACCTCAACAACACCTTCTTCACAAACGACCCCAAATCCAGCGAACGCGTCACGGAAATGCTCAACGACACTTGGAAGCGCGGCACAGACCTTTCTGAAATTACATCTCAAGCTGCAGGCATGAAACTTCCCGCAGTCAAGGTTTCCACCAAAGAAAACGTCGCCCGCCTCGTCACCATTATGCTGAAAAACAACGTCAACTCCGTTCTGATAACTGAAGGCAATGAATCAGTTGGCTTAATCAGTGACCGCGATGTTCTTAAGGAAATTGTGCGTGGAAAGGACCCTGAAAAAACGTTGACCAAACAATTGGAGTACACGCCGCTTTTGACTTTGGAGCAGGGCCAAACAATCACTGATGCCCTGAAAATTATTCGTGAACGAGGGGCCAAACGTATTGCGGTGGTTAAGGATGGGCAGTTGATGGGCATGTTAACTCAGGACATTGCAGCAAAGATTGCTGCGGCTCCAACCATCACTAGCGCAGCCTAAAGGTAACTTTTTTCTTTTTGTTGCGTTGTCTAGGCAAAATGTTATTAGTTAATTTTGGAACATAGGAGCAGGATTGCACTATGAAGCCAAAGCTTCAAACCCCAATTGTAATTGTTAACTTCAAAACCTACCTCGAAGCCACGGGCAAACGAGCCGTGGAACTTGCCAAACAAGCTGAGAAAGCAAGCAAGGAAACTGGCGTCTACATCGCAGTGGCTCCGCAGTTTACTGACCTACAAGCGGTCGCCGCGGCAGTGGAGATTCCTGTTTATGCCCAGCACATTGACCCAATTAAGCCTGGCAGCAGCACGGGGCACGTGTTGGCGCAGGCAGTTAAGGAGGCAGGCGCTGTGGGCACCATCATTAACCACTCCGAGCGACGCCTGAAACTGGCTGAAATCGACGCCATTGTACAATTAACCAAAGAACACGACCTCATCAGCTGCTTGTGCACCAACAATCCTGCCACCAGTGCGGCGGCTGCTGCTCTTTATCCAGACATGGTCAGCATTGAACCGCCCGAACTCATCGGCAGCGGGATTGCCGTCAGTAAAGCCCAACCCGAAGTCATAACCGACACCGTAAAACTGGTCCAAAAAGTAGACCCCAACGCCACTATTCTGTGCGGTGCAGGCATCAGCACAGGCGAAGATGTGGGAACAGCGCTCAAGTTGGGTGCGCAGGGTGTGCTTGTGGCAAGTGGCATTGTGAAAGCGAAAAATCCATATATCGTGCTGCGTGACTTTGCGGACTCAGCAAAACCGTGACAGAGCATGAAAGTGGAGCCTGAATGTGCCAGCTGCCTGATTTCTCGGGGCTGCGCCGAAACGTATTTGGCAACGACTAATCCAGCGTTGCGTTTCCGTTGCTTAGCTGAGATTGTAAAGTTAGTTAACCGCGAATTCAAACCCACCTCGAACGCGGCGGATTTAGGCACCAAACGCGACAAAATCATCCGCAAATTAACCAGCAACCGCGACCCCTACCAGCGAACCAAAAAACTCAGCAACGAAAAAGCCAAAACGCTTTTGCCGTATGCGCACAACTTTGTGGACGAAGGGTACAGTCAACCAGACCGTTTTAAACGTGCCTGCCTTTGCGCCATTGTAGGCAACATCATGGAATTTGACATCCCCGGCCACAACTTCACACTTAAAGACTTGCGCAAAACCATTGCTTCCGCTGCAAAAGACTTAGTTATCGATGATATAGACAAAGCGTATGAGTTGGCTAACAAGGCGGGGAAAGTTTTGTATTTGGCAGATAACGCGGGCGAAATTGTGTTTGATACGTTGTTGGTGGAGCAGCTTAAGAACATGGGGCTGCACGTGACGTATGGGGTTAAGGAGGCGCCCGTGATTAACGATGCCACCATGGAAGATGTGGCGTTCAGTGGGATGGATAAAATTGCTGACAAAGTGGTGACGACAGGTGCTGACGCGGTGGGGCTGCAAATGAAGCTGGTTAGCCCCGAGTTTCTCAAAGTCTACGACGACGCCAAACTGGTCTTCGCCAAAGGCATGGGCTACGCCGAAACCTTAACCGAATATGAACTCAAAAAGCCGCACTTTCTGATGTTCCGCACCAAGTGCACGCCTGTGGCTAACTATTTTGGTGTTCCGCGGCACAAAAACGTCGCCAAACTCATGTAACCCCCTGTTTTTAGCCTTGTTTTTTGGTTGGCTAAAGTTATATTAAACGCCCTTCAGAGGTCTAGGTAGCGGTTTTGAAGAACTTCAGCTGCGGAGGCAAACAGAACGTGAAACTGCCCACCTTAAGCGTTAAACCTGACATGCTTGCCGATTTTAACCAAGCCACCCAACACGAATGGCTAATCACTAACGGATTGGGCGGTTACGCTGCTTGCACGGTGAATGGGTTAAACACCCGCAAATATCATGGGTTGTTGGTGGCGGCGCTGCATCCGCCTGGCGACCGAACGGTTTGCCTTACCAAACTCGACGAAGACATCCTATTAGGCGACAAGACCGCGCAGTTGGGGGTTAACGAGTTTGAGGGGAACCTTTACCCGAAGGGGTTTCAGTTTCTGAAAGAGTTTACGCTTACACCGCTGCCCAGATACACGTATTTAGCTGGAGGGGTAGAGTTGAAGAAGACTGTGGGGATGCCGTATGGCAAAAACCTCACCATAACGTTTTACGAAGCCAACAACCAAAGTGGCGGGGACGCGAACATCCGCGTGTACCCTATGATTACTTGCCGTCATTTTCACTCCGTCGTTGACCACTTGGCGAATCCGTTGGAGTTTTTGATGGAACATGACCTGCGTGAGGTCAGGTTTAGTTTTGCTTCTCCGAAGGCAACGTTGATTTTGCGTTCCACCGCTGGAGCATTTGCGGAGCGGGCTCGGTGGGTTGAGGGGCTGCGTTATCGGGAAGAAGAGGCGCGAGGGGAAGCTGCCACCGACGACTGCTACCAACCCGGCTACTACGAAGTCAAATTAAACGCTGGAGACCAATTCAAGTTTGGCATAGCAGCGGTTGCCAGCGAAAAACAAGCCGACGCCCTAAACGTCATAGCTGAAGCGGGAACCACCAGCACCAACTTTGAACATCTGCTGACAAACCGCTTAGAAGCGTACAGCAGCTTTTTGGACGGTTTTTATGCGGCACATCGGCAGGTGCCTGTTTCGGATTGGCTGAATTGGCTGCTTTTAGCGTCGGATTCGTTTGCGGTCCAAGACGGCGTGGGGCGGCGTTCAGTTATTGCGGGGTACTTTTGGTTTGAGCCGTGGGGACGCGACACCTTCATTTCACTTTCAGGATTGATGTTGATTACGGGGCGGTTTGCTGAAGCACGTCAAGTGCTGCTAAGCTTTGCCAAACACTGCCGCCGCGGCTTAATTCCTAACCTTGTGTTGGACCAGTCAGGAGAAACCCTCTACAACACCGTAGATGGCACGTTGTGGTACATCAACGCCGTGTTGCAGTACCTCAAATACACTGAGGACTGGGCGTTTGTGCAAACCAACCTTTGGAGCACCCTCAAATCCATAATTGAGCATCATGAGGCAGGCACGGATTTTGGCATAAAACTTGACACGGACGGCTTGCTTTTGCATGGACCTAAGTTAACGTGGATGGATGCGGTTACCCCTCGAGAGGGCAAAGCCGTAGAAATCCAAGCCCTCTGGTACAACGCCCTGAAAGTAATGCAGGTTCTGGCAGCACATTTCGGCGAAGCCCCATTAGCCCAGAAGTACGCGGCTATGGCGCAGCAAACCCAAACCAGCTTCCGCAGCGTATTCTGGGACCAAAACCGCAACTGCCTCTTCGACGCCATCAAAGACGGACAGGCAGATTTGTCGATGCGCCCTAACCAGATAATTGCGGTTTCGCTTGACTTTTCCATTTTAAGCCAAGAGAAAAACCGCGCCGTCGTTGACGTCGTGCAGAGGGAGTTGTTTACGTCCCGCGGATTACGAACCCTTTCACGCCGTGACCCCCGATATCAACGCATCTACAACGGCGACATGAACATGCGCGACCAAGCGTACCACAACGGCACCATCTGGCCGTGGCTGCTGGGTCCGTTCATGAAAGCCTACTTTAGGGCGCATGGTCACAACACTGAAAGCGTGGCGTTTGTTGTCAAAAATGTTGTTCAGCCGCTTTTTGAGCAGCAAATTTTAGAAGGCGGGTTGGGGACGGTGAATGAGATTTTTGATGGTGACCCGCCGCATTTGTCGCGTGGCTGCGTCGCGCAAGCGTGGAGTGTGGCGGAGCTTTTGCGGGGCTATATTGAAGATGTGTTGCAGATTCGACCTGAACACGAATGCGACCTCACCTAGCCTAAAAGTGGAGCGGGGTCTACCCTAAACGAGCATGCATAGTTTAAAAAAGGGTTGAAGGAAGCTTACTCTGGTGTTTGTGGTTTCACAGCTAGCTTTAGGGATAAATCAAAAATAAACTCTGATTCCACATTTCCAAAGGTTACTGTCCAGTCTTTAACTCTCACTTGGGCGCCTTTGAGTTCGGTTATGGTTTCGCGGATTTTGGGAATCATTTCTCGAAGGCTTTCAAGTTGTGCGCCGATGTCGGGTTGTGGCTCCGCAGTTTCTTTTTCGGTTTCGGTGGCAACTTGTGCGGGGTCAGGCATGTGAGGGGCATGTTTAATTTCTATAACTTTTTCAGTGGACAAAACGTCACCTCTAAACAAGTAATTAAACGCGCCATTGTACAAAAGGTTAACTCTCAACAACGCGACTAACAGCACAGCACTCAAGCGCCGCGGAGTTAGGGTGACGAAAAAGTTATAGCCCGCTTTCAGGTTGAGTTATAATGGTGCGAATATGCACGTAGACTTTTTGGCGTTTTTATTATTACTACAAAGCATTTTAGGAAATTTAACCAATGACATAATCGCCGCCTTAGTACTGATAACCATCGGCATAATCGTAATTCTGCTCGTAAGCTTGCTAATCATCTTCATCCCCGCCATCATCGTCGCTGTGGTAGTGTGGTTCTTGACGGGCAGCGTGTTCTTGGCAGGCATAGCGTTCTTGGTGGTTGCGGTTTTGTCGCTGCTTAGCAGAATCTAGCCGATATGTGGCTACGCCACGTGACAGTGAAGGCTTATGAATTCAACACTTTTTACTTTGAACAGGAGACGGTTTGTTTGAATGAAGAAGAAGCAAAAGGAAAAGCCAAACAGGCTGAAGGCAAACTTAGAAGTGAAGTAGGGAAACTTACAGGGGACGCTTCTGAGCGGGCTAAAGGTGCAGAACAACAGATGGAAGGTAAACTTCGAGAAATGGCAAGCAAAGTCAAAAAGAAAACTGATGAAGAAACCTAAGGCTTCCCTTTTTTCTTTAAACAGCTCAACTTTTGTTTGAGCACGCTGTTTAGCTAGTGGGCGCGTATTTTTATTTGCCCAAGTGTAGTTCAATGATGGTGAACTTTTTTGGCGGAGCAAATTCGTTACTACAAAGGAATCCACAAAGTCAAGATTTTGACGAAAAGTGAAGGTTACTGGATTGTGGAAGCTTTAGAAGACTTTGACGACTTTATAGATGACAAGGTGACCCAAGTAAAAGCAGGTGAGCAACGCATCGTGCCAGACACTTTGCTGTATGGGCATATGCATTTAGCGGCGCCCGTAAAAGAGCATGCTTACGAGTTGGAGATGGAGAAGAAACTGAAGCGGATGGTAGCTGAAGAGAAACAAGACGCCAAACATCAAGCTTAGGTGTCTTCGTTTTCGGTCCAGCCAAACGGCATCAATTCTACATCCACAATATCGGTGGGGTCAGACCCACAGGTGTTTTTTAGCAGGCGGTATATGAGTTTGGGGATGGCTATGCGTCCGTCTTTGCCCATGTTGGCGCAGAACGTTTCGCGGCTGCTCCAAGTTTGTTCGAACTTGACAGAAACCTCCAAGGTTTGGGTGGATTCAAGTTTGTATTCCCAGCGCAAAAGCCGCGGAACCTGAAAACGGTTACGGCACTGCAGAGAAGTTTTGAATGTGACGGGTCGGGTTAGGGGCAAGTAATCACCGATTGATTCAAGCAGACGAAACAAAAGAAGATTTCCGCGCCCCAAAAAGCCAATTACACACGACCAATCCAAACCCAAAAAAACCCAGCCAAACCCGCCACAACCCACCTGAACCCTCAAGAAAACTGTAAAACAAATCCAAAATCAAAAAACAAGCCCAAACAGGGCATTTTCAGAAAGAGGGGGGGTAACTATAGCTTGAGCCAAAGCAAGATACCCATAATCAACCCGTAAATAGCCAACGCTTCAGAAAGCGCCACAACTAGAAAACTACGGAAAAAAGTTTCAGGCTTCTCAGCCAAAGCACTAATGGCTGCAGTACCCGTTGCGCTGATGGCTAAACCTGCACCTAACGCAGCTAAACCAACAGCTAAACCAGCGCTTATGGCAATGCCTAAACGGTCATTTGCGCCTGTTGTAGTGGTTACTTGAGGCTGAGCAACCTGCGCATTAGGCGCAGAGGTAACAGCAAAAACCACCGCAACTCCAACTGCAGGCATAAGCAGCAGAGGAAGCAGCATGATGAGAATGAGCGCGTACTTCTTCAAACAGTCAAACTCCTATACTCACTTGGTACAGGATGCGTATTAACTTTTTTTCTTAACCCCGTCATGTTTAGTGACGTTTGCTTCCACAGCGGCACCGACTTTGTCTGCATCTGCTTTAATTTCCACAACCACAGTGTGCACTTTTGCTAAAGCATCATCAGCTAACTGATCCACCTCTTTCAAAGCGGCATCGTATTCGTCTTGCAAACGTTTTTTACCCATCACGCTACTTAACCACCAGCACCGGACAAGCCGCGTATTCAATTACTCTTTCTGCAACACTGCCAATCAAAATGTGGTCGGCACCATGCCGCCCAAAAGAACCCATCACAATCAAATCAGCTTTCCAAGTTTTGGCAAAATGCGTAATCTGCTCAAACGGCACCCCTTTAACCAAAAAACTAGACGCCGTCACATTTTGAGTTTGCGCGACGCCAACAACATATTTTAGGTATCGTTCGCCGTCTGCTTTGAGGTCTTTTTCGAGGTTTTCACGTTCCGTAAACTTGGACATGTGGTCTAAAACAACGCTGTCAACAACGTACACAACCCCCAACTCTGCACCAACATCTTTAGCCAGCGCAATTCCGTATTCTGCTGCCCGAACACTATAATCCGAGCCATCCACAGGAACCAAAACCCGCTTCAATTCCTCAAACTTAAAAGTCAACTCTCAACATGCCTCCTAACTAAACGTTTAATTTTTTTTGTTCTAACAAACTCTTCACGGTCTTTCTCCTCCAACGCCAGTTCAATACGTTTAACCACGTTGCGATAAGACGGAATCAAAACGTGGTCCAAAGCGTTAACCCGCCGCTGTGTCCGCTTCACATCTCTTGCCAACGCAAACGAGATACCCTCCGCAGTTGCCAGCTTTGCCAACAAATCCAACACGCCTAAAAACCGTTTAAACGCCAAATCCAGCTCCACACTTGTTCCGCCAAACCCATAGTCAGGTTGAGCATCAGAACCCGAGTGAAAGTCAACTGTCGGCACAGCCACCCCCATGATGCTGCGAAAATCCAACATAAAAACAGCCTCATAACTGCTTCCCAAAGCCGCATTATCCACAGCCACAGCGCCCATGGCAATTTTGGCATCCCGCAAACTTGCATACGCCGCCATCAACGCCTCAGACAACTCATCTCTAACACGGTCAGAATCAAAGACACTGTGCCGCAACTCGCGCAGCAAAATGTCACGTTTGCGTTCTAAAATGTCGCGCCCAGATTCAGCAAGCCGCAGGGTTTTCTTGGTGGAAATCAAGTTAATGCGGGTGAGGCTCAAGTTTTCGGCAGACACTTCTATGCAAACTCCGGACGTTTCTTAGGATAATACTTCTGCATATATTCAGGGTGAATGCGGGTTAATTCTTCTTCAGGCAACAACGCCAACACATCCCACGCAATCTGCAAAGTCTGCTCAATGGAGCGATTTTCGTCTTGACCCTGATTAATCAAGTGACGCTCAAAAGCATCACCAAAATGCAAATAATCACGGTCACGACTGCTCAACCCCTCCTCCCCAATGATAGTGGCTAACGACTTCACCGAGTTGTATTGAGCATACGCCGAGTACAGTTGGCTGGAAACATCAGCGTGGTCTTCGCGAGTACGGTCTTTGCCGATGCCATCCTTCATCAACCGCGACAAACTGGTGGTGATAGTTATGGGTGGATAGATACCTTGCTTTTCCAACGACCGCGACAAAACAATCTGACCCTCAGTGATGTAGCCTGTGAGGTCAGGAATGGGATGTGTGATGTCGTCGTTGGGCATGGTGAGGATGGGCATTTGGGTGATGCTGCCTTTCTTACCCTCAATGCGACCTGCACGCTCATAGATGCTAGCTAAGTCACTGTACATGTAGCCAGGGTAACCTTTACGGCTAGGCACCTCCTCCATCGATGCACTGATTTCCCGCAGCGCCTCACAATAATTAGTCATATCCGTAAGCAACACCAACACGTGCGCATCTTGCTCAAACGCCAAGTACTCTGCCAACGTCAACCCCGCACGCGGTGTAATGACACGTTCCATCGGTGGATCATCGGCAAGATTCAAAAACATAGCAACATTTTTGATAGCCCCAGTTGCTTCGAAGCTGTTACGGAAAAACGCGGCATCATCATGCTCAAGCCCCATAGCGATGAAAACCACATAAAACTCTTCACCGCCACCTCGAATCTGCGCTTGCCGCGCCACCTGCGCCGCCAAAACATTATGTGAAAGCCCAGGACCAGAAAACACAGGCAACTTTTGCCCACGAACCAAACTACACATAGCATCAATGGCGGAGATGCCTGTTTGGATGAAGTCACGTGGATATTGACGAGCAGTAGGATTAATGGGGTAACCGTTTACGTTGCGTTTGTCTTCAGTGAAAAATCTTGGATGCCCATCGATAGGTTCACCAAAACTGTCCATAACGCGCCCCAACATCTCCACCGAGACAGGCACTTCCAACGGTTTGCCTAAAAAGCGCGTTCGGGTTGCGGAAGGCGAAAGCCCTGTGGTGCCCTCAAAAATCTGCACCGTCACCGCTTTCTGGCTAACCTCAACCACCCGGCCTAGGCGTGTTTCGCCGCTTCCAGTTTTAACTTCCACCAACTCGTCGTAGCCAACGTTTTGGGCGTTCTCTACAATCACGATGGGACCGTAAATGTTTGATGCGCCTTTGTATTCTAAACCAGACCCTGCCATAGCTGTTACCTCAAAGTTGCCTCCAACTGGCTAAACTGTTGATGCATCTTCTGCTCTAGGTCATCTAAAGAGTCTAACTTATCGTTAGGAACGCTAGTTTTCATGCGCATAATCTCGGTGCGGACTGCAAGCTCAGTGATTTTGAATATGGGTGCACCACGGTCAATTACCCGAACTGCTAGCCGATAGAATTCGATTATGATTTTGAGCATGCGGAACTGTTTTTGAGGACTGCAATACGTGTCGATGGCGTCAAGTGCATTCTGCTGCAAGAAAGCATTACGAATAATCGAAGCAGCATCTAAAACGAGGCGCTGTTTGTCAGGCAAAGCTTCAGGACCAACCAGTTTAACGATGTTTTTAAGGTCATCTTCAGTTTGCAAAATCCGCATGGTTTCTTCACGGTAACTGTTCCACTGCTTGTCAACCTCTTTTGTCCACCAAGCCGTCAAATCCCCAATATAGCCGCTGTAGCTTTGCATCCAATTAATCGCAGGATAATGCCGCGCATCCGCCAATTCAGGATCCAAAGCCCAAAAAACCCGCGTAAAGCGCTTCGTGTGCTGCGTCACAGGTTCAGAGAAGTCACCGCCAGGAGGAGAAACCGCCCCAATGGCACAAATCGAGCCGACACGTTGCTGAGAACCCACCGTCTGAACCACACCTGTTCGCTCGTAAAATTCTGCCAAACGCGAAGGCAAATAGCTAGGAAAGCCTTCTTCGGCCGGCATTTCTTCAAGGCGTCCTGAAACTTCCCGAAGCGCCTCTGCCCATCGACTGGTAGAGTCCGCCATTAACGCGACGTCATAGCCCATGTCGCGGTAATATTCGGCTATGGTTATGCCTGTGTAGATGCTGGCTTCACGTGCCGAGACAGGCATGTTGCTGGTGTTGGCGATAAGGATAGTTCGCTGCATCAAAGGATGCCCCGTCAATGGATCCACCAATTGAGGAAAACTTGTTAACACATCCACCATCTCGTTGCCCCGTTCCCCACAACCCACATACACGATAAGATTAGCATTCGACCATTTGGCAAGCTGCTGTTGGGTGATGGTTTTTCCTGTGCCAAACCCGCCAGGAATAGCTGCACTGCCACCTTTAGATATAGGAAAGAGGGTGTCGATGACGCGTTGCCCAGTTATGAGCGGAACGGACGGAAGCAACCGCTGCATGTACGGTCGTGCCCTGCGAACAGGCCACCTATGAACCAACGTTAACTCAACATCACTGTTTTCAGCTTGTATGCTAGCAACAGTGTCGTCAAGTTTGTAGTCGCCTTCCGCTGCAACAGAAACCAACTTGCCTTTGACCTCTGGAGGAACCATAACACGGTGCTCGATAAGCTCGGTTTCCTGCACGGTACCAACGATATCACCGCCAACCACCTCTGCACCTTCGGCAAGCGTAGGCTTGAAATGCCAAGGTTTGGTGCGGGAAAGCGGCGTAACCGTCTGCGCCTGCTTAATGAAGGGTCCTGTTAAGTCACGCAACTCTTCAAGCGGACGTTGAATGCCATCAAAAACATTTCCCACCAACCCAGGACCCAACTCAACAGAAAGAGGACTGCCTGTGCCCACCACGGGTTGGCTGATGGTTAAGCCTGCAGTGTCTTGATAAACCTGGATGGTGGCAGTTTCGCCGTCTAAGCGGATGATTTCACCCACCAAGTGATTGTCGCCAACTTGAACCAGTTCATGCATAGCGGCTTGCTGCATACCTTGAGCCTCCACAACTGGACCTGCCACACGAGAAACATATCCTTGAACGGGCATTAGGTAGCCTCCTCGGTGAAGAGCAGTTTAGCAATTTCAAGGCGCAACTCGGGCCAAACTTGTTTGAGGCGGCTTTCGATAGTGTTATCGTAGATGAGTTTTTGGTCTTCAGTTTGGGCTTTACAGCCCCCAACCCACTCGCCACGCTGCTTCATTAAAGTTAATTCTGCGCCGACTGCTTCAGATGCCTCCTTGAGTTGAGGTGCTTTAAACCATGCTGCATCAGCTGCGTTCAGTTGGATGCGGACTTTTTTAGCTCCCACTTTTTTGGTGGCTTCCACTACTGAATCCATCAAGTAACTGCGGTACTGTTTGGTGTGAGTAAAGTTGCTTAGCTGCTCCAACGCCGTTTGGTAAGTCTGTTCAATCAGGTTTTCTTTCATCTGCAAGAGCATGTTGCGGGCATTAACTTCTGTTAGAGACTGCACGCGGCGCACTTCTGCATCTGTTTTGGCTGATGCAGCCTCAGTTAACTGGTCATAGGTTTTGTCTGCTTGCTCTTTGCTTTTGCGCAGAGTCTGCTTAGCAGATGCCTGTGCTTCAGCTAAAAGCGCTTGAGCTTCTTTTTGAGCGTCCGCTAAAACTTCGCCTGCAATAGCCGACAACCCTTCTCGAATGCTTGGCAACGTCACGTACAATTCTCCACTAAAGTTTCATACCCAAAGTTTTGCTAATTAAAATGGACATGCGAGTTTCGTTAGAGGCACCCTGTGGACCAGGTAATTCAACGATAAGAGGTGAAGTGTGATCTATGCGGGCTTTGTCGATGTCGTCATGCATTTGGCTGGAAAATTCCTCGCTGATGACGATTAGGGCTAAATCTTTTCGCTGCAGCGCCTCTGACATAGCTTGCTTGGCAGAGTTAACGGAGGTCACTTCTTTGCCCTCCAACCCCACAAGCTTAAAACCAGTAACTAAGGCGTTGTTGCCGATAACAAAGCCAAACATAGGCGTCCCTATGAAAACTTAAATGCCTTGCCTAATCAACATTTTGATAGAGAGCATGTTTCGACCCGAACGAATGACTTCTACATCTATTGTTTGCTTACGAAAAGACATCACCCGTACGTTAGATGCTTTGTCTTCGTTTGGCAGTTTTCACATTGAAGACGCTTCCGAAAAAGATTCAGCCGCAGAATACAGCCAACGCATCCAAAAAACAGAACAAACCTTAGCCGACATCAAAGACGTAACCACCCGTTTACCCGCACCAAAAACGGGGTTACTGGACATGTTCAAAGCACCTGCAGTTGTTAAGGCGCAGGTTGCGGCGGAAAATTGGCAGCAGCTTTCAGAAGCAAACGCCCAAATCGTCCAAGACCTCAAAGAACAAACCCACGCGTTAACAGGCGAATTGGCAGCGTTGCAGGAGCAAAAAGACATGGCACTGCATATTCATCGGATGCTGCAGCAACTGGAAACCATAGATGCAGACCTTTCCGCCATGAAAGACCTGCATTTAATTCATGTCGCGGTTGCCAGTGTGCCAAAAAGAGAGTTGCCTGATTTGGAGAGGTCACTGGCTAGGTTGCCGCTGATTTTTCACCGCTGCACCATGCGCAAGGATAAAGACTTTGTGTGTTTGGCGGTTCCAAGCAAACAAGCCACCGAAGCAGACCGCATTGTTAAAACGCATCATGGCGAGATTTTGGAAGTTCCCGACGACTTGCCCCATGACGTTTCCCAAGCCCTGCAAACTGTCAGTGACGAACTTAAACAGATTGGACAGCACCAAAAAGAGGTCCAAGACGCCATCCAGAAACTGGCAGACGAAAACCGCGAAAGCTTAACCTCAACAAAAGAAATCACAGAGAACCTGTTAGGGTTGCTTAAAGCCCAAAAAAGCAGCAAACAAACCGAAAGGCTTGCCACCCTCAAAGGATTCGTGCCCACCAAAACGTTTGGACAACTGCAACACAAAATAAACGCCGCCTTAAACGGCACCGTACTAGTGCTGGAAAACAAAGTCGCCAAAACAGCTGACCCACCCACAAAAATGGCACACAACCGTTTTGTGCGTCCTTTCGAGGAACTTACCAAACTTTACGGAGTACCACACTACGATGAGGTGGACCCAACGCCATTCATTGCGGTGACGTTTCCGCTGTTTTTTGGGTTAATGTTTGGGGATGTGGGGCATGGCTTGATTTTGTTATTTGGTGGCTTAGCAGTTGGGATGCTGATTAAAAAGCAGTCAGCTATCAAAAATGTATGTTACATTTTAGCGACGTGTGGATTAGCTGCCATTTTTGCAGGGCTACTGTTTGGGGAGTTCTTCGGCATAGAAATGTTTGCGCCCCTTTGGTTTAGTCCCTTTAACAACGTATTGGACTTCTTGATTTTCAGCCTCTTTGTGGGCGTCGCCCAAATCATGAGCGGCTTTGCTTTAGAAGCTGCCAACTTTGCCCTCAAACACAACTACGCCGACCTTGCCTTCACTTCGGCGCCAAAAATCGCGTTCTACACAGGCTCCGTTTACCTAATCTCAGTCTACCAACTTGACTTTGGGGCGTGGCTAAGTGGACCCATCCTGTTCGCGTTAGTTCCGTTTCTGCTTCTTGTTTTTGCCCGACCCACATTCAACCACATAACAAGACAAAACCAAACCAACAAAGAATCTGCCCAAGAAAAACAATCGCTTGGCGAACGGTTCTTTGAAAGCAGCGACCTAGTTGCGCGTCTCATGAGCAACACCATGTCGTATTCGCGTATTCTGGCTTTGCTTATGGCGCATTGGGCACTGATTTTGGTGGTTTACGTGATTGTGGGGCTTATTGGGTCAGGTTCAGTTTTAACGCTAATTCTGGGTGGAGTGGTTGTGGTTTTTGGCAACCTCTTTGTAATTGCCCTAGAGGGGATGATTGTGTTTATTCATTCGCTGAGATTGCATTTTTACGAGTGGTTCAGCAAGTTCTATCAAGGCAACGGAACCCCCTTTACGCCATACCAACAAACCTTCAACCACACCCAACTAACTTTTGCTCAACCTGAACCGGCAAATTAACTGGGCAAAAGCAGACTCCGCCCAACATCTTCAGAGGGCAACTTCGCTTCCACCCCAACAGCAACTGCAACAAGATTAGCCACTTCAGTTTGTTTCAAAACCAAAAAAGACAACACCAACCCCACATTAAACACCTCAAACACCCGCGAACGCGCCGCATGCGTTACCAGAGCCTTTTTGAAGGCTATTTGGGCGTTGGCTATGGTTTCTTCAGGGGTTTTCCCTTTCGTGAAGTATTGTCCAAACGGCGTCTGCAAAATAATGTTTAGCGCCATGTTAAAGTCGCTTGCCATCACCAAGTCTTCCAGAGTGGATGCAGGTAAACTGAGAGGTTGGTCAGGAAGAATTGCCCGAAGGGTGCTTACCGCGTAGCCTAAGTTTTTGGCGCGTAAAATCATCGGCAACAAGTAGGCGGCTGTTTGGGTTTTCACATAAAACTCTGCATACCCACGCTCAGAACGAGGCAACTCTAGATAAGCGGAAGCCAATTTCTCGTAGTAGTCTTTGTCTAGCAGTAAATCAAAGGAGGTTACGGCGCCTTTTTCGTCGTAGCTGGCTAAACCCTGCGTCAACACCGTGGCATACTCAGTTTTAGCCAACGCTGAAACTAACGGGGTGAGTCCTGTGGTTTTGGCGGCTTCTTCAAACACAGCACGATTACCCAGAAACGTTTCCAGTTGCAGATTCACTTTTTCCAGTGTCTGTTCAGCGTCAAAGTTAGCGTAGGAGGCTTTTATGAGGGCTTTGAGGTTGTCCACTTCAAACCGTTTAAGATAAACCATCAAGAAGGGCTTAACGGAATTAGGCGCGTTTTTTGTGATTTTAATTGCCAAATCTAGGAAGGTTTCTTTGAAGATGCGTTCCAGTTGTCGACTATCAAAAGGGGCAGCAGCCTTTTGGAGGCGGGTTTGGTAGCTCGTGTCACGCAGTTGCGCAACAAAATCCTCCAAATCCGACGCTTCCGCCAACGACTTCAATTTAGCTTCATTTAACAAGGCTGCCCGCTGCACGCCGATGCGGGTTAAAACGTTAGCGTATTTTATTGTCTGGGGCAACGTACTTTTCCCCCAAAACTGATTTCACAATCAAATCCACAGATTCTGAAAGACGCTTTTGCGCTTGAGTCTGAACTTCAGCGATGGTTTGTTGACTTGCTTGCAGTTGTTGGTCGTGTTTTTGGTTTGCTTGCTTCATGAGAGTGTCGTTTTGGGTTTGTGCGTCTTGTTCTGCGTAGGCTTTGGCGTGTTCAACTAGCTGTTCAGCTTGTTTGTCGGCGTAGTCGGTGATTTGTTTAGAGCGGGTTTGGGCTTCGCTGCGAATTTGCTGTGCTTGCGCTTCGATTTTTTTCAGTTCTTCCCAGACGTGCTCCATTTTTTCACAGATAAGGTTGGGGCTGGCAGTTTCTAAAGTTTTTGCAAAACCCCGCCACAAAATCACTGCGCATAGAGGTTAGATAAGAGCATGTTGCGAAAAACCTATCAAGCCCCAAACCTAATTAATGGTTGGGGATATGTTTGATTTCTAAAATTCTGGTAGGATTCGATGGCTCGGATTGTTCGCGAAGAGCCTTACAGATAGCGTTAGAGATTGCCGAAAAATTCTCCGCTGAAGTCACCATTCTAAACGTGGTGGATTTACCAATTTACAGCAACCCACACGACCCACTGACAATATCAGCAGACACAGCAGCAGTCAACAACGACTTACGCCGAACACACAACGAAAGCTTAACCAAAGTCGCCAACGCTGCCATGCGGTTCCATCCGGGACTGAAAGTGAGAGTTGAGTTGCGAGAGGGGAATCCGCCGAATCAGATTGTGGCGTTTTCTGAGGAAGGCAAGTTTGACTTGGTTGCAGTTGGGCACGGTGGGGAGAGCAGGTTGCGGGAGTTGATTTTGGGCAGCACCAGCGACCGTGTGGCCCGTTCAGCGAAATGTCCGGTGCTTATCGTAAAATAACGCCTTTATTTTTTGGGTATTCTGTGTTTCAATGCTTTTATTGTGGCGTGACTTATTGTTGGTTGCCGGATGATGAGAAGGCATTTATTTGACCTTTATAGGGGATGACAACTCAGAGTTACTCGGACGGCAATATCTGACTAACTATAAATAGGACAACGCCTAACACCTTTTTGGCGTCAGAAATGCGAAAGTTCCCCCGCGAATACATGGAAAAGTACCCCAGCGTCAAGAAACTCTACGACGCAATAGCCGGACCTCGCCGTATGGGAAGCGAGCGAACAACTGAAAACTACATCAACTACGTGGCCAAATTCGTTAATTATCTAGGCTTCAATGACCCAGAAACCGCTCTACAAGCGCTGCTTTCTGGCCAAGTCAACGCAGGCGAAAAGATTGACAAGTTTATCGACTACGCCTTAGAAGAAATGGGCAAGTCACACAACTCTGTCCGAGGATACGTTTTCGCAGTCAAAAAATGGTTTGAACTTAACGGCGTAAAAGTCGATTGGGCAAGAATTGAAATGCCAACTGGAACCGAAACAAGAGAAAACGACCGAGCGCCAACCAAAGATGACTTAAAACGGCTGTTACAACACGCTTCAAGCGCTAGAGATAGAGCCGTCATTTACTGTGACACAAGCAGCGGTTTAAGAATCAATACTCTTCTAGGGCTGAAAGTGGGAGACGTCGATTTTGGATACCCTGACGTCGCACGCTTTACCGTTGAGAGAAAGAAGGGCCGTAAATTCGGAAGCAAAAGAGGACCAAGCGCAGGAAAACTCTTTGTAACCTTCATAACGCCAGAAGCCAGAGAAGCGCTCAAACAGTACCTTGAAGAGCGGAAAATTTCAGGGGAAAACATAACGCCAGAGTCACCTTTGTTTGGCGACGCTTACCACAGCGGGCGGTTTCTGACAGCGGATGCTTATAGCAGAGTCTGGGCAAGATTGCTGCACAGAGCAGGGCTTGCCAAGAAATCAAACAGCTGGTATGAACTGCACATTCACACACTGCGCAAATATTTCAGGTCAAACTGCGTAGGAGTAGACCCATCTTACAGAGAAAAATGGATGGGTCATAAAGGCCTCTATTTGGACATGAGCTACTTCAGGGCTGAAGAACCTTTGCATTTAGCAGAGTATCGAAAGGCCATTCCTTACTTAACTGTACAAGAAGTGCAAACAGACCAAAAGAAACTTCAAAGCGAGATGTTGCTTGCATTCGCCAAGTTGCAGGGATACAAGGACGAACAACTTAAGCGACTTGAAGAGGTCCTTCAAAGGGCAAAAGATGTCAACGAAGCTGCAGAGGAATTTCGAAAGCTGGAAGGCCGCGATGAATCAATAGAGGAAATGAAGTCCGATGATTCACCTAAAAGCGGTTTCTCTGCCAAGAACATGGCAAAGAGCGGAACTCACATAATAGTCAAGGGTGAAAAGAACCTTCTAAACCATCTTAATGCAGGTTGGAGCATGGTTGAGAAGTTTGAAGACGAAAAATTCTTAATGAAGCTCAGCTAAGCTTATTTTTTCCACTTCATGACGCCAATTTATACGTTTTCCGTACTTTAGCCATATATTAATGCGAAAAATGGGTGTATTTGCGGATTTGAGGACAAAGAAAGCTAATAAATGCGTTCAACCTGTTGGCGTATGCACTGTAGCATACCCATTTGCTTTTGTGTCCGTTCCTTTATGTTCGTGGTTAAAAGTGTCTTCCAGTCTTTGCCAAAAAACGTTATGTATTCGTCATGGTTGTTGCCGTGAATTATGATTGCATTATTCAAAATCAGGGAATTTGTGTAGATGATTTTCATTTCGTTGTAGAATTCCTGCGCGGCATCGAGATATTTTGTCGCTAGTAATTGTTCCATCGCGCAACAATGGAATCTCACGCTTGACAGATTTTTTCGCTCTTCTATACACTTAAAGAATAGCTCTAAAAACCCTTGATTAAAGAGCAATTCCTCAGAGAGAGCATCAATACACCTTAACGTTTCTTCTCGTCGAATAATCTGGTAAAATGTGCCACGCCCAGAAATGGTCTCCAATACGGTGCTATCAGGGCTGATAGCATCGCTTTGGCAGCCCGCTATTGTCGATTTAAAGGCGCCTGAGAAGGGTTCGTTTCCCACATTACTGTCACGGTAGAACAGGGTAGATTTGGAGCCAATATCGAATGGCAGTTTTGTTCCTTCTTGAGCTATCGAAATTGTTCCATGCTTAAAGCTCTGGCGGACACCAAGTTCCCATAAAACGTTTGGGTTAAGGTCCGTTAAATCAGCTACTACAACAGGAGAATCTATGAGTTTTGTGATTATATCTCGAACGATATCGTCTCTAATGGGCTGAGATCGTACTGCTTCAAAGACACCGCTCCCTTCAATCAACGGTTTTAAGAACTTTTCAAAGTGTAAAGTCCAGTATGTTTCAGTATGGTTTTGGGTAGTTTGAGAAAAAGGCATTATCACAAAGCATTGTTTTTTAGACATTGACCTTCCTCACTGTTTGTTCTTTCTATTAGCTTTCGAATTAAAATAAAGTTGACTATTGAGGGCATGTTTTGAGTCAGAAAAGGTAGGCTTTTTTCCGCAAAAGTTGGCGTTCTCAATGAAGCATTTCAATTGCGTAACCGCAATTACAGAACTTGAACGGCTTGATTTAGCAATCAAAGAGGGGCGCGCCTTTCTTTCCCCCAAACAAGAACAAAAGAAAGAAGACGAATAACCACAAAGAAAGTGCTTACGCAAATCAGGAAGATACACTTTTTATTGTTTCTCTTACAGTTTGCATGAACTCAGCCTTGAATTTAATTTTCAATTTGACAGGCAAATCACTGCTTAAAGCGCTGTAAAAGAGGCTCTTTAGGTAGTACTGTAGTTCCTCCTTTCGTTCTTTCGGGAAAGTCTCGTATAGCTCAACCACAGGTCTGAACTTGCAGACCAATCTATCAATAGCTTCATCGTTACTAAGTTCCTTCGCTGAAGCTTTTCTTTTTTTGGTTGCCATAGCTGGCCTTCTAGCTGGTAATTAGCTTTAAGGATTGTTAACAAAAACTAATCACTTCGCCAATCATATGCCAATTCGCAGAGTCTGGCCAGCTGCCAATCAGCCTTTTATCCACACAAAAAAGCTGTTTATCGCCAAAAAAAAGAGAAACATAGGTATCAATTCTAAATTGCCCCTTCTTACAGGGTTAGGTCGTGTTGGTTGCGTGTGCTGTTGAAGGTGTCTCGGTATTTCTCGTTTAGCATAGATTCAAGAACATGCCCGAGAGTGCCACTCTTCAAAGCATGGTTCAAAGACCTTTGAAAAACCAGGTCCGGTTTGCATTCAAGGAGTGTTGCCACCTTCTCGACAACTTCAAAGTGGTTCTGGGGAACTTGTATTTTAACAATCACATATTTTTGAGGATTTGTTTGTGTTGCCATTTTTCGCTACACCATTGCTTATTTGTAAGTATTGTAGGTAATGTAAGTAGTAATACATTTAAAGCTTTCTTTACATTACCTACAGGTAGGTGGCTATGGTGAAGACATTAGGCGCTTGCAAACTCAGCACAAAGGGTCAAGTGACAATACCCTCTGAGGCAAGAAAGAAATTTGGGCTAAACACAGGTGACTTGCTCCTATTCATCGACGAAGACGGCAAACTAATTTTGCAAAAAGGATAGTGACGGTAAAAACCGTAACAATGACAGCTTAACGTAACCGTTTTTTCAATTTCAGTCACAGTAACAGAAAAACATAAACGGTTTGTCCATGCGGGTTAATTGTGACGGTTTGTGCATGGTAAATTTACGGTTTTTTCAGTGACTGTTTCATGGGAAAAACCGCACAAACGGTTTCTGTGACAAACTGTTACAGTCAGTCAGTTAATAGTTTATGGACAAATTTGCATGGTGCAAACACCAAAGAAACCCGTTTTATTTAATGATTCGTTACAAGGGGTTCAATGGAGAACCGTTCACCAAACCATTAAGAAACCCCGTTTAAAACACGGTTTGCACCGATTTTCAGGGCAGTAACCCGAAAGTAACCGATTGTTACCCGTATCTGGCTTTTTAGCGGTTTGTGACGAGTAACAATTTTTCAGTCGCAAAAACAGTTTCTGTGCGAAAACAGACAAATTGATGGCGAAACAATGAAACTTTACGGTTTACTATAGTAACTAATCGCTAACAGAAGGTATGTCCTTCCAATTTCTTACAGTCTTAGAGATTCGATGGTCTTTTTCCATGCCTCAGAAAACTTTGTTTTAGGCGTGAACACCTATGTTTTTGGTCATGCGACCAAGTTTCTGCGTGCTGACGTCTCGCAAAGGCATTGTCTGAAAAAAGAAAAACAGCTGAATTCTTACAGCGAAGTTTTTTCTTCTTCTTTCAAACCGTCTGATTAATTAGAAGAACAACAACATGCCCAAAACCAACTGTTGTTGTTCTTTCTATTACCAATTCGCAAAGATTATTGAGACAGTACCGCTCAAATAGGTGCTATGACGAGATACTTCACGGTTGACCGAGAAAGAAAACTGGCACCATGTCAGCTAATAACACTTGTCAGATATAACGACGTCAGTCCTCGAGAGTTGCAGACGCATGTTAGCAACCTCTTCCCTCAAGGCGTCACAAGTCATGGTGAATGCTATCTTCTAAGAGGGCAAACACCAGCTAATGGCGTAAACGCAGTCATCGAGCTTCTCTTTGAGTACGTCCGTAGAAGCCAGTTTCCAGGTTGCCCGTCTCGTTTTCAATCCCTCTTTGCTTGCAAAAGCCTCAGCGACGCAGAGGCGTTCAAAACCCAGTATGGGACACCTGAAAGCTTGATTTGGGAAGTCGAAGCGAACAATGCTTTCAAAGCAGACATGAAGTTACTGACACTGCAGGGTTCTTTGCTAACGCTTTCCTATAATGCCGTGCGTTACTGGTCAAGCTTACCGAGCGATGCGAATCCTTTTTGGGAGTTCTTGTTAATCCCACCAGTTAGCGTAATCAGTCAAAGATAGACGCTTGACTTAGAAGCGTCCAATCATCAGCCACAACCGACCGGAGGGCCAGCTGAGAAAGAACCGTTAATCGCCAAGATTGGCGAGAGGTCCTGGCCAGATCGCAGTTGCAGAGAGCGGATAAATGGATTATTTCTTGGCAAATTTCCGCTCAATCTTTGGGGGCATCCTTGTTTTGACTGCCTCCAAAATCTCAGGTGTAATCCGCTCTATTTTTGTCAGGTCCACTTCATCAATTTTGATAGTTAGCTCATGGGGTTTCATTAGCTTCTGTTTTTCGTCAGCGCTAAGTTTCAGCCAGGCTTCTTCCGCTTTCTGTTTTGCCTTCACGTCAGCCTGATGTTCTTTCCAAAAATGATAGATGCACCTGGTCAGTTTTTCGTGGTTCTCAGCGCCGAGTTTGAGCGTCAACCATCCACAGTCAGCCACTTTGTCAATCTGTGAAACGGTCAACCACTCTTGAGATGAAGACAGTGCAGGAGCGGGCGTCATGTGTCTGACAAAAGCCTCAGCAATGTAGTAAAGGTCAGCGTCATCAAAGAAGGGCGGGTTTCTCGCAACCCAGCCACCTATATGGGTCTCACCAGAAACTTGGTCTTGCCACACCATTGTCTTGTCAAAGTCGCCTGGTTCCCAGCTTTCAATGAGCTTCTGCAGCTGTCCGAAGGGGTCAAGTTCAAACTCAGCTAACCTATGCGGAGGCAGAGTCTTCATGATAGCAAGGTCTGCGTCGTATCCGTCCTTTGGAACGTATACTGGTGTCTCAAGGCGTGGAGAGTCCCGGTCAATCCGTCGTTTTTCTTCCTCGATAATCTCCTCTGAGTCACCGTAAGTGATGTTGCTTTTCTTCGCGGCTTCAATCAGCATTTCAGCTAAACCGTGAAACTCCCCTTTATGTGCCTCTTCCGACAGCTTGAGCTCTGCTTCAGTGTAAATCATGTTGCCGAGACGCTTCGCTATTTTTTCCTTCACGAAGTCTACAAGCAGTTCCTGGTCCATTGCCTGACCTACTGACTCTCGGGCTTTGATTGACTGCTTGAGCAGGAAAAGTTTCTTAAAAGCATCCTCAATTTGACCAAGGGCATGGTCTAAGACTGAGCTTTCAAGATTCGTTAGCTTTTCTCTTGATGGGATCCCATAAACGAGCAATGATTCCTCTTCTTTCAAAAAGAGGCCTGTCTTAGTGCTCGATTGTCGGATGCGTTCAAAGAAGCTGTTCTCGTCGAATTCATGAGCCAGGACAGTGGGTTTGTAACGTGCCTGGGCTCCCTTTCGGCCATTCTTGCTTTTTTCAATGAGTCGCTGCTTAATCATTTCGTCCAGGCGTCTAATGACCTTTCGAACATACCAGCCTTTCTTAGCCATTTCGTCTTTGATTTCGGAGTAAGTTAGGTACTCTTTCTCTTTGCCCTTCCATAAACTCAACATCTCGCCGAATTCAGCGACCCATTCTGGCTTCATTTCGAGCGCCTCAGATTGTCAATAAATCTCTAAATCAATTGACAATTACTGTCATTTGTGCTAATATGTCTTACGGAGGAAAACCATGTCGAACGCAGTTAGTGCAAGAATGCACCAAGAACACAAAGCTTTGCTGGAAAAAGTCTGCAAAGCCAGAGGAGAAGACGTCTCCGATTTTGTTAGGCGTTCAATCCTCAAAGAACTCGCAAGCCTAAGTTTCTTGTCAGCTGAGGAAAAGAAAGCCCTCGGCGTGAAGTCAGAGAACCAAAACCCAGAGGGACCGCGATAATGCAAGTCGAAGAATTCGCAGTTCCAAAACGCCAAGCACAAACAGAACCCGATGCATTGAAACAAGCCGTCAAACAGAACGCGCAACTGCAGAAAGAGCAGCTGCACAAGGACCTGCAGAAAGTTTGCCCGTTAGCGAGAGGGCTTCCTGACTCTGAGAGCATCCTTTGCATCGGTGAAAAGTGCGCCTGCCACATTCAAACGGTCAAACCTGCCTTCATAACCGAACGAATCATTGACCCTGAGGACTTCTACAGTTACGACGGCTGCGGCTTAGTTACTAACATTCCTTGGAAACTCGAAAAACGCCAAAAGAAAGGTGCTGCGCAATGAGTAGCAAACAAGCTGAGTTTTTGGTGAAGTTACGCGACGGTGCCCAAATGTTGGCAGACGCAGCAAGCGAGTTTCTGAAATCCATGACGCCACCTGAACTCGGACTCGACAGGGAACCTGCAGCAGTCCAAGAAATCACGTTCGCAACGCTAAAGTTCGACCCCCAAAAGGGCGCACATCTGGGAGATTACGAAGTCGCGTACAAAGCAAACAACATCGCGGACAAGTGGACCCATGCTTTCAACGTTCTCAAAAGCTCAAACGCCACAATCCAAAACCGATACCACGGCCAAGGCTACCAATACAGCTACTGGATTTATGGTGAAAACAAGATTTACCGTCAGAAGCTGACGCCAAAAACCTAAGGAGAGTCGCCTATCCTGACCGCACAATTACTCAGTAAAAACAGCGATTCTCCAGGAGAATGCGAGGAACCGCTCCCTGAAGGCTACTCAGACGCTCTCGCAGACTGCCAAGCATTAGCCGTGAATCTCCTGCAGAAAGCCATCAACGACGTGGACGTTAAGCGGTGCTGGGACTGTGCTTCTTGGTGCGGTCGATGCGTAAAGGGAAAAATCAACAGGATTGCACGTGCTGAAGCTTGTGACGAGTTTTCGCAAAGACTGGAGAAACGGTGAACCATGGGAGACGACGAAGGAAAAGCAGTTACCAGCCCGGGGTTTGCAACCGCAAGAATCATCATTGAACAGCTAAACTGTCAAATCCATGGTAGCTACTTTGTAGTTTGGGACAGGATAGACGGCAAATTCCGCTCTGTCATTGACGTCTGGCATACTTACACCCTTGACGATGGCACGCAATACTTCCCGCTGGAAAAACTGCCCTGGCCTGCAGTCACGCAGTGCGAGGACTACGAGAGCGAAGTGCAACTGTACAAAGACATTTATGCTTTCATCACCGAGCACCTGGACGTCGCAAATGACCTTTACTATGATGTGTACACTTGCTTTATCCTGGCAACTTGGCGAGCAGAAGACTTCAAGGTCGTTCCGTACCTGTTCTTTCTTGGGCCAATGGCCAGCGGGAAGACACGAGGCTTAGAATGTTTCAACATGCTCTGTTACCGTCCAATAATTGCAGCGTCAATTAGCGCCGCTTCTCTCTTTCGAGTTCTTGAAGCATGGCACCCAACGCTTTTGCTGGATGAAACCGAAATCTACAACAAAGAAAGCATGATGGAGGTCCTTTCACTCCTAAACAGCGGTTACCGAAAAGGCCAGTGTGCGTTGAGAATCAAAGGTGCTGAACAGGGAAACCCTCAAATCGGAACCTTTGACGTTTTCGGCTTCAAAGCCCTTGCAGGTACTGAAGAACTGGCAGCTACACTTCAGAGCCGATGCATAATCACACCGATGAGTCGAGCCGTCAGGAAACTTAACCTCTTCATGGATGAGGCTAAAGCGCAGAAACTCAGAAACCAGCTACTGAAATACCGATTCCGAAACTTGGGCACAGCTAACGATGATATGATAGCCGACTTTGTCAACAGAAACGAAGGTTTCCGCAATGCCCGAGTAATTGAGCTTTTCATAAGCCTATTCCAAGTAGCTCCCACGGATGAAATCAAGACGAAACTAATCGAGCTCATGAAACAAATAACGCAGAGCAGACTTGACGCCGAGCAAGCAAGTGTGGAAGCAAGAATATTCGACGCCATTCTCAAAAGTGCCGAGAAAGTGGACGGAGGCAAAATCAGCACCCAGCTATTAACCGAAATCTTCAACGATGGACTGACAGAAAAAGACCAAGCCACAAGCCGATTCATCGGACGCAAGGTTGCAGGACTGGGTTTTGAAAAATGCAGAGTAGGCGGCAAGGGGCAAGCTGGATTCTATTGGGACGCAAAGCTGATTGGTAGACTAAAAGCCAGGTACTTCCCAACCATTTCCAAACTAACTTCAGAAACCCCAGAAACCTCAGAAACTACAGTTTCGATGGGAAAGCAGAGCCTAACTGGTTATCTTGGCACTGAAGTTTCTGAAGTTAAGCCCTCAGCTGCAGAACCACCAAAAACCGACGATTCACCATTGAAAACTGTAGTTACCGAAGTTTCTGAACAAACTGAAGTTAAAACAGAGAACCCACTATGCCGTGAATGCAAGCAAGAAACCGTTTTCAGCCATGAAGACGACGCTAAAACCAGTTGGTACAAGTGCCCAAATGGCCACTACACACCTGCAAAAACCAAGCAACAAAACATCATTCAACCTGACGCCAAAGAAGAAACTGCAAGCACTTACTCTCAACTCGTTTGCTACTTCTGTCAAAAACCACTCATGGACAACGATTGGGAACAGAGCGAATTCACCGAAAACAAACCTGCGCACAAGAAATGTTGTGACGACAAACGCAATCAGCTGAAGCAAACGGTTGAGATGCCCGACTTTGAAGACAAATGCCAATCGCCAGAGGAGGAATCCTAATGGTTTCAAAGCTGAGAAAAGAAACCATCGAACAATTCATCAACGCCAACGGCTACGCAATCGCCAAAGCGCAAGGAATCACAGCTGCAGCCAACGCAAGCGGTTTGTCACGTCCAACAGTCTATGAAATCCTGCAAAGATACCCAGAGCAGCCCAAACGAACCGTTCCCCAGTACATCAAAGACTTCGACAACACCGAGGGCGCAAAACTCTTCTTGGCTAAGAACCGAAACCGCATCAAGACCTGGAAGAAAAGCTACCGCTTAGGCCTCAGGTGCTGGTTGCTTCTGGGCAAGAAAGACCCCGTCAGCTGGACAGTGAACGACTACCGCAAGCTTTGGAACTATGAAAAGTTCACCGATTCAGTCACCAAGAAAATCCGTGACACCGTCGCTTTCAGTTTACGTTTATGGATGCGCACATTCGGAAAAACGCAGCTTATTCAGATGGAAGACTTCAAGACAAGAGGCTTGAAACGGCTAAAATCTCGTAAAACTTGGTTCTTAGAAGACGGAAATCTTACTTGCCTTATCCAAGCGACTAAGCGGCATGACCTGTTACTCATTGAGGAAATCGGCGTCAAATCCGGTGGCCGAGTAAGCAGCATTCTTGGAATTCGTCCTTTGGACTGCAACTTTGAGAAAAACATCGTCCTAATGTACGAATCGAAGGTCCAAGACTACAGACCACGATTCTTAGACCAAGGCTGCATGGCCAGAATCAAACGGTACATCCAAGACTACAACATAGCGCCAGACAAACCGCTGTTTCCATCGTATAGCACCATCAGAAAGACCTTGAAAGCCGTTGCCAAAGAAGCGAACATTCCACAGCTGGCCTCAATGAAAGGCGCAACCCACATCTTTAAGCACACTTTCGTGACTCAAGGCGCGTTTCACAACTTAAGCATGGAGAGCATCTCACAGCAAACAGGAACCAACCCTAACACGCTGCAGGGGTTCTATGTTGGAGTCAAAGAGAAGAAGCTAAGACATGAACTGTTAGGCGAGAAACTGGACATTCTGCCCTTTCACGAGTGGGTCAAAACCTTCGAGGACCTATGGAACCAACAATATAACAGCATCCCCGTTCAGAAGAAAACCAAAGCAGAGCAGGTACCAGTAAACCCAGCAACCACGAAAAAGAGCATCAACTGGACAGCCATAAAACGACTCACTGAAAGCACCTCAACACCAGCACCACTGCGCGAATACTGGCTTAGAAGACTGAAAACAGAAACAAGTGCATAAAGGAGCGAAGCTCGGTGACATCTCAGGAAGAAACCACGCAGTCAACAGAAACCCAACTTCCTTCTTTTCCTCAGAGACTTCAGGACCGCAAATCTAAGGGACTAAACACCAAGATGCAAAGAACTCTAGACCGCTTGAATTTACCGCTCCGTGTGCTTTGGACTCCAAGAGACAACGCGCCAATTCACGGTGAAATAAAACAAGGCATCATCTACATCTACGATGCAAACCAAAAAGAGGCTGTCGAAACCTTCGAACATGAAGTCTACGAATACAAGTTCAAAGAAGTAACAAGAATGCAAAGAGCAATGATTAATTCGCTGATTGAAGTCATAGAGAAAGAACTCTATGCAAGGAAAGAGGCTTTTTTTGACTTTCTTCCTCTTTTTCGAGAGTCAATGAAGGGCCTCAAAGAGTAGTCTGTTCTTGGGGATAACTGACTTTTTGTGTACATTGAAAGGCTGATTAGTAGTTGGCCAGACGCCGCATAGTGGCTAATTATTGGCACTGAAACAAAGTTTTTAATTCCTTTCGCGCGATTAAAATGTAATTTGCCGTTGAGAAATATCAAAGCTATCAATTTATCGGACGCTAACGTCCGTCTTATCAGAGTTACTCGGACGGCAATCTAATCATAAATACACCTCAGAAGTATTTTTACGGAAAGTTTAGAATAAAAAAAGAAAGGAAGGAAAAGGTTCCCTATTTTTTGCGTTTAGTCACCATATAGGCAGCGACAGCAATAATTACAATCACTACCACTGCAACAATGGCGTAGATGTATTCGACAGGCATGCCAGACCCGCTGGTCTCTGTTGCTGCTGGCGTAGTAGTTGTGGTTGCCTCTGGAGTCATGGTTGGTGCTTCAGTTGGCGCTTCAGTTACGATGGGTGTTTCTGTTGGCGTTGGAGTTGCTTCAGTTCCAGGAGCGGCAATGACGGATACTGGATTGAAGTCCGTGTACACTGGTTCATAGGTTATCCATGCTTTGTTTTCGCCTTCATAAAACACTACCCAACCCCAATCACCGACCGCTGTTGGGCTAACTGCGAAGCTGAAGAAGCCTTGGTTGTCGGTTGTTGTAGTCAGGTTTTGGCTTGAGCCGTCAGGTTTGCTAAGTGACAATATTATAGTTGCGTTTGGCAGTGAAGCGGAGTCGTAGATTCCTAAGTTTGTTGGGTCGCCTTGCGGGTCATTGTACAATTTTACGGTAGGTTGTAGTCTGCCTTCGAAATCTATTGTTTCGTTGTTCCACATCTCTTGACCTTTGCTGCTTGCAACATTTAGAGTGAACGCTGCGGTTGGAGCTCTATCGCCAAAGCAGTAGAGGTATCCGTCTTGTGAGCCCATGTAGAGTTTGCCGTCGTAGATGCAAGCCGAACTGAACACTTGCCCTTTAGTAGTGTACACCGATAGGGAGTTACCACCTCTAAGGTCTTTAGCTTCTACGCTACCTGGGATGTTGATTGGTCCTGTCCATATAGAGCCGTTGATGACGCTAATTGAGTAAACGTCGTCTCCGAAGTAGACTTTTGTTCCGCGCAAATCAGTTACAACAATTGGCGAGGAATACACTTGGTGACCAAGCCATCTTGTCCATATCAGTGGACATAAGGTTTCGTTGCCACGCAGGTTGCTTGCAGTTTGGTTGATGTCAATGTTTACGTTGTTGCGTATGTCGGGGTAGTTTGAGCCACTGATGTAGATTTCAGTTCCGTTGGGGTATCGGAAGAAGACGTTTTGCTGGATTGCTACTACACCTGTGAAGGTGCCGATTCTGTGGTCAGTGCTGAGGAAGAACGAGGAGTTGTAGCTGAAGGTTGTGATGTCGTAGCAGTCTAGTTGGAACCCATCGCCCACGTACATAACTGTTCGCCCGCTAATGTTTGCGATGGCGGGTGTACAGATGGCTGGGGTCATGGTTCCACCTCTAGAGTAGTTAAGGTACAATTGCGTCATGAGGTAGCCTGTTGATGCATTATAACGGCTCATTGTGTGGGTATCTGTGGCAAGCCATAGGGTTCCACGGTCAAGGACGGGAGTGCTGGTCTGAGCACGAATGTCGAAACCTGATGTGGGTTGTACTTGTACCTTCCAGTTTAATGCTCCTGTGGCTTTGTTGAAGCTGTACAGGAAAGAGTCACCAGAAGCTACATACACCGTATCGCTTGTTACCAGTGGGGTTCCACCGATTGGATATGTTTCGTTGCCTGCATATGAGGACCATTTAACTGCACCATTAGATGTTGATATTGCGTATACCTTTCCGTCAAGCGAGCCCACATAGGCAACACCGTTATCTATGACTGGGGAGGAACGTAACTGCCAAGCAGAGATCCAAAAGACTTCAGTTTTGCCGCCTACTGGTGTTTGCCAAAGTTTTGTACCTGATGTTGCATCTAAACCGTACACGTTGCCATCGTCAGAGCCAGTGATGAGCAAGTTACCTTCCACTGCAGGTGTGGATGCAACTCTGTATCCCGTTTTGAAACTCCAGATTTTCTCGCCTGTGTTTGCGTTGAGGCAGTAGATGTTTTGGTCTAGAGCGCCGAAATAGACTTTGCCGTTTGCTGCAACTGCAGAGCCTGTGATTGCGCCTGCGTCACCGAATTTCCAGAGTGGCGAGGTGATGTCGGCTGGACCTGTTCGGAGTTGGATAACACCTGGACTGTTGACGTTTCCTTCATGGAATTCTGAGAACGCTTGGTCACTTTCACCCATACAGTACACTGTGCCACCTGATACTGCGTACAGGTTACCGTATGCAATCATTGGTTCTGCCCAGTTAGTTCCAGGTAGTTCCCAAAGGACATCGCCTGTGAATGCATCAAAGCATGCAAAGCTGTTACCTTGTGAAACTTCGCCGCCTGCTGTTCCAGAGTAGCGCATGACAAACACTTTGCCGTCTGCGACAATTGGAATCAGGTAAGCGATGTTATACAGCGCAGGAGTCTTCCACAAGGGTTCCCCAGTGTAAGCATCCCAGCAGCCAACGTAGCTATTTGGTAGTGCAATGTTTTTGCCGTAGTATCTGCCGTATGCCAGTGCGTCACCGAACACGAAGAATGCTCGACCACCTTCGTCATGGTTGAAGATCAGTTCGCCTGTTGTTGCGTTCCAGCAAGTAAGTGCCGTGCTTGAGGCAGATTGATAGATGCATCCTTCGTAGTAGTTTGCTGCATAACCACAGTTTCCGTCTTTGGATGCGGACCAGAGCAGTTTGCCGGTTGTGGCGTTTAATACGTAAATTTCGCCTTCGCCATAGCCACCAAAGATTGCGATGCCAGGTCCTGAACCTAGGGCTTCAATGCCGGTGGGTGCTTTCCAGGTCCATTTAACGTAGGGGTTTGCTGGATTAGAGCAGTCTATTGCCACGGCAACATGCACTACTGTTGTGATTCCGGGGTAGTAGCCTGGTTGCGCTGCGGCTGTGCTGTACTTGAGTTTGTCCCAGCTGGAGTAAAATCCACCCCAATAGACCACTGAACCACCACCAAGCGAGGTGAACCCGTTGTCGGTGTTGTTAACCACTAAGCGTCCTGTTGTTGAGCCATCAAGGGTGCTGTGGATTTCAATACCGTTACTTGTTTCCCATCCGATGTGGGTCGCATCTACCTGGAACATCGTGGCGGTTCCGAAGCCGCGTGGCGTCGAGGTGATGTTGTTTACCCAGATAAGACCGCCTGTTTGTGGGTCAAGAGCCCAAAGTCGGGCAGGTGTTCCGCTGGATGAAACTGCAGCACTGTAAACGAAGAGTTTGCCGTCGAAAGCAACGGGCGGAGTCGCGGCGAGGGTTCCTGTATAGCCTAAGTTTGCGGTAGTGGTGGTCCATTTAATTGAAGGTGTGTTTGGTGCTGGACCGGGGTTGTAGAAGTTGTTTCCGCTATTGCCTCCTGGTCCGATAGGGTAGGCGTATTTTTCCTGCATTGGGTCGCCGTATGGTGTTGTGGGGATGCTGTTGTCAGCGGCTACTGTGTTGGTAGCAGTCAGTGAAATCATTGTCATGGCAGAAGCAATCAGCAGAACCAGAAGAGCAACACTTAATATTTTATTATTTATTTTTGAGTCCATGGATAATCTCACCCATTTTTGAGTTTGTTTTATTTCTTTTTAGTACATTTTTGTTTGATTATTTGGCAATCTGACACAAATATCAGGTCGTCAATTTAGCGGATTTGCTTCATCCAGCTTATAAATTTTCGCTAATTCGATATTTGCATCAAAAATAGTTGCAAAAGAAACACAAGTTTTTACAGAATCAAGTTAGTTTAACTAAGATAAAATTATCAATTTTAAACTTACACAACCATAGTCAACTATACAAATTCAATATCTGAAGCAAAAAAATATTTAAAAACAAAAAAATCAAAAAAGGACGCTAAAGTGCACCACAAACAAAAGTTTGGCTGCCGTTACGTGATTTCGTCAATCGCGGCATCAGCCGCAGCTTCCGGTTCAGGCTCAGCAAGAGCAGCCTGCGGAGTTTCAGGTTTGATAACTTTGCGAGCGTGCGTAATGTAGCCAGTGTGCCCAGTCATCAACGTCTGGGGACGCGTTTTGCCCCGTTCAATCTGCATACCACGCATAATACACTCAAAAGTTTCAATGCACACAAACCCATACTCTTTGAGCACTTCAACAGTTTTGACAACTTGGTCAATGGTGGGACTAAAAGACACCAACGTTCCCGAGGGCTTGAGGGCTTCGTAAGCTTGCGGAACCACCAGCCACGGAACTGCCAAATCCAACACCACAGCATCAACCTCTTTTTCGTCAATACCTGATACGATGTCTTTGAGTTTTAACTCCACAAAATCAATCAGTCCAGAGCGTTTGAGATTTTTTTCTGCAGTCTTTTGCGATTCGGGGCGGATGTCGTAGGTGTAGATTTTGCCTGTAGGTTGCACGTAATGTGCCAAGGCGGTGGTTAAGGCGCCTGTGCCTGTGCCCGATTCCACCACGCGGCTTCCAGGTCCGATGCCGCTGAACATTACAATCAGCGCGTTGTCTTTGGGGTAGGTGATTTGGGTGTTGCGGGCGGATTTCATGATGTAGTCGGTGAGTTGGGGTTTAAGGACGGTAAAGTTTATGCCTAGGCTGCCTTTGATGATGGAGCCATATTCTTTTCCGATTAGGTCGTCGAGTTTTATGTAGCCTTTGTGGGTGTGGAAGGTTTGTCCGGCTTGCACTTTAATCATGTACGTGCGCCTGACATCTAGGCATAACAAGATGTTGTCGCCGTCAGCGATGGTCTGGTTACTCACGAGGGGTTCTCCTTGATTGTTGTGGGTATGATGGGGTTTACTCATTTAAACTTTGAAGCAAAACCCACTCAACCCAGCATCTAACGGCGCTGTTGGGGCTGCACAGAAATGGTAGACCCCCCTTGGTTTTTGCTGGGCTTGTTTTGGGTTGCTTTTTTGTTTCAGAACCCTAAAACGGTTTTGAACGGGGGCAGAAAAGGGCGTGGATGGGTCAAGAAGGGTAGAGATGGGCAGGATTAGCTGTGTTGGCAGAAGACGGCTTTGGGGAACAGAAAGCAGGGTGCGCAAAACCCATAAATACGCGGTTGCTGAAAACTTGTAGCACAGCAGAAATCGTGGGCCGGTCGTCTAGCCTGGTTAGGACATCTGCTTGACGTGCAGAAGGTCGCCGGTCCGAATCCGGTCCGGCCCACCAACAATTTATTTCTATACAGTGCCCGTTTCAGTTTTGCAAGTTTCTAAAAAGCAAAGTTTCTCACAACACGATTATAGATAACTGTAGGTTCGGCTCGGCATTTAGGCGGTATTCGAAGGTTTCGTTTCTGTGTTTTTAGCGATTAATTGTAGGTATGCGCGCGAGTCTGGGAAGCTGCCCAAATTGTCGATACAAAACGCAAAAAAATATCATGGCTATGATACATTTTATATAGACAATTATTTTGTGCACCATAAAGCTTATTAATCGAAATAAGAAACCTGCTTAGTCAGGGAGGAATATGAAAAACCAATATTATAAATTAATTACTGCAATCTTTGCTGTTCTAATGCTAGTCTCTTGCCTTCCACTACTTGCTAGCGCTCATCACACCGAAATTAACTATGGCGACATAATGCAATACGACTGGCCCGAAGGGGGACACGACGAAGGAAACACAGGCTACAACGCTGGACCGGCACCTGATACACCAAACGTGCGCTGGAAAGCGGCTACGGTGGGGTCAGGAATGGTCAGTGTCTTTGATGGAAAAGCCTACGTAATTACAGGTTCCGTGATTGGAAGTACGTTAGGCACAAACGTGCAGGCATTTGACGCTCTAACTGGCCAAGTCATCTGGACTGCCCAAACACCAAAAGCAATGAAAGGCGTATGCGGCGTATACAAACTAGACAGCACATACCTCTTAGGCTACGATGTTGGCTTCATGACTGCCATAAAAATCTCTGATGGCACAGTAGCATGGACCGTAGACATTCCAGGCGGAAGTGGACTTCCTGGAACTGGCTCATACTTTGCTGGACACTACTCAGAAAGCATGAAGATGTTCTTCACTCCATCATGGAATGGAACCACAAACGAAGCACGAATACTGGGCTATGACTTGTCAAATCCTTCACAGCCACCGACAATAGCTTGGACATATAAAACCCAGACACCAATTGAATTACTCTGCTCAGGAGATGGCAAGGTCTTTGCAGGATCTACAGAGGCATCAGTGGTTGCAATAAATGGCATGACTGGAGAACTCGTGTGGGAGTCAGCCACCAAAGGCGGACTAGTACAACAGTCAGCTATCTACAGCGACGGCAAACTCTACACTTCAGCAACAAATTGGCAGTTAACATGCTTTGATGGTGAAACCGGAGAAATTGACTGGCAAACCTACAAAGGCGCAAGAGCATTTTCAGCCTACAGGGGAGCGACAGGCATGGGAATGATCTTTGATGCCACAGTCGAACTTGACCCCCATGGCACCATAAGAGCATGGGACATAGAAACAGGAGAAGAACTATGGCGACAACCTGCATACTTTAACATTCACTATGCAACCATGGCTTGTGCAGACGGCAAACTTTACACTTCAACATGCGACCAAGCAGCGGGCGCGCAAACAGGCGGACTGGTTATGCCTGGATACGAAACTGCATGCTTTGACGCATACACCGGCACACAACTATGGAAGCTCAAGGGCATAAACTTTGCACACATCTCAATTGCGTACGGAAACATGTACGGAATTGCAGGTGGTTATGTGTACTGTATAGGCGGCGACGCTGAGGACTGGTCAAACGGACTTCAAGGAAACGTGGACACTGGCAGAGTTGCTGTTGGCCAATCAGGACCATCAGACATTTCTACACCTAAATGGGAGTACCAGACAGACGGCGACGTTAGCAGCTCGCCTGCAGTCGTAGATGGCAAACTATACGTTGGTTCACACGACAAAAACTGGTATTGCCTCAATGCATACACTGGCGAAAAAATTTGGAACTACACTATAGGAAGCTATGTACGAACTTCACCTGCAGTTGCTGATGGCAAACTTTTCACTGGCGCTGACGATGGATACTTCTATGCACTCGACGCAGACACTGGCCAGCAGATATGGAAAACCCCCGGAGGCGGGCAATTCCCATACATGTTCACTGCAATTGAATATCAATCGCGTTCCTCTCCAATTGTTGTCGGCTCTAAAGTCTACTGTGGCGCTTTGGATGGCAAAGTTTACTGTCTGAACGCTGCAGACGGCAATATACTATATACCTATGACACAAAAAGCCCCATATTTGGTTCGCCTGCCTATTCTGAAGGCACAATCTACATAGCATCCACCGATTTCGTCATGTACGCCTTAAGCGCCAATGACTTAAGCCTGAAATGGAAGAGCATATCGCTCACCATGGATATTGAGGTCCCAGAACGCTCCAAATTTAGCGTCGACGCGACCCCAACTATAGGCGGAGGCTTAGTCTTCATTGGAGCAGGTGTTTACAGTGGTCTCCCCAAGGCTGGCGCAAACTACACTGGACACAGCGTTCCAAGAGCAGGAGGATTCGGAGGCGCAATGAGAATGATGGCGTTCAATGCAACCACAGGAGCAAGCGTCTGGAACCAAACCCGATCTGGAAACACACCCATTCATGTACCCGTATACTGGAACGGCCAAATATACGGACCAGAATTCTTCTACCTAACCTCCATGAACGTGTCTAAACCAAATTCGGGCACCGCCGCACTAGGTGACTTCGGAGCATCTGCAAGCACGCCTCGTCTCTCTGGAAACCGCACATGGGCACAATGGTTAGGCTACCAAATTTCGTCTTCAGCTGCCTACGCAGATGACCCAACGGGTGCAAAGATTTACATTGGATCAGACATCGGCAGTCTCTACGCTATAGATGCAACCACAGGAAAAACGCTATCAGTATTCACAGCGGGCGCAAACATAGCTTCCTCACCTGCACTATGGGATGGTAAACTGTATGCCTGCGCGGTTAATGGCAAAATCTACTGCTTTGACAACTCTCCAACAGTTGACTTTAGCATCAACGCTGACTCAAGCAAGGGCTCCGAGATGTGGGTCAATGAAATGGTGACAATCAGCGGACGACTGTCAGCAAACCCAATGGAACTAGTATGGCAAGATGGCGCATATGTTTCAGTAGAAAGCAGCTCTCATCCAGGTCTTCCAGATTCGACAGTTAAGCTATCTTTGACACAACCTGACGGCACTGATGTTCCATTGACGACAACAACTGACAAAAACGGCTACTTTACATTCAGCTATACGCCAACGCAAACTGGCATGTGGGGATGGACAGTGTATTATGAGGGAGAACTTTCTGAGGGCTTGACCTACAACCAAGCATACAGTGCATTCAACAACCTAAACGTCATCAATCCACCCAGCTCTAGTACTCCTGCAGCTTCTTCACAGGTCACCAATACTGATACTGGCGAAACTTCAGAAGGCGGCATTGCTGTTGAATACATCTACGCTATCGTAGCTGTGATAGTAATAGTGATCGTGGCTGCGGGCGCATATCTCTACATGAAACGAGGGAAATAGCAAATTTCCTTTCTTTTCTTTTTTTGTTAAAAAGAACTTCAAGTTTGGCGCTTTTGGTAGATGACTACAAAACCGTGAGTGTGGTTACCCAGAATTTTGAACGTTTACGTGATGAGAATGTAACACGCTGGTCCGCTATAAACAATCATTTTTCTTAGGTACTGATTTTATTCAAGTTTACTTTTCAATAGCGTTAAATATCTAGAAATCTTTATTAGCCGTGTGTTACTAAAACAGAAAATCGTATTACGCTCAAAAAGGGCAGCTCAAAAGGAAGCAGACAAATGGAAAAAAACAAAATTTTCGCCCTCGTGGCAATAGTCATAGTTATAATCTCCGCCATAGGCGTAGCTTACATCCTCACCTCAAACAACGGCGGCAATGAAGTTGCAGAAACAACCGTCACCGACGCCTTAGGCAGAACCGTAAACGTCCCCGAACCGATAGACTCAGTCTACTGCATCGGGGCATGCTCTTTGAGGTTGGTGTCCTATTTTGATGTGGTAGCCAATGTCCAAGCAATTGAAACGGCGGGCACATTCAACACCCGCGACGACCAAACCTACTACCTCATCAACAAGGCAACCTTCTCCGCCCTACCCCAAGTAGCCACAACCGCAGAAGCCATTTTAGCCCTAAACCCAAGCGTCATCCTCACCTCCACCGCCTCCGACGTTGCAACCGCAGACAACTTGCAATCCCAAACCAATGTCCCAGTTTACGTTATCAATGCCGACCTTGAATTCGGGCAGGCATTCTATGACCAAATCACCTCGCTGGGCACCCTGTTTGGAGAGCAAACTAGAGCTTCAGAACTTAACGAAGGCATCGCCAACATGATTAACGAAATCTCATCCAAAGCTACCACCGCCAGCACCGAAACCGCTTACGCGTGTGGCATGTTCTACTATGGTGGAGCATCATTTCTGAAAGCCTCAGGCAACTACCTACCCTTTGACTACTCCAACGTCACCAACGCCATCGAACCCGCCGCCAACGGCCAACCCTACACCATCACCCTCGAAACCCTAATCGCCGACGACCCTGACTACATCTTCATAGACAGCATCGGCTTAAGCGACTGCATCACCACAATTAACGAAGACATAGCCGCAAACACTGGATTAGAAGAGGTTTCGGCAGTGAAAAACGACAACATCTACTCAACCATGGTCTACAAGTGTTACGGCACCAATTGGGACAACCAGCTAGTGAACGCCTACTACGTTGCTTCAGTGATGAATGGGAACTTGTATTCGTGGACCTTTGAAGACAAAGCAAACGAAGTCCTACAACTCTTCTATCCAGGAACCACAATGACCTATGCCGACATAGCAGCGGGGCAGACAGGCAGCGGATGCGCCAAGGTCACGCTGTAAGTCTTTATTAAACCTCCCCCCAATCTTTTTTTCAATGGCGGTGTAAAGAACGAGTAGAAAACCCAGCGACCACGAACATAGCGACCTTGGCGAACCCGAAGCATTTGACATCTACGAAGACACTGAAGAAAACAGCAACCAAATCTCAAAAATCTACAGCGGATTTGTAAAACGCAAACGCCTGTTTCTCATAAGTGGGCTACTCGTACTGGTTCTGTGCGTGATTATAGCCGCGCAAAATGGACCTATCAAAATACCATTCATAGACGTCATCAAATCCATTTTTACCTTAGACACCAGCGGAACAGGCAGCATCATCTGGAACATCCGCATGGTCAGAATCGTCGGCGCACTGTTTGCTGGCGCAGGACTAGCAGTCGCGGGGGTAGTGATGCAGTGTATTTTGCGCAATCCGCTCGCATCACCGTTCACTTTAGGAATCTCTAGCGCCGCAGCGTTTGGGGCTTCTTTTGCCATTATCTTTTTGGGGGCAGGCAACAGCATGACATCCCTTGTCTCCATCAACAACCCCTACGTCACAACTTTGTGCGCGTTTGTGTTTTCCCTGCTGGCAACTGGCGCCATACTGCTGCTCACCAAGCTTACCAAAGTCAGCGCCGAAACAATGATACTGGCAGGTGTAGCCATAAGCGTCATGTTTTCGGCAGGATTATCCTTCATGCAATACATAGCCACAGATTCTCAGTTAGGCAACATCGTGGCGTGGACGTTTGGTGACTTAGGAAAAGCCACTTGGTCTTGGAATACGCTGATTCTTTTTGCACTGCTTCCAGTGGTTCTTTACTTCTTCTACAAGAGATGGGACTACAACGCCTTAGACGCAGGCGAAGACACCGCGAAAGGGTTAGGCGTCAACACCGAACGGGAACGAATCGTAGGCATGATTTTGTCCTCAGTCCTCTCGGCGGTCATCGTTTCTTTCTTTGGCATAATCGCGTTCATAGGACTTCTGGGACCACACATCGCCCGAATGATTATCGGCAGCGACCACCGCTACCTAATCCCCCTCTCCATCATCCTCGGAGGCATCATTCTAATCATAGCTGACGGGGTAGGACAAGTCATTCTTTACCCGTCAGTCATCCCAGTAGGCATAATCACATCCATGCTTGGAGGACCTCTCTTCATCTACCTGCTGATTCGGAGGTATCGGAAGTGATGTTTTTCGAAGTTAACGGCATCAGCTTCGCCTACCGCAGCAAGAAGGTTCTGGATGATGTGTCATTTACTGTACAAGAAGAGGACGTTGTCTCCATTCTGGGACCAAACGGGGTAGGAAAAACCACCCTAATCAAATGCATAAGCAAGGTGCTCACCCCAAACGCTGGTTCAGTGCTTATAAAAGGCGAAGAGTTGCACAAGATGAACAAGAAAGACATCGCCAAAAACATAGGATACGTGGCACAAAGAAGCGAAACCTCCCGAACCACAGTATTCGATTCGGTGCTGTTGGGCAGGAAACCACACTTTGAATGGGACATAACTGAAAAAGACATACGATTAGCAAGCAGAGTGCTTCATCTCTTAGGCTTAGACGAGTTAGCGCTGAAGTACGTGGATGAGATTAGTGGGGGAGAATACCAGCTGGTGCAAATCGCCAGAGTGCTAGTCCAACAACCCAAAGTAATTCTCTTAGACGAGCCCACAAGCAGCCTAGACTTGGCAAATCAGCACATGATTATGCACCTTATCAGAAACATTGTCAAAAAGAACCACATGGCAGCAATTATGGTTATTCATGACCTCAACTTGGCTATTCGCCATTCAGATAAGTTTATCCTGATGAAGGACGGCATGGTTTACGCCGTGGGGGGACACGAAATAATCACGCCCGAAAGCATCAAAGCCGTATACAACATCGACGCATACGTGGAGTGCGTGCGAGGAATCCACGTGGTCATCCCCACATAAGAGGCAAGAAACATGGGCAATCCGAAAAAACGAGAATTCTTCGACGAAAGAGCAGAAAGATGGGACGAAATCTCTGTTCACAACCTCAAAAAAGTGCAATACATCGCCGACCTGCTAGAAATCCAAAGCAACGATAAGATACTTGATGTGGGCACGGGAACGGGAATCATGATACCATTCTACGAGAAACGCCTATTGGAGGGGTGTGTGGTTGCGGTGGATTATTCGGAGAAGATGATTGAGGTTGCCCGTTTGAAATATCCCCAGAAAGAGCATCCGCGGGTTTCATTTCAGGTCTGCGACGTTTACGACCTAAAGTACGAGGCGGCGTTTGATTTGGTGGTGTGTTATTCTTGTTTTCCTCATTTTGCTGACCAGCCGTTAGTGCTCAAGATATTGACGAAGGCGCTTAAGAAGGGGGGGCGTTTAGCAGTGGCGCATTCTGATTCGGCAAGGAAAATCAATGATGTTCACATGACTGGGGGGGTGGAGGTTGGAAATGATTTCTTGCCTAGTATGGAACGGCTTAAACTGATGATGAAGGAGAGTGGGCTTGCTGTTACGTTTGAAAGAGATGATGAAGAGTATTTTGTGTGTGTTGCTAGAAAGTTGTAGGGTCTAATTTTTGGCTGAGGTTTAGGTGTAGTTTATGCGCACACCACGCCAGGCATTTGTGATGTAGCCACATTTGAAAAAATGAACGATACCAGTAAACGGTTTTGTGTAATCTCTAACCCAGGCAAGATGCATGAGCCGGTGCTGCAAGAAGCCCAAAAATTGCTGTTCAGTTGTGTGTTAATTGCCCCCGCAGGCGCCGCACTCTTTCTGCGCTCTGTTGTACCCTAAACAGTGGCTTTCTATGAGGGCAACATTTTTACCGCACCCTGCATGCCTCGTTGAGCTAACAAACTATAAGGGGTGACGGCATGAAACTATCAATCAACAAAAAGTACCGACTTAAGCAAGACATCACCGACACGACACTAGGCAAGATTCCGCAAGGCATGACAGCAACATTCATCACATCTGCAGGCGGAAACGCAAAATTCAAGCTGCCCAACGGCAAACAATTCGGCGTTCCAGAAAAGACGGCACTTACAATCATGGAAGAACTGCATTAAACCATGCCCGAATCATGCCGCACCAAAACAGTATGCCACTGTTTCCCTTTTTACTTTTTTAGATGCCAGTGTTAAACCTGTTTGAGAGCGCTTCGCTGCAAAAAAGCATTAACCGCATCTGCCAAAGCTTCACACGCAAACCACCGGTCCTCCAAAGATCCATCTGACTCCGCTTCGTCAAGGGTTTTCTGCAGTTTTTTAAGCTCCGCAACCAGCGGTGCCCGTTCCTCTTCATACGCGGTCTGCAAGTCGCCTTTGGCTTTGCTGAAATCTAGCATAGTCAGTTCGAGGTCTTGCTGTTTTTGAGTCAGTTCTTGGGTTACGGCGATTTCTTTTTGTTCGCGTTCCTTTCTGGAAACCCCACGCAAAAAGCCGGTCTTCATTTGAATGACTGCGTCTTGGTCTTTTTTCAGGTGGGTTAGGTCACGGTATAGGCTTTTGAGGGCGGAGTTTTTTTGTCGTCTAAGTTCAATTGCCGTGTTTACGTATTGGGTTTTGACGTGGGTTAAGCGTTCTTTGAGGGCTGAGAGGTTTTTTAGGGTTTCATCGAGAGTGGATTCTTTTTGGCGGTGACTCTCAAGTTGCGTCTCGATAAGTGTAAGTACCTGTGAACGGTCCTCCAAAAATTGGCTGTCCAAAGTTACCGTGGGATGGGATTCAAATTCGAAAAGAACAGCGGTCACGTTTGCCAGCCATAAGTCAAAGTTTGCGCTAAACGGAAACGCCCCGAACCGTTGATTCCCCAACGTGTGAAGCCGCTTCAGCGTTGCTTTAGAAAAGTCTTGCAAAGTGACAACAGGCGTTTCTTTTTTTGCAGACCGACGACTCATTGTGCCTTGGCGGAGTTTGTGTTTTCTTTTTTCGCGCAACGGCTTGGTATACTCATGATTGCCAGTTCGACGTGGCTTACTTCGAGGCTGAAAGCCCATAAACGAATCGTAGACTTCTTAGGTATTTAGGTTATTGCCAAATTACCTCAAAAGGTGCTTTCACCAGCGCCTGTGCCACGCCACCACATTAAGATATCTTTTGGTCCTCTCGAGATGAGATTCACAGGTAACGGGATTTACGCGTGCCATTACAGGACAACGTGGTGAAAGCGGGCGTAACATGCAAACCATGCTTTTTGAACTTTGCCCAAATAGGTTTTAGTGGTCTACTTTGATGGATTCTTCCAGTTCATGGTCATAAAAGTGGTTCAAAACCATCAATACACTTTTGCCCGCCGTCCTAAAGCCCTGCGTGTAGTTTTCAGAAATAAACATCCCCTTCTTATGGTCTGCAAGAATTATCCCACAATCAGTAGGCAAAGGTGATTCTTCGATGAAAATTTCAGCGTTCTCCTTCAGTTTACACACACTACTGGTCAAACGGTGCACCAAAAGCTGGATGTTGACACCCTTCGAATGCGCCGCTTTGATGGTTGGTTCCACTTCGGAAAAGTCGTCGTAGGGCATTCTGAGCCTGACTTCGGTTTGGGCAGACAAGATGATTTCTTGGGCTTGGCTGTCAAGGTTAGCTTTGCCATGTATGGTCCAAACGATGTCTTCAGAGGGCTCCACCACCTCATTTTTACAAAACAGACCATCAAGTTCGTCAATGACTAGTTTTTGGGCATCTGAAAGTTCGGTTATCTGTTTGGTGTAGGTGTTTTCTAGGTTGGTTTTTCTTTCGGTGTATTCGTTTTGGAGGTTGGTTTTGAGTTGGGTTTCGATGGCTTCTATGGCGGTGGAGGGTTTAATGGCTTTGAAGAGGAGGGGGCGTCCTTTTTGGGCTTCGATGAGGTTTCGTTTTTCGAGGCGCATGAGGACTTCGTAGATTTTTGAGTGGGGGATTTCGGTGAGTTTGCTGAGGTTGCCTGCGGTGGAGGTGCCTTTTTCGACTAGGCAGATGTAGGCTTTGGTTTCATATTCGGTTAAGCCAAGTGTTTCGAGGGCTTTTTGGATTTCTGCGCCTTTCACAGTTGTCACCACTAATAAAAAACATTAGTGACAAAAGTCATTTAAGAGTTCCTGTACACCTACACCTATTCAAACTAAACGGGCACAACCAGACACGTCGTCTAGCGCCCGCCATTTAAGCAGGAGAAACCAAATTGTCAAAACCCCAAAGTTGGCACGCCTTAACAACTGAAGAAGCCCTAAACGAACTTCAAGTCCAAGAAAAACAAGGCTTAACTCCGCAAGAAGCCCAACACCGCATAGAACAATACGGCCTTAACGAGTTAAAAAAAGAAAAAGGCAAATCACCAATCAAACTCTTCCTCGGACAATTCACCGACATTCTCATGGTCATCCTGCTCATAGCCACAGGGCTATCGTTAGTGGTCGGCGAAATGGTAGATGCCGTAATCATCCTAGTTATTGTGTTTGCCAGCGCCATCTTAGGCTTCACCCAAGAATTCCGCAGCGAAAAAGCCGTCGAAGCCCTCAAAAAAATGACCGCCCCAAACGCCATCGTTATCCGCGACGGCAAAGAAATCAAAATCTCCGCCAGCCAACTCGTCCCTGGCGATATCATGCTACTTTATACAGGCGACAAAGTTCCAGCAGATGCCCGCCTCCTTGAAGCCCACAACCTCAAAGTCGAAGAAGCCGCCCTCACAGGCGAATCGGCCACAGTTGATAAAACAACAAGCCCCATCGCCGAAAATGCTCAACTAAATGACCGCTCAGACATGATTTACACAGGAACCATCATCGCCTACGGCCGCGCCAAAGCCCTTGTCACGGAAACAGGCATGAAAACCGAATTTGGCAAAATCGCCCAAATGGTCCAAAGCACAGCCACTGAAGAAACCCCACTCGAAAAACGCATGGCGTCAGTGGGCAAATGGATTGGCATATTGGCGGTAATTATTGCCGCAAGCGTCGCCGTAGTAGGCGTTGTCATTGAGCAACGTCCCATATTGGAGATGGTTGTGTGGGCGGTTAGCTTAGCGGTTGCGGCTGTTCCTGAAGCGTTGCCTGCCATCGTCACAGGTGCGCTGGCTATCGGCATGTACCGCATGACCAAAGTTAATGCTGTTGTTAAGCGTCTTCCTGCGGTGGAAACGCTGGGCAGCACCAGTGTTATTTGCAGTGACAAAACTGGCACTATGACCAAAGGTGAGATGACGGTTCAGCGCATCTACATAAACAACACCGCCATCAAAGTTACCGGCATTGGGTATGCGCCTGAAGGCCAATTCGAAATCGACAACCAACCTTACGCGCCAGATGCGCAGCTTAAAGAACTGCTTAAGGTTGCTTCGCTGTGCAATGATTCAGCCATGGAGAAAAGTGCTGAGACTGGAAAATGGACGGTGAAAGGTGACCCAACCGAAGGTGCTCTTATCGTTACTGCGGCTAAAGCAGGCTTATCTAAAGCGCAGCTAGACCAGCAAGAGCCGCGTATCGCGGAGATTCCGTTTAGCAGTGAACGCAAACGCATGACCACCATCCACAACGTCACAGGCAAAAAAATGGCCTACATGAAAGGCGCACCCGAAATTGTCCTAGAAAAATGCAGTCACATTATTCTTGAAGGGAAAGCGCAGAAGTTAACTCCTGCACAACGAGTCGAGCTACATAAGGTTATTGAGGTTATGGCTTTGCAGGCGTTGCGTAACTTGGGTTTTGCCTACAAAGAACTTCATCCCAGCACTTTGACATTTGATGAAACCATCGAAGAAGACTTCACCTTCGTTGGTATAACTGGCATGATTGACCCGCCTCGTGGTGAGGTGAAAGATGCCATTGCTATTTGCAGACAAGCCGGCATCAGAGTAGTCATGATTACTGGCGACCACAAACTCACCGCCACCGCTGTTGCCAAAGAACTGAACCTTATCGGCGAAAACGAAGAAGACCAAGTGCTCACCGGCGCAGAACTCGAACAAATGACCGACGAGCAACTTTTGGATGTAGTGGAAAAGGTTTCCATCTATGCCCGAGTTGCCCCTGAACACAAAGTCCGCATTGTGAAGGCTTGGAAGCAGAAAGATCAGGTGGTTGCCATGACTGGCGATGGCGTAAACGATGCACCCGCACTTAAGAAAGCAGATATCGGCGTTGCCATGGGCATTACTGGCACAGAAGTCAGTAAGGAGGCGGCTTCGATGGTTTTGGCTGATGATAACTTTGCCAGCATCGTTAAAGCGGTCAAGGAAGGTCGAGAAATCTATGACAACATCAAGAAGTACTTGACGTTCCTGTTGCAGTGTAACATCATGGAAATCTTGGTGATGTTCATCGCGGTCGTTGCTGTGCCTTACATCGCAGGGTGGCTGGTGCCAGGCTTAGGCGCTACGGAAGCAGGTAGCAACTCCATAAACAACGCCGCCATCGCATTAACAGCCGTCCAAATCCTCTGGATGAACCTAGTAACCGACGGTTTGCCTGCTATTGCGTTGGGTGTTGACCCAGGTGATCCTGATCTCATGGAGCGCAAACCTCGCAAGCCTAAAGAAAGCATATTCACACGCGACGTCAAAACCTTCCTCATCGCCACTCCACTGCTAACAACAGCACTGCTCCTAGCCGCGTACTTTGCCCATTCCCCATGGCTTGGCGAACACCAACTGCTCGAAGCAAGAACCCAACTGCTAACTGCCATGATTATGATTGAGTTGGCTATTGCGCTGTCGTCTCGCTCGCTCAAGTATCCTGTGTTCAAAGTGGGTGTGTTCAAGAACAAGTACCTCTGGTATGCAATACTGTCCTCGTTTGCGCTGCAACTCATCATCCTCTATGTGCCAGGCGTTCAGGCACTGTTTGATGTACGGTCGCCCGAACTCATAGACTGGGCAATTGCCGCGCTGTTTGCAGGCATAGTCTTTGGCGCACTAGAACTAGGCAAGCATATTACAAGCAAACGGCGCAAAACCTAATCCCTTTTTTCTTTAGCAAGGGAAAGGTTTTAGCCCACAACCCCTCTATTTAGTGACGATGCATTATGGATAACAAAAAATGTCCCGTTTGTGGAAAAGTTTTCATGACCATGGATAAGAAAAAGAAGTACTGCAGTGATGCCTGCACTAAAAAAGCCAACAAAGCCCGATAGCGGCTAAAGTTCGTAGCGTTCCAAGTTGGTTTTGGAGCTGCATTGCGGCGTAACGAAGTAGAAGGTTTCGCCGCATTGTTTGCAGTGGATTTCCTGATTTTTGCCTCTTTCCACTTCGTTTGAGGCGCATTTGGGACAGCGGAGTTCAACCTTCAAATTAAACCCTAAAAGACAAGTTGCTTTTGTGGAGTATAAAGGTGAAGGCTGCTAAAACGTGCACCCGAATACCGCCGTAGAGTTTGTAGAGCAGGTTGCTTATGGCTAACGCGAATGCAGGGATGGCGGGGAGGAGGTACCAGTAGAGTTTAGTTTGGGCAAACGTGAACACCCCTACAGCCACAACTATCCACGCTATCAAAAGTACGTCGGCTTTGTGGCGCTTAACAAACGCGTTGAAAACACAAAACGCCGCAGCGAAGGGCAAAAGCATCACCCACAAAAGATTGTCATGCTCAAACAGGTACTGGAAATAGTATAGGTATCCGCCTGTGTGACCTTCAATTGCAACCACGGACCGAGAGTAAGCACTGTAAAAGAAGTATTCGTCCCAAAACGCTGTATGCCACCGCATGTCCATCAAAACCACCCAAGGAACAAAAACCGCGGCTGCCACTGAAATGAACAGTATAGCACGCTTGGAGAGAACAAAGCGTAGGCTCTTTTTGGTGGCAACAAGGTAAAGAAACAGAATCAACGGAATCAACAACGCTTGAACCTGTTTTGTCAAGAACGCCAGACCAAACGCAAACCCGCTTAAGGCGGCAAACCAGTTAGCATGTTTGCCTTCCTGTACCCGAATCATGCAGTAAATGCTGCATAACATGAAGAAAACCAAAAACACATCAGTCATTGCACGTTGAGCAAACACGAAAAACATCGTGAACGTGCCCATCACAAAAGCAGACACCACACCCACTTCGCGGTTGTACAGCTTCTTACCCAAGTAGAAAAGCAACACACAACACAAAGTGCCAAACACTGCACTCCAAAATCTCAAACCAAAATTGGTAACACCAAACATTTGGTAACCTAAAGACATAAACCAGATGGCTAATGGTGGCTTGCTGACCCAAAGGGAAGCGTCACAGGCGTTCCAAGGCGTCAGGTAGTCGCCACTTCTAAGCATGTGGTAAGCCCACTGGGAATAAGTCTGCTCGTCAGCCCCCCACAACGCGCCGCTGTTTAGATTCACGAAAAACAGCACCGAGAAGCCTAAAATGGCAATTAGGCAGGTGGCGTCTGGGTGAGCTGAAATCCATGCGCGGATGCCCCGTTTAGAGTTCGGTTCTGCTGGCGAACGTGCTTGTATGGAGTTGCGAACAGTTACCGCGACAGCAAACACAGCGGCGCCCGCGATAACCAAAGACACCGTGTCAAAGAGCAGGACGTTGGTTTTTGAACTGGGGGGTAGTTCAGTTGGGGCGGTTGTGGAGCTTGTTAAGGCGTATATGTGATGGTCACATGACCCCACGTAGAGGTTGTCGTAGGCGATTGCAGGCGACGAACACACGGCATTGCCCGTTGGGTAACTCCATTTTTGTTCTCCAGTTAATGCGTCAAAGCAGTATATGCTGTAATCTTCTGACCCTACGTAAACATAGTTACCCGCAACTGCAGGAGAAGACCAAATCCAGTATCCTGTGGGTTCCTGCCAGATTTTTTGCCCCGTGGAAGCGTTTAGACAGTACAGGTTGTTATCTTCAGAACCGATGTAGAGACGCCCATTAGCAATTGCTGGCGAAGAAGCCACAGCGTTACCTGTTTGGAATTCCCAGACTTGTTCGCCTGAAGATGCGTTCACACAATAAACGTGACCCAACCCTGAGCCAATGTAGACACAGCCATTGTAAATGCAGGGGGAACAATCAACGGAGCCGCGGGTGAAAAACCACCAAACCCACTCGCCTGTTGTGGCATTAAGCGCGTAAAGGTAGTTATCCACAGAACCAAAATAGACCATGCCATCGAATACTGTAGGAGAAGACTCAATTTCGCGTTTCGCGGGGTAATCCCATAGTTTTTCGCCATTTGTCACATTTAAGCAGTAGAGGTTTTTGTCGTCACAGCCCACATAGAGGCGCCCGTCTACAATGGCAGGTGACGAGCGGACTGGACCGCCAAACATTGTCCGCCACAAAGGTTCGCCGTTGTTGATGTCTAAGCAGTTAATGCAACCGTCATCCGAACCCACATACACTTTATCATCTACGATCGTAGGCGAAGAATAGTAAATCACCGCACCCAACTGGTAACTCCAAATACGTGAACCATCCGACGCGTTTAGGCAGTAAACGTTCCCATCACGACATCCAACAAAAACTCGTCCATCCACAGCAGCAGGAGAAGACCACACGGGAGCTCCCGCTTGAAACATCCAAAGCAAAGTCACATTCTCCACGGGCCCATTGCTGGTGGTTGTGCCAGTGTGGATTAAGTTGTGACGAAACATTGACCAATCTCCACCACTTGAATTATCAGCCACGGTAAAAGGAACAAAAACGGCGCAACTTTGAATAAGCAAAAACGCACAGAGGGCAATCAAGAGACATTTTGGATTTGTCGTTGGTAAACCCCGTAGAATACTGTCCATAGAATCGATATATTAAACTGTTTGACAAGTTTTCTTGACAAGAAAGTTTTTTGAATCGTACAAGACTGCGCAAGTTTTCAAATTTTGCGGTTTAACAATTTTTTCAATTAGAAACAAGTGCTTGATGTTGCTGTGTTAAGACAGTCACATATTGTTAAACAGTTTAACGCTAGGTGCTCCAATATATAGGCGCTTCTTTCATGGCTAAAACTGGTAGCGTAGGCTTAGCAGGCTTTTCAGTTGCTTTAGTGATTGCATCGTTGTTGTTGGTTGCATTTGCAACAGATGAGGCAGTGCTCACTATGACGCGGGCAACAGTTTTTAGCGAAACGCAACCCATAAGCATCAGGGACTATAACTTTTCAATTGTTCAAATAACCGATACACAAAACATCAGCGACGAATGGGTCCGCGGCTACGAAGACCCATCGATAACCGAATATTTTTCAAATCTAACAAACTGGATTGTTGCCAACGCGCAAGAATACAACATCGAGATGGTTATCCACACGGGGGACATAATTAATTACCCGCCCGACAGCGGAACGCAGTGGACGGTAGCAAACAACTGTTTTATGCCACTTTTAGAAAACAACATCCCCTACTGCTGGTGTGCGGGGAACCATGACCAGAACCCCATGGATGACCCAAATGGCACCTGCTCAGCCCCCCAATACCCAGCGTTCAACGTAACTGTCCTTCGCGAGAAAAGCTATTGGGTATCAGACATTTTTGACGCAAAAAACACTGCTGTCCAGTTCAGCTTCAACGGCTACAAATTCCTCATCGTTAATGTCGAGTATGAAGCCAACTCGACTGTCATAAGCTGGATGCGGAACTTGCTGGGCAACAACACAGACGCTAACATAATTGTGGGTACACATGATTTTATTGACTGGAATAATGTGCCCACAACCGATTGGGCACGGGCGTTTCAAACCGTCCTTGACCAGTACCCTAACGTGTTCTTAACCCTCAACGGACACAACAACGAAAACGGGTACCCATGCAGCAGCCACACCCAAGTGGGAAACCGAACGGAAATTTTCTTCAACCTACAAGAAGTCTACAACTACACAGGCGCCGACACCGTCCGCATTTACCAGTTTTCCCTATCAACCAACACGGTACAGGCGTTAACCTACCAAGTTTTCAGCAACCAATGGTTCACCAACAACGACTACCAATTCACCTGTTCTTTTCCGTTTTTAAGCCAACAGCCAAAGTGGCACTTAATCACAAACGTCAACCCCGCAGGGGCAGGAACAACCAACCCAAACGGCGCCACAACAGTTTATGGCTCAATTAACGTCACAGCCGAAGCAACCGCAGACTATGTTTTTTCACATTGGGTCTTTGATAACACAACTTTGACTGCAAATCCAATTAATCTTCCAACACAACCATCAGGCACCAACCACTCCTTGACCGCCCATTTTGACAAAACAGTAACCTTAACCCTAACCACCGACAGACCCAACTACCCCAAATGGTCCTACGTCAACATAACCGCGTTAGTGACTGGCTTGGGACATCCACTTGGAAACGCAGCAGTCAACATAACCGTAACAGACACACACAACCGCCCCGTTTGGACAGAAAACACCTTCACAAACTCAGGGGGCAAAGCAAGCAGCAGCTACAAACTTGTGTTCAACGCTCAAATGGGCACTTATCAAGTGACCGCCCAAGCAACACACGATGGGTACTTGGGTAAAACTGCTCAAACCACATTCTACAGTCTAGGTTAAACCAAAACTTACAAGTTAACAGGCGTTTTTAATGAAGAAAAAATCTCTCTTGAACTTTGTCTTAATTCTGTTAGTAATGTCTACGTTGAGTTCTCTGCTTTTAGGCAGTTCCATTGGTGCAGGTTCCATTGCACTGTTTAGTGCTGAAAACATGGCGCCCGCCGCCGCTTTGCCTAACGATATGGGGCCATTTGATTTTTCCATAATCCAGATAACTGACACGCAGTACCTCTCGTTTAGCGCCAACGAATTCAATGATCTTACAAACTGGATTGTCGCCAATGCCCCAGCATACAACGTAAAGATGGTGATTCACACAGGCGACATCGTGAACGACCCCACTGATGTAGACCAATGGATAGTTGCAAACAACGCCATGAAACTACTACAAGACAACAACGTGCCATACTGTTGGTGCGTCGGAAACCACGACCAAATTCCCCTAGATGACCCCAACGGCACCTCACCAGTTGACCAATACGAAGCATTCGACGTAGATAGATTAGGGCAAGAATCCTATTGGGTGTCAGATATTTTGGATGCCAAGAACACGGCAGTCAAATTCAGTTACGGCACCTACACATTTATGGTTATAAACATCGAAAACGGCGCCAACTCTACCGTCATCAACTGGATGGAGAAACTGCTAGCCGCTAACCCAAACGCCAACGTCATTGTAGGCACCCACGATTACATAGACGACATCGGCATAACAGGACCTTGGGGACTGGAACTACAAGGGGTCTTAGACCAGTATCCGAACATTTTCATGACTCTTAACGGTCACAACTTTGGCACCATAACCGACAGTTTCCACAGACAAAACGGAGATCGAACCGAAGTTTTCTGGAACAAACAAGAAGAATACAACGGGTTAGGTTCCGATAGTGTTCGCATCTACGAATTTTCCCTGCACAACAACGCCGTCAATGCGTTGACGTATCAGGTTTGGAATGACCAATGGCTAACCGACGAAGACAACCAGTACAGTTTTTCGGCTAATTTGATAAGTGGTTCTGCGGTTTGGGACTTCGAAGACCACACATTTAGCCACACCTTACTTTCTGAGTTAAGCAACACCCAAATTGCTCAGGAATTAGAAGTTATGAATGGGCTTTTCCAAGCACATGGGCTGCCGCCGCCTGAACATATCGCCTACCCGGAAGGGGTCTACACCCAAGAGGCACTTAACGTAATCTCGCAGTATAGGCTCAGTGGCAGACTGGCAGGAAACGGCGAAGTAGCCACATACCCCGTTGAAAACTGGTTCTTGGTGGGGTCAATTAGCATTCAAATCGACACCACATTTAACAATGCAAAAACATGGATTGACAGCGCCATAGAAAACAGGGAACTACTTTGCCTATTTACCCACGACGTCCAAGACACCCCCACAGAATACGGCTGTACCCCTGATTTGCTGGCGCAAATTCTGGACTATTTGGTGGCAGAGCAGAATGCGGGCAACTTGTCAGTTTTAACCATGCGGCAAGCGTACACTGATTACGGTGGGCAGAAAGCAGTGGTTGTGCTGAGTTTTGATGACGGTTGGGTAACGGATTACACCACCGCTTGGCCTATGTTTGCAGAACGGGGTTTAGCGGGCACAAGCTATCTCATTGGCAACAGCTTAGTTAGTGGAAATCCAGACGGATTAACGTGGGATATGGTACATGAAATGACCCAGACCCCAGCATGGTCATGGTCTATCACGATAGAGTCTACGTCTACCCAAGGCAGCGTCACACCTTCAGGGAAACTTTACACCTCGGGCTCCTTAACAGTCACAGCTCACGAACAGGCAGGATACACTTTCAGCCACTGGCTCTTTGACAACCAACCCGTATACGACAACCCCTTGTTTTTGCCAGAGCAAGCTGCAAACTCAGCTCACGCATTAACAGCATACTTCACCCAAACCCTTAACATAACAGTAGACACCGACAGAACACAATACATGAAATGGTCCTATGTTCACATAACAGCCCAAGTTACAGACACATCCACAGACCAAAAATTAGCCAACATACCCGTAGCAGTTTACGTTTATGATACCCACAACAAGCTGGCAGTGCAAGAAACAGGCATAACCAACACAAACGGCAGCTTTGTCTGCATCTACAAGTTGATGTTTGACGCCCAAACGGGCACTTACACAGTAACCGCCAGCGCTACTCCACCTGAAAGTGACCCAATTGTAACGCAGACAACCTTCTACAGCACAGGGTAAAACCTCGGCTAGGCGTTTGTCTGGGATAAAGGCCATAAAGAAGCTGTTGACACAGTGCCGCGTGTTTATTTTATGGGCTGTTTTTTGGGGAAGTCGTTGCACTTGTAGATGTGTATGGGTCTTTGGGGTTCTATGCGGCAACGTTTCCGAGAATTTTTCCGTCTAATAATCGGAGGCAACTGAAAGAATGGACATTTTGAGCAAAGAGTATCCAACGGTGTTCTCCTGCCCAACTACCTGGGCACTGAGTATTGTTCAAACCTGCCCTATGGTATATACTTTACTCAAATCTATCTGAATAAAACAGGGAGAACAAGCAACCACCGCTCAACCAAAACAGCTACTTTGCAGTTAAGGGGAAAGGCAGGTTACGTTTGCCCAAACAGACACACCCCGAAAATCTGCACAATGCACCGAAACAGGCAACCCCGCCAACGTGCAATTTGGCGCCAAAAAAGACGCCCCATAAGTGCCGTTCCCATAATCGACAAGGCTGTGCGAGGCAGAAATCCACAGTTGGTCATCTTGCTGATAGAAAACATCTAAGGTTTGGGCTTTTGCGGGGCAGTCATCGGCGGCAACAGTGCAGGTTATGTTTACTTGGCGGCAGGTCTCATTTAGGGCAATGTAGCTGCCTGTGAGGTTTACTTGGGAAGTTAAGTTGGCTAGACACTCAAATGCGTAGCCACCTGAAACACCAGTTGCGTTAAACTGGACTTCAACCGCCACGCTTGAAACACCTAACCCATCTTCGCCTGTGTATAGCCAGACGCCGTTTTGGTAAGGTGTAGAATCGACAACCACATACTGCAAAGTCCCAACTGAATTATACAAATTAGCATGAAGCACAGATGCTAAACGGTCCAAATCGTCCCCCAGAACGGAAACGTCCCCACCATTAGAAACGTTAACTAATGCGCTTGCAACAGTGTGAAGAACACTTTGCTGCAGCGTCCAGTAGTTAGCTTCAACGGTGCTGCGGTAAACGGGCGCGTTCTTTTGGGTTTCAGAAACATAAACCACCGTAGACAAAAGCAACAAAACCACCACTAAGGACGATATTACCAGAATTTGTCCTGAATTTTTACGTTGCCGCACCATCAGTCCAGCCCCGCTAACTGTAGCCGCAGCGTGTAAATCTGCAATGTTCCTGTCATGCTGACACAAACGTATTCTGCAGCCGATATTGTGTCACTGACTGCACCTCCTGACGATATTAAAACCGAGTTAAGCGGTGTCAGGTTTTCGTCAAGCACGGTAAGGTTAAACCAGACGGCAGGTGCCACCACGCTGGCGAGGCAACTTTGAAGCGCCCCCCAGTCACGGGCGTCCACCAACTCAGCCAAGTGCCCATCACTGTCTAAGCTTACCATCAGGTTAAGTGCCCGTGTAGAAAGAACATTGTCTGAACTTGACTGGTGATTAGTAACTATGGGAATCAGGCTTAAGGAAGAAAGCATCAGCACTGCAGCAAAAAAAGCCTCGATAACCCGAATTTGCCCGCGCCGATTGCTAAACAGCCTCATTTGAACACGTCTCCGAAACTGATGGTTAACTTGTAGAGGGTACCGTTGATGGTTACGGGGTAGGTGAATACGTTGGTTGTGGATTGGGAAAGGTCAGCGCCCGCCGTAAAGGGCACTTGAGGATACATCGTCCACTGCAGAAAAATAGAACCCGAGTTTACGCCCTGAACCAACAGCACAATTGGACTGGAGTCCACAAACGAGGGCACCACAAAGCTAGAATCATCTGTTGCAGTGAGGGGAGTTTGGTAGCTGTAAGTCAGAGCATATACGTTTGTGACTGCAGCTTCTGCTGCGAGGGGTTCAGCGGTTAAGGTGCCATTAAAAACCGACAGATTCACAGAATCCTCATCGCCAAAGCCAAAAGAGTAAACATTAACAGAAGTCATTCGGTCATCCAGAGAGGAACGCGCAAACACCACCAAAGCAGCCGCCCCCGCCGCTGATTCAGGAACAGTAAACTCTACTGAACCAACACCTGAAGCCGAAGTTGCACTTGAATTATAAAGCAGCACACTGTCTGCCGCTAAATAGCAGCTTAACGAGGCATTTAGGGGACCTGCATCTTGGCTGGTGGAAACCGTAAAGTTGTAAATGATGTCTTGGTCGACGGTAACAGTGCTTTCAAGGGTGATAGCAACAGAGAAAATTGGCGAAACAGAGATACCGACTGCTATGTTGTCTATGTGAGCGGAACCCAAGAGTTCAGGGTAGCTTAGAGCGTACGTGTTTTGGCTGGTTAGTCGGCTAACTTTGTCTGCGTCAAGCACAAAGAATCCTGACGTACTAGAAGTTGCAAGCCCAAACGTCGACGGCGCTTGGTCGCTGGAACCCCAATCTACTGGTTCACCACAACCTAACACCATACGGTCCGCGATTGCCCGCAAGTAGTCCTGTTTGTTGAGGTCTTGCATGCTATTGATTTGGGTTTGCATAGTTCCAGCTAGGAAAGCGGTCGCTATCAAAGCAACCGAAACCAGCACCGTGCATGCAAAGAAGGTGTCAATAGAGGTAGCGGGCATAGGTGTTTCTCCGTCAAACTAAAGGTGTGGGTGCTAAACCAAACATGCCTGAGAGCAAAGTCTGGGACAGGATTAGCGATAGGTAAGCGGTTGCGGACAGCAAAGCTGAGTACTGGAAGCCTGCGCCGAAGTTGCCTTCGCTGATTTTGCCAATGAAGAACCCGGAAATCCAACACTGCAAAATGATGCCCACCGAGAACATGCTCATCTGTTCCTGCATCAGCAGGTAAGCTGAGCTAGAGATGCTTTCGCTAATCACAGTTGTCATCATGTAAGTGGTTAACGCCACAATGGTGGTGGTTACGGCAATCAGCACACTCCAAACAAACGCCAACATTATGTACGGCTTAAGCAACGCACGACGGTTGATTTGCAGTTCACGTTCTTTTTCGCTGTATTCAGCCAAAATCTCAAGTGATTGGGTGCTGTTGCCGCCAATTTCGATGGTTTCAATCAACATAGCAAAGTTGATGACAACAAACCAACTGCGGATTTGGCGCTGTATGTTAGCGAAAGTTTTTCGAAGCGGCACACCCCACTCAATTTGGCTCCGTACAAGGTCTAGAAACTGTTGGAACCCGCCGTACTCTTTACGTTTGGTTGCTTGAACAATGCTTTTTTCTGGGGAAAGCCCAATCTTGTTGGCTTCGGTGACGTCTCGAATGAAGTGGGGGATGGCGTCTTCAGCGTTATAGTTCAGTTTTGCCATTTTGCGATACTCTATGGCGGGCACGATAGAGGCTAGGACTAAACAGATGGTGGCAACTTCTGGCAATCCAATCGGTAACGAATCCAAAATGGACGGCACAGCCACAAACACGAGGATAACGGCGCCGAAAATGCCGATGGTCAGGATTGCTTTTTTGTAGATGTATTTTAAGTCTTCAAAGGCGCTTTTTTGCATGTTGTGAGCGGCCATTATGAAAATTAAAGACATTATAGGCATGAAAAGAAACGCAACAATGTAAGACATAACGGGCGACGTAGGCATGGAAGATCCCGACATTAAACTAGACATGCCTGCAGAAGAAAACACCACGAACAAGATGTAAGTGCAAAGAATGACGATAAGCATAACCGTGTAAGCTTCCACTAATGTGGCAACTCGTTCCACTGACCGCGTTAACTCGTTATGGCGCAATTCAAAGATGGATTTTAATTCGCTCTTTAGGTAGTCCACCATTTTTCCGCCGCTGCGAATAGACGAAACAAATCCGCCTAGAAAGTTGCGGTAAAGCTTCGATTGGGTTTTTTCCGCCTGCAGATACATAACCGTCAGGGGGTCTTTGCCTAAGACTTCGACTTGGCGCACAACTTCATTGGCTTCCTTCTTAAAGTTAGGCAGAAAAGAAAGCTTGCAGAACTTTTTCCAGCTTTCATAGGGTGAGACGCCGCTGGCAGCCAGAAGCGTAAAAATCATAACCACGAAAGGTAATTCATGCTCGATTTTTTCGCGTTCTTCACTAGTCGCCGAAGACAAACGCCCTGTTAGTTTCCCAAGGAAACCGCCCTGCCCCTTCTTAACCATCCAAGTTACGCTCCGTCAGCTCGCTTGTCTAAATCAATCAGGCAAAGGGAAGTGTTCAATGCCTTGTGTACACTGCGAAAGTCCCGCACGTTCTTATCCACCAAGTCAAGCAAAATCTGCTTACGACGCTCAAGTTCCTGCTTAATCACACTTAACGGAACATCAAGGTTCTTAGCCATCTTAGAAAGCAAGTAACTGCCGTCAAAGTTATGATTGAAAACGTCTTGGGAAGCGTTCCATTGAAACACGTCATGCACACCGCCGCTGCCGTCCAGTTCGGAGATGCGAACAAACTTGCGGTTAGATGACCGCTTTTCTGCACCTGCCAAAAAGCCAGGCAACTTCACCTGCTTAACGACGATGATGCAGTTCATAAGTGGCAAGATGCCTGTGGGTATGTTCATGGGCGGCTGGGTTAATCTTTGAATGACGGTTTCTACGTCTTCAGCGTGCATGGTGCACATGCCACCGTGACCCGTAGCCAAAGCCTGAAACAGCACATACGCTTCTTCACCTCTGACTTCGCCTACCAGAATCAACGATGGTCGGTGCCTGACAGCGGACTTGATGAGGTCGTAAAGGGTGACTTCGCCTTCGCTGCTGCCACCAAACCCAGGTCGGGCAATGGTGGAAACCCAGTTTTCCTGGGGCAAATTAACTTCTGAAACTTCCTCCACCGAAATCATCTTAAAATCAGGGCGGACAAGACAGGCAACTGCGTTGAGCGCGGTGGTTTTTCCAGCACCTGTGGGACCGACAACCATAACGCTCATTTTGTTTTCCATAAGCAACCACAAGTATGCTGCTACGTATTCGTCAATGGTTTCGTTCATGATGAGGTCTACAATTGTTATGGGGTCTTCGCGGAACTTTCGGATGGTAAAGCTTGTGCCTGCAGGCGTGGTTTCCTTGCCGTAAGAAACTGCAAGACGATGCTTATCGGGCAAAGTCAAGTCTACGATGGGGTGGGCGAGGCTTACGTGTTTGCCTTGGCGGTGAACGATGCGAGTTATGAAATCGTCCAGTTCCTCTTCATCAGTGTAGATAATGTTGGTACGGGCACTTTCGTATTTGCGATGCCACAAAAAGACCGGCTTGTTAACGCCAAGGCAACTGATGTCTTCTATGTTGGGGTCAGAAATTAACCCATCAATACGACCGTAACCTATGAGGTCCCGTTCCAAGTAGTACATGATTTTTCTTTGTCCAATCGCATCAGCACCCGCTAAAACTGCCTGATTAGCTTCCATAATTGCGGGAATCTGCCGACGGAAAGAATCCTCCAATGTCTCTTCTGCCCGAGGTGCCTTCAACTCAGACTCAAGTGTCGCCTTTAGCTGTTTGTAAGCTTCCCGCTCTTCAAGGGTCAAAGTCAACTCGTCGATGACGTAGAAGTAGCTTCCTTCGCATTCGTCTTGGAAAATCCACGCGTACGAAAACGGGGGTTTAAGGGGGTAACTTTCTACTTCTACGTAGCCTTCAGGGACGCGCGCGCCCTGAATACCCAAATATCCGATTAAGTCATCTTCAGAGGTTTTGACTTGTTCTTCTACTTCTTCAGTTTTCTTCTTTCCAAGTTTCATTTAGTTGCCTCCAAGTAGAGTTAAGTAAACGCCAGTGCTGTTGGACTGGTACTGCAGAAATGCTGCGCCTGACCCGCTAACATAAACGCCTGACGCATAAACTTGGGCTGGAATAACAACATCCTGCCCACTAAACACTGCTGACGTCCCAAAACCCACATTTACCACTGTTTTTGAAGTGTCGTTTGCGATTTGGATCCAGTATCGCTGGTTCCCAATCAAGGACGGAACATCCAAAGCGGCTTTTAACGAGAAATTGGCAGATGGTGCACTGGCTATGAGTTCCATTCCTTTAGTTGCCACGTAGTCAGCTATGTTTGACAGCTGCTGTTTTTCGGCTTCGGCTTTTATTTCAGCAGCGGCAAGAGCACACATACCTATCACGAGCGTTCCCACAATGATGGTGGCGAAAATCGTGTACAAGTAACTGGGGATTATTGATGGCATGTTAGAGCACACTCCTTGCTACTTTGACGTTGCACTGCACAAGCTCAACGTTAAGAACATAGCCGTCCAAGGTGCTTGTAATTGGCACCACGACCTTGCTTGTGACGCCGTTAAAAACCGCCGTAACCGCCACATTACCAACTGCATGGTCAATGCTGTATGTGGTGCTTGTCATTTTGGTTGAGTCACACGATATTCTCAGCGGCAGTTTACCGTAAAGATTCACAAAATCCGACGCATTCAAGTTCACCACATAAATGCGCAAGCTATTGACAGGCAAGCCATTTTCCACGCCAGAAGAGTAACAAGAAACTGTCGGTCGATATCGAAGCTGTATCTCGGGATGCTGAGTACCCTGCACTATGCTAAGCTGTGTAGTGACGGCGCCACTTTGGTTGGCTATGGTACGGCTGTCGCCTTTCAGAAAAAGCCCAGTTTCAGAAGACCCCGAATACGGAAGCTCATACACAATCTGACCCGTGACCTCGTCAAAAACGACCTGATTAAAACCTTCACTGTCGGCCACGCTAATTTGTAGGGCAGTAGCATTGGGCTGGATGCAAAGTTTTCCACCTGAATCAGAAACTTCAAAGAGGCGGGCTGACCCCGGCTGCCAAACAACCGACATGACAGTTTCGTCTAGGGCAATGAAGTCCTGTTTGGCTGTGGTAATTTTGAGGGTTTGACTTTGAGCATTTACCCTTTCGATGGCTAGGTAGTAGGTAACTGAGATTAGACCAAGAGTAGACACGAACAGAATGAGGAAGGTTATGGGGATGGCTAAGGCGCGTTTAGAGCGGCGAAACTTTGTGTATAGGCTTCGTGGATTTTTTTTCAATGGCGTCCTCTTCTGTGTGTCTGAGCTGTGAATGTAGTTCGAGAAATCGGATTAAGCCATTTGTGCGTAACTTAAAATACATATTGTGAGCGAAAAAATTCGCAAAATCAATACAATACGCTAAAAAATTTGAATAATAAAAGTGCTTTATTAAAATAAAAGAAAAGAGTGGGGGGTTAAAGTTCTTTTAACCTGTTTATTATGCTGTTGGCATTACTGCTTGAACGTTTGTCTCTTTGTAGTACATCGCTTGTGATGTAAAGACTGTGAAGGCAACGGTCAAGCCTATGTCGTTAAGGGTTATGCTGTCTGGAGAGCTGATGTAGATGACCATCGTGGAACCAGCGGTCAAGACCAGATCACCGGTTGCTGCAGCGGCAGTTGCAGTCAAGCCAAGGTCAGATTCAGCAGCTAAAGAGTCAACATACGCTAAGTCAGCGGTTAAGTCGTCACCATCTGCGGCAACTGCGTAGAACACTTGTGTCGCATAGTCACATTCTTGACCTCTGACTGTAATCTTGTCCAGAACTACGTCGCGTCCACCAGTGTTGGTGATCATGATTGCAGCTTGTGCATCGCCTTCAGAGGTTACCCAAACGTGTTGTTTTGAGAGAGAAAGACTTTCGTCTTGAACTCTGGTGCTTGTCACGTTGATAGCAAAGTACGTCACGACACCTGCAAGCAGAACTGAAACTACGAGGATGATCAGCGTTGTTACAACGGTGCTTAGAGCCAAACGATTTCTTAGTATATTTTTCATCTTTTTATCACTGAACAATCAACACGCAAAATTTCGATAAGTAAATTTGTGCGTAGGAACTGCGACACATTTTTTGACAAAAAAATTCAAAAGAAAAAAGGAAAGGGTAGCCAGTGGCTAATTAAGCCACATAGGCTTGCACGTTTGCTTCCTTATAGTAGGTTGATTGTGCAGTGTATAGCGATATGCTTACGGTCAAGCCAACATCATTGACGGTTATGCTGTCGGGGTTAACGATGTAGACTAGCAGCGAATAGCCAGAGGGCAATACCACGTCTTTGTCTGTGAACAGGAACGTGTAGTCATCGCCTCCTGTAACGAACGAAAGGTCTTGGCTGTCTTCGTCACCTGGTGCAGCAAGGGTTGGCTGGAATACCATGTCCTCTGAAGGCGGAGCGTTAGTTACACAATAGATGACAAATTTGCCGTCGTCATTATCCCATATGCATTCTTGTCCTCGAACCGAAATCTTGTCTATCACAACATCTCGGCCGCCAGTATTTGCTATCATAAGGGATGCTTGACAGCGATCAGGGTCTCCGGCGTCAGCTGCGGGGTTAAACCAAACGTGCTGCTTGGTTAGGAAGAGGTTTTCTTCTTGACTTCTGGTGCTGACTATGTTGATGGCGAAGTAAGTGACAACGCTTGCCAATAGTACGGATACGACCAGAATTATGAGGGTGGTTACGACCGTGCTTAAACCCAAACGGTTCTTAAGCAGTCTGCTTAGGGGGTTTAGTTTTTGTTTCATGTTTTTCGCCGACTTTGTCGTTTGGAAATGAATTGCTAATTTTCTTATTAATAGGTTCTGTCGTTTGATTCATAATATACGCTAAAATTTAGAAATATGAAAGCAAACTCTGATTTTTCAATATGTATCCAAGCTAAACGCAACATTTAGCTTAATCAACATGTGATGGCACTTCTTTGCCGTTGGAAGGAACGTACGCAGTTTTGCCTATTGTAAATGTGTGTGTAGTAAACAATAATGCACATTTTCAGACCAGCAAACAGTCTGGCACCCACTCAACCCCTTAAACAATTGTAGCACCAACAAACGCCAATATCGAATTTTTGTGTACGATTGTCTGATAATTGTGAAGAAATGTTTATATAAATTTTCAATGTTTGCACATGCGTTTCAGGTGCGATTGATGTCAGCCTACCCTACACAAACCAACAAAAAACAAACAGAAAACATAGACGCCCTAGACAAACGCATCCTTAACCTACTCCAACAAGATTGCCGACTAAGCTTCAACAAAATCGCAGCCCAAGCTGACATTTCCGTCGGCACCGCCTACAACCGCATCAAAAACTTGGAAGCAAAAGGCTTGGTGACAAAATACACCGCACTCATCGACTCCATAAAACTGGGCTACAGTTTGACCGCGATAATTTTTGTCCAAGCCAAAGGCGACCATTTAGAACAAGTCGAAAAAGAAATCGCCACTGATCCCAACGTAGCTACCGTCTACGACGTTACAGGAGAATTTGACGCCGTAGTGGTCGCCAAGTTTAAGGACCGGGAAGAATTAAACAAGTTTGTTAAGCATTTGGCAGCCTTAACGCATGTGAAAAGAACGATAACAACTGTTTCTTTAAGCACTGTTAAGGAAGACTTTAGAATGAAGCTGCCGTAAGATAAATGGGAGAGAAAAACAGGGGGAAATAAACATGTCAAAGAATCCTACAAGAATAACCGTAGCTTTTGATCAGGCAACAGCTAACTTGCTGGAAAAAATCAGCCTGGAAAACGACCTATCTCAAAGCGAAATCATGCGTCGAGCCTTAAGGTTCTATAGCGAAAACAAAGTGCTAACTGATCCTGCTGTTCGAAAGAAAGCCTATGCTTACATGGGATTACTGCTGGATGGCGAGCACGTAATTTTAGATGTTGACCACTGGCTTTTGTTCCTGCAACTAATCGAAAATAGCCCCGATAAAGAGAAGTTCTGGAACGAACATAAAGAAGTAGCCCGCTCCCACAAAGAACAACTAAAAAACAAAGTGCATTCTGCCGAGGAACTCTTAGTTCGGCTAGAAACCTGCAACTTTTACCGATTAACCAAAAACTCCGACAAAGAATACACGCTAATTTTCGGTTCAGAGTTGCCCAAAAAATTTGTTCGCATATTCATAGAGGAATACTTTGCAGCAATGACAATTAAAGCGGACATAAAGGAAAACTTGACCAAACTGAACATTTCAGTAAGGTCAGAACCAAAATAGAAGCGACGAGAAGAGTCTTACTCTTCCGTCATAATCAACGTTAAGGTAGATCGTACTTTGGGAAGGGTACGGACATGTTTAGTAACGGTGTCTTTTAGGTGCTCCATGGTATCTGCGGCTATTTTTGCAATTATGTCGTAGACACCGTATGAGTAGTAGGCTTCTTCAATAGCGGAAATCGCTCGGAGTTCTTTTACGACTGTTTCTTCTGATCCTGATTCAACGTTTATGAGCACAAAAGCTTTGGGCATATAAGCTCACCTTATGAGCTAGTGTAAAGAGAGTCTAATTAAATATTATGCCACAATAAACCCGAGCAAACCGAGGGGGAACCCCAAAGTTGGGGTTGTGTCTAGGCTTAGAAAGCAAGAAAACTGTCACACTACGTAGGGTTGGGTTGTTTTTTCAAAGTCCTTGACAATTTGGATAACCCGTTTGGGCGATGTAGCAGCTTGCAACGGAATATCCTTGAACAGAACCCAAGGCGATTTCTTTGCTAGAACTGTAACTATGTGCTCGCTGCCAAAACATTTCTCAGTAACCGCGACCACTTGCTGTCTCACACCCACTTCTGACAGTTCACCTAACGCGTGCAGGTACTCATGCAACAGCAGATTGTACACAAGTGCGTTGACGAGCTTTTTCTCTTTGACAGAAGCCTCCGCAATTTCAACCAGACGCCGATTCAAAACAATGTTGTTGGTTCCAACGGGATAGTAGGCGCCGACCTGCAGTGGTAAGTCGTCTAAGAAAAGCATCATGCTTCCAGAGCGTTTACCAAAAGTGAAGGTAACTGTGTCTTTTACGATTGTCCAAACTTCTGAATAATTTGAGGCTTGGTCTATGCGGGCACGAAATTTTTGGGTTTCAGAAAAATTGTCAGCCAAATTGAGCACAAGCGTCACTAGAATTTAGTTTTCTTTGCCCTTAAACCTTCATTATTCCGCCTAGAAAGCGTGTGAGAACAAAAAATTGATAAATGACTGCAGCGTCAGTGGTAGACGTTAGGAGTATATCTATAATGGCAAGCAATGTCCTAGTAAAAGACATTATGACTAAAGAAGTGCATATCGCTCGAAATGACACTAGCGTAGCCGAAGTTGTTGCAACGATGGCTAATAATGACCTCAGCTACATGATGGTCGTTATGAGTGGCAAACCCACAGGCATCATAACCCAACATGACATACTGGTTCGCCTTGTAAGCCAAGGCATCAACCCCAGCGCCGTAATCGCACGCATGGTCTACACCAACCCAATCTTCACCATCGACCAAGAAGCAACAGTTGAAGAAGCAGTCAAAATGATGAATCACTGGGGAGTCAAACACCTACCAGTCACAGGCAAAGAGGGCGAACTCGTCGGTGTTTTAACCGCTGACAACGTCATATTTGCGGTTCCTTCAATGCTTTCAGCTCTGGAAGAACTTTGTCGTCCAGGCTACAAACGCGTCAGATAAAAAATTAAGTGAACCGTAAAAGGATCCAAAGCCTCGATTAACCTCCGCTTTGGTTACCCAACTTTTTTACTTTTAAACCCAGCGAAGCCTGTTTGTTAAACAGGAAATACCAGAGAGTAAATTTAAGAAAAGGTTGGTTTGGGTTTACCCAGCTTTTTGCTTAAACAGGCAGTTATGAAGCCATAGTATTCAGGGGACGGTTTGCCAGGACGGCTTTTGAATTCGCCGTGGAACTGCGATGCAAAATAGAAGTAGTTCTTAGGATACTCTAAGGTCTCCATACGGCGACCGTCCGTACTTTTGCCCGAATAAACCAACCCGTTCTTGCAAAGCACATCCAAATAGTCAAGGTTAACTTCAAAACGATGACGGTGACGCTCATAAACGTCTTCAGTTTTGTAGAGGTTAAATGCCATGGTGCCTTTTTCTAGTTTAATTTTGTGGGCGCCAAGACGCATTGTCGCACCTTTAATTTCTATACCGCGCTGTTCAGGCATCAAATCAATAACGGGATGGGGCGTGTTGGGGTTTATTTCGCTGCTGTTTGCGTCTGTTAAGCCGCAGACGTTTCGGGCAAACTCTATGGTGGCAAGCTGGAACCCATAGCATATACCTAGGAAGGGTATGTCGTTTTCTCTAGCGAATTGAGCGGCAGCAATTTTGCCTTCGGTTCCTCTTGGTCCAAAACCGTAGGGGACAAAGACACCGTCGAAGTTTTTCAGTTCCTCCACGCACTGGGGGTTTTGCTCAAATTTTTCTGCCTCAAGGTAGGTTATGCAGACTTTGGCGTTGTTTGCAGCGCCACCGTGCCGTAGCGCTTCGCTCATGCTGACGTAACTGTCGGTTAATCCAGCGTACTTACCCACTAAAGCAACGTTAACTTCATACTGAGGCTTCACTGCAGAATCAACAAACTGGGACCACTGGACAAAGTCAGGACGCACCGAAGGATAACCAAATCGTTGGCAAATGAAATCACCCATACCCTGCTTGTCTAGGACAAGCGGAACCTGATACACCGAGTCCGCGTTAAAACTGCAGAACACAGCATTTTCTGGAATAGTTCCGAACAGGGCGATTTTTCTTAGGGCTTCAGCATCTATCATTTTGGGACTGCGTGCCACGATGGCGTCAGGCTGAATACCGATACGACGCAGTTCGTTAACGCTGTGTTGCAAGGGCTTGGTTTTCATTTCTGCGGTCACATCTAAAATGGGCACCAACGCCACATGCACGTAAAGCGTGTTTTCGTAGCCTTCTTCAAGCCGCATTTGGCGTATGGCTTCAAGAAAAGGCAGCCCCTCGATGTCACCGACGGTGCCGCCTACTTCAGTTAAAACCACTTCGGCATTGCTTGATTTGGCGATTTTGCGGAAGTGACTCTTGATTTCGTTGGTTACATGAGGAACAATTTGGACGCATCTGCCCAGAAAGTCACCGCGACGTTCCTTTTCGATGACCGATTTGTAGATGCTACCAGTGGTTATGTTGTTTTCCTGCTTAAGGCTGAGGTCGAGAAAGCGTTCGTACCAGCCTAAGTCAAGGTCGGTTTCGCCGCCATCGTCGGTTACGAAGACTTCTCCGTGCATGTACGGGTTCATGGTTCCCGCATCTACGTTCACGTATGGGTCAATTTTGATAACAGTAACTTTTAGACCTCGGCTCTGAAGCATTCTCCCTATCGAACTGGTCAAAATACCTTTGCCGACAGAACTTAAAACTCCCCCAGTAACGAAAACATACTTCACCATGCACTAATTCCCCATAATAAACTACACCTTCTATGGTGACTTAATTTAACTTTTTTGTGGGAAAGGTGAACAAACCGTCTAAAGGGACAGTAATTAGGCGTTGTTTGGTTGAAAAACTAAAAAAGCTGACGGTTATGGCGCGCGGTAGTACCTGAAACGTCTTCGGAAGGCGACAAAGATAAGCCAGATACCTATGAACACGACAAATAACGCGTACCAGACTGACCAGTTTATGGAAAAACCATACAGTTGGGATAACAACAGTGCTGACCCGATGAGGATAATTACGAGTCCAACAAACAGGGCGCCCCAGCCGCTGCGTCTATGATAGCAGTATCCGTCGTGGTGGTGTGGATGTCTGTTATGATAGTACGGGGCGTAGTTTTGGTGAGATGCCGCCTGCATAGGTGTACCGCAATTTTTACACACATTAGCGTCATCGGCGTTAAGAGTTCCACATTTTGAACAGTAAACCAAAGTCGCCACTCCCGCACTGTCTCCTAAGAGCCCTGCGCTCATAAGACTTTTGGTAAACAAAACCGCATACAGGCGGCAACGCTACTTGGGCGTTAATGTAATTTCGTACAAATGTGCCCAGTTCTTGCCCGTCACAAACAATCGGCTATTTCCATCATTATAAGCGATACCGTTTAGAACACTCCAAGAGGTTGCACCTTCTTTTACAACTAAACCTGACAGGTCAATCCACGCCTTAACCTGCCCTGTCTGTAGGTCAATTATGACGATTTTTTGCTGCTCAAAAATGTTAGCATACACATCGCCGTTGACGTATTCAAGTTCATTTAGGTTGGATATGGCGGTGTTGCCGTCGTGAACTTGAATCTGCCCAGTGCGTTCGAAGGTTTGCGGGTTAATCAGATACAAATTGCTTGAGCCGTCGCTCATGATGAGGTTTGTGCCGTCATAGGTTAAGCCCCACCCTTGAGTGGGGTAACTAAAGTTGCCTAGCAACTGAAAAGTTGTTTTGTCATATATGAAGCCAAGTTCAGCTTTGTAGGTTAATTGAAGTATGCAATCACCGACGATAGCTATACCTTCACCGAAATACTGGGACGACAAAGAGATGGACTGCACGACTTCGCCTGAGGTGACGTTAACTTTGCGAAGCGAGGAAGCCCCAGTTAGTCCTGTGCTCTCGTAGAGGAAACCGTCTGCATAAACAAGGCCTTCGGTGAAGGCGTTAGAATCGTGAGGAAAAGTTGCAGTCACTGAATATGTATAGTGTTGAACATTTGCGGATTCAGCTGGTGCATCATTTTGCAAAACAACGATGAAGCCCACCAGAAAAACAAACACTGCAACCAGCGCAACAACAGCAAGGACTTTCATTACGTATCTTATACAGAATTACCCATTAATAGGCAAAACGGCATAACAACCTCTTTTTTGATAAGTCAGAGTCATTTTGTGCTGCAAAGACGTATTGCTACTCGTTAATCGTATATGGTAGGTAGAGCAGTACTTAGGAATAACCGTAACGCTTAAGAACCCAGTACGGCTAATCTTGTCTGTTTACAAACCACAAGGTGTTGAATCAGATTGGCAGTAGAAGGTTTTTTCGAAAACAAACGACCACAACCAGTTGACGCCAAAGTCGGCGAATTGACTCCACAATCCAGAGCAGTAAATGTTACAGCAAAAGTGGTGTCTAAAAGCGAGATTCGCGAAATTCCTATGGGCCGCGATGGAGCAGCCCACAAAGTCTGCGACGCATTAGTCGGTGACGAAACCGGCGTTGTGTACCTCACACTTTGGGATGACAACATCACCAAAGTTAACGAAGGCGACACAATACGCGTAGAAAATGGTTATGTCACACTTTTCAAGGGTAACATGCGCCTAAACATAGGCAAATACGGCAAACTTGAAGCGGCAGAAACCCCACTTACCGCTGAAGTGAACACAGAAAACAACGTATCCAGCAAAACCTACGAACAAGAACGCAGACCATTCCGCGGCAGAGGCGGCGGAAGAGGCTTCGGCGGTGGCGGATACGGCGGAGACCGACGCGGCGGCGGTGGTTACGGTGGACGTGACCGACGCGGCGGCGGATTCCGAGACCGCAGATACTAAACCAGTAAAACATAGTAGCATAGTTCATCTATGCTTACCTTTTTTGTTTCACTAATTTTTCACAAAAATAAATTGGAATGGGTTTATGAGGAAGGGGTCGACATTGGAGTTGGCCGATTTTTCTTTCCCCGCATAGTCAACGAAAGAATGTACACTGTGGTTACGATAAAAAGGGCAGCAACAGCTAAGGCAATGTAAAGCAGCAAGGTTGTGGTGTTGTTAGTTGCTTGTAAACTGTCATTCTGCGACTGCAGGCTGTTAACTTGGCTTTGTAGTTCAGAGTTAGTGTGGGTCTGGATTAGGGCAATCGAAATCTTTGTGTACACATGCGAATTATCACTCAAAGTTGCGTACAAGTAAGTATTGGATATAGCATCAGCGGGGATAGAAACTGAATAGGTTCCATTAGCAGTCGATGCGTTAGGTCCTGCAGGAAGAACCAAATCACCTTGTGTAACAAGTTTAGAAGGCTCTGAGTTAGTATCAACGAAGAGTCTAACATGAAGAACATCCGACTCGTTAACGGAATCCACCAGTTTAGCTGAAATCGAAACAGCCACTGTTTCTCCAGGTTTTACAACATCAGGTGTGCCTGAAATTATGACGAAATTTAAAATGCCATCACTAAAACTTTGGTTCAAAGCCTGTGCACAGGGCACAAACAGGATCATAGTTAAGGAAGCGGCGACCAAGATGCCGAGTAAGAGGTTTTTCCTGCGTCCGTTTTTCATATTATCTCCAGTCTGCAGGGTAATCGTCAAACGAATTTAATGTTTACGGAAAAACCAAGCAAACCCTTAACCGTGGAGAGTTCAGCAACGAACAGTACGTCTCATGCTGTTGTTGTTTTTGTGCATTCGAACATACACGTAAAGACACGATCTATTCTCTAGTCGTATGCAACGGTCGGGTCAAAGGAAAATCAGTTCCCTAGAAAGGTATACAAATCGCAGAATGACAAATTTTTTTAACTGTACGTACATAATTTCACTCAGAGGCAAAGGTAGTGACTGAAGAGGAACTTTTTGAAATTGGACAAGTAACTCATTTCTTCGCTAAACTTGGCGTAGCAATAATTGAGCTCTCTGCACCTTTGGCCATCGGCGACCGCATCCTGATAAAAGGACCTTCAACCGACTTTGAAACAATGGTTACGTCAATGCAGATAGAACATCAAGACATAAAACGAGCGGAAGGCGGTCAAAGCATCGGTCTAAAAGTGTCAAGTCAAACAAAAGAAAAAGATAGGGTCTACAAAAAACTGTAGACTTAATCAGCTTCTGTTGAAGCTTCAACAATCGATTTGATTTCTGCATTCAGAGCCTCAGGCAAACCCAGAATACCCACGTCCATAAAGCCCCGAATAATCAGAGAAACCGCTTGATCACGAGACAACTTGCGAGTCATCAGGTAAACAATTTCTTTTTCGCTGATTTTACCAACTGCAGCTTCATGGGTGATTTCGACGCCCCGCTTTTTGGCGATTAACTCTGGAATTGACTGCATCACAGATTTATCATCCATCAAAAGCCCACGGCATTCTAAGTGACCTTTGCAGTCTGCGTTGTCTCCTTCAATCAGTCCACGGATAATCATTTTGCAACCTTCTCGAGCGATGGCGCGACTGACCATTTCAGCTTTGCTTCCCCGCCCAGTCAAAACTGCTTTAGAACCAATGTCTAGTTCGCCGTTTCTTTGTCCGTAGAGGATGCTGTTGAAGCTAACCCGCGAATCAACGCCTTTACAGTACGCAGCAGGGTACATTTGGACATCACGCACAGGACGCATACACACGTAGTTGGAGACAAAAGTAGCGTTGTCACCAATTTCTGCGGCTGATCTGGGGCGAACCACAGTTTCTTCACCCCACTGGTGAATCATAGTGAAGTTTAACAAAGCGTCATTTTTTACGTAAATTTCGCTTACGCCCAAATGCGCCGCGTTAGGCACGTTAGCATGTTGAAGGCAGCTGGTTATGATGTGGGCTTTGGAGCCTTCCTCTGCAATGATTATGTTGTGCACACGCTGTTCAAAGTTGTGTTCCGTAATCATCAAACAGGACTGAAGCGGAAAAGTAAGTTCAGCACCAGGCAAAATCCGCATGAAATAGCCGCCGCTGTAGTCGTCTGCCACTTTGCGAGTAAACTCATCTTTGTCTTTGTTGACTAGTTTCCACATGTAATCTTGGAGCCAATCGTATTTTTTGAGGGCTGCTTTAATGTCCATCATTTCTAGTTTGTCTTCGTAGGCTTCGTTAACTTTGGACATGATGGTTTGTTGGTTTAGGTGGAAGTAGGTGCCAGCACGGTTCTTGTCTTCAGCTTCGAGCCCCGCCTTTTCGGCTTCCTGTAAGATTTGATGCGGGATTTGGGTTAATTCATTGTTTTTCACTTTTCCATCCCTCACGTGTTCTGATTCTGCAAGCTACACAGCCCTCATAGCCTAACTTTTTGATATCATCGTAAATACCCATAGGTTCAGTAAAGCAGTGAAACTGCCCTTCTAGCAGTATGCATCCATAGGTTGCCTTCACGTGTTCCATCACGTCACCTTTATGAGTAATTATCAAGGAACTGGCGCCTGTAGATTCGGTATAACGTTGAATTTCGGTTGCAATCAACCGCAAACTTTCGACATCTACGCCACTGTCAGGCTCATCTAACAGCAACAGCTTAGGTTTAAGGAAAATTAACTGCAAAATTTCGCTACGTTTACGTTCGCCGCCGGAGAAACCCACGTTTAAGTCGCGATCCAAGAAATTGGTTAACCTAAATGACTCAATTTGTTGTTTTTCTTCTTCTGAAAATTCATCGCTGGTGCTTTTCCCTAGGCAAAGTTTTAGGACATCGCCCAATTTGACACCAGTTATTTCTGGTGGACTTTGGAAACTAACCACAATGCCCAGTTTAGCGCGTTCGTCAACACTTTTGTTTGTTATATCTTCACCCATAAACAGGATTTTACCTGAGGTGATTTCGTAGCCTGGAAGGCCAATTAACGTGCTAATTAAGGTTGTTTTACCCGACCCGTTGGGTCCAAAAAGAATGTGACTGACACCAGACTTTAGCGAAAAAGAAATATGTTTCAGGATTGTTTTGTCTTCGACCTTGACTGAGAGGTCTCTAACTTCAAGCATGTCCATAACAATCATCATCGATTTCTTTTCCAGAAAAATAAAGCTTTAGTTAACAAACCCCAAAATAAGGTCATCTACGCTCTGCAGAAACGAATCCTCTAAACTTATGTCATGCTGTTCCGCCTGTACAAAACAAATAAACAACACTTCAGAAAGCAGGTTGGCGAGTTGGTTTTTCTTTTCAGGGTCATTGTTGTTTAATTGCTCAAGGATGGCAGTTTTTTCTGTTAAACTGTGGAGGGAACCGTACTTAGCTGAATTTGCTTTATTGAAGTTTTCGAGTTTCTTAAGGGTTTTATAACTTAAATGTTGGGCGTCACGCAAAGTCAGAGACAACAAATCCACCAATAGTACTGATAAACTAGCAGGCATAAGCTTTTCGATATTGAAGTTAACCCGTTTTTCTCTGGTCATTATTGAGTACTGATTCATAACGCTTTATTTGAAATTACAATTCAATATACTGCCAAACACCAGCAAGGCTTCAGATGACAATACGCTAGAGGTACAGACGTGACAAAACTGCATCAAGTTAACGAAGAGGCATTCAACGAACTGTTTTTGGTAGCTCTTGATGAAACTCTAGCTTCCTTGGGCGAAAGTGCACGAACAGCCATTTACTTCCATATTGAAAAACGATTCAACCTCAAAAAAACCGACATACCTAACAACATCTCAGAGTTCACTGAAGCGTTAGATAAACTGTTTGGCATAGGAAGCAAACCTCTTCAGGCGATGATACTTCGAACAATTACGTCCAAAATAAACGTGGATTTACCAGAAAAATCAAAGCAAATAGACTTCCAAACGTGTATCTGTAAAGCAAAAGAAAAAATCTTAAGCGACAAAGAAGTCGTCGAACATATTGCGCAGCTTTCACAAAAACCAAACAGCCATGTTTCCGCTGAAGATAGCTTTGAAGCAGTAATCAACCTGATTGTTGACCCCACAGTAATTCTAGACATGGACGGCAAAATTGTCTTCATGAACACCGCTTACGCAAACGCCATAGGTTGCGGGTCAAGCCGCTTGATTGGGGCATCATTTTTACAGCTGCCAAATTTGTCGCAGGAAAGCAAAACGGTGCTTTCAGAGAACCTCAAAAAAATAAACACATACCAAATTGTTGAGCCATTTGAGGTTGACTTTACAGGTCCTGATGGCACACGCAAGTTTGAGGTTAACACCAAAAAAGTCCAGTACAAGGGGCAGCCTGCAGACATTGTGATCTGCAGAGACATAATGGGGCAAAAACAGTGCGAAACTCAATTACAAGAATACAACAAAAAGCTGTCATACTTGGTTGATGTAAAAACTAGTGAGAGTAAAGCCAGCCAACAAAAGTTTGAAGCGATATTCTATTCGTCGCCTGATGCCATCATGGTTACAGACGAGAACGCAACAATTGTGGAATGTAACCCTGCCACGGTTAGGCTGTTTGGGTACACATCAAAAAATGAAGTTCTGGGCAAAAACGCTTTTGTGTTAAGCGCGTTAGAGGCAGAAAGCACTTTAACGTTCATGCAATCGCTCCTAAAGCAGGGTCATGGAACAGCCCGAAACATAAGTTACGCTTTTACCAACAATAAAGGCGTCTTGGTTGCGGGTGAATTTTCTGTAAGTACAATTAAAAGCGCCTCGGAGCAAAACGCACATTTTGTTATAGTTGTCAAAAATGACCCTGAACGCAAAAAGGCAGAAGAAAATCTTTTGGCGTCCGAGAAAAAATACCGCAGTTTATGCCATGACCTTAAACAGACAGAAACACACTTATTGCAAGAAAAAGACACAGCTCAGAATTATCTGGATGCAGCAGACGTAATTTTAGTTGCGTTAGACTCATCAGGCGCAATCAAACTGTTTAATCGTAAAGGCGCGGAAGTTTTAGGCTACAACCTTGAAGAGGTACAGGGCAAAAACTGGTTTGACACCTTTGTACCCGAAGAAGTTCGGGCTGAAAGAAAACGGGTGCACAAGTTACGTATACAAGAAGGCAGCGATAAACCGGAATACTGTGAAAATGAGATATTGTGCAATAAAGGCAAACGCTGCATAATTGCGTGGCGCCACACAATTGTCAAAGATCGAACAGGCAAAATTGTTGGATCACTTAGCTCTGGAGAAGACATAACCGAGCAGCGGACAATGCGGCAAGCCCTAGTTGAAAGCGAACGGATGTTTAGAAGCATTGTTGAAAACTCGACTGACTCCATCATTCTAAGCACCGCCGAAGGACGCATCTGTTACACCAGCCCATCCTGTCAAGGCATAGTTGGATACACTTCAGAAGAATTACACAAAAAACTGGTTAGTGATATAATCCACCCTGCCGACCAACCTAGAGTGGCGCGTGCCTTCAAGAAAGCCGCAGACGGCAAAAAAGGCTCCTTTGAATATCGTGTTATAGCTAAAGATGGACAAGAAAGATGGGTCGCCCATTCGTGGTCGCCTGTTGTTGAAAACGGCAAAATTGACGTTATTGTAAGCATAGTCCGAGATATAACAGAGCGCAAACAGCTCGCTGACGAGTTGCGTGCAAGTGAAGAAAGATTCCGTGCCATCAGCAACTGCGCTATGGATGCCATCATTCTTGTAGACGATAAACATCGCGTCATGTATTGGAATCCCGCAGCCGAGAAGATTTTCGGCTACACCCAAGCTGAAGCAGTCGGTATTGATTTAGCAAAACTTGTTGTGCCTAGATTAAGTAACAGCAGATATCTAACGTTGATTTCACAGTGCTTCGCCGAGTCTCTGCCTGAACGGCACTTTGAATTTACTGCAAAACGAAAAGATGGCTCAACTTTGCCAGTAGAGTTATCGTTTGGTTCAGTAAAACTTGGGAACTCTAAATGTGTGCTTGGCATTGTTCGAGATATCTCAATACGTAAAGAAATGGAAGCGGAACTGAAACGCGAAAGAGACATGCTTGAAGAAATCACCAAAAACATCGGCGCCGGACTAAGTATAATCAGCAAAGACTACCGCATTCTCTGGATTAACAAGTACTTGAAAAAGCTGTATGGCAATGTTCTGAATGAACAGTGCTATTCAATTTTTGATGGGATCGAACAGGTTTGTCCCGATTGTGGAGCTAAGAAAATCTTTGAAGGGGCAAACTACGATTCCCGCGAATACTTCAACAAAGAAAATTACGCGAAAGGACAACCTAGTTGGTTTGAAGTTATTGCCACGCCAATCAGAGATAAAGACGGAAATGTTACTGCAGCTTTAGAGTTAACTGTTGATATCACGGAGAAAAAGATGCTTCAAGCTAAACTGCTTGAAGAACGCAACAAGCTGGAAGCCATCACAGAAAACATAAACGCTGGACTCGTTCTGATAAATAGAAACCATGATATAATTTGGATTAACAAATTTGCAAAACAAAGCTACGGTGAAGCTATAAACAAAAAATGTTACAAAGCCATCCACAGACGAAACAAAATATGCGATTATTGCAGTGCAGAAAAAGTCTTCAACGGTTCAGAGATTGAAGTTCGTGACACAATTATAGAGCGGAATGGTGAAAAACGTTGGATGGAAATTACAGCAACACCCATGAAGGACCAAGAGGGCAATATTAAGGGTGTTTTGGAGTTAGCTGTAGATGTCACAGAAACTAAGCAGTTGCAGGATAAGCTTGATGTTTATTCGCGTAAGCTTGAGGAGTTGGTTGAACAGCGAACCGCGCAGTTGAAGCAAACTCAAGCGCGGCTTGTCAAATCCGAAAGGCTTGCAGCTATCGGTGAATTGGCAGGCATGGTTGGACATGATTTACGCAACCCCCTCACGAGCATCAAAGGTGCAGCATATTATCTCAAAACAAAATACGCAAACAACTTAGAAGAAGCAGGCAAAGAGATGCTTCTAACAATCGACCGAAGCATCGATTACAGTAACAAAATCATAAATGACCTACTTGATTTCTCCAGAGAAATCACATTAGACTGGTCGCAGACGACGCCAAGCGCTCTTGTGAAGGAGGCGTTGCAATTGATTGCCGTTCCAGAGGACGTGAAGCTTACCAATTTAGTTGCCGATTCACCGCTAGTTACTGTGGACACGACGAAAATAAGTCGAGTCATCGTTAACCTAGTTAGAAATGCGTTAGATGCAATGCCTAAAGGCGGCGGCTTAATGATAACAAGCAGCCAAGCAGAGGACTATTGGGAATTAACTTTCAAAGATACAGGCATGGGCATGACTGAAGAAACCATCAACAAGCTTTGGACGCCGCTGTTCACCACGAAAGCCAAAGGGATGGGTTTTGGTTTAGCAATATGCAAACGAATCGTGGAATCGCATGGCGGAAAAATCACTGTTAAAAGCGCGGTTGGAAAAGGAACAGAATTCATCATCAAACTACCAATCAAGGCGCAGTTAAATAGCGGAAACACAGAGTTTATGGTACCAAGTCTGGACGACCTAAAAGAGCCAGTTACAAAAAAGTAACACAGACTGAAGCGGGTCCAGCTTTCAATTAATCTATTGTTGGTCAAGAGTTGAATGCTCAGGCTATGTTTTTTCGACGCTGCCAGAAAGCTTTTCTTCTTCATCTATTCGAGCGTGCACTTCGATTCTGTATACGCGCCACACATCTTGGCGGGTAACTATGCCCATTAACTGTTTTTTGTTGGTTGAGTTAACAACAGGTAGGCGCCCGATTTGGTTGCCGGTCAGCGTCTCTAAAACGGCAGACAAGTTTTCGTTCGGGTAAGTAACAACAGGGTTCTTGGTCATTGCAAGGGCTACGCCTTTTTTGTTTCTTAGGTCGGGGTGAATCTGCAAGATGTCGGTAAGCGTAATGATACCTATCAGTTCGTTTTGGCTGTTTGTGACAGGTAAACCACGTATACCCTCTTTTTGCATTACTTCTGCAGCTTCTGAAACTAACATGTCAGGTCTTGCAGTAAGCACATGATTAGTCATAGCATCTTTTACGAAAAGTTTTTGGAGAATTGGAATGGAATATTCACTACGGTGGGCAGGAGAGTCAGCCCGGGTGGGTAGTTGGCTTTTGTAAATTGTGTGTTTGCCTGATACGATGTAAGCGATTGCCGTTGCAATCATAGACGGAACCAGAAGAGTATATGTTCCAGTCATTTCGCTAGCCATCAAAATCACGGCAACCGGAACTTTGCCTACACCTCCGAAAAACGCCATCATACCAACGATGACGAAAACTGCTACACTTGGCTGGAAGTTAGGGATTAAACTGTTCATGATAGCCCAAATTATTGCGCCAAGCATACCACCAATGACCAGTGCGGGACCAAAGACGCCGCCGCTTCCTCCTGAACCTACTGTGAGCGAGGTTGCAACTATCTTTAGAACAATAATTATGGGCAGAATAAGGATGGGCACAAGGGTGAAGTTGCCATTTATCACGAGTTGAAGCCATCCATAACCTACGCCCAGTATCTGGGGGAAAAATACCCCAATGAGACCAACTGCAAATCCTCCGATAGCGGGTTTGGCGAAGCGGGGGACCTGCAAACGTGAAAAGAGGTCTTTTATTCCGTAGAAACTTTTAACATATGCTATGCCTATCAAGCCGCAAGCGACCCCCAAGATTCCATAAAATGGCAGGGTAACGGGGTCTTGGAAGTACCCCAAGTTCAGAGCCCCAAAAATTGGGGTCCAGCCGCTGACAAACCCAAAAATGCTGTACCCTATGGTGGACGCGATAAAGGCTGGAAACAATGCGTCTACTTCAAAGTCGCCCATGTACAAGATTTCTGCTGCCAAGATGGCGCCGCCAAATGGTGCTTTAAAAATTGCCCCGATGCCTGCGCCTATGCCGACGGCAAGTGCGATTCGGCGGTCACGAAAACTCAGGTGCATTATTTTGCCCAAAAGAGAGCCGAACCCAGCTGCCATTTGAGCCGTTGGGCCTTCGCGGCCTGCGCTTCCGCCAGAGCCTAAAGTTATGGCTGATGCTACGAGTTTGACTATGGGAATTCTTGACCTGATGTTGCCTTTTTTGTTGTGGAAGGCATCTATGGCGGAGTCAGTTCCGTGTCCTTCGGCTTCAGGGGCTAAACCGAAGACGAGTATGCCGCTGATAAGACCGCCTAAACCAGTTATGAGCGGGAGCAGGAAGGGGTTGAAGGAAAGTATAGGGGTTAGTAGTCCGCCTTCTCCGATTGGGGTAGGCGCATTGTAACCGACGATGTTGCCTAGAAGCAGGGTGTTAAAGTATTGGATTGCAGCATCGAAGATTATGGCGCCTATGCCACTCACTACGCCAATTAGGATGGCTATGGGAATCCATTTTCTAAGGTACTGCAGTTCCCCCGAAAAAGGAGCTGATTTGCCTATGTCCAATCGTTTTCAGGGTCCTTTATTGTTAAACCAAGTTTAAGCTAAACCATCCAGCACATAATGCAGACGTTTTAGCTGATAACTAAACTTATTTTGCGGTGCCGTTGACAAGTTGGATGCCGATGGATTCTGAGGCGACCAGTAAACCGTTAATTACAAACGGGTTGTGCTTGACACTTTTGTCAGAAGCTTAGGTCGGCAGGCACCATTTTTCGTCGTGCGCAAGCATTGTGCAGCATGTAAATTAAGAGTTTCGTAACATAAAAACAAAAATGCGTAAACAAACCGCATACTCCATCAACGTTGCCAATTTGTAGGCCCAGAAAATAACGAGAACAGGACAAAGGCACTGCTGTTTGCCGTAAACACCTATTCGACGGTATATGAATTTTGGATTCGTAAACGCTTTATTAACAAAACACAGATGGGGCAATGTGCATCTAGATGCAACGCAGCAAACTCGAACTGTACCAAGACATAATCTGCACGCTTGCCAAAAAAGCGCTAACCTTGGACAGTTTAGCGTTTGAATGCGACACCAACTGCGTACTACTTCAAGACAAGCTAGACTTTTTGATTAACCACGATTTGGTAACAATCGAAATTAGTCGCGATAACAAACCATTCTATGTTCTTAGCCGCAGAGGGGTTGCCGTCGCAAAAACCCTCACCATTGCTAAACAACTAGAGAGGTTGCAAGCGTCATCGCACCCGTCTGGACAGCCCCTGCACACGTCATTGTCAGCCCAAAAGCAAACTGCAGACGCAGAACGCGCCGTATAACCTGCCGTTCATTGGGATGCGAGTTTTCCGCCGTACACAGGCTCTACAAGAATGCTGTCAGTTGCGGTTGTCAAAGACAAAGCAGTTACTTGACGGTGTACCTTTTGTTCACGTTCTCTAATCCACGCCCGTGGAATGTTTAGGGAACGGAAAACGTTGTTGCCTTTTTGCGTCTCGCGTAGCTTGCTTAGAAGCGTGCCTTGCTTAAGCAGGAGCAGAACGGTTTCGGGGGAACTGTTGGTAGGCGGCGCAACTTTGGGTTCCTCAAACTTGGGTGTCAAAACCAACGCAAACGTCCTCGATGCCAATGTGAAGTAGAGGATTTTTTTGCCTGTTTTGTTTTCGACTTCGTCTAGCCAGTTTTTGGGCGGCAACAAGAAGTACCCTGTGTCTTTGGAGCCGTCGCTGTTTTTGCGTAGTTTGCGTATGGTGGGCGGGTTGGAGCTCATTTGAATCTGTGTGTAGTAACTTGGGGGTTGCATAAATATCCGCTGATTGGGCGTAACCAAACGGTTAAAGAAACCCCAAACAGACTGGTAAGGTATGGTTGACTTTTCCACTGATGAAGTCTGGAATGCAACCCCAAAACAACTTGAAACGCTACTTAACGCTGCAGCACAAACCGCATCGCCACGAAAAATCTGGTTCTATGCGCCAAGCTTTGCCCCCTACAAAACGCCCAGCTTCTGCGGTTCCTCTGCGCTGTTTCCAACAGTGTCAGTTACGGGTAGTGGGTGTGCGTTGAATTGTCGGCATTGCGGAGGTACCGTGCTCCAAACGATGCACAGTGCTCAAACGCCCGAGAAGTTGGTTGAGGTCTGCAGTCAACTTAAACGTGACGGAGCTGTAGGGGTACTGGTAAGCGGAGGTTGTTTACCCAACGGGTCGGTTCCGCTGGAACCGTTCACAGATGCTTTGGCTTCGGTGAAAGCGGATTTTGGGTTAACTGTATTTGTCCACACAGGCATCATCAAAGCTGAAGCGGCGCAACGACTCAAGGAGGCACAAGTTGACGTTGCCCTAATTGACATAATCGGCAGTGATCGAACTATCCGCGAAGTCTACAATCTCCAGGTCACAGTCCACGATTATGAAAACTCACTCAAATCGCTAAGTGATAGCGAGGTCCCGTTTGTTCCGCATATTATTGTAGGCTTACATGAGGGTAAACTTGAAGGCGAACTGAACGCGCTCAAACTCATCCATCCTTACCATCCCGCCGCGCTGGTGATAATTGCTTTCATGCCTATCCACGGGACTGCCATGCAAAAAACCACCCCCACATCACCAATCGAAACGGCTAGAGTCCTAGCCACCGCACGTACCATGTTTCCACAGATACCCCTAGTCTTGGGCTGCATGCGTCCCAAAGGCAAACACAGAAGCGAAACAGATGTTTGGGCGCTCAAAGCAGGCGTGGATGGTGTAGCGTTTCCCAGCCAAGAAGTAATCAGTTACGCCGAAAATCTGGGGAATGAAGTGGTTTTTTCGCCGTTCTGTTGTGCAAATATTTATCGTGACAAGGCAGCTAAGAGAGGCTAAGCTTTGTTCTTCTTGAGCATGTAGTAGCTTAGGACCCAAACCCACATGGCGCCCGCCACACCTGAAATTGCTTCAGGAATAGCCACCCGCGGCACATAATTCACCGTTAACTGAAGCACCCAAACCGCCGCGGCGATAAGCGCCAAAACCAACGTAAACACGCTTAACTTGCGTTTACCTTCCAGCCAGAAATCCGCCGTAAACGTCAACAGCGAAAGCGGCAGAAACACAAACAGCATCACCGACACGATGTAGTGGGTAGGTGAGAAGTGTTCGTTAAAAATGCCGATTGCTATAAGTGAGATGCAGGCGAGGACAAAAAGCATCGAAGCTGCCTTACCAACGATGTGTTTTGAAAAGCTAAACAAGCCCAAAGCAAAGCCAAGAAACAGGATGGCCCCCACAACTAAGCCCGTGTTGAAAAGTGGCGCCGTGATTCCTGCTTGCACGCCCAAATCGCTCAGCGCATTGTTAACCCAGTTAAACTCAGACCAAGAAAGAATTGCCCCCGAAATACAGGCAAACGTGACGATAGGCGCTATTAGACCTATGATTGCTGAAACACGCTGTGTCTTCATTTGTAATCGATTAAGGTTAGTGGTGTGGATTTAAGAGGCTTGCGCATCTGCAGGTACAAACCGCCGCAGCCCCTGCAATGCCCGCGTTTTTTCTTTGTCGCCGACTTTGGCAGCTTTTACGGTGTCTTTGAGAATTTGGATAGATTCATCGTAGGATTTGCGGTCTACTGGATAGGGGACGCCGTCTTTGCCGCCGTAGGCGAAACTGTATTTGACGGGGTCTTTCCAGCTTGGACGTTCACCATACACCAGTTCGGCGACTAATGCTAAGCCGCGAACCGTCGCAGGACCCACACCCTTCATTCCCAAGAATTCCTCGTAGTTTGTGGGTTTTGTTTCGTATGCTAAGGCAAGGGCATCCCAGTTAATGTTACGGGGCATATCCAAAAGCGGAACCGCAGCAACACAGTCTTGGGTTGGGAGCCATTGTCCAAGGGTCTGCTGGTTCTTCTCCGCTGGTGCGGTGAGTTGCTGGGCAAGTCGTTTTAGTTTCTGGGTGGGTTCTTTGGCTAAATCTACGCAGACTTTGCGGTTTTCTTCGCTTTCCCGCGCAGTCATGTCCAACACGATTGAGTGACAAACATCACAAGCAATGGCATTATGGGGTTCCTCTATGAAGCTTTGGGTGTGGTCACTGAGCCAGTGGTAGCGTCGAGCGCGTTTGGATTCGCCGTTCAACCCCTGCTGCACCACCGCCCACTTCCCCTTCTCACTCACAAAAAGTACATGATGATAAAGTTGGTATCCTGCTTGGATGGCGGTGTTGTCAACTTTGGCGGTTATTTTGCTGGTGTAAACAAGTTGTTGGATCTTGTTTTCACTAAAGCCAAACTTGTCTGCTGTCTCAGCTATGTCTGCTGGGGTTTTGCGGCTAGTTTTGCCTTTGCCCCCACAAACCGCGATGCCGTGCACTTCAGGCGACAAAGCGGTCTTCAATACGCCCGTCACAGTGGTGGTTACGCCGCTGCTGTGCCAATCAAACCCCAACACGCAACCAAACGCCTGAAACCAGTACGGGTCACTGATTCGTTTCAAAAACAAATCTGTACCGTACTCGTCAACCATTATGGAGGTGACTTCTTTGGCAAGGCGATGCATTCTGCCCGTGAGCCAACTGGGGGCTTTTCCGCCGTGCAGCGGTAGGCTGGCGTAACCTGTTCTTTGCATAAGCTTCTGGTGGGGTAAGGCAATTTGGTTATTTTTGGATTATTGACATGCCCACCGCGATTTTGGAGGCGCAGCTTTGCACTTTTCATGTTAGCTTAACCACATTTTTTGCCAACACGAACCTTGCCCACTAATTTTCACCCCACATTCAATCCCATTCGTCGCCTGCACCGTTTAAGTAACAGAACAACATCTTCTTTTTCAACCACAAACAGGGAGATACCCTTACGCCAGAAAAAGTTCTCGTAACCTCAGCTTGGCCCTACATCAACGTAACGCCCCATTTAGGTAACTTGGTGGGCTCGGTTCTTTCCGCTGACGTTGTCGCCCGCTACTACCGCATGCAAGGCAACGATGTCTTGATGGTTAGCGGCTCAGACACACATGGCACACCCATCGAGGTGCAAGCCATGAAAGAAAAAATCACCCCCAAAGCCCTCACCGACCGCAACCATGCCCACGTTGCCGAACTGTTTCGACAGTGGCAAGCCAGCTTTGACAACTACACCAGCACCGAAAGTCCCATACACAAAAAATTTGTCCAAGAACACCTCATGAAAGTTTACAACAACGGCTACATTTTCGAGAAAGAAACCGAAATGCTCTACTGCGAACACGATGCACGGTTTTTGCCTGACCGTTTCGTGGAGGGACAATGCCCTTACTGTGGCTATGAAAACGCTCGAGGCGACCAATGTGACCGATGCGGACGCCTGCTGGAGCCAACCCTGCTTAAGGAACCATACTGCATCATCTGCCACAACCCGCCCGTAATCCGCAAAACCAAGCACTGGTACATTGACCTAACAAAATTCACCGACCCCCTCTGTAAGTTCCTTGAAGAAAACAAACAGATTACGGCGAATGCCAAAAACTTTAGCCTCAACTGGATAAAAGAAGGACTAAAACCCCGCGCCGTAACCCGTGATGTCGAATGGGGTATCCCTGCGCCGTTTCCAGGCGCCGAAGGCAAAACCATCTATGTTTGGGTTGAAGCTGTGCTTGGTTATGTTTCGGCTACGATTGAGCAGTGTGAACGGATGGGTAAGCCGGAGTTGTGGCGTGAATTCTGGTTCAACAAATCCAGCCGCACCTTGTACTTTGTGGGTAAAGACAACATCCCCTTCCACACAATCATTCTTCCAGCTTTACTTTTGGCTTCAGGCGAGGACTACAACCTGCCGTGGAACGTGTCTGCCACCGAATTTCTCCAGTTCAAAGGCGAAAAAGCCAGCAAAAGCCGGCACATCGGCATCTGGATAGATGAAGCACTCGACATGTTCCCCGTGGATTACTGGCGGTTTTTCCTCATTGCCACCCGCCCTGAAGGCAAAGACAGCAACTTCAGTTGGGACATATTCCTTGACAAGATTAACGCTGACCTCAACGACACGTATGGCAACTTTATTCATCGCACGCTTACGTTTGTGAACTCCAAATTCGGCGCAGAAGTGCCCGCAGCCACCAAACTTGACGCGGATGACCAAAAAATTCTTGACGGCATCAAAGAAAAGGTTGAATCGTTAACGAGCGACCTAGAAGCTGCCAGACTGCAATCCGCTGCCAACACCCTTATCAGCCTTAGTCGTTTGGGCAACCAGTACCTCAACGGCAAAGAACCCTGGAAACTACTCAAAACCGACCCTGAAAAAGCAGCCACCATATTTTACGTTGCTGTCCAAGTGGTGAAGGCGTTGGCGGTTGCGTCGTCGCCGTTTATGCCTCTTCGAGCAGAGCAGATTTGGCAAACGCTTGGATTGTCAGGTAATGTTGCGGAGAAGCGGTGGGATGAAGCCTTAGCGCCACTAGAAGCGGGACATAAAATCAACAAGCCTGAACCGCTCTTTCACAAAGTTGACGCTGACGAAAAGAAACTCGACGAGATTCTGCAAAATATCCGAGACAAGAAAGTGCAATAATGACCCTCAAAGTCGACCTCCATGTCCATAGTTTCTACAGCAAAGACAGCGTCATCACACCTCAAGAGCTGGTTTTTTACGCTAAACGGGCAGGCTTAGATGCAGTTGCAGTAACTGACCATAATAACTGGGAAAGCGCCCAAAAAATCGCCAAAGAAACAGATTTCCTCATAATTCCCGGCATGGAAGTCTCCAGCCGACACGGACATATTGTGGCGTTGAACGTTTCGGAGCCGATGCCCCGTGACCTTTCCGCCGACGAAACCGTAGAACGTATTCACCGTGCAGGCGGGTTGGCGATTGCGTGTCATCCGTTTGCGATGCTCAAAGGCAGCGTAGGCAAGTACGTTACAGAAAAATTTGATGGCATCGAAGCCATCAACGCCTCTGCGTTCCCGTTTGGGCGAGCTTCACGGAAAGCTCAAGAAACCGCCAAACGGCTGCATCTGCCTGAGGTAGCGGGAACTGACGCGCACTGGGGACCCATAATTGGACGCGCGTACACGCTTATCGAAGCAGAAGCCACTGTTGAAGACATCCTCCAAGCCATACGTATGGGGCATTGTTCAGCTGCTGGAGGCGGCTTGTCGATTCGGCTACGGCTGGAAAATCAAGGACGATTTTTACGCAAGTTTCTTAAAAACCGCGGTCAACGAGCATCATAAACGGCAGCGATTCAAAACCTAATTTTAGGCAAAGTAAGGTGCGCAGAAGTTTCTCTAAGCAGTAAATAAATTAAAAAAATAAAAAAGGAAAAAAGGTTTTATTTTTTGAGCTGTTTGCTCATTTCCTCGTAGGAGTTCTTGATATCGTCAACCGAGGCGTCATCTTCCAGTGTAGAAACGTCGCCGATGGGTGCACCGAGCAAGACTGCTTTGAGGATGCGTCGCATGATTTTGCCGCTTCGAGTCTTTGGCAATTTGTTGACAATGATGATGGCGTCGGGGGTGGCGATTGGACCGATGGTGTTGCGGATGTGTTTAACAAGTGCTGTACGAAGTTCGTCTGAGGGTTGGAAGCCAGACCGCAAGGTAACGAATGCAACTGGGACTTCGCCTTTAACTGCGTCTTCTTTGCCCATGACTGCGGCTTCTGCAACTGCTGGGTGAGCAACTAATGCGCTTTCAAGTTCAACGGTGCCGATACGGTGGCCTGCTACTTTCATGACTTCATCTGCGCGTCCGAGGAGCCAGAAGAAACCGTCTGGGTCGCGTATGGCATAGTCGCCGGTAACGTAGACGCCTGGCCATTTGCCGAAGTAGGCAAATTTGAATCGTTCAGGGTCTTTCCAGAGGGTGTTGAGCATTCCTGGCCATGGGGATTTGATTACGAGCCAGCCTTTGTTGCCGTTTGGTAAGCTGTGTCCTTGTTCGTCGAATATGTCTACGTTGACTGCAGGTACGGGTAGGGTTGCGGAGCCTGGTTTGAGTGGGGTGAGTTCGATGCCGGCGGTGGGGGAGATCATGAAGCCGCCGGTTTCAGTCTGCCACCAAGTGTCAATAATTGGCAGTTTTTCTTTGCCGATGACGCGGTAGTACCATTTCCATGCTTCAGGGTTGATTGGTTCACCGACAGAGCCGAGGAGGCGTAGAGTAGAGAGATCGTGTTTGTTGACCCATTCTTCGCCGAATTTCATGAACATGCGGACTGCAGTTGGGGTGCCGTAGAGGATGGTTATGCCGTGGCGTTCAATCATACTCCACCAGCGGTCTTGAGCTGGGTAGTCGGGGGTGCCTTCGAACAGGAATGCGGTGATGCCTACGCTCAATGGGGCATAGACGTTGTAGCTGTGACCAGTGATCCAGCCAATGTCGGCAACGCACCAGTAGATGTCTTCGTCTTTGGGGTCAAATGCCCATTTGAGGGTCCAGTAAGTCCAAACTAAGTATCCGCCTGTACCGTGTTGGACACCTTTGGGTTTGCCTGTGGTGCCTGAGGTGTAGAGGATGAACAGGGGGTCGGTTGAGTTCATGACTTCAGGTTCTACGTAAGCGTTAGCGCCTGCTTGGGCAGTGACATCGTCCCACCAGTAGTCACGTCCTTCTTGCATCTGAACGGGCTGGCCAGTTCGTTTTACGACTATGACCTTTTCGATGTTTGGCATGTTTGGTAGGGCACGGTCAGCGGTGTCTTTGATTGCTACTGGTTTGCCGCGTCTAAAGGAACCGTCGGCGGTGACTAAGATTTTGGCGCCGCAGTCATTTACGCGGTCTGCTAGGGCTTCTGCGCTGAAACCTGAAAATACAACTGCGTGCACACCGCCAATTCTGGCGCTTGCAAGCAGGGTCATTGGCAATTCGGGAATAACTGGCAAGAAAACGGCAATACGATCGCCTTTTTTAATACCAAAATCCTTGAAGACCTTGGCGATCTTGTTAACTTCTCGATACAGTTGGTAGTAAGTGTAGGTTTTAACTTCGCCCATTTCTCCTTCCCAAATGTAAGCGAGTTTGTTTTTCCTTGCGGATTTAACATGGCGGTCTAAGGTGTTGTAGCATATGTTGAGCTCCCCATCAGGGAACCACTTGTAAAATGGCGGGTTAGTGTCATCAAGAATTTTTGTTGCTGGTTTAAACCAGTCAATTGCTTTGGCTTTCTCAGTCCAAAACGCATCTCGATTCTGAATGGATTGTTCCCACATGGCTTTTCGTTTATCACCGGAAGAAACGTTTACGCCACTTGGTTCATATTTTTCATTAAAAGGCAAGCTAGCTTCTGACATTTATTTTCCCATCCAATTATAGCGGAGAAACGTTAAAACTCAAAGAATATAAGCTTTTTCAGTTAACTACGTTGTTTGTCAAGTGTAAAATAAACGAAACAGAAAGGCGCTAGAATTAGTTGAAAAAAATTTTAGCAAAAATTTATCCAGCATCCCTCTAAATAACCCTATTGCATCCCCCAATTTTGTTTTTAGACGTTTTTAGAAGCTCGGGCGCCGAACATCTTTTTGTAAGCAGCAAAGGCGATACACAACACCAACACCGCAGTAACAGATACAACAGCAACAAGCACCCCGTTTACTGCATCGTTTTCTATTTGTGGAGTTGTTGACGGCTGAGTGAAAATTGTTGAGTCGGGGGACGATTCTGGAGAGGTAATGGGAAGTGAATATGTTGGGGATGCTGTTTTTGATTCAGATGGGGTAATTGTTTGTTTAGGAAACTCTGTTGGAGTTGCTTGTGGCGAGGCTGTTGGTTGAGGGGGAGATTTTGTTGGAAGGGGTGTTTGCGTAGGTGAAGGCGAGGGAGTGGAGGGTTCTGGGGACGGCGAAGGTGTAGACGTAAGCTCTGGTGTGGGTTGTGAGATACTAGTAGTTGGGTTAACATAGAACAAAGTGTGCGCAAACCAAACACTGCCCTTGTCATTGCCATTTAATGCTTGCAACCAAAACGAAACACCATTTACAGCACCTAAAGTACCTGCGTCATCTACGCTGTAAAGCTGGCTAGGAATGACCACGACGATTTCTCTAAGCGTCCAATTTGAAGTACCCCATTTCACGTATGCACTCTGAAGACCATCGACAACCGTGGTATCCACGTAAAAGTCCACACCTATCCGCGCCCCGTGAATTCGATCTCTTTGAGTGCTTGGATCAGTTTGGATCCATGCTGAAACATAGACAGTATCACCGGGTGAAACCGTAATGACTCTAGTCCATAGAGCACGGTCAATAGCACCAAAAGAATCCTGCATCCCACCTTGTTCTAATCGAATAGATGTTTCGCCGTTAAAGGTTACATCGCTGTCAATAAATGAGTAGAGTGGAACGTCAGGGTAATATCCAGCGCCCCAGCCAAATGGTATAGATGCAAGGTTTGTGTCTGCCAAAGCAACAGGCAAACTTCGGATCCCCATGAGCAGTCCCAAGAGGATGATGAGGGAAATCACAAATGCTGCAAAAGTTAAGCGACGCTTTTTGTTAGGCTGGCGTCTGCTTATTGTGAGAGTAATTGCTGAAAAACAGTGTTTGAGTTGAACCAAAACTGTGAACCCCCGAGGAGGTATAATTAATGAAGTGTTAAACCAACAAAAAAGGGTACTGGTGAAAAAACGGAATAGAGTATTGAATAAGAAAAAAAGAAAATCAGTGAACTACGCCTATAGGTAGCACCGTTTTTCCGTGGGCTTCATTGAGGACTTCAGCTAAGGCGAGGTATACTGCACTTAAGCCACAAAAGATGCCTTCGTAGCCTGCGATTGTTCCGATGATTGCGCTGCCAGTAAGTTCCCGAGCGGTCAACAAAAAGAACAGTATAAACAGGGTGCAGAAAACGGTTTGCAGTGCACGGTTTGCTTTTAGGGTTCCAAAGAACATTGCCAGCGTAAATATGCCCCACATTGCAAAGTAGGCACCAAGTGCAGTTGCATCGGCTCCTTGTATATTCAGAAAAGAGGTCCCGGGTAAAACCAACAAGGCTACAAGGGACCACCAGAAAAGCCCGTAAGAAGTGAATGCGACGGTTCCAAATGTGTTGCCTTTGCGGAACTCCATGACGCCAGCGATGATTTGGGCAACGCCGCCGTACATGATGCCCATAGCTAAAATCATGCTGTTAAGTGAGTAGAAGCCAGCGTTATGAAAGTTTAGCAGTACTGTGGTTAATCCAAAGCCGAGTAGACCGAGAGGTGCAGGGTTAGCCAATTTAGCGCTCATTGCGGTTTCTCCTACCTTGGAAGCTGGAGGGTTCATCTTAAAAGCTTTTTACTGCCAAAGCAGTTTTTCATCGATATTAACGAGTCAACCTTAACCTACGTAATGCTTATGCAATGCACAATTATGCTAAAAATAGTAAATTTAACAACTGAAATTCAAGCAGATTCAAAGCTATGAAGAAGCGATTAAGCGAAAGACATTTAATCAAGAACTATTACAGAAATGCGCTAAGTGAAATACATGGCGATTCCAAATAATTCAAGTACATCGTCAAAAGTTATGAATCGTTGGCTTGTTGTAATTGGCGGCATTTTGATACAGCTTGCATTGGGAGCGATTTATGCATGGTCCGCATTTACGGGCCCTCTGCAAGGATCAATAACTGCGCCCAGCGAGTTCGGCTTTACAAAAACAGAAACCCAACTTATTTTCAGCGTGGGACTTCTGGTCTTTGCCCTCTTTACAATAATTGGCGGTCGGCTTCAAGGTAAACTCGGACCGATGAAGGTGGCTCTGACGGGAGGCGCCCTGCTTGGTTTGGGTTATATCCTTGCATCGTTTATGGGTGCAAGTTTTATTGGAAAATTAATCTTTTTAGGCATAGTCGCTGGAGCAGGCATTGGATTGGCCTATGTGGTGCCCATTGCAACAGCGGTTAAATGGTTCCCTGACAAAAAAGGTTTAGTCAGCGGACTCGCAGTAGCAGGCTTCGGATTTGGCGCATTCATCTGGATCCTCATAGCTAACCCGCCTAGCGTTCTTGGATTTACAGGCTTAATCAGCGCACAAACAGGCGCATATGCTTACACAGTTGCAAACGTGGACTTCGCCTTCCTAGTCTACGGCATCATGTTTTTGGTGCTTGTCCTTGCGGGTTCACTTGTTATGAAGAATCCTCCTGCAGGCTGGAAACCAGCAGGATGGACCCCTCCACAAGCAACAGGAAAAACATCTGTTCTTGGATGCAAACCCAAAGAGATGCTAAAATCATCATCTTTCTATATCCTCTGGGTCATGTTTCTAGTAGGCGCACTTGCAGGTCTAATGGTGATAGGTAACGTTCAAAACTTCGCAAAAAGCGCAACTGATGGCTTCATAGCGTACGGGTTTAGCGTACAAGAAGCGGTGGACTTCGCAGTGATAGGCGCCGCAGTGTGTCTGCCCATATTTAACGGTGCAGGCCGTATTGCTTGGGGCCAAATTTCCGACAGAATTGGACGGGGCAAGGCACTCATGGCTATGTTCGCGTTTCAAACTGCCATGATGGCTATATTCTTCTTCACCACATCAAACCCAATCCTATTCTACGTTGTCGCCGCACTAATTGGCTTCAACTTCGGCGGAAACTTCGCCCTGTTCCCCGTGTCCTGCGCAGACTCATTTGGAGCAGAAAACCTCGCAATCAACTACGGCTTTCTCTTTACAGCCTATGGTATAGGCGGGGTTGTGGGACCAATCCTGGCAGGCATGGTACAAGATGCAGGTTTGAGTTTCCTGTACGCATTCCTGCCTGCAGCAGCACTATGCGCAGTTGCTGTAGGATTAGGGTTCGTATATACAATCCGAACAAAACGTAGCTTATAACAAACTGTTATAAGCCAAACCAATTTTTTCTTTTTTAGTTAAGTTCTCAAATAAATTATCTAAAGTGCAACTGCAAGAACGCCGACGTTAAAAGAGAAGGGAAGTTATTTTTTGATTTTTTCAAAGAATGCTAAAGTCTGACTTGGCACAGTTACCGTTCTTGTTTCGACGTCAGTGAAGGTAACTTTGGCAAGGTTTTCTGGTTCTTGTTCGTACGCTTCGAATGCTTCCATGTTAGGTGCTTCGTAGACTGCCCAAGATTTGTGTCCCCAGCGGTCTGTCCAAATGCCCACAACTTTGAGTCCATGTTTTGCAGCTAAAGCATCCACTTTCTTGAGCCAATCCATTGTTATTTGCAGGTTACGCGGGTTACCTATTGGGCAACTTTCAGGAGAATGCGTATAAACTTGTAATATGTACATTCAGAGTTTCTCCATTTGATGTTGTTACCCCCAATGCCTTCGCATGTTTAAAACTTTTCGAATGAACAAAAAATGTGTTTAAAAATAGAAAAAGCGAGGCAAAAATGCCCCGTAACACGCTTTCTAGGCAGTTTGCTTTAGCAGCTTACAGGTTAGTGTCTTCTGCGACTTGCAAAGTATTTGCCTATTTCTATGGCGCTAAAGACTATGCCAGCAAATAGTGCTGCCACTACCCAGTCGATGAGTTCAGGTACATGAACATCGAATATTGTTTGAATGCCCGGCATGTAAAGTATGAAGAGTTGCAGCGCAAACGAAGATAGTATTGCATACCAGAGGTACTTGTTCTTGAACACACCCACTTTGAACACAGGATACTTGTACGAACGGGAACACAGCGCAATAGCCAACTCAATCATAATCATAGCAGTTAAGAGTTGGGTGCGAGCCTCCAGCAGTTGGTGCTCACCTAACCAAGGCTGATGCATAAAGAAAGCTAGCAACAGCAAGCTAGACGTCAAGATGGGTGAGGCGATGAGGAAGGTTTTGACGTCGCGTGTGAATATGCTTTCCTTAGGCTTACGCGGCTTACGCTCCATGAGATCAGGGTCCCCGGGGTCAACACCTAAAGCAATAGCAGGCAAACCATCAGTAACAAGATTCATCCACAGCAACTGCACAGCAGTCAACGCAATCGCAGCATTGTTAATGCTTTGCAGTCCACTTTCAGTACTGTTTAAGCCTGGAGTAAACATTGAGGCCAAGGTTGGAACTGCGACGACTGCGATGAACATCACCAAGATTTCCATGATGTTACACTGCAACAGGTAGGTGAGGTATTTTTTGATGTTGTCGTAGATCTCTCGACCTTCCTTGACCGCTTTGACGATGCTGGCAAAGTTATCATCAGCCAAAACCATGGACGCAGCTTCTTTGGTAACTTCGGTACCGGTAATGCCCATGGCAACGCCGATATCTGCCATTTTCAGTGCGGGTGCATCGTTTACGCCATCGCCAGTCATGGCAACCACCTGATCTTTCTGCTTCCAAGCCTTCACAATACGCATCTTGTGTTCTGGTGCCACACGAGCGTAGATAACGACGTTTTCCACCACATCCAAAAGCTGCTGGTCAGTCATCTGTTCTAGCTCTGTGCCTGTGAGGACTTTGCCTTCAGGGTCGCCTTCATCTAAGAGGTTAAGTTCCTGAGCAACAGCGGTGGCTGTGAGTTTGTGATCGCCAGTAATCATGACTACTCTGATGCCGGCTTGTCTGCAAATAGCAATAGCATCTTTCACTTCGCTTCTGGGCGGATCAATCATACCCGTTATACCCACAAAGGTGAAGCCTGCTTCAATTTTTTCGTCAAAAACAGCCGTGTCTTTGGGAAGTTCTTTGTAGGCAAAACCCAAGTTACGCAACGCCTGCAAAGCCATCGCCTCAATAACCTTATGCAACTCTGTACGCTGCTCAGAGGTCAATTTTTGGACTTTACCGTTGAGCACTATGTAGCTGCATTTGTCTATGATAATTTCAGGAGCACCTTTCATGTAGGCTACTTTTTTGTCCCCGACGTTGTGGATGGTGGTCATGCGTTTGCGTTCACTGCTAAACGGAATTTCGGCGATGCGTGGTTCTTGCTGGTCTAGCTGCGCTTTAGATAAGCCTGCTTTGGCGGCGGTAACGATAAGAGCACCTTCGGTTGGGTCGCCTTTCACGGTCCATTTTCCAGTCTCAGCACTTTTCTCCATCGCTGAATCATTGCACAACGAAGCAACCTTAAGCAGTTCTTTAAGCTGCGCATCTGGCGCGTAAGGTTGGTTGTCGATTTCGAATTGGCCTTCAGGCGCATACCCAATGCCGGTAACTTTGATGGCGGTGTTGTTTATGTAGATGCGCTGAACCGTCATCTCACCTTTGGTCATAGTGCCAGTTTTGTCACTGCAAATAACACTGGTGCTGCCCAGCGTTTCCACCGCAGGAAGACGCTTAACAACGGTGTTTACTTTTGCCATGCGGTACATGCCGATAGCCAGCGCACCTGTGACGATGGCGGGCAACGCTTCAGGAACAGCCGCAACCGCTAAGCTAACCGCCCACAAAACCATGTCCAGCACAGGACGCTGTTCCACAACTATACCCACTAAGGCAACGCCAATGCAGATTGTAATTGCTAAAATGCCAATCCATTTACCCACTGATGCCAACCGTTTTTCCAGCGGTGTTTCTTCAGTGGTTGTGCTTTGGACCATTTGGGCGATTTTACCAAATTCTGTTGCCATACCTGTTTCAGTAACGAGCGCTTTGCCTCGACCGTAGGCAACAATGGTGCCTGTATAGACCATGTTTCGACGGTCGTTAAGTTGAGCGTTTTCACCCATTGGTTCGGTTGATTTTTCAACAGCTGTAGATTCGCCTGTGAGGGCAGCTTCTTCAATTTTGAGGTTGCTGGCTTCAAGGAGGCGGGCATCTGCAGGAATCTTGTCGCCAGTGTAAAGGAGATAGACATCGCCAGGGACAAGTTCGGTCGCGGGAACGCGCACTTCTTTGCCGTCCCGTATAACCAGCGCGGTAGGCGCCGTCATTTTCTTAAGCGCTTCGACGGCTTTTTCGCTGCGATACTCTTGGGTGAAGCCTAAGATGGCGCTGGCAAACACAATAACCAAAATTATAATAGCGTCCACGGTTTCGCCGATAACCAGCGAAAGGGCGGTGGCAATTATAAGAATAATCATTAGCACGTCAGTAAATTGTCCGAGGAAGAGTTTGATTGGTGATTTGCCCTTTTCTTTCTTCAACTCGTTAAGACCGTAGGTTTGAAGTCTACCTTGAGCTTCTTGGGGCGATAATCCGTTTTCGCTTGATTTAAGTTCTTCCAAGGCTTCTTCAGATTTCAAAGCGTGCCAAATTTTCACCTAATTACCACTCCGAATGTAGCCTACACTTAGAAATTGTCCTCTATAGGCTTTACCCATAAAAATCTGAACATTTGTGTAGTAAATCAAAAAAATCCAGTTCATAATGTAAAGATAGGTTCTAAAGTGCGCGACGAAAGGTTCATAAGCTATTTCTTCTTTTTCTAAGCGGCAAGACAAAGGCAAATGAATGCCTTATCTCTAGATAACAGCGCGTTCTCGCGAAGGGAACAGCCTGCATCAACTAAAAAGGTTAAAATACCCGAATAGAGAGGTGAAAAAGCCATGGAAAACATATACGCAGCAATGCTCCTTCACAAGGCAGGAAAACAAATTAACGAAGAATCAATCACCGCCGTTCTTACCGCAGCCGGCGTCACCGTTGACGCAGTTCAAGTTAAGGCTCTTGTTGCTTCACTCGCTGAAGTTAACATTGATGAAGCTCTTAAAGCTGCACCCACCATGATGGCAGCCGCTCCAGTTGCAGCCGCAGCTCCAGAAGAGAAGAAACCAGCAGCAGCCCCAGCAGAAAACAAGAAGAAAGCAGCTGAAGAAGAAAAAGCCAAGGAAGAAGCAGCTCTCGAAGGATTAGGCGCCCTATTCGGATAAACGCCCCATTTTCATTTTTTACTGTTCTAAGATTTTTTTATTTTTAATTCAAGAAGGCGACACTCTGTAAGCAACAGGTCTTGTTGTTAAAGAAAGGTTAGGGTTGAGAGAGCAACGGGGCAGATTGGGGTTGTGAGTGTTTTTGTCTGTTGAGCCAAGTTTTTATGCCTATCACTGGAAGCCAGCCGGTAAGGATAGGCAGGGTTGCGGGAAGCGCTGCAACGGGTAAAAGTTCTGCTAGCTCAGGATTCATCAGGAGCATCTCGTAAAGACCAAAGGAAACTGCTACAGCAGCCATTGATACGAGGGTTGTTTTTGAGCCGAATTTTTTCATGGTCTGGAACGAGAGAACACCCGAAAAGAACAGGTCCCCCAACCCAAGCCCGTGAAGCAACAAGTAGCCTTCCTCTGAATACAGTGGAGGAATGTTTGGCAGCCACACTAAGACGGGCAGGTTTAGGTTTGTAAGGGTGTTTGCTGCCTGCACCATCAGATGCCCAGGACCCCAAACCAGTACAATATCTATGGCGGTTATGGCTATGGCGTAGATGAATAAGATTTTCCAGTTAAACATAGGGGCCAAATAAACCACAATAAGTATGGCAAAAATTACCCCGTAGACATCAAGTAGGTATGGGAACCAGAGGTTAGTTTGATTATAAAAAATGAACAACAGCAGAAACAGCACAGGTGAAAGCGCAGCGAGATACCACTTCTTTTTTGAGTCAGCTTTTCGCAGAGCATAAAAGAGGGCCATTAATCCGCCAATAATTAAGCCTGCAAAAGAAAGCGCGCCATAGATTTGTAATTCAGCGGGGAGCACACCTGAGAAAGCTGCAAGAGCCGCTAAAATACCAGCGCCTATGAAGAGACCACAGTAGGTCTTCACATTTTTGGCAGACATGTCAGAATAAGTATAGGAAATTGTAAACAACAACGACGAGTAAGAAAACAAAAATAAAACTAAGATTGTTTGGCTTGGAATGAAAAAGATAACTGACACCATCACGACAATCATTGCCATAAATAGTGCGGTTTCGCGTTCGCCGAATTCTTTTTCTTCTAGAGTTGATTTCAGTTTGCCTTCTGCCCGTTTGCCCAAAAATACGGCAAGTAGGGGAACTGAAAACAGGAACAGGGGCATAAGGACATCGAATTGCATATTGAGCAACTCTTCAAACGGGCATTTATTTCTTTACCATAAAAGCCAAGGAATCAAAAGACCATTTGGCAGTTGAAAAGGTGAAAAAAATAAAAAATGACTAAATTGTTAACGAAGTAAAGATATTAGCTAGATGCTTAATATCGGCGTGGTGGTCTTCGTTTGGAGTAGCATTCTCGGCAGTAAACTGGCCTAGTGCCATCGGGCTTGAAAGGAACTTCACATTCTTTGCCACAATCAGCACAGGTAGCCTTGTGCATCTCTCGGGGATATGACATTTTTCTTTTTCACTTCCTGTTACATTTGGTGCAAATTAATTGCACAACTCAATACGTGCACTCTAAGGTTTAAACCTATCCATACAAGGATACATTTTTGGGGTAAAAAAGAGACAAAATTAGAGTGAAGAAAAATTATTTTCGAAATCAAATGGAATAGAAATCGCCACAAACAAAAAGCTTACCGATATAAGCGGTATTTTGGACATAAAAGTGCAGCTTTGGTTGCCGCATTTGAACTGCTCGACTATAAAGGGGGTTATGGGGCACACGTAAAGGCAAAACCTTCATCACGTGATGCGTTAGCGTTTGGTTCACTGTTTCGACGACGTGCCCACGCTTGTTTGCCGTCAAAATAAGATTCCGTGCGGACGGGTTTCTGTTTGCGTTTGGCAAAACATTCCCTGCAGTAGATAGGCTTTCCAGGAGTAGGTTTGAATGGTACTGAGCAAGTTTTGCCACAGTCAGTGCATTTGGCGTCAAACATCGGTTTCTGGGTTATACAAATTCACCTCGCGCTATGTTAAAGGTGCATAATGGAAAAGTAAATTCCCAATATCACCTTGCATAGGTACACCAACAGACATAAAGGTATCTTTACAAAACATCCAAATAGCTGAGTTTTCTCCTGACAGAATGCTCTTATAGAAAAACGTACATACTCGCTTAAGAATAGGTGATATTTGGTGAAAAGAAAGCTTGTTGCAGCTATCGCTGTTGTGGCACTTTTAGCCATAGGGGTCGCCGGCGGGTTCATGTTTATGTGGCAGCAACCAGCTCAAAATTCAGAACCGGAGCTTCCATCAGAGCCCCAATACTGGATAACTGTAACGGCAACCGACACCGATGTGTCTAGGTACACTTTAACGGGTCAAAATTGGACGTTAACGTTTGCGACAAGTTGGAGTTACGGTTCCAATGCGGGACAACCTGTTCAGAACGCAAACGCCACTATCCAAGTCACTAACGAAAACAACGCAATTGTTGATGAATTAATACAAAACACCACCACAACAGGAACCGTCTCCTGTAACTATAGTTCCTCGCATGCAGGCATTTTCACCTTCAACGTCACCAAATTGGTCTCTTCAGATGGCACTGAATGGAACACGACGGTTTTGGATGCTCAAGCGTCTTTGATTGGGCTTCAATCTTCAACCCTTACCGTATGGTATGACACTTTTCACAGTGAGCTTGTAGACTACAACACAGACACCATAGGTGTAACAAAAGTGACCGTGAATGTGACGTATTTGCTTCGTCCTCAAGAAGGCTTAACATTACCTAGCTGGGCTACCTATTCAAACCAGACGTTTCTGCCCAAAACCGTACATAACGCAGACATCACGATTAACAAGGTAGCAGCCCAAGAAACCGCAACTTCAGGAATCTACACAGCCGACATCGCCACTTGGCAACCTACCAGTTACCTGCTGGTCCAAGTTTCCCAGCCGCAATTGCTTACCACTCAAACGGGATTCAGTGTTGCCCACCACGCCAACGGCGCCGTGTGGATGTATGGCTTGGTGGCTGCGGGTGCGGTTCTTTTCGGCTTAGCCATAGTGAGGGTGGTTTGGTCTCGGAAAAAACGGGTCACAGACAAAGGTATGGCGCGGAATTTTCCGTTTCTGAGCGGCATATTGTTGGCTGTTGCTTCGGCTATAAGTTTGTATTGGGGACTGGTTGGGCTAGATGGAACCAGATGGGGCTTTGACTGGCTTCTGCTCATCATTTTTGGGTTCGCGTCATTTCTGTTTACGCTTGTAGGCGCTGGACTATCTCTGAGAAAGAAGAATCAACCGTTAGTCATAGTCTCGGTGATTATGCCACTGGTTTTGTTAGTCGTGTTGAAGGCGGCTCTTGACGGGTACGCGTTAGCTACGCCATGGCTAGAGTTTGCCGTCACGCTTGCAGTTGTTTTTCTTGGCGGAGCATTGATATGTAACTCTGACGAACAATTCAAAAAACAACCAGCAACCACCGTTGCTATCGTTGGAAACGAACATTAAAAATTGCCAAAGTTGCGAATAGGGCTTCTTCGGTGCGCACCGTTTCCGTGCCCTGCTCGGGAACTGTATTCACCATAAAATCCACTTGCCCATTCAGGTTTACGTCTTCTTCTTTGGCGATTTCTTGCAAACCCCGTGCAGGCGACCCAAACAACACAAGAACCCCTTCAGCTTTCCGCCATCGGGCCTCCAGTTTTCCCACAACCTCACCAAACATGGGGGCAATTTTGGAGGTGCCAACGACCAAGTCGAAGTCTGGGCTCGCCAGTAACCTGCCCAATGAGGGCTCAAGTGAAACTGTATAGCCCCAGTACTGGCTGATTTCATTGCGGTTTGCAACTTGGACTTCGGCATGGTCAGAGAGTTTTACGATTTGCACCGTTAACCGCTCATTAAGTGCCACTTGGGTTTTGGGGAGGAAGGCAGGTTTTTCGGAGCCAATGTCAATTAAGAAGCCATTTTTGTCCTTAGAAATTGCGACGCCTTCGCGGTAGTCACCGACTTTAAGGTCGCGCATCCTGCCCGAGTTGGGGTGATGGGGTGTGCGTAGCGGTGGAAGAATTCCTGCGTACTGTAAATCGGGGCTTATGGGGAAGAGGCGTTTGCGCAGGTACTGAGGCGTCTCAATATAAGTTAAAAGCAACTCTATCAGGTCTAGGTCGCGGTTTTGGTCCGTGCTAGGTTTGTCAAGGTAAACGATGATTTCGTCAACACGAAAAATGGCGGCGGCGCGGGCGATTAAGCCGAGTTTGGCGGTTTTTTCACGCAAGTGTGGCGTATCAGCTATGACAGAAGCTGGAATGGCTATGGTTAGCTGAGGCTTACTCATAGAGGCACCCTTGTAAGGTTAGCTGGATGCTACTGAGTGAAAAATCAAATATAAACCTGCAGACAAATATGTAATGGGAAAAATTGTGTCTGCCAGAATTTTAGATGACCAAGACGCGATGCGTGAAGTTGACAGAAGCAACATGTTGGGTTTTTGTGTTGACGCGGCGGAAAACTTTTTGGCGTCAGCAAAAAACGCCGAAAAAATCAAAATTAGCTACTCCACGCCGAAAAATGTGGTTTTGGCGGGGATGGGCGGTTCAGCCATCGGCGGCGAATTGCTCAAAGATTACACCCGCAACACGATACGGGTACCGATTGAAATTAGCCGAGAATACCAGTTACCCGCTTACGCAAACAAAAGCAGCTTGGTTGTTTTGGCAAGTTACTCAGGCGACACAGAAGAAACTCTTAGCAGTTTTCTAGACGCCTATAAACGAGGCTGCAAAATGTACTGCATCAGTTCAGGCGGCGCTTTGCTGCAGTATGCTGAGAAGCTGAATGTGCCGTATTTGCAGGTGAAGGCAGGCATGCCGCCACGGGCAGCCATGCCGCATATGTTAATGCCGCTGCTTAAGGTGATGCAAAGGCTGAAGTTGGCGCCGTCTTCGTTAGATGCCGACTTCGCCGAAGCCGTGACGCTTCTGCAGCAAATCTCCAAAGACAACGCGCCACAGAAAATCACGCGTCAAAACTTCTCCAAAACCTTAGCAACCCAACTCAATGGCGTAACCCCCGTCATCTATGGATTCGGCCACTATCGAAGTGTGGCATTGCGTTGGAAGCAGCAGTTTAATGAAAACAGTAAAGTTCCCGCCAAATGGGAATACTTCAGCGAACTGAACCATAACGAAACCATGGGGTGGGAAGGAAACAAAGAACTTGCCAACTGTTACGCGGTAGTTATGTTGCGGGAACAGAACGAGCCCGTCTCGATGCGTAGTCGATTGGAAACAACTAAATCGCTCATGGAGCCTTCAGTGCAGAAGATTTTTGAGGTTTGGTCGCAGGGAAAAAGCGTGCTTGCGCATATGTTGTCGACGGTTTTGATTGGGGATTTCACCAGCGTGTACCTTGCTATGCTGCGCGGCGTAGACCCGACGCCTGTTCACACAGTAAGCGTGATGAAAGAACAAATTGAGCAGAACGGCGTAAAACACAAAATCTTAGCTGAACTGGAAGCACTCACTGCCCGACAATAACTGCTTCGTTTTTGTTTGGTACGTTTTCGTTAAGCTTAAAACGCAAAAGATACAGTAGAAAGTGAGGATAAAGCATGGGTTTTAGCCGCGGGTTTACAAGTTCCCGTATGTTTCTCTATTTAGGGCTCCTGCTAATTGTTTTGGCGGTTGTTACGCTTCCCACAAAGATTCCGCTTCAAGCACAACCTATGGATGTCGATTACTACACTGTTGGCTGGTTGTTTGCCCCAATCATTGGGGTGTGGGGTTTAGCAAGTGTAGTTTTAGGGCTTGTAGGAATATCTGCGCCGAAAAGTCGAATCACAACTTACCTGTCTGTTATTCTTGTGGTGGTCACAGTTGGCTTAGCATACGCATCCTACTTAGCGGCTGTTTTTGGCACAGGCATAATCCGTAGCGTCGGTCAAGGGGAACCGTTTTGGTGGCTTTACTTCGGGTTAGTTTTAGCCCCCAGCGCGTTGATTTATGCGTCCGCCTTCAAGTTCTTTAAAGCAAAAGAGAAAACAGAAATTTTGGTGAACAAAAAAGTAAAAACAGCAGCACTTGTGGTTCTACCTGCTGTGCCGCTGTCTTACACAACCATTTTCCTGCTACTTCTGCAGGTTCTCTAATCAGATTTGCCAATCTTATGCGTTGTTGGCAACAAACTGTTTGAAGGCTTTTTCAGCTGCTTCCAAAGCCACCAACTGAGGCGGATGCTTAAAGCCATACGCACAAACTGCATCCACTGCACCACCTTTCTGCTTACCCAAAGCCAACTTAACCGCACGAATCACGTCTAAGAGAACGCTGCCTGCATTGGGAGCATCAACAGTTTGGAATTTGAGGTCAATTTTCATGGGTGCACCACAGAAGTAGGTTCCGCTGATGAAGAAGTAGCTGTCACGTTTATTCTGCAAGAAATCAACGTAGTCAGTGCTGCCAGCTACGACTTCAGTCTTATAGGGCAACGTAGCGGCTACGGATTCAGTTTTGATGGCGCGTTTTTGGTCACGCGTACGTTCCATGGTATCCATAGATTCAGTGCCGCCACCTACGTCAAGCTGATAGGTTTCGTCGATTTTTACGCCGCTGTCCGAAAGCAGTTTGAGCAGGGTTCGGTGGAGCGCGGTGGAACCAACTTGATCAACGAGGTCATCGCCCACTAAGGGCAATCCTGCGTTAGTAAACCGTTTTGCCCACTCGGGGTTGCTAGCTATAAAGTTTGGAGTAGCGTTCACAAAAGCGCATTTGGCTTTAAGGGCTTGTTCAGCATAAAAGCCTGTGGCTTGGACGGCGCCGCTTGGAAGTAAATTAATCACGATTTCAGTGCCCGCTTGTTGCAGAATCTGGGCGACATCGACGTCGGAGGCTTTGCTTATTTGTACGATGCTTTCGGTGGATTTGCCTTCGCCATCCATCAGGGGTCCTTTTTGGACTACAACGCCAGTTTTGGGGACATCAATTACTTTGGGGGCGTTGTTGGGTTTGGCGAAAATGGCTTCCGCGAGGTCTTTGCCGACTTTGCGGTCATCTACATCAAACGCTGCAACAAACACAATGTCATCGGGTGCTAAGCCGCCCAGTGTGGGGTTTCTAAGCCCTGTTTGGTCACAGTTTTTAGTGTAGTAGTGGATTCCTTGGATTAGGGCTGAAGCGCAGTTACCTACGCCGATTAATGCGATTTTTGTCTTGGGCATGTTGTTGCCACCTTGTTTGGAACTTTAACTATGTTTCCCTATAAAAGCATACACTGCTTAGCTCAATGTCCAGAAGCTGAGGATATATTGATTTCTAAAATGTTCTCTTTGAAGAAAGGCTACGTCTACGATTCATGGCTCATACTACAACTCTGGACTTGTTGACACCCGATACCGTTTTGTTGGGTCACCATTTTTCTCTGTGAACAAACGTCTCAAGGGGCTTACGTCTGTCGGACCCTGCATTGTTCCTGATACGCTGCGTATTTGGATTTTCTGCAGCAGGATATCCAAGGGGAGTATAAGCGACGATTTTGATGCCTTCAGGAACCTCAAGTGCTTGGCGGAGATGATTTTCGGCGAAAGCACCCACCCAGCAGGTACCCAAACCCTCAGCGGTTGCTGCCAAAACAAGCTGCTGCAACGCAATACCCACGTCCACAAGGAAGTAATCCATTTCGTCGTGAAACCCCGACCTTTCAGGGTCCGCGCACGCAACCACCACAACAGGAGCCTGTTTGAGCCACACGCGGAATTCACCTGCCAACTCGGCGATTTTGGTTTTGTCGGTTATAACTATGAAGTGGGGTGATTGTTTGTTTGCCCAAGACGGCGCCCATCTTGCCGCTTCCAATATGCGGTCAAGTTTTTCTTGTTCAACGGGTTTATCTTGGTAGGCGCGAACGCTTCGGCGTGAAGCCACGACATCAACAAAATCCATAATTACCCTCTCGCATTAGATGATAAACCGTGACTAATAGTATTTTCTCGACAGCAACGGCAAACTCCCTTTCAACCTATTTGGAGTCAATTGATAAGTGTAGGCAGAAAATTAGGTCAGGCAATTTTTGGCTGCTTTAAATAAGGGGGGCTATAGACAAACCCACACCTAACAGCAACAAAATAAATCCACGTACGTAAATGCTCTAAAGTTATCAATTTGCTTTTTTAATAGAACAAAAAATAAGAAAAAAGTTAAGCTGTTTGCTCTACTTTCTTGAGTAGCTTAGCCCAACGCTCATCCACGTACAGCTGCAGTTCGTCTACGATGTGCTTGTTTTTGGGTGTGAACAGGTGTCGGTAGCGTCCTTGACCTTTAAGGTACTCGGTGATGGGTTTCTTCTTTTGAGGTGCAAGTGCTGGAACTCTGCTTGGTGTAGACAGAACGTATTTGCCGTTGATGACTTCGTAGAGTGGGAACACACAGGTCTCAACTGCCAGTTTGGTGTATTCGATTGTTCGGCTAGGTTCACTTCTCCAGCCACGCGGACAAGGCGCAAACACATGCAAAAACGCTGGACCTTCAACTTCTATGCCTTTGCGTGCTTTCTGCAACAGGTCTTTCCAGTAGTATGGTGTGGCAGTAGCTGCGTATTCAAGACCGTGCGCAACCATGATGTCCATGATGGGTTTCTTGTGCTGCAGTTTACCGGGCATTACAGAGCCAGCGGGAGTGGTGGTTGTTGCTGCACCCATAGGAGTGCCACTGCTACGTTGAATACCTGTGTTCATGTAGCCTTCGTTATCGTAAAGCACAAACAAGAAATCGTGTCCACGCTCAACTGCACCTGAAAGCGCTTGGAAGCCAATGTCAAACGTTCCCCCATCACCAGCAATAGCAATGACGTCGATGTGTTCTTGTTTGACTTTGCCTTTGCGTTTAAGCACTTTTAGAGCGGCTTCAATGCCCGAAGCGTTTGATGCTGCCGTCTCAAAAGCGGTGTGCAACCATGGAACTGCCCAAGAAGTGTAGGGGTAAATTGAGGAAATCACTTCCATGCAACCTGTCGCTTCCGTTACGATGGTTGGCCCACGAGTCGCTTTCATTATCATACGCAACACGTTTGCGGGGCCACAACCAGCGCAAGCGCGGTGACCTGGAAGAAAACCGTCTGGTTTTAGAGAAATCTCTTTGGCACTAAATTGCCAGTCTTTTGATGCAGTCACGTCTTTTGCCTCCATTACTCACGCAACCCCACATAGTTAATCAACGAGCCCACACGCTTAGTTGAAGCAACTATCCGCAACTCGTCGAAGATTTTGCGAATTACCTGATTGTTAGTGTCTCGACCACCTAAACCGTAAACGTAGTCCACCAGCAAAGGACGAGTCGGCATGTCGTAGAGGGCGTGTCGAATTTCCATAAACAAAGCTCCGCCATCGCCGCCGAAACTTAGGCTTTTATCCATAACTCCAACAGCACCAATCTTTGATAGCGTTTGCTGAATTTCAGCCGTTGGGAAAGGTCTAAACGTGCGCAGCCTAAGCAACCCTGCTTTGATGCCTTCTCTACGCAAATCATCCACCACTGTTTTGGCAGTACCTGCTGTGGAGCCTACACAAACCACGGCAACCTCAGCGTCGTCAAGCATGTAATTTTCAATTAAGCCATTGCCATAGCTGCGACCACTCAGTTTGGCGTATTCGTCGTTGATTTGTTGAATTACTGGCAGGGCGTTTTTCATGGCGTCTTCTTGTTGTCGCTTAAACTCAAAGTAGTAGTTAGGTGATGCGTTAGAGCCCATGGTCATGGGATTATCAGGGTCTAGTTTGAAGGGAACCGTTTTGCCTTCGTGAGTAAGCACATAGGGCAGTTGACGTTCGCCGACAAATGCTTTGGCGTCCTCATCTGAAAGGGCGTCGACGTTTTCTAGGGTGTGGCTGACGATAAAGCCGTCTAAACACACCATAACTGGCAAAGATATATTCAAGTGCTCGGCGATGCGGAAAGCCTGAATTATGGTGTCGTAGGCTTCTTGCGCGTTTTCGACGTAAAGCTGAATCCATCCTGAGTCTCGTTGCGCAACGCTGTCAGATTGGTCGCCGTTAATATTTAGTGGAGAAGATAAAGCGCGGTTAGCAATCGCCATCACAATGGGCACGCGGGAACCTGACGCAACAAACAGCATTTCATGCATCAACGCTAAACCTGCAGAAGCGCTCGCAGTGAATGTTCGGGCACCTGTTGCGGCTGCGGCAATACACGCTGCCATGGCGCTGTGCTCCGATTCCGTGCAGACAAATTCGGTTCCGACTTCGCCGTTGGCAACATATTCACTGTATTTTTCCACAATTATTGTTTGGGGAGTGATTGGGTAAGCAGCGACCACATCAACATCTGACTGTTTCACGGCATAGGCTACGGCTTCGTCGCCGTTAAGTGCTAAAAGTTCTTGGGTTAAGTTGGGCTTTACTTTACTCATCTTCTGCCGCCTCAGGTAACTTCATGGTGATTGCGTGGGTTGGGCATTCGTTTGCGCAAATACCACAGCCCTTACAGAAGCCGTAGTCAAATTCGATTTTGCCCATCTCTGGTCGCCAACGTATAGCGCCTTCGGGGCAGTAAAGTTCACAAAGCACACATTTCGTGCATTTTTCTAAGTCTCGCACAGGCATGTAGGTTTTCCAGTCGCCAGTCAATAAGCCGATGCTGGATTTAGAGCAAACACCAGCCATTGCAATTTCTTTCCAACCTTTCTCTTTCAGACTCATTCACTCTTAGCCTCCTTGTATGCCTCTTTAATTACGGCAAAGTTCTTTTCAGCCAACTCAGGCTTAAACCGTCCCTTCACAGTTTTCTCCATGCCCTCCAAAGTGACCACGTCAGTGGCTTTAGCCACAGCACCCAACAGGGCAGTATTGGTTATTGGGGCACCTAAGATTCTAAGGGCAATATCTGTGGCTGGCACAGTCCAAACTTTGCCAATGGTTAACTTCAAGTCTTCCCGAAGTTTTGCGGGTTCTAACGTGGAATTTATGATTAAGACATCGTCTGGGCGATTTATGCCTGCAGTCACAGGCACAGTTTTGAGCAATGTATTGTCCAGAACTATAACAACATCTGGGTCATAGACTGCACAATGCAGTTTAATGGGTTCAGGGCTGATGCGCGTGAACGCCGTTACAGGGGCACCCATGCGTTCAGGCCCGAACTCAGGAAAAGATTGGATAAATTTACCTTCAGACAACGCAGTTCGGGCAAGGAGTTCGCTGGCAGTCCAAGCACCTTGACCGCCTCTCCCGTGCCATCGAAACTCTAACATATTTTTCATATTGGTCCCTAGCTCCCCGATTTTTCTTTTTTATAGTAAAGATGGTACATATACGTTATGTAATAAGTGCAACTTTTCTCGTGTCAAACGTTAAGGTTGCACTTTCTTACGTCGTGCCGACGGTTGGTTTTGTCTACAAAAGTAGTTTGCTCCATATAAATTTTACACAGCAGGATTGCTAGAACATAGAGCACACGAAAAGCTTTTACCTAAGGACTTAAGCCTGTATGATTGGGTGGCAATGTGGCAAAAGTAGTTCTAACAAGTGACCGAACCTTAATGAGTAACTACCATGCCAACGAATTTTTAGGTTTCGGAACCTGTGCTCCTCCAAATTTCGTACCCGACTGGATATTTAGTTACATGTTTTTTCCAAACATAAAGTCAAAAAAGGGTCTGCCCCAAGCAGCGCCATATGGACTTAGAAAAGTTGAAGCGCAGCTTCTAAAAGACGGCTTTGACGTTGCCACTGTGAGCCCTAACGCGCTTAAACGGTTTCTACCTCAAGCAGACATACTGGGCATCCATGTTATGGACCCGTTTGGGTTAGGACCCGCGTCTACCACGCTTGCTACCTTGTTTCGTAAAGAACCCTTTTTGGCGCAGCACTTCAAGTCATTGCTGCAGCGACCTGAAGTTGTGGCTGCAAAAAAACGGGGGCTAAAAGTTATTGTGGGTGGTCCAGGTGCGTGGCAATTCCAGTACCGACCTGATTTTGCGCGTCAAAATGGCATAGACTGCATTGTGGAAGGTGAAGGGGAAAATGCGCTTGCAAAAATCTTTCACATTGCACTAAACAGTGGCGAGCTTGCTTCTCACTATGAAATTCCCGTTAAGGAATCCCCTAAGCTTGAGGAAATCCCCAACATTGTAGCACCCTCTATCAATGGCTTAATTGAAATTGGGCGAGGTTGCTGTCGAGGCTGCGAATTTTGCAATGTCACCCTCAGACCACTACGTTGGTATCCGCTGGAAAAAATTGAACAAGAACTTGACGTAAACCTCAAGGCAGATAAAAGCAAAACATGTTGCCTGCATGGCGAAGATGTGATGCTCTATGGCAGCAACAACACAGTTCCCAATGACGAAAAACTGCTTAAACTTCACGAGATGGTCATGAAGAAAATTGACAACCTCGCATGGAGTCACTGTTCGCTGGCAGCAGTTGCCGCAAAACCCAAACTGTTCAGTCAACTCAGCGAAATTATCCTAACCAAGCAAACGTGGTGGGGCGTCGAAATTGGGGTAGAAACTGGTTCAGCTGAGCTGGCAAAGAAGATTATGCCTGCGAAAGCGTTGCCGTTTAAGCCTGAAGAGTGGCCTGAAGTGGTGAAGCAGGGCATGGGCATCATGCATGATAACATGCTGGTTCCTGCAGGCACCTTAATTGTTGGTTTGCCCGAAGAGCAAGAAGACGACATACTGAAAACCATGGACATGATGGATGACATTAAAGATTGCCGCAGTCTAATTGTACCGTTGTTCTTTGTGCCGTTAGGCAGACTGCGAAGCGAAGACTGGTTCAAAGACACCGAAATCACAGAACTGCACCGCCAACTGTTGATTCAATGCTCTGAACATGACTTCAAATGGATGGGAAATTTGATGGATATGTCGTTTGCAGGGAAATGGTACAGTCCAGCGGCTAAAGGTGGCTACAAAATCTTTGGATACATCGCCAAGCGCAAAGCACGACAAAAAGAATACGGCACGCTACCCAAAGACCGACATGAACCCGCGCTTGCTGTTTCTGGATAACAAGCAAAGGTCGCCTGATAGCAATTAAGCCATTGTGCAGTTTTGTTTTTTAGAATAGCGATTTTTCTTTTGAATTGGACTTTCTACCCCTCATTACAATGCACGCTGTTGCTGCTACGAACGCAACTGCCACACCAGTGGAGAGATACATAAACAGGCTAGTTGTGTCATTCTTTTTCTGTAATGCGTTGTTGGTGACCTGTAAATCGGCAAGTTGTAGTTGGAGAGTGTCGGTTTCGTTGTTCAAGTTGTTGATGATTGTTTGCATGTTTTGGCTGCTGGATTGAAGAGTGTTGAGTTGAGTTTGGAGAGTGGCTGTTTGGTTAGTGAGGGCAGCGGTTTGGTTGAGCAGTGCAGTGGTTTGATTGGTTAACGCTGATTTTTCGTCTTTTAAGATTGTAACCTGAGACGCATAAGAACTGCTATTGGCTATAGCTGTAGAGAGTTGGGTTTGTAAACTGGTTAAGTTGGCTTGTAGATTGGATAGCTGGGTTTGGAGCGTTTCTTTTTCGGCTAAAACAGTTGCCAGTTGGTTTTGTAATTCAGTGTTATTCGCAGAGAGGCTGCTGGATTGGTTGATTAGGGTAGCTAAGTTGTTTTGCAAGTTACTGCAGTTCACCAGCAACGCATCATAGTCGGTTTGTAATGTTGCGAGTTGATTCTGCAGGTTGGTGTTGTTGATTAGCAGAGCCGTGTTGTTAGCCTGCTGACTAATCAAAGAAGCATTAAGCAGATTAACCTGAGTTTGTAGCTCAGCGTAAGAAGGCGCCTGAACCAAAGTTACGGCAATCTTGGAAAAAGTTATTGTTCCGTTGGTTACCGTAGCATAAACGTATGCCCCATTAACGGCATCTGAGGGCACAACAATTTGGGTTATAGAGCTTTTGAATGTCGTTTTGCTGTCCACAATCATGTCTTGTTCGTTAAGCACCTTTGCAGACTGGGCAGCGGTGTCAACTTGGAAGATTATATGAAGAACAATTGGGGCGGAAGCAGATGAGGGTAGCATGCACAGTACTGTGACGGTGACTACGCCGTTTGGTTTGGTGGCGTTCTGGTTGCTAGTTATCGAGAAATTCCCTAAAACGTTGTCTTGATAGCTGAAGCTTAGGGCAGCAGCGCTTGAAGAAAACAGCATCGGCAGCACGGCTGAAAAAATCAGAAACGTAACGAATGCTTTTTTCAAGTTTTTTATGCCCATGTTTAGACCTGCAGATAATCTTGAGTACCAAATCCTTAAGGGCACAGCTTTGGGGATTAAGATTTGTGCGTAAATTGAAGGACAGATTACTTTGCAGCACCGTGGTTGAGTGGGTGTAAGGGTTCAGTTATCTGTGCAGGGCGAGGAACTAACCTTATATACTATTCTTTGGACTTGGTGTGGGGAAGTTCAGTGAGGTGCCGTCGTGGCTCAGCCCGGTAGAGCGGCTGGCTGTTAACCAGTCGGTCAAAGGTCCGAATCCTTTCGACGGCGCCACTATTAACGCGAAAAAACTACCAGTTTTTTCGTTCACTAAGCGGAGACCTCCTGTTTGACCAGCAACCGAAGCTGATCAGCCAGCACAGACGCCTGATGATTCTGCGTCTGGTCCATGGTCTCTGTGATGTTTCCCCGCATAAGCGCATCTTTGGTTAGTATTTCTTCGGGGTTTTGTCCCCAAGCGCGGATGATTTCTTTGAGTTGGTCGATTCTGTTTAGCTGTGTTTTTGGTCTGATGGTTAAGCCTTGGAGCGGGTTTGATCCTTGGTACAGCAGTTTTTTCCACAAATATCGTTGATTTATTGCTAACAATTTCTGCTATGACTGTTTTTGCAGGTTCTTTCTCAGCGCTTCCTTTAATGGTTGCTTGGTTCGTTGGCTTAATCGTTATCCTCTATTTACTGTACCCTTTTTTGTCAAAAGCAATTCAAGTTCACTCAAATTATACCCTATTAACGGCATTGCTCATCAGCGTGGTTTCCAGAATATTGGTCGGCACATATTGGATGACATTTGATTTTCCACTTGATTGGTTTCCGCCCTGTCGTCTATTTGAATTCACTCTCGGAATATGGCTAATGACCAAGCCACGAACAATTCAGGTCCTTTCACGTGTTCACATAAGCAAAGGCAAAGGGGCAATTATTTTCTTTAGCAACCTTTCTTACGCAATCTATCTAAATCATGCGACAGTTTTGTTATTTGTCAGCAATCATGTGTCATCAACCCGCAGTTTTTGGCTGATACCACCGCTATTTATCCTCGGAACATTGCTGTTAAGTTTCGTAATTTTCGAAATAGACATTCTATTTCTAAGAAACTCTAAAAAAATCTTGAATCATTGAAATTAATAAACTAGTTGTGCATATGATTTTATAAAATAGTTCAAGCTTATGTGAATCTTATTTCGCAAGTTTTATTATTCACGTTATTGCACAATAATGCAGAAGTGTGATAGCTTCCGAAGGAGTTGAATGAAACTTGAATAAAAAATTAAGGTTTAGTTTCGTGATGACTCTGGCAGTACTTGTGCTTTTGGTCGCTTTAACATCAACGGTAGGCACTGCACGGGCTAACGAGATAACAAACGCTGAAAAATCACTGACATTTCTGAAGGATGTGGCGGGCTTCAATCTCGATGCATATACCGTTTCACTAAGCTCAAAAGAGGTAAGTTCGAACCAAGCGATTTCAAAGGAAGTCAATGACTTTACTCTTTTATCAGATGGGAGCAGTTGTCGCGCAATGTGTACGTTCCTAAATGGCAAGCTTCAACAAGTATTCATGAGTAATTACAGTGGTCTGCCGAAGTTAAGCTCAAGCTTTACAGACACTCTTGCGGGTGCTAAGGCGTTCATGACGAGTTACAGTAGTCTTTTGAGTAGTCCAGATTACGCTATAATGCGATCTTCCCTGGATTCAGTAAAACTTGGTGAAAACGTAACCTTAGTTAATGGCAATGTTGAGTTAACTGTTTACAACGTTGATCAAGTGGCAACGGGGTATTCTTGGAGTTTTGTAGATGAGACCGGAATTGCTGCTCCGATGAAAAGCGTAGTTTTGGACTATCAAAATGGTCTTTTAAAGTGCTTCATGGATAATTGGCAATTATATTCAACAACATCCGAAACCAAGATTCCTAAAGAAAGAGCTATAGAAATTGCATTAGACGCAATTGGTAGCTACTCGGTAGATATCCTCATGCCTGATAATACTACGAAATCAGTCGATAATTATAAAGTTCAATCAATTGGCGATGTCACACTTAGCTACAGAAACTTCAAGAATATAGAATCAGCACGCTATAATGATCCTTTCACTCTATACCCGACTTGGCTAATACCTATAGGATTTAATGACGTGTATTATGGCGACATCAGTGGTGCTCATGTGAGATTATGGGCAGACACAGGAGAAGTATGCGATATCAGTCCAATTAAATCCGGAAGTGTAAACCTCGAGTATACTCAGCCAAAAGACAAAGAACTGAGTCAATTCAACTATCAGGTTCTTGTTGTGGCATCTCTTTGTTGTGGAACTCTTTGTTTGCTTAAATGGAACGGCCTATCGGTAAAGGCTAACGCTGACAAACGAATTTTAAACAAACTGTTTTCTATTCTGCTTTGTTTCGGCCTAATTGTATCTACGTTTTCATTAGCTGTCTCTAACGTAAAAGCCAACGAGATATCACTTACTTACGGATCATATTACTATCAAATATCTGCCGAAGCCTCTGCAGGTTATGATGCAACATGCTATGTAACTGACCTATTTAGTGATGCAGGATATTACGTCAATAATTCTGAGGGGTCAGGAACAGTTAGATCAACAATATTGAACAATGCTGATTATTGTGAAGACAACTATGATTTCATAGCAGTATTCCACTTTGGACACATGTATGGAGCGAACAATTATTGGGATAATAACGGTGATGTCGTAACTCATGAGGATATCTATAACCACACCGGGGATGGAAATCATTATTTTGTTTTCATGTGGACTTGCAGGCAAGCTGATGATGACACAATGGCAAATGCGTGGCTCCACGCTAATAATGATTGGCGCTCTTTCATAGGGTTTGCTGGGGCTTCTCCGAATTTAGTCACTTACAGCTATACCGATATCGGTAGTCTCGAATTTTGCGGCACTGATGTTATTTGTAGTTTCTACTATAATGCTCTCGTCAATGGCTATAGTATTGGAGACTCTTTGGAAATGATGAGCTATGAAACGATTGGAGTAGGGTTCTACTATGACCTGCGCTCAATGTTTTGCGGCTTTCTCACTTACTGGCCTGGAAATGTTCCTGGGGGGCCAGGTCCAAGCTGGCAGCTAGGTTACATGATTCCAATAGACGGTATGAATAGGTATCTTGCATAGCTTCATTTTTTTGAAGCGCCCCTTTTTTTGGTTCATAGGCATTATTGTCAATTTTATTTGACATGAAAAAACTTTACCAAAATCCATAAAAACTGAGTATCACTAGCATTATTGTTGATTGCTATGAGTAAACAAGTTCTAGTAATAGCGGTCATCACAATAGCGCTAATGTTTATAATTACTGCAATGCAGGCAATACCGGTCCGTGCGGCAACGTTGGCCGTTGTTGAACCAGAAAACGACGTTCACGCTTCAAGCACCGTTTCACTTGCCTTTATTTTTGCTCCTCTCGATGGTGAAGGATCTCCCACGTTCTACTATATTTTAGATGGCCAAGCCAAGGTCTATTTCAAAGCCACATTTAATGGCTCTCTTTACAGGTCAAGCATTTACGGATTAACAGAAGGCGACCATAATCTTTTCGTTTACTCCGAAACCTTCTACACAGACCCTTATTTTGGAACAAGCAAAATCTTGACCAGCCGCTCTGAACCTGTTCAGTTTACAGTAAATACCATTAACCAAACTATCACTCCTTCACCTGCAACAACTCCTATTCAAACACCCGCAGTAACACCAACACCGTCACCTTCCCCAACTCTATCACCCACACACATACCCTCTCCATCCCTAACACTAGAACCCACGATAACTCTTCCAACAGAAGAAACCGACCAAACTTTAGATTTTGCCGCACTAATCATAGCGGTAGTGATTGTGCTTGTTTTTGCTTTGGGCGCAATGTTTTACTTTGGGAAACGTAAAGGGGAAAATTCAGAGCAACCGCAAGCCCGATAACTTGCAGCCTCTGGTTATCTAGCGGCACTTCAAAGGTAAAGCACTATTTTGTTCTCTGGGTCGGTTGGCTTCAAATTAAGACTCAGTTTGCCTGAAGCCAGCAAAACCGTCTGGGTTGTTGCAAGTTTGATTGCCCACCTTGTTTTCTCCGTTATGACAAATTTTTTGATGTATGTTTGATAACCTGCTTTGGCAACTGTTAGGGTGTGGGGTGCTTGGTCGTGTAATGTGTCTCCGGTGCTTTGTTGGTAGTAACCTCTGGTTATGGTTTGAGTTGCGATGGCTCCGTTTGCGTTCGTCATGGCGCTGAATGCTTGGGTGCCGTTTTTGTCTGTTAACGTGACGGTTGCACCTTGCAGAGGCGTGTTGGTTTTGTCAGTTACGGTTAAGTCGAATTCGTATTGGCGGTAGATTTTTTTGGTGGAATTTCCGACCCAAAAGAACGTCCAAGCCGCCTCCATGTTGATGAGATACGCGTCGTTATCTGTTAAGGTATTGACGTAGAGGTCGTAGGTGTTGTTGAGGAGTTTACAGTTTTTAGCCACCAACTGCGGGTAAGTTCCGTAAGCCGCCAACGCATAAACGTAATTGCCAATGGTGACGGAGTCAAAAGTTCCCGAACTGACACTTATCGCCCCCGTATCAGTCCCGTACCACATAGACAAATCAAAAATGTCAAAAACCGAAACCGCAACACGAATGTATCTGCCAAAGACGCAATGATAGATTTTTCCATGACAGTACCGCAGTTGGGCGTTTCCTGAAGCGGTGACTTGGCAAGCGTAAAGGTTTACAGCGTCTGTGGTGGCGCCTTGGATGAAAATGTAGCCAACTGCGGAGGTGTTGTAGTTTATGAGGCTGCATCCCTCTTGGACGGTTTTTGCTGATGCATCTAGTAAGGTGCCCAAGGTGAGTGCGGCGTTGTCGGTTACGGATAGGGAGGCGGAAGGGTAAACTAAGCCCAAATCATTGAACGCCACCGACTTGTTTGTGTCCACAAAAACGGTGGCGGTAGAGCCGTCGCCTATGACTAACTTGGCGTCAAACGCGTATTGGTTGGCGCCCATCTTCCAAACCACCCCCCACTGAGCCTGCGTAATGGTTAATGTGACTGTTTCTCCGTCGTCAAGGGGGATGCTTACGCCGTTGGCGTTTATGTTGCTGAACCATTTCTCTGTGGTGTAACTTGTGGCGGAAGTTACGGTTAGGGTTTCAGTTTGAGCCACACCATCCTTGTCTAACCCAGAGAAAGTAAGCGGCACTGATCCATTCACCGCGGAAACAGCAACAGCGAGCTTTAGGGCTTTTGAGTCGGCAGGGCGAACCTGAGCCGTCAAACCAAACTCGTACTTCACTAAAACATATGCAGACCTACAATTCGTGGAATTGTATGTCAAAGCCCCAAAACTGGATGGCAGCGCTCCAAAAGTATAAGCATGTGCATATGTCTGGATACCTGACAAAGTGTTAGCAACGCCACTATTTGTGGTGTCAGTTACGTATCCAATCCAATAGGTGCCCGCCGCCAGAACAGTTTCTGGGATGGTGAACGTGTGCCAGGCGTCTGCAGAGCAAACTTCACTGCTGCTTTGAACCGCCAACGCTGACGGCACACCCGAAACGTCCGTGTAGATTCCTACGATGGCGTTGCAGGCGGTTTTTATGTGCATCTTGATTGCTTGCGCTTTAGCCCTTGCTTGCAACGTGAACTTTGCTGTAGCATAGATAAAATTTGCATCATTTGTTGTTACGTTACCAATAGACGGATAACCGTTTGCAGCATTCAAAGTCACCAAATTTCTAAGCGTTAGAGAGCCAGCTTTGTCAGCGTTCCATAAATCCACAAACTCCATCGGCATAATTGGAGTTCCACCCACGGCTGTAACCGTGTTTGATGCCCAATCGTAGGTTATTGTGCCAACCAAGTTGAGCCCTCTAGCTGCGGGTGATGTTTTGCAAAACGCCTGCATCATATGAGCAGGTTAAAGTAAACAGTAACTCACTGTCTTGGTAAGCCTTCAAAGTTGCAATGGAGCCATCAGCATTCCAACTGAACGCCCACTTATTAATTGCCTTTCCCGCGGGTGGAGAGGAAAAGCCACTAAGTAAATCATTCACTGATACTACACCTGTAACGGTGGGCAAAGAAACTACATCCGCTTGCAGATGCCTGTCAGGATCTATGTTCAAATCTGAAGTTTTCAAAAGTGCCGAAGTGTCCACGCCAGTTATTGCAATTTTACCTTGACTATCAAGGGCTATCTTTTCTGCCACTGCTTGAACAGATAGTAGAGCTTGATGTATGACTTTGTAGGCTTCTGCATATTGACCATACGCAATTTCTGTCATCGTTTAAGTCGCTCCTCATTTGGGGCTTTTTGGTTGTGCTCTGCTTTTTCGTCCCATAATTCCCATCCCAAAACTTTAATGGCGTTCTTTCGGAATTCATCGGGTCGTATGAGGTTCTTTTCGGCAGCGGCGATAAGGTCGGAGGCTACCAGCTCAGGCGTTTCCGGGCTACCCCAATTCAATCGCACCTTAGCCTTCCCCGCATCTAACCCAGCCTGAGCAACAACTGGCGTGAAGATTTCCCGCTCCACTTGGCGCTTCACGTACCGCTGCACAGGCTTGATAAGCATATCCTGCAAGTCCAACGCTGCCCTAGCTGACGCCTCAGTGAAGCCAGGAGTGCTAAAAAGTCGATGTAGCGGCGTCTCACAGCCCAAATAGAACTGATTAATGATGTGATCGATGTAGTAAACAAAACCCTGCGCCCGTGGGTCAATCGTAACAGGCTTTAAATCAATTTTTTTGTTATAGAAGAGCCAAGCACCCTCTTCATCACGGTTCTTGATGGCCTGCTCAAACTGCTTTACTGTCGCTTCATCGACGCCTTCCAACATCGCCAGAACGTCAGGCCCCGCATACTTCTCAAAAATCTTAGGCATAATACGCTCGATTTTAGCTTTCATCCAAGCAACAGCCGGACGCCTATCCGAATCAACGGTTAACGTGTGCAAAAGCACCTGCAACAATCCAACCCCAAAGCCAGAGGAAACATCGCCATCTAGGCGCCAGTGAATGACAGCTTCAGGCTTAAGCGAATTTCCCTCTTTGCTATCACCCACATAGGTGCTCTTGAGTTGATAGCCCGTGACTTTATAGGGCAGCTTCAGAGTGGGAACGCTGCTAAGTCCGATACGCTGCACCGCCTCAATAGGCATACGCACAGCATCCGTAAGTTTTTCAGGCGTCAGTTTAAGCCAAAAATCGTTCCCGCACCCAATCAGCGGCTTAGCCATATCGTTAAGCAAGCCGTCCAAGTTGACTTCCTCACAGAAATCATCAACGGCGGCTTTAGCTTCCTTTGCCTTCTCGTAAGTTTCGTCCACAGTGGTATAGAAGCCCATGCCAACGGTTGAAGCGGCCAGCAAATCCACGCTGGCCTTGCAGGTTGGGTCTCGCTCGTACAGTTTCATAACATCGATTAAAGGAATGCAGGAAGTGTCATAGAATACTCTGTTATTCGGCTTTGCTGCGCCCGAAGCAGGCACATAGGAAAGGACCTCACGGATTTTTCGGAAGATGGGACTCATAGTTTAAGCCTCGAACAGTTTTTAGCCCAAAAAAGGGGAAAATATTTGATGTGTTGACGAAAGCTTAAGTCAGCGTTGTTTTGATGTTAGTCATTTTGGCAACAGCATCGGCACGCAAGACACCTAGACCGTAGCGCGTAGAAGCACGAACACCATACTTGCCTTCCTTGACGCTTTCCCAGTCCTCCACTGTGACGTCTCGACGCAGCAACATAACGGAAGCGACCCGGGTATCAATCGCATAAGCCGTACCATTCGGCACCAGAGTGCTTGCCTGCACCTTCATGCCAAGTACACTACCGATGACGCCTTGCCCGATTTCCGTCTCGCCACTGGGCAAATACTGAGCGTGAATGAACTTGTCGTCGTTGAGCAACTGATTTAGCTGTGTTTCGTTGAGCGCTAAAACTGTGGGACGCCAGTTTTCGCCTTTGACAGCGTTGTAAAGTTCAAGCAGCTTTGCCCAGCTAAAGACAGCACCGCCACCCGCTAAAGCAGCCCCACTTGCTAAATCGCCAGCCGCAATCGCCCCATACACAGCAATGATGTCTTCAGTTTCTTTGATTCCAAGTGCTCTGCCGACTTTACCAACCATGTTATCCATGACGTTCCAAGTGGCATCCTCAACGAATTCACGTGTCCACTCTTCAGAGGAATCAACCAGCTTGTCAGTGTTGATGTCGACAGTTGTGTTCTTTTTGCCGCTTAACCGAGTCATGGCACCTTCAGCATAGCGGTAAGCTACAGCATCGGTGTCAAGCGGAAAACGTTCCATCGTCTCAGTGGTCGGCATAACATTGATGATGTTTCTGCCGATGAGTTCAGGATACGCCGCTTCCACCAACGTATCATGCAGCTTACCTAAGGCGCCAGTAGAGTCACTAAACAGGCCTTCTTTGATGCCCATGACAGTATAGCGTTTAAAGAATGGTGACGCATCACTTTGCTTTAGTTTCTCGTAGAGCGCTCGTTGGTCACCTTGCTTCTGAAGTACGGCCTCAAACAATCGGGGTTTCATATTAGGCACCTACCTGAATGAAAATCAAATCGTCCTCAGCATCAGCAGTCTCTAAAGCGTAGCCAAGTTTGCGATTGTAGTAAACGGTATATGTAGCAGCTCCGCCTTCGTTAACGGCTTGATCAGCAAGGGCTAGTACTTTCCCGTCAGCGTCAGAACCATAAACCGCCTGACCGCGAGTTATGGCGCCGCCAGCGGTAACTTTGACTCTGCCTTTAACCAGAATAGCAGCAGGTTCTGTATCGGCAGCATCCTTAAGGGGTACGCCAATGCAGTTCTGAGCAGCCGCCGCACAAGTGACTTGATCGTCAGCACTCAAATGCACTGGCTTACCTTTCGTAATTGCAGCGTCAGCCGTGAAAGTCTTAATGACAGCATCTGGATCGTCGGTTTCGCCTACAGCCATCCATGTCTTGCCAGTTTTATCAGCCATCTAAATCGATCTCCCCAAGTTTCTCGGCTTTCCCAAAATTCGTCTTTTGGTACTTACCCCCACAAAAGTGAGCGTAATCATTTTTTCAATCGGTCCTCAAGGTCGCGAAGCCACCCAGCAAGCTGTGCGTTGTCTAGCGTCTGCGTTTTGCTCAACTCATAGAGGCTCTTTTCCTTAGCCATCAAGCCACACCATACTTTTGCTTAACCTCAAAAATCTCCTTGCGGACCTTTTGAGCCTGCACCTGATTCCCCAACGAAAGCCGCTCCTGCATCTTGGGCAATTCCAAACGACCAAGTCGCTCCAAAACCTCAGAAACAGGCATCAACTTGGGCGGACTCTTCAGTAAATCCACACCGGGCACAAGCTGCTTAAGTCGCTCAACCGTGATGTTGGCTTCAGTAAGCTTGCCCTCAGTCTCCGTTAACTTGTCTTCTGCTTCGGTTAGCTTAGTTTTCTTTTCTGCAAGTTCTGCCTCGACGGCTGCCAATTTCTCCTTAGCTTCAGATAGCTGGCTTTTTAGGCTCTCAACATCTTTTTCCCCCAATTTTTCAACTCCGTAACTTTGAACAGACTCCACCGCCATGGCGTAGTCTGGATGTAGCTTAAGCCAGTCAGCAACCGTATTGGGCTGCCACTTGGACTTAAGGAAAAGAATCTCTTGGCATCTCTCGATCGCAGGGTCCGAGCGCGTCTTAGCCATCACAGCCAAAACGCCGTTTGCTTGGTCAAGCCAAACGGTCCTGAAATGCTCAGCCAAAAACAAAGCTGGGTCCTGAGTAAAACCCAAAAAGTACTCATCGGGCACCTGCGCATCCAAATGCTCATTTTTGCGCTCTTTCAAAGCCTCAAGCACCTGAATGTTGGTTTCAGGAATCCCCGGCACGGCAACAAGACTTAGCTCAGCATTATGCAAGCCACGCGGAACATCTGCCGAATCAAGAGAGTCATAGTCTGCCCCAACACTCACATGCTGAATCAAACCCTGACGAATTTTCTCAGCAATAGCTGGGTCGTAAACTTCCGCTTCATACTGCAAAGCTTTGGTCTGGGCGTAAAAGGTGCAGTTGGTTACCTTGCCGATGGCATTGGGCACAGCAACATGCTCAATGTAGATGGGCGAACCGACCAGTTTAGGCGCAAAAGCCTCCAGCTCTTCCTCAGTGTAAACATTGCGGTTACGAGACATGCCCGCAACCATAGCTACGCCCGCAATCCGCAACGGCTTGCCCTCGGCGGCTTCCAACACCCTAAAAGGCAGAATCTGAGCTATCTGCTCATGTACCCGCTTACTTTTTCCACCTGAAGGTTCACTCAACCAGCAACAGACCCGAAAGCTCGGTCAACCCATGGGAAAAACAGCAAGCCCGCAGCCCCGAGGAGAGGTCAAGCTTACCGCTTTCCCCAGAGCTGCCAACACGAATTAGCCTATCATAAAACAGCCCTTATAAGAATTAACATATAGTGTCTATCTTGCACCTAATGGAATTTCTGAACAAACGTGGAGCAAAAAAAGAAAAATATTAGTGGAACCCAAAACATTTTAAACGAATCGCCATACCTAACTCCATGGAACCGACCGAAAAACTTGGTAATGAATCGGATAAGCCTTTGATACCGTTACTTTTGGGTGGTTTTGTCAAAATAAATCCGATGTTTCGTGAACGTAATTTTGTTTTTGATCATAAACTTGTCTTCGTTTTGATGCCTTTTGCGGAACCTTGGTCGGACAGGGTCTGGGAAAAGATTAGGGAGGTCACAATGGCAAAAGGTCTTAGACCCCAGCGTGCGGATAATAGATTTGGTGCAATTATCACTGAAGACATCTGGATGGGAATAATGGAAGCAGGATTAATTGTCTGTGATACCACTGGTTGGAACCCAAACGTTTTCTATGAATTAGGAATCGCTCATACCCTGGGGAAACATGTTATACTTTTAACTCAACCAACACACCGCCTTCCTTTTGATACCCAAGGTTTTAGACATTTTATTTATACAGACAATCCTGATGGAATGCGAAAATTAGAAACCGAGTTACCTCAATGGATCGATTACTGTTTAGCCCTAAAACCGAATGTCGAACTAATCCCTGAAATCGTCGAAGCACCACATGGTAAGCGCCAAAAAAACAGAGACGCCATCAAACGAGAAAAAAAACAAGAAGCAAAGAAAGAAACGAAAAAAATTTCACGAGAAGAGTTGAGGAAAGCCTGGCTTCTTAACTCTAAAGGCTTTGACCCAGAATTACCGCCATTAACCTATGGCGATTTAAGAAGTCGTCTAGGCATGGTCAAAGTACGAATGATGCAAATTGCATATGCCTTCCCTGAAGAAATAATCGCCCAATTTGTAGAAGACCTCAAGAAAGTGTGGCCTGAGAAATGGGATGGAATAGGCGTTGAGGAAGCAATAAAACGATATAATGAGATACTTGAAATTGTAAATTCTCAGAGGGCGAATTACGAAAAAGACCGTTAATTAAATGACTAATGTAAAACAGTCAATCTATAAGCATTGCCAGTTCAAAAATAACGTCTCAACGCCTAACCACATACAAAAACGGTTTTTCTTCTTGCTCAAGTGGCAAAGAATACCTCAAGGCGTCGGTTGCATGGTCATTTTCCTTTACATCTTCCCGATACTCCAACAGTTCACTAATGAGGTTAACACAGCGTTTACTTACAAATTGTCGGGGTTGCCCATCGCTCGCAGGGGTTAAGCGACTGCCAAGCTCCCTTAGCCCGTCTTCACGTTTGAAGGTGTAGGGCTTAGCGTCTATACCTGCACGACAGAGTTTCAAAATTGACTGTGGAAAGCGTGCATCGCACCAAAACGTTCCCTTACCCCAGTCTTCCTGCAACTCTTTGGCAGCATCGGCTAACTCTTCATCGGTCGTCTCCCGTTTATAGAACTCGTCTACTGCGTATGCTCTGCCGTCTGGATCAAAAGCGGTAACCACAATAGCCGAAGGCGCACTCCAGCCGAAGTCGACACCATAACAAACCCTGTCAATCAACGCCTTATTCGTCAGTTCTCTAATGTGTTTGGAAGAGTCAAACGGCAAACTACCAGATGCGACTGTGGCAAATTTGCCGTAGATGAAGCGGTCAGCTAAGCCGCCTGTGTGGGTTCGCACAATCTCTGCCAAGAATTCTTTGGGCAGGGTTGGGTTCTCAAAGATGCTCCAACGGTAAATCCGCATGTCTGGGGAATTGGTCTCAGGGTTTTCCGTGACATTGTACAAGGGGCTGCCCGGAGAGTTAGTTGTCGTAGTGAGCCAAATTCCTGGCTGAATTGGAACCATGCAGCGTCCACTCTTGCGCAGACGCCTAACAACCGTTAACCATGCAGTGTCGAAGTGGCGAATAAGCCGTGCCTCATCGATATGCGCATAATCAACGTTGGGGCCTTCCGCCTTTTCTGGGTCGTCAAGCGAAACAAACCACCACTGCGAACCATTAACCCACTCTAAACGCAAATCGCCACGATTAAAGTCCGCAACGTAAGGATTCTGCGTAAACGGATAACTGCAACCGAAAAAGTCCTTGCTCTCCAAGGTTGGGAAAAGAATGCGCTTCATCATCGGATAAGACGGCTCAAAAATGAAAGCCTACACTGCCAGGATAGTCTAATGCCCAGCGAACGTCTTCAGCTAAACCGCATTTTGTTTTCCCTGAACCTGTGCCGCAGAGGCAAGCCCGCTGACTATAGATGCTTTTGCCTGCGTGAAAAGGAAGTTGTGCAGGATGCGGCGCATACCGCAGAAAATCAGTGCCCGGCGTCAGATTCAGCTTTTTCAGTGGCATCCTTCTCAGCCCTCTGCGCCTCGGCAAGCTTGGCGTAGGCAGTCTTGATTTCAGGCGACGCCTCAAACGGCATAGCCAAACTAACCGCAGATTGGATAACCTCAGGCTTCCGCTCCACCAATCCGAGTTCCTGCGCCAACTTTATCTGCTCAACCGTAATTTTCAGCGCCGTGTTTAATGCGCCAATCTTCACGAACTTATCCTTCACGCCCAGGGATTTGTTATCGCCACCTTCAGTTAACAAACCCATGGCCTCACGATTCAAAAAGTCCAGCCGCGCCCGCAGAATCGTAGTTAACTGCTTATCCTGCTCGATAGCATGCGCCCAAGTAGCCATCTGCTCATAATCCTTGTAAATCGCCTTCGCCGAACACTTAAACTCAGAAGACAAAGCCGAAACAACCGCGCTTAAGCCGTTCCCCATGGCGATGAGGCGAACCATCCGCTGCCGACGCCTAAAAAGAGCCTCCCTCAACTCCCTACCCCCAAATTTTCTACCAAAAAGTAGAATCGCCTCATGGCTTTGGAACTCCCAAATACTCTAAGCTAACGGTCAGCCGATCTTGCGCCCCACCGGTGTAAGCGTGCCTCATAGACTTTTGCCAACCCCTGTTGTTAATGTTCCCTCCGCGACCAGCATGAGTTATACGCCAGCCTCGTAAGCAGCCGCGAATAAGCTGAGGATTGCTGGTGACAATCCGAAATGGGATATGCGATTGACGCCGGTAGACCTCAGCGACAAAAGTCAACAGCTTCCGACCAATGCCCACGCCCTGATAATCAGGCAAAACCACAAGACGACTAACACGAAAATATTCAACTTTCATCTTAACCTTCTGCACCGCAATAAACGCAACTGGCACGCCATCTAGGAAAGCTGCAAAACAGTGGCAGCCCACAGCCATGGATTGGTTCAGATAGTGATATTGCCTAAACATTTGCCAAAGGTCAGCGTCAACTCGGAAGATTTGGAGCTCAAGCCGCGGGCGGGTTCTTTTTTTTTAAACGCCATGTTGTCCGTGTCCAGAACCCAGTCAGGCTCCAGCCAATCCACGACGTCTCGGTGACATGTAACGACAATAAGCTGTTTTCCGCTTTTGTGCACGCCCTTGCTTATAGCGATGCAGGCCATGCGGGCAACCTCGCGGTCGATGACACTGGTAAACTCATCAAAGACGATGCGGTTTTGCTTTAGAAGCAGCGCTCTGGCGATGTCGACGCGCATCTTTTCCCCTTGGCTCAGGCAGGCGTAAGGCTTAAGCCAATCCGGCGGCGACGCGAACCCGACGCTGCAAAGAGTTGCGGTTATCTGGGCAACTGTCAGGTCCTCGGGGAAATCGTCTAGAACGCAAGTAGCCGAATAGGTGAAACCGTTAACGAATTCCTGCGCAAAAAGTTTTTTAGCGATTGTCGTCTTGCCTGTTGCGCTTCGGCCGCAAATTACCCCAATCTGCCATGGTTCAGTCTCGATCGGAAGGGAGCCCATAAAGTGCTTATCCATCTTTTCTGCGGTGATTGTGAAGCTGCTGGCTACGCTCTGGGCTCGAAAGCTATTGGGCTTGTTCCATTCCACTACAATGTCAAAATCCGTACATCGTCACTCCACATGGCTTTTAGTTTCTCAAAACGCTCCTTTTGCTGCAGCTCATCTTTGCACTTAACAACCACTTCAAAAGAACTATCCAAGACTGCGCCTTGCTCATTTTCGGCATCGTCAAGAAGCTTATCATAGCGGTCAAGGGTCTCGTCAGTTAAGCCGAGTACGCCCTGTAGCTCCTCTTTGCCGCCCGCTTCTCTTATGCGCTTGAATTCTTGGGCATCTAAGAGCTTGTCATGAGTGCCCTTAAGTTTGTTTAGGACCTGACGCAGGATTCGCCGATCCACATCTTCCACTGGCAAACGCAGAACAGGCGCAAAAAACTCGCCATGCTCTAGGCAGACGTCGACGCGCTGCTCGCCATCGGTTAGCATGCCGTCTTTGTTGGTGACTATGGGGTAAATCCAGCCGAAGTCACAGAGGCTTTTCCAAGTGGACGCCTTTTGCTTGTCCGTCATCTTGTTGGGATTTTGGCCGTCCCTTTGTAGCAGGCGCAGGTCTTCAACGATAACTCGGTAGGCTTCGGGAATGGTGATGGTTGTTTTAGCTTCCATTTTGAGCTGCTCCTAAACTTTTTTCACTAGCCCACGTTTGGTCGCAAGAATCCCCATAAACTCAGCTCCAACCGCGCTAAACAGCACGCAAAGACTCGTAGGAGAAATGGCAGCGCTAGATGCCAACGTTCCTAGCCCCGTGAAAAAGGTAATGCCGCTAATAATGCCAGCGTCGAGAACAGCACTTGTCCAATCAAATTTGCCCTTACTGTCCCGGTGGCCTTGCACACTGAGATGAATCTTGGAAGCGAGAACCTCATAGTTCGGTTTGAGCATTGCTGCATCAATAGGCTCTTCCAAGGGATGACAATATAACAGTTAATATGTAAGCGGTCTTTTAGTTTTCTAGTGATGCTCCTGCACATTCATTATTTTGTTCCCTTGTTAGGTACATTATTCTTAAGCGCGTCCTTTTGTTGGCAGGGCTCTGTTAGCAACAAATCCTTGATCTCGTTGAATTCAATCTCATTCTTCGAAATTTTATCTCTCAAAATAAAATATTCTAGTGTCCATGCTTCTTTTCGAGTAGAACGAGTGTGCAAGTAGAAAAGAACGGAAACTAATATTATCGCCAGAATGGCTAGACCAAACCATTGCAATTTTGGTGGCGGAAAGGAAAAAACAAGTTTTGTTCCAAGAGAATCAACAAGATAAATAACTGTAAAAACAATCCCTGAAAACCCAGGGACGTAAAATGCTGAAACGTTTCTTCCAACATATTGCGTCCAAATGCTATGAACTTTTGAGTAGAGATAATCATCGGAGGGGTTACTCTTCCAATAATATAGAAAATCAAGAAACTCCTTTCTTTTACAGTTGTCTATTTCGTCCCAATTAGTTATCTTTGTCTTCAGGTAACCGTTTATAGTCTTATCAACATGCGTCAAAGAATCTCTGTCATATCCTGTAACAGTATAGAGCGCATAAATCAGGTATCCTACTGCTAGGCTGATTCCGAATGCCGCTCCGACCAACGCCAAGGAAAAATCAGGATTTGCAATTAGATAACTAATTGCACTGTCACTAAAGCAAGGAAACGCTAATAGTAAGATGTAACCTACGGCTAGGCTGCCTGGAGTAAGATAACGTACAAACTGGTACTCATCGAAAGCCATCTTTTTCCCCTTAAATAACCCTAATTGAACTGCTTTTGCTTAATTTTTTTTCGGTGATGCCTTAAGTTAAACATGCCCAGGAGCTACTCGGCGTCGATGCGACCAAACGTGACGAAACGGAACCTTCAAAACCTCGCCTTTCCTAACCCAGCGCTTCTCTGTTATCCCTATTCGAACCTGGCGCTTTCCCTCTGAGTACGCGCTGGTATGCAGAAAAGTAGTTTTCACCCGAACCTCAACCAACCCATCCTGCACCCCAGAAAGAACTTCCACAGGATAAATGCCCTTGAGGTAAAACTCCTGACTGGGAGAAGCCTTCTGCAACTAGCTGCCTCCTGTGAACCTGTTCCCATTTCGCAGTGCTTCCGCTAAAACCTTCAATTTGGCGAAAAATGGCTTAGACAAAAAAAGAACTAGTAGTTTTTTCCCGTTATGAGTCGCGCAACCTTTCGACGGCGCCACCTCTCATTACCTTTTTAATGGAGCATTAGCGTGGCATCAGTGTATGTTAGGGGTAAGTCAATAGTCAAAGCTGTTTTTTAATCCGATTCTAAAGCCAACATTACGATGTGAGCGTTTACTAAAAAAAGCCCAACTTACGTTGTAACACTCAGCCAGTACACCTTAAAACTGTTGTTGTTACAGTCATCCACCACACAACCTTATGTACAATCTGACATCTACTCTAAGTCACAGCCGCAAGAAAAGGCTAACACCCAGCTTGCGCGCTCCCTCTGAGGGCTAAATATGAAAACCTTCGAAATCATGAGCGCATTCGAAAAAGTTCTCAAACGACTAGAAGTTATAGACGCAAAAGTAAGTGGCATGCCCCAGGTCCAAGTACAGGTATCAAGCAGATTTCTACCCACCATCAATGCCTTGACCAATTTGGGGTCTGCAACTGCAAGCCAAGTTTGCAAAGTCACTGGCAGGTCACGGGCGTTTGAAAGTAAAAACCTCAACGACCTGCATGCCATGGGTTTAGTGAGCAAGCACTGTGAGGGGCGAATGAAAATCTTCAGCTGCAAAGACAAACCCCAAGAATAACGCAGCAAACGCAACTTCGACATGGATTTTTAGAAAAACAGCTTCGCATGCCGAAACGGTTTATTAACTAGGCAACTTTTATGTAGTTCAAAATGTTGGCTTAGCAGAGGATGAACCGTGGACACACTTGCTAAAATTTACTGGACTCGAGTATCGTTAGGCGCAATTGCCGGCTTACTATGCACGAGCGCCGTTTTGCTGTTCCAAACCCTTGACCCCTCAACGTCCCTGCTCACCCTAATCAGCTCCACCAACACCTTGCTAAACGGCATCACCATAAGCCTCTTCATCTACATAATCAGCTACTACATACTCAAATCAAAATTCTCACACAAAGTGGAGAAGCAATCAAAAATCATGAGCATGGGCATATTCATCTACTTCTTCACGTGGATAATCGTCTGGGTCCTGACGCTTAGCATCATCGTAGGCCCAGTTTAAAAAACATTTTTTCTTTAGTTTGTTTGAGTCTTTTTCTCTTTTATAAAGTTGGCAATGGTCGCTTGGCTCTTGTCGGTGCGCAGCGTCTCGATGGGTACTTCGGCAGCAGGTTCTTCAGAGTCTTTTTTCGATGAAGCTTTAGGTTCCGTTTCAATGCGTGCCAATATGCGCATGCAGTCTGCCCAAGCTGAAAAGTAGCCGCGGTCAAAATCTCCATGCAGCCCGTTGCGGGTGTGGTCAAGGAATTCGCGGCGGTAGTTGTGCAGGGCGAGTTTGTCGGTTAAGTCAAGTTTAGAAAAAAACGAGTAAGCGTCGCTTGTGCGTTTTGAAAGGAGCATGCCGTAGAGGGCACGGAAGTAGCCGCGGTTCCATTCGGTTTTCTGCATTTTCTGTTTAAGCTGTTCGAGTTCACGTTCGGCTTCGGCAAATTGCCTAGCCGCGATAAGTTGGAAGTAGCGTGTTACTAAGGCTTGGGGTACAGGCATACTTAACGACCACGTTTCGCCGCTTTTTCTTCTTCAGTGACATCTTCTATTCCGTTCTCGGTTACTTTAAGGATTTCCTCGCCTTCAGGCAAGTAGGGGCTAGAAACGAGCCGTGCAATACGGATTGGTCCATGGGAAGCGCGACGCAGGTAGAGTCTGGTGTGACTGGTGTGACCGACGATGTGTCCACCAATGGGGTGCGTGGCGTCGCCAAAGAACTGGTCAGGTTTAGCCATAACCTGATTGGTCACAACAGCGACGGCGTTAAATGCGCGGGCTAGCGAGATGAGTTTGTGCATGTGTTTGTTGAGTTTTTGTTGGCGGCTAGCGAGCATTTCTCTGCCGATGTATTCGCTTCTGAAATGGGCGGTGAGGGAGTCGACGATTATGAGTTTGATGTTGTTGGCTTTGATTATTTCGTCGGCGTTTTCCAGCAGAAACATTTGGTGGTCGCTGGTGAAGGCTTCCGCGTAGATGATGTTTTTGACTACTTCCTCAGGGTCTAAACCTGCGCCTTTAGCCATTTGGACAATGCGTTCTAAGTGGAACGTGTTTTCTGTGTCCACGTACAAAGCGCCACCGTTAAGTCCGCCTCGTTCTGGGGGAAGTTGGACGTTGACGCAGAGTTGGTGGCAGAATTGGCTTTTGCCGCTGCCGTATTCGCCGTAGAATTCGGTTATGGTTTGGGTTTCTAGGCCGCCGTTGATGAGGTGGTCTAGGGCTTTGCTGCCGGATGTGAGACGCAGGATGTCTTTGCGCATTTTGTAAAGTTCGTCGGCACGGATGAAGCTGACGCCTATGGAGGAACGTGCGGCGTCGATAATTTGGAAGGCTTTTTTTTCGCTGACGCCGACGGGTTCGAGTTCACGTGCAGTAGCCATGGCTAGGGATTCGACTGTGTGGTAGCCGAGTTCGCGTAGTTTCTGCGAGGTGGCTGGTCCAACGCCGGGTAAATCTTCGATGAATTGGTATTTTGGTTTCTTTTCGGTTTCTATTTCGCGTTCGTCTTCTGACATGGCGTCTCACGTTTCGTAAGTTGAATGGGGGAACATTGGCGCTGGCGATATTTAAAATGAATTGGAAAATGGACTTTTTTGGGTGGGGAGGGTTGGGTTAAAGTGAACGAAACGGTTAAGCTATAAGCCTAAACAGGCATAACAGGTTTGGATGCCCCGTGAACTCGCTGACCCAACTTGAAGAAGTAGCCCTAAAACTCATCAAGCAAGCCGTCACGTACTTGCCAACTGACGTAAAAGCCGCCCTAAAAACAGCACACCAAAACGAGATAAACCTAACCGCCAAAACCCAACTCCAAACCATCCTCACCAACATCGACCTAGCTGAAAAACAGCAAGCACCCCTTTGCCAAGACACAGGAACCTTAACCTTTTACATAAAAGCAGGCGCAAACGTCAAAAACCTCAACCAAATCCCCGAAGCCTTAACCCGTGCAGTACGTCGAGCCACCGTTGAAGTTCCGTTGCGCCCCAACGCGGTTGATCCGTTTACGCAAAAAAACAGCGGCGACAACACAGGCAGAAACCTCCCTATCATCCACTGGGAAATCGTGGATGGCGATGAGGTGGAGGTTACGGTTTTGCCCAAGGGTGGCGGTTCAGAAAACGTGACTATGTTGGGTATGTTGGTTCCAGGTGAGGGGGTGTTGGGGTTGAAGCGGTTTGTGTTGGAAGCGGTGGTGCGTGCGGGGGCGCAGCCTTGTCCACCAACCATCGTCGGTGTCGGCGTAGGCGGCGCAGCAGATGTGGCAATAGATTTGGCGAAACGTGCCCTGCTTAGACCCCTAAACCAGCCCAATGAAGATACAGCCATTGCCCAGTTGGAAGCGGACTTGTTTGAGGCGGCAAATTCCACAGACATAGGTCCCATGGGGTTGGGGGGTAAAACTACGGTTCTTGGGGTGCATGTGGATTGGGCTTTTAGGCATCCTGCCTCGTTCCCTGTGGCAGTTGCATTTAACTGTTGGACTGCACGGCGTGCTTCAGCCAAAATCAAGGCGGATGGCAAAGTGGAGTACTTAACCCACAAGGAGCCCCAACCATGACCGTTTACCACTTGAAAACGCCACTCACCGAAGCGGACGTCCGCAAACTTGGGGTTAATGATGTGGTTTATTTGTCGGGGTTTGTGGTTACGGCGCGTGACCAAGCCCACAGGCGAGCGTTGCAACTTGCCCAAGAAGGCAAACCATTGCCCGTTGACCTTGAAGGGTTGGCGGTTTATCATTGTGGACCCGTAATGGCTAAGCAAGGCACGGGGTGGGTGGCGGTTGCTGCTGGACCCACAACTAGCACCCGAATGGACGCCTATGAAGACCAGTTTATGCAAACCTTCAAACCCCGCATGTTCATCGGCAAAGGGGGCATGGGCAAAAAAACCACCGACGCCATGGCAAAATTCGGGGCAGTTTATTGTGCGTTTACAGGGGGCGCAGCAGTTTTGGCAGCCAAAGCCATACGCCACGTTATGGGGGTGGAGTGGCTGGATTTAGGCATGCCTGAAGCGTTATGGCAGTTGGAGGTGGAAGAGTTTGGTCCGCTGGTGGTTGCCATTGACAGTCAGGGACGGAACTTGTTTGCGGATGTTGCTGCCAGAGCAGAGGCAAATCTTCAGTTGGCTGGCAGAAAACTGGGCTTGTAGACCTGTGTGATTTTTTCTATAGCCCCCCTTATTTAAAGCAGGGTCTTTTGCAGGTAACAGAAACGGTGGGTCGGAAACATTTTAAGACGCTGCGTAATAGAAGAGATGAAACGTTCTGCGCCGAGGTGGCAGAGTGGTTAACGCGCGGGCCTTGAGAGCCCGTGGATCTCACGGTCCGCAGGGGTTCGAATCCCTTCCTCGGCGCCACAATCTCCAAGTTTGCTCAGTTTAAGCGCTTCGTGTTTTAACCAAGATTTCTTGTGTCAAAAAGATTATACAAAAAACGTCTTAAACAGAACAGGACAAAACAGTGAGTGATGGTAAGAAGAAAAAGAATCACAACTTACTGTCTACTTTACTTGTTAGCTGCATCCATAGTTGGATTAGGACTCATAAGCGTAGTTAGTGCCAATCCTTTTGGGCGTGTCCTTCCTTTGCCTACAGAATCGAACCAAGACAAACCATCCATAGCTGTATCCAGTACAACAAACACTACCATGCTCAGCAACAATAATTCGGTATCTATTACGGTAGCCATACCTGATTCGTGGTATTGGATATGTCCATATGATTATTCAGAGTGGAAAGGTACGCAATTCTTCATTGGGACAATTAATGAAGTTAAATGCACAGTAGATGGCAAAGTGGTTTTGGATAACAAAACTGCTTTCGGCGGATTTGTAGATTTCCATGAAAACCCTTATGAAGACCCGTGGGACCATGTGGCAGACATACACAGTATACCAAAGACTCTTTATTACTATGTTCCTGTAGGCGAACTTTTAGAAGGCGCACACACAATAGAAACAACTGTTTCAGCCTACACAGTTTACGATAACTATTATTATGGTGGCAAGTTTTACGAATATTATGACATGGTCAGCAATTCTACTGACACTTTGCTGGTATGTTCACCTCCAAAAATAACCAACCTATCAGTGGAAAACAAAACCTACAACACAACCGCCATCCCCCTATCTTTTGAAATAAACGAAACATTCCCAGCCTTAGGCTACGGCTGGATAGGCTACAGCATAGACAACCAAGCAAACGTAACCATAAATGGCAACTGCACTCTAACGGGACTAACCGAAGGTAGTCACACAATAATCGCCTATGCTAACGACACTTACGGCAACATAGGCAAATCAAACACAACCTACTTCAGCATAGCACTACCAACAGCCACCTCCACACCCGCGTCATCTGTCCCAGAATTCCCAATTTGGCTAAGCATTTCTGTCGCATTGCTTACACTGACCACAGCATTAGCAACCAGAAAAAAGCGGACTCCGTAACCTTGTAAATGAGTAGCCAGCATTTATCCACTCAAAAAGTGTAAGAGCCTTTCGAAGCAACTTTGTTTTGGTTAACGTAACAAAGATATACCAAGCCGCATCATGTGAACGCTGTGAACTGCATGTCTGATAAATGTCGTACCGGTGGCGAAGTAGAAGTTGACTTTGACCGACTCGCCCGCGTCGCAAGCAAACTTAACGAAATTCTCATCCGCAGAACCAAAGGCTCCGTAGAAGCATACGCGGTTTTACGTTTCATGTGCACCTACTATGAAGAGGAACTGGGGATTGTGTTTGAACCTCATTTTGAAGAGGAACTACGCCGTGTGGTGCGTGAAAACCTCGAAGAAAAAACGCCTCAACCTGAAAAAGAAAAAACGCCCTAAACCCTTCAGTTTTTGTTGAAGGGTTCTCGAAGCGCGTTAGCTTGAAGAAACAGTTGCTTAAGTTCTTCGTCCGTTGCCCCATTGCGCATTGGGGTTAAGATGTCGGTTAAGTTGTCGTTGCGCATCAGGCACGGTTTAAGTTTACCATCACTGGTAACGCGCAGGCGGGTGCAGTGCATGCAAAAGTCGCTGTTCTCCGTCGGATGCACAACCTCCACTGTCACGTCAGGCAAATGATAAATCAACCGATTATGCATAAGTCGACGGGTTTCAATTTTCACCGCAGAATCCCGCAACATAGCCTCTTGTTCACCTAGCAGGCGGTGATGTTTCTGGTAGTACTCGTTAGAGACGTTCACGGGGTCAAGCTCGATAAGCTGCAAAATAGTCCCTGTGTCGCGGGCAAACCCAATCATATCCTTCACATCAACCACGTTAACGCCACGCAAAACAACCATGTTCAGTTTCACAGGGTCAAAACCCGCCTCAATGGCTGCTTGAACTCCAGCAAGCGCGTTCTCCAGCTTTCCCCCCGTCAGTTTACGGTAGGTTTCAGGATTAAGAGACGCAAGGCTGATGTTGATGCGTTTAAGCCCCGCCTTGAAAAGCGGTTTAGCTAAAGTGTCTAGCAAAATGCCGTTGGTGGTCATGGATAAATCGCGTAGTCCCGAAAGGCTTCGGATATCTTGGACAAGTTCCACAACGTCTTGGCGCATCAACGGTTCGCCGCCAGTCAGTTTAATACGGGTGATGCCTAAGCTGACGGCGACTTCGGCAATTTTTTTGATTTCGGCGCGACTCATTTTTTCAGGGCTTTCGTTGGCGCGTTGCACTTCGCCTTCGCGGTGGCAATAGTCGCATTTTAAGTTGCATCGCTGAGTAATTGAAATTCGCAAATTAAGAAGAGGGCGACCGCAGTTGTCCGTTAAAGCCATCGTTATTCCCGTGCGTGCTTAACGATGTGACCTGCTTCGGGCGATATAAGCAATTCTACCGCAACTTGCACAGCGTTAGGGGAACCAGGGATACAAAACAGCACCTTACCATTCACCACGCCCGCTGTTGCCCGCGAAGTTAGGGCAGCGCCGCCCACGCGGTCAAAGCTTAAGCGGCGGAAAAACTCGCCAAACCCCGGCAACGTTTTTTCAAAAAACGGCGAAACCGCCTCAATGGTTATGTCCCGTTTAGTGATGCCAGTGCCCCCGCAGAAAACGGCTGCATCAACGGCGGGGTTATCTATGATGCTTTTGGCAGCATGTTCAAGCATGGTTTTGTCATCAGAGACTACGCGACGAAACAGCACCGTGTGCCCCGCGGCTTTAAGCAGTGATTCAACAAGTTCGCCTGAGGGGTCAGTTGTGTCTTCACCTTTTTGCAGGGCTTCGTAGCGGCTGGTGCTGCAAGTGAAGAGGGCAAACGCGACGGTTTTAGGTGCGTGTGCTTTGTGGGTTTTGGTGGTTTCACTCACACATTACACCTGCTGCTTAAACTTGTTCACCACATGAATCTCCGATATGGTTGTGGAGGGGTATTGTCCGTTTTGGTCTTTTTCGTACTGTTTGGTCATGTCCCAAACGGTCAAAAGCCCCACAGAAACCGCAGTTAACGCCTCCATTTCCACTCCGGTCTGTGCCCGAGTTTTCACCACCGCCGTAACCTCCACCGTACAGTCATCCACAACCGAGGCGGAAACGTCAACTTTGGTCAACGGCAATGGATGACAAAGCGGAACCAAATCGCTGCATCGCTTCGCAGCTAAAATGCCTGCAACTTTTGCCGTGTAAAGGGGGTCGCCTTTGGCGGTTTTGCCTTCTTTGATAAGGGTGATGGTTTGGGGTTTGAGTTTGATTTTTCCCGTTGCCGTTGCTTCCCGAAACACTTCGGGCTTGTCAGAAACATCAACCATCGTCACGTAATGCATCTCCTAAGCGTTGGGGGTTTCGCGTGCCCAAACTTCAATCAACTCCTGCACAGCCTTAGCTTTTGCCGAAGCCTGATTGAATCTGTACATGCGTATTCTGCCATATGTCCTTTCCTGCAAGATCCCCTCATCTTGAAGGATTTTTAGGTGTTTGCTGGTGCTGCTAAAGTTTACGCCGATGCGCCGCGCCACATCTGAAACGTTGAGTTCGCCGAGGCGGTCAATGAGTTTAAGAATTTTCATGCGGGGCTTGGATGAAAAAACCTCTTCAAGCTCCATAGGCGTCCCCTTTTTTGCGCTGCAAAACCAGCCGCAACTGCTTAGCCAACTCTTCAGCGGAAACCGCAGGCAAATAAACCATCGACTGCCGACCGCGGGTGCCTTCACCTGAAACCTCACTTTTCAGAACACCTAGGGCAGACAGTTCCTGTAGGTATTTCCAAAGCATTGTATGGCTAACGGGTGTTTCTTCGTACTCTTCACAGACGACGGCGTAGGTTTTTTCAATTTCTGAAAGGGCTGCGTAAGCTTCGCCGTTTTCCCGAAAAACTTCGGCGGCTGCAAGCAAAAACAGCTGCTCATGCAAACCCAAACCTTCCACATCACTTACCGCCAACGTGGGGATGATGTTGGAGATGGCGTTACGGACACATTCGGCGGTGACTGCTTCGAGGTCTTCGGCGTCGGCGTATTTGCCCGCTCGCCAGAGCAGTTCAATGCCAAAACGGGCGTTCCCAGTTTCATTTTGGGCAATGTCAGCTGTCAAAGACACCACGTCCTCGGAAACGGCGGCGGGTTCAAAGGCCATTTGAACACGTTCGGCGAGTATGTCGGTGAGTTGGGCTTTGCCGTAACGTTGCAGACGAACCACATTGCGTTGCAGGGTGCTTTTGGCGCTGTCGTCTAGGCGCTTAGCGGACTCCAAGTCACGCATAATGCCAATTAGAGAAATTCGCTGTGGTTTTCCCACCCGCATCTCCTGCAGACGCGTCAAATTATAAACCGCATCAGAACCTTCAGCCTCAATTAAACTGTCAAACTCGTCTAAAGCCAAAATCAACTGGGCTTCTTCTTCATCTAGATGCTGCAGTAGGGCTTTGAGGATTTCTTCTGCGCCGTATCCGCGTTGTGGAAAAGTTGGCTTCAAAACCGTCAAAGCATGCTGAATGATAAGCAACAGTTTGCCGCGGTATTCACGGCAGTTCACATGCACATAGTGAAGGTTGACTTGGCGTTTGTGTGCTTCTAAGGTGATGTCTTGTCCAAAACGTTGACAGAGCGCGGTTTTGCCTGTGCCTATGTCGCCGATTACGAGGACACGTTGGGTGGTTTTGCCAGGCATCTGGATTAGGGAGTTGAAGAATTCCATGAGCAGGCGGCGTTCTTTGTCTCGGTGTGGTAGGCGTGCGGGTATGAAGTTTAGGTCCAGTTTGGATTCGTCTCTAAATACGCTGTGATGCGGAGTCAACGTTTTACCTCCCTGTGCAGGGTCTATTGTTGTTAGAAGTAGACGCCTAATAAACCCTTACGGCTGCAAACCAATGATAGTTCTACAGGAAAAATTCGCGCAGACACATAAATTACCATAAAAAAGTTTTTAAACAAACAGTATACCTCTTACATCCGACCCGACAAATGATACCAAAATACTTCTTCCTAACAAAAGGCGTAGGCAAACACAAAGAACAACTCCAATCCTTTGAACTTGCACTCAGAGATGCAGGCATCCAGCACTGCAACCTCGTTGCCGTCTCAAGCATTGTTCCCCCAGGCTGCGAGTTGTTGCCCCGAGAAAAAGGCCTCAAAATGATTCACCCTGGAGAAATCACCTTTGTGGTCATTGCCCGAAACGCAACTAATGAACCGCACCGACTTGTTGCATCATCAATTGGCGTTGCCATTCCGTCAGGCAAAAACCAGTATGGCTACCTTTCGGAGCACCACAGTTTTGGTCAAACTGACGAAACCGCAGGCGACTACAGCGAAGACCTCGCAGCCACCATGCTCGCAACCACCATGGGCATCCAGTTTGACCCTGAAACCGCGTGGGATGAACGCAAGCAGCTTTTCAAAACCAGCGGCTTAATCATCAAAACCGCCAACATGACGCAAACTGCTGTGGGCGACAAAAACGGGTTATGGACCACGGCGATTGCGGCTGCAGTGTTTATTCCGCCAGAAAACGGCAAACCCCAATAAACGGGGAACCCTTTCTCTCTATTGTTTCTTACAATTTTAAAAAACAGTTGCCTCTCCAAAAAGGGAGAGAAAATTAGCTTTTGCGCGCTTCAATGAGGGCGCGGCATTTGTCTGCGTACTGGCAGTACTCTAAGCAGGCAGCGGATTTGTCGGGGCGTCTCCATTCGGCGCCGCATTCACTGCAGGTTGCTTTGTCTTCGTCGCTCCAAACTTCCAAATCCGCGCCACACACGTGGCATTTGATGTAGGCTACGGTTGGACGCAGCAAATCTTTCAGTCCCGGGCACGTTTGCGGGTTTTTCTCAAAGGGTTTATCTTGGCTCAACCATTTCACCCCCAATTTTCACTTCATACTCTTTGACGGGAATTTTCTTTCCTGATGCTTCAACGGCTTTATCCACTGCCCACTTAAGCCCCATACAACAGGGCACCTCCATGTGTACCACGGTGACGCTGGCGATGTTGTTTTGTTTGAGGATTTCACCGAGCTTTTGGGCGTATGCGCGGGCGTCGTCGAATTTGGGGCAGCCGATGATGACGTACTTTTTGGGCAGCAACTTTTCTTGGAAGCTTTTTAGGGCTACGGGAACACAGTCGGCAGCTACCAGCAGGTCTGCACCCTCGTAGAACGGTGCCTTGAGGGGAACCAAGTTCAGTTTTATGGGCCACTGGGGTTTTGCGGGACTGGCGGGTGTGGTTTTGGTTTTTAGGTATTGGTGGACTTCGGTTTCGTCAAATTCAGGCGCTTCGCGTTCCACAATCGTTATGGCGCCTTGTGGGCAGTGTCCGAGGCAGGCGCCTAAGCCGTCGCAGTAGGTTTCTTTGACGATTTTGGCTTTCCCGTTAACGATTTGCAGGGCACCTTCGGCGCATTTTGGGATGCATTGACCGCAGCCGTTGCAGAGGGCTTCGTTTATGTGTACGATTTTTCTTTTCACCACGGCTAGTTTTCTCCTTGGAGGCATTTTCCGCCTGTGGGGCAGAATTTTTGGGCGTGGGTTTCGATGATTTTTATGAGGGGGTCGAGGGTTTCGTGGTTGAGGCTGTAGATGTGTTTTTTGCCTTGGGTTTTGACGAAGAGGAGGTTACAGTCAAGTAGGGGTTTGAGGTTGTGGCTTATCATGCTTTGTTCTTGACCTAGGGCGGTTGCGAGTTCGCCTACGCTCATGGGTTTTTGGGTGAGTTGTTCGATGGCGGCGAGGCGGGTGGGGTTGGCGAGGTTGCCAAAGAAGCGGTGGCAGATGGTTGTTAGGCTTTTTTTCGTGTGTTTCACGACCCATTGTTATGAACTATTATTCATATGAATATTTATTCATATAAACTTGTCGGAAACAAACCTATCAACACGTCTGACCGTGTGTAGAACTAATTTCGGCTCAACTACTTTGGCTAATACTTGGGCGTTTCGCAAGCGTGCTTATTCCCTTGGCACCAAGTTTAAGGAGGCTATTTTTGAGAAGTATCTTAGTCTCGACTTGACATGTATAAGCACAACTCAAACGCGTTCAGATCAAATGACACTTGACTCCCAACTTCTTCGAGATCAACAACCCGATTTTCTGAAGTCGTTCTTCGAAAAGTGGCGGATGCTGGCAATCATAGACAGGATACAGCTGAAAAGACATGGCGGTATTCCGAAAAGACGCTTCTCTTTCGGCTTCTGTGACCAGCAAAGAGAGTACGTCGATTGGTACTTTGGCAAATTGACATAACCAAGCAGACTTTACAAAGTAAGATTACTTGATTTTGTATATCAAATTGCCCAACGGCGCAATCCCAATAATTGCCGTTACAATAAGCGTCCCAGTAATGTATACTTGTAGAGGTACTCCAAGATAGACCGCTAACATTTCAACAAAAGCAAAGATAAGGACAAAGGTAAAGAAAATAACGAAGGGCAGTAACGTTCCTCGGGGCATAATCAGCTTACTTGACAAGGTGCTTAATTCGCGCTCCATCTGAACTATGCCGTCCTTTTCTCTATGAACAATCGCCCAGAGTAAGAAAAGTTTTCTAACTTCATCAGTTGATAAGTTTGGAATGTCGTTCTTCCTTTCAGCTTCAAAAGCTGTTATCGCCTCAATTACCTCGGCAGGCTTATCACAATCTGCTCTGATTAATGGCTGATTTTGGTATGCAATACTAATTTCTCGATTTATAAAGTCGATAAGGCTGTCGGATTTAATTTTAAATCGTGTAGCGAGCTCTCTGACTTGGTCGCTTTTTCGTTGATTGAGAAAAATCAGGTACATACCAACTATTCCGAGGATTGTAGCGTATGCTTGGATTATCGTACCTATTATCGAAATAAGCGCTGAATCCAAGGCTATTTCTCCATTATTGCTTCTTCGATAGCTTCTTGGAATTTGGATTTCTTATAAACAAGCTCTCCTTGTGAAGCAGGTTTCTCAGTACTGATATCCGTTCGACAAACTATGGACATCCACTTCGGAAAAGTTTTGAACGGTATTTGGTCGTAAAAATCCGCGCCTCTTAAACAATCGGAGTAATAGAAATCATTTGACACATCGATAAAAGAACAAAACTGTGACGGGAGAAAGATAGCTTGTAGATCCACAAGGATTTTAGTAATATCTTTCTCTTCAGGTTTTGAACGTTTTAGCTTAAGATGTTCAAAGGATAAAAGTCCTTTTTTGTTTCTGTCCAACTCATGTGCCCATTTGGCAATAAGGTCAAGTTCTCTCTGTCTTCGTGTTGGAAATTTTGTTTTTATGTCTTGATGAACAGCAACATTCATTACGAAAGGGATATCCGATAGATTCATTCGTCGAAGTAAGGGTATAACACTGCCCAATTCTTTCATCTCAGCCGAAAGCCAATAGGTATTACTTTCATCTGTGCTTACATCGATCTGATGGTCTCTTTGAACTAAGTCACGAGTAATCGGCTCAACTTCACATTCAATTTCAAACTTGAAGTTAAACGCAGCAGATTGGGCATCAAGAAGGCGAGGGTCCAGCACAAAGCTCTTTGTCAGACCGTTATCTACTACTGTTGAAATAGACCGCTCTTGGTCCAAAAAATCAGGTGCTGAAACAACGGAAATTCTGCGCAGGTCAATATTACTAAACACATGTTTTCCTGACCTAAGGTTGTTATTGCGTGGTTTTAAGACCACAGAGTATTCCATAACACCTTCCAAAGACTTCAAGGAATAACTTCGTGAATCAATGGAAAAACATTTGGATTCGGTTAGAATCTTGTCAATCTTCTTTGAAGTATTGAGAAGCTGAGTTAATTTCGATATTGCTGTACTATTCATGGTTGTTTTCTCCCCAAGCAAATAATTTGAATAGAGCGATTTCTCCTTCTTTTTTCCCCGAGATAACTATTGGTTCAAGCTCGGTCGGTTCACAAGCTTGCTTCAATAGGTCTATGCACATAATTTTAATGCATATTGTTGCTGGTTCAGAAGTTACTTTTATGACATTGAATGGATCTCTAATTAGTATCCTTTCCTTACCGATTGAATTCATATAGTCAGCGACAAATTGATATACATTCGAGTACTCGATGTTCTTCAGAATTATCTCAATAAACAGTTCTCCAAGTGCTTTACCAAACTCTATGTTTTCTTCAACAGCCGTCCGGAAATCCTCTTCAAAAGTTTCATAAGACTCCAGCGGTCCAGGCTCGAACTTAAATGGCTTGGTGAAGAGGCGTTCAATTTTACCAAGTAGAGACTCATACTTCGGATATTCTATCCTCATACGTTCGATTCCTGAAGCAACACGCTTCACTAAATCTTGAACAAACAGCTCAACAAACCGAGGACGCTGACGTTTAATACTACTTTCAGCTGTTGTTACCAAATCAACAATAGCAGTACCCTCACCCAAGTTTTTGACCAGAATCTTGGGCGTCACTACTCCCGTTTCTGGGTCAACGTATATTCTTGTTGGAATTGCCCCTACCTGAATATCAGGGCGGAAAAGATGTATCTTGAATTCAAGCGATTCTACTTCGCCCTTATCAGATAGAAAAGAAATCCGGACTGCATCATCAACAATCCTTTCAGGAAGTATTTTTGAGGAAAAGAGTAAACCCAAGTATCCATCTATATCTACTTTTCTAATAATGAATCCGTCATCACTGCTTTCTTTTTCTAATACATTGTAAGCTTCCTTAAGCTCGATGTTTTTCGAGTGGTAAACGTGTATCGAATCGAAGCTAAGGGCGCTCCACAAAACGTATGCTGGTATGTCTTGACCTTGTAACACTTCTTTCGGCAGGAAAGAGGATTTTATGGACATAAACTGCTGTGTTGTACTGTTTTATTATATAGTTTTTTCGATAGAAGTAATAACTCAACACAACAATTGAACTTCAATCGCATGGGAACGTATTACCTGCATAGAGCATAAAAACCGTTTATTAACTGCAGGGGCGGTCTTGTTGCGAGCGAACAGCTCTGAGCAAGTCACCCGTTTAGCAGTTGGGGAGGCTCCAAGTGGCGCTTGGAGGGGTGGCTTCCGAGCAGTACAACCGTGAGCAGGTGGACAGAAGTGCAAGTAAGCCAGCATATAACGTATTATCAAAAAAGTTAAGGAATTATTTCGCAGCCATTATACTTAAGATAACTAAAATCAGCAAGACACACCCGCTCTTCCTGAATTAAACGCCGAATCCGAGGCAACTCCACATTAACAGCATCCACTAATCCTTTCACGGTGTTGCATACTTCGGCGTAAGCTTTGTCAGTCCACCGTTTGGTAATGTTTGCGTACAGGCAGCGTCCGCCGCAGACCCCTAAAAGGTCGCATTCCGTACAAGGCACATTGTTAACCAGCACCTTACCCAAATGCAACGGATCCGCGTCCGCTATGTGACCTAAGTAGTATTTTTTCATGCCCCACATGGTTGGGCAGGGAATGATGTAGCCGTCAGTTTGGATGGCATAGTTTATCCAGCCGCCGCCGCACCGCATCAAACTGGGCTCTTTATCTAGCAACGCCGAACTGGCGATGCCAAGTAGCGGATAAAGCCGCAAAACAACCCCCTTCTGCTCCATCTGGTCCACCCAAAACCGGGCAAGGCGCTGCACTCCAGGAATGTAGCTTTCTTGGCTCCAACGCTTAAAGTCACGGCGAGTATAGTCGTTGCCCCAAAAACCCGCATTCAACTGCCAATGCACACTCGAAAACGAAAACTCACCATTATCTAGCAGGTAGGTTATGGCTTTGTAGATGTCGGTTTGTTCCATGACCGTAACGCGGGCGATGAGTTCACCGCAAAACCCGTTTTTCTTGATGAGTTTTACGTTGTCTATGACTTTGCGGAAGATTCCTTTTCCACGGTAATGGTCAGTTAGAGCTTCGTCGCCATCCACGGAAACCAGCAAGGTGTGGAAGCGGTTGACGTATTTGGGTTCGAGTTTGTCAAGCAGTTGCCCGTTGGTTTGAATCATAAACTGCTTCGCAGGCACCGCGTCCATGACTTGGCGTATGAAGTCAAGATTCAGGAGAGGTTCACCGCCATAGAAGGTTACGACGCAGTCGGGGTCTTTTTTGCAGAATTCGGCGAGGTATTGGACGTCGTAGGTGGCTTTGCGGGGGAGGCTGTAGTCAAGTTCGAATTCGCCGAAATCCTCATCAAAGTCATCTAAGGTTTCGCCGAAGCAGTAGCGGCACTGCAAGTTGCAGTCGGTGGTGACGACCACGTGGAAGAACATAGCTTAGCCTAAAAGCGGGCTGCCTTAATAGTATTGTTCTGCAAGTTGTTCGGCACGTTTGATTTCTTCATCTTCGTCTTCTTCGGAGGGCGACTGGTCTGGGGAGGAGTCGGAGTTTTGCTTTTTTTCGGCTTCTTTGGCAGCTTTCTTTTGAGCTTTCTTTTGAGCTTTCTCCACGTAGGTTTTGAGCTCTCGTTCACGCATTATTAACTCAGGAAGAGTCTCTGGGGCGTATACAAGCGGGAGAACGGCTAAAAACAGGAAAAATGCTGTAAATGAAAAGATTGCAGTCTCTGCAATCTCGATTATTCCACTACTTGCAACATATTCAACATATTTAGAAATAAAGAACGGCAGAACTCCTAGTGCAAAGTATTTGTCACTGTTACGGTTTGGATTCAGGTCACCCCATATAGTAACAACGAAAACGACATACAAGAGGCCCAGCGCTATTCCGTCAACTACTGTATAGATATACCAACTCCAACTTGATACGTTATAGAATACGCCAAGAACTGAGTAACCAAAGCCTAAAAGAGCAAAGCCTATAATGGCTAAACGTTTTCGGCCAAAAAGGTCAGAAAAAAAGCCACCTACAAAAGCGAAAATACCCATCAAGGCTGCTTCTACAACCATGAAAAAGTCAACTGTTGAGGTACCCACCAATGCAGATTGTAAGGGAATAGTCAAGTAAGTAATTAATGAAAACATTAGCCAAGGAATGAAGTATAACAAAAAGGGCTTTTCTCGAATTAATGAACGATAAGAGGGGTCCTTGCTTTTCTCTAATGGAACAGACTTTGGTTTAAGAGCTAAAAAGGCAAGTAAGCCAAAAATTCTCCAAAACGTGAGAATAAACGTTTGCAAAACTAAACTATCCGAAGATAGCAAACCGAGCAGAAAAACCCCAAGTCCGCTTAAAAGTAAAACTAGCCCGCCAATTCTACCGCGTTTAGCTATGTTCACTTTTTCAGTGAAGTAGCCCATGCAACTTGGCATGCCTATACCAAGGGAAACACCTAGAAAAAGCGAAATAAGAAAAACTTCAGTAGGATTTGTTTTATCAACAAGTATTGAAGTGATTGAAGATAATATACCAAGGAGCATCCAAAAAGTAAGGAAAGTCTTTCGATTACGGAATTTCTTTTGTAGCAGATAGCCAAAAATTGCGGATAAGCCAATTCCGCCATAATGCGCGGTCCAAATAAGCACCGTCACTAAATAAGTGATTTGCATTTCTCCAACGGTTTGCTTCAAAATGTTACTAGCAAAATAGTACCAGACAATTGCGTTTGTTATTAGCAGAGTAGCAACTAATGCGTTTTTTGCGGAATCATTAAACTTTGACGTAATTATCTGTTTTTCTGGGATCATCGGTACAAGTTCCGTTTAAAAAAATAATCTTGTCAATGGGCACATAAGTATTAGGTATTTAAAAAATAGATTTGGAATTCTGATTCAGACGTGAAGTTCCGCAACATTCTTAAGTTCATACGTGTAGAACACAAATACAAGAGGAAAAGGAGGAGGCTTTCAAGTGAAATACAAAAAACCAATGAGCCCAATCAGAAGCACTTGGAATTAAATTTCCCTCTTTATTTTTTTTGATGTTCCATGTAAAAGGTCTATAGGCCTTCCTTCGCGCTATTAATCATCAACATAAGCTTTTCTTTATTGAACTTAATTGATTGTAACTGGCTCATCTGCTCGTCAATCAGTTTCTGAATAAATGCCTTTAGTTCATCTGTTTCTTTTGAGTTCAGAACAACATCTAGCATGTTTTCAAGTATTTCTTCAGTTATTTCTTGCTGTCTAAGCAAAACAGTCAATTCTCGAGCTTTATTTGGGTCTTTAAAGTTGTAAAGAATCGGCAACGGCAACCATTCTCCGTGCACGCGATTCTTCATCTCTTCCACCTCAAACATGTCAATGAATTCGTCTTTCAAAGTCATCAAAACGCCAAAAGCACGTCCGAACCCTGCCAAGGTCTCAACCTCATCAGTCGACCCGTCGCCAAGAACCGCGCCAATTCGAGCTGTAGCCTCAGAAACTGAAGCTTTTAAATTAATCATACGGAGGTACTTTTCAGGACTCACAGAACCTTGCTGCATCAGAATAATCTCTTCGGCCTCAGCGCTGGTGATTCCGAAAAAGGCTTGTTTGACCAAATCGTAGGCTGTGCGGCTTTGAGCAGAGGGAAGAATTGTAACCGCATCATGTAAAGTACAAAGACCTTTAACAATCAACGCATCTCCTGCCAGAATTGCGAGTTCACGCCCAAATTTTCCAAACACAGTTTTTTTATTATACTTAATCGCGGAATCATCAATTACATCATCATGAATATCCGCACCGCCAGCCATAAGAACTAAAGCTGCCCCAACTGGCTTTGTCAATTCGGGATTGCCACCGACCGCTTCACAAGATAGTGAAAGTAAAGCGGGATGCACGACATCTTTCCAAGAAGACATGAAATATGCTATAGCCTCTTCTAAAGGCTTAGACCCAATTTTTTCTTGCGAAATTTTTTTGGCAAGGTCTAATCCGTCGTGTCCTTTTTCCCATAAAAGGGCCTGGACCTGTAAAGCCAACTTATTTTCAGAACTTTCAGGTTCACTGGTTGCCATGCTCCACTTTATGGTTGGCGCCTATTTCTCTTTTAGGGTAAAGCAAATTCTTCAGAAACAAAACTCTTAATAGGTTACTGGATGCAATGACCTTTTCATGAGTTCCTTTAAAGAAATCGAAGACAAATGGCGCAGCCGCTGGGAAACCAGCCACATATTCGAAGCCGACCCCGACCCCAAACGACAAAAAATCTTCGTCACCTTCCCCTTCCCCTACATGAACGGCCCCCTCCACGTTGGACACGCCTTCACCGCCAGCCGAGTAGACATCTACGCCCGATTCCGCCGCATGCAAGGCTACAACGTACTTTGGCCCTGGGCTTGGCACTGGACCGGACAACCCCTCCTTGGAGCAAGTCAACGAGTAGCCAAAGGCGACGAAGCCTTCATCCGAGTGCTGCGCGAAGTCGACGGCGTCCCCCAAAAGGAACTCGAACAATTCGTCAACCCACTCTACATGGCACAATACTACACTAATGAAGGCCGCCAAATTGCCCGCCGCATCGGTTTCTCGGTGGATTGGCGACGCGAATTCACCACCGTTTGGCCGACCTTCCAGAAATTCGTAGAATGGCAGTACGCAAACTTGCAAGAAAAAGGCTACGTCACCAAAGGCACACATCCCGTGGTTTGGTGCCCCAAAGACAAAAGCCCCACCGGCGACCATGACCGCCAAAGCGGCGAAGGCATCACCCCCGAAGAATACACACTCATAAAATACCGCCTAGACGAAAAGACCGTTTTGCCTGCGGCGACGTTTCGCCCTGAAACCATTTACGGCGTTACAAACATGTGGATTAACCCCGACGCCGAATACGTAGAAGCCGACGTTAAAGGCGAAGTCTGGATAATTAGCGCGGTTGCCGCCGAAAAACTTGCAGAACAAGAACGCACCATCACCATCAAACGTACCCTCAAAGGCAGAGAACTTATCGGCAAAACCTTCGAAAACCCCGTTACTCATAAGCGGTTTCCCATTTTGCCAGGCTGGTTTGTAGATGACAAAACCGCAACAGGCGTCGTTTACAGTGTGCCTGCGCATGCCCCATTTGACTGGCTTGCGTTGCGGGACTTACAGCAGAAACCTGAAGCGCTCAAAGAATTCAACATAGACCCCGAAATGGTGAAGGCAATTAAGCCAATTTCGCTCATCAAAGTTGAGGGGTTCGGCGAGTTTCCTGCAGTGGAAATTGTTGACCAGATGGGCATAAAAGACCAGCATGACCCCAAAGCAGACGAAGCCACCAAAGCACTCTACAAAAAAGAATTCCACGGCGGCATCTTGAAGGAAAACTGTGGCGCCTACGCAGGCAAATCTATACGTGAAGCAAAAGACGCACTCATTGGCGACTTTAAACGGATGGGCGTAGCAGACCAGATGTATGATTTGCCTGAGCCCGTGGTTTGTCGTTGTATGACGCCGTGTTTGGTGAAAGTGCTTTCGGACCAGTGGTTTTTGAACTATTCTGACGCGGCATGGAAAGAGCAAGCGAAGGCGGTTGTTGCCCAAATGCGAACCTACCCAGACGCCGTTAAGCCATGGTTTGTTACGGTTATTGATTGGCTTAAAGAGTGGGCGTGCGCCCGAACCACAGGCTTTGGAACGCCCCTTCCGTGGGGCAAAGGCTGGATTATCGAAACCCTCAGCGACAGCACCGTGTATATGGCATTCTACACCGTAAACAAACACATCCGCCAAAACAACATCCAACCCGAAGCATTAACCCGCGAAGTCTTTGACTACCTATTCCTAGGCAAAGGCGAACCTGCGCAGCTAAGCCAAACCACAGGCATCGCACCCAAGTTGCTGGAGGAAATGCGCAACGAATTCCTCTATTGGTACCCGCTGGATTTGCGCAACAGCGCCAAAGAACTCGTACCAAACCACCTGTCATTTTGCATTTTCCACCATGCCGCCCTGTTTCCGCCTCAACATTGGCCACGCGCTATAGGCGTCAACGGCATGCTCATGATTGAAGGCAAACAGATGCACAAGTCCAAAGGTAACTTCATCACCATGAAAGGCGCCGTGGACAAGTACGGAGCGGACGCTACCCGTTGCGCTTTGATGCTTGGCGCCGAAGGGATGGATGACCCAGACTGGAGAGCCGACAACGTTAGTGATATCCGCACCAAATTTGACAGCTTGATGAGTTTTGCAGGCGGCATACTCAAAGACGCCAACGCAACTGAGGAGACTGCGCTTGAGCGGTGGCTGCAAAGCAAAATGCAACTTCGCATAGCCGAAGCCACCAACGCCTTGGAAGAGTTGAAAACACGCACGGCACTTCAAGCAGCCCTGTTTGACTGCTGGAACGACATACGATACTACATCCAACGCAAAGGCAAAGCAGACACCGCTTGCCTTAACGAGGCAGTTCGGGTGTGGCTTAGGCTGCTGGCGCCGTTTGCGCCGTACCTGTGTGAGGAACTGTGGAGCCAAACAGGCGAAGGCTTCATCAGCGTGGCACCGTGGCCCCAATTTGACCCCGCAAAAGTGAACTTAGCCGCAGAGGAACAAGAGAACTTCATGGGCGACATAATTGAAGACACACTAAACATTGTGAAGGCAACCAAAATGACGGCAACACGGGTATGTTTCTATACGGCTGCGTCGTGGAAGTGGCAGGTGTACCAAAAAATTCTGCAGAAAGCCGCAAAAGGCGAAGTAAAGATGAACGAAATCATGAAAGAGCTCGCCAGCGACCCCGAACTAAAACCACACATGAAAGAAACCGCAGCGCTTGTGCCAAAAATGATTAAAACATTAACAAAACTGTCCAGCGACCGCAAAGCAAACTTGACAAAAATCCAAACCCTTGACGAAAAAGCCATCTTAACAGAAGCAACGGGCTTCCTGAAGGAACGGTTGAAAGCGGAAATCATGGTTTTTGGAGAAGCCGACCAAACCCGCTATGACCCCAAGAACCGCTCCGGCATGGCTTTACCTACCCAACCTGCAATCTACATAGAGTAAGCAGCTTTGCTGCCCTCTCTTTTATTGTACTGGTATTGGTTTGTCGTGTGGTTCTTTGTCGTCACTTGCCTGTGACATTATGTGCTTGTAGCCACAGGCAGCACAGTGGCATTGCTTGTTTATTTCGTAGAAGGTACTTGAGACATCGCCGATGCGTTTTCCACAGACAACACATGGCGTCGTCCGGTTTACTTCAGTCACAATAAGCAGATTTGCTTGTTCACGATTGCGGGTAAGCCAGTTTTTACAGAAGGGGTTGTTTTCTGGATTATAATAGGAATAGTCCCAACCCAAATTATTTCACCTTGTACAGATAAAACGAAATCTTTATCATTTGATTACTTTAAAAGCTTTCCTAAATTCCACCCCTAACCCCCGAAAAATGAAGAGACGTTCAACATTTACACACCCAACCAAGCTAAAAGCGGGGTTTTGCTCGAAAACATTAAATCTCCACCGCCGCCAGTTTACCTGCTGGGGCTAACATGCAATCCGACAACATCATTGTGCGATTAAGCGGCGAAATCGGCGTCAAAAGCGAATGGACAAGAAAAACCTACGAACGACAACTCACCCGAAACATCAAACACGCCCTCAAAAACGCCAACCTTAACCCCGACGCGGTTGTTCGGGCAAGAGGCAGAATTTATGTGCGCACGCCTCAAGCTCCAGAAGCAGCCCAAGTGCTCACGCGGGTTTTTGGCATAAGCAGTATTTCGCCAGCAAAGCAAACCACCGCCGAATTAGCCGACATCACCACGCTCGCGCTTGAAATGGCACAAACCGCTGTTCCACAGGACAGCACCTTTGCGGTTCGCTGCCACCGAGTAGGCATCCACCCATACACAAGCCAAGATGTGTGTCGTCTGTTAGGCGAAAAAATTCTAGACACGTTCCAGTCACGCAACCTCAAAGTTAACTTAACCCATCCGCAGGCAACAATAACTGTGGAAGTTCGAGACAAAGAAGCCTACGTCTACGGTGAGAACCTGCAAGGCGTCGGCGGATTTCCTTTGGGCACGCAAGCTAAGGCGGTTTGTTTGCTTAGTGGAGGAATTGATTCGCCTGTTGCCTGTTGGCTCACCATGAAACGGGGCAGCCCACAAATCCCCCTCTACATCGACAACGCGCCCTACACTGATGAAATAGCACAGCAAAAAGCCATTGAAACCGCCCGCAAACTCAAAGAGTGGAGTGCAGGCTACATGAAAAAAATGTATCTTGTGCCTAACGGGGAAAACATGAAAATGGTCCAGCAAAAAACGCCGCCCAGATTCACGTGTTTGTTGTGTAAACGTTTGATGTATCGTATTGCAGAAAGAATCGCGGAAAACGAGGGCGCCTTGGGCATTGTGACTGGAGAAGCCATCGGCGAGCAAGCCAGCCAAACCATGCACAATCTTCGCGCAATTGACGAAGCCGCAACCACGTTTCCCATTCATCGACCGCTCTTGGGATTTGATAAGTTAGAAACCGAAGTGATAGCTCGCAAAATCGGCACTTTTGAAATTTCGATAAAGAAAACTCAGGGATGCACCGCTGTGCCGTCAAGTCCAGCAACGCAAGCAAAACTGGAAGCCGTCAAAGAAGCCGAAGCAGCACTTGACATACCCGCAATGGTTGACGCGGCGTTGCAAGCAGCCCAGATTGTAGAGCTTTAATCGGTTTGGTCTGGGGTTGAGTCGTCTTTTTCTTCTGTGAGGTCCAGTTTGCTTTCGAAGCGGTGTTTACGCAGGTTGATTACGGTTGTGCCTGCAAATTTGTCAAAGTACCGTATGAAGCGGGGATCATTAAGCAAGTAACCGAATAGCAAGTCAAAGGGCAACAAAATCTTGCCAAAGTTGCGAACAGCGGCGTGGTCGTAGCTTAGTTTTCGGCCGTTGGTTTGCACTACTTTTATGCCTAAGACGCTTTTGCCGATGCTTTGACCGCTAAAACCCTCAAGCAAAGTGGAGTAAACCCAAAGCAGCCCTAAAGTGACAAACAACACATTCAAAGACAAAAGCCAGTTTCCAGAAAACAAAGAAAACACTGTCTCAATCAAAAGCAAAACGGCAAGTCCAAACATGATGCAGAAATCCACTAAAAAAGCTGCAGTCCGCCGCGCAAAAGACGCCAAAGGCAGTTGTGTTCCTTTGCGTTCAACGTCAGCCACTTCAGCCCAAGACTCAACATCACGCACCACACGCACCGCGTCTTCGCCTGCGCGGCTGAGTTTGTATTTACCGTTTTCGGTTTGCTCTAAAAACGGTTGTAACGTGCGGATGTGAAAACTAAGTTTCCCTGTATCGATGTTTAAGGCATTCATCAGGTCGGTGAAGCTGCTTTCGCCTTTGTCACACAAAATTACCAGTATTTGTCGCCTGATTTTGTGTGAAAGCACGGAAAGGACCTTAGATACGTTCTCCTGATCGACTGCCATTTCTACAGAACCTAACTGTCGAGTTAAGAGTTAATTTGGATGGGAATTCTATTTATGAGTAGTTATCATACGCCCATATAAGCGCCACGCCCAAGACAACGAATTTACTCTTATATGGGTAAATGTTCTATTGCTGCTGTATGTCCTCTGCGGAAATAGCTGTCCAAGTCTTTCGTATGCTAGAACCAGAAGATTTGCGGGTTCTGCAAGTCATCGAAACAAGCATGAGCAGCCGAGAATACGTCCCCAAAGAGCAAATTCAAAGATACGCCAAAGTGCCCATGGACCGCATCGACTTCGAACTTAGCCGACTAGACAAGCTTGGCTTAATTTACCGTATGAAAGGCGCCTACGTTGGATACACCCTCAACTATTCCGCCTACGACTGCTTAGCCATCAACGCATTTGTCAAAGCAGGCGTTTTGGAGGCATTCGGAAAACCACTAGGCGTAGGAAAAGAGGCAGACGTATTCGACGCGTTAGACCCCAAAGGCACCCGCGTCGCCGTCAAGTTTCACCGTCTAGGCAGAATCAGTTTTCGTCAAACTCGCCGAAAACGAGGCTACATGATTGACCGCGCAGGGTGGCTTTTCCAGTCACGGTTAGCCGCGGAAAAAGAGTTTGAAGCCCTAAAACTGGTGCACCAATTCGGCGTCTCTGTGCCGCAGCCCATTTGCCAAAACCGCCACGCCATAGTCATGGGCGTCATTGAAGGCGGAGAACTGGGAAAGTGGCGTCAACTTGAAAGCCCCAAACAGGTGTTAGCAGAAATCTTAACCAACGTCAGACGTGCCTATGTTGAGGCAGGCGTGGTGCATGGCGATTTAAGTGAATACAACGTCATCGTACAGCCAGACATGCGTGTGTTAATTATTGATTGGCCGCAGTTTGTGCACAGCAACCACCCAAACGCAGACGAACTGCTCCAGCGAGATGTAAAGAACGTAGTTGACTTTTTTGTTCGCAAGTTCAGAATCAAAGTTAGCCTTGAGCAAGCTAAAGAATTCGTAATGGGGAAAACGGAGAAGTTAGTTCTTTAAGGCTTTGTTAGCGTCAAGAACTATGTAAAGCACGTTGTTTCCGCGTAGCAGCACGTTGCCGTAGTTAGTGAGCAGTTGGTCTTCTTTGCATTCAGTTGCGCCTTCAAGCAGGATATTCATGTGTCCGTCGACTTTGATCATTTTGCCTTTGTATTCGCAGCCGTTCTTGAGGACTACTTCTATGTTTCCGTGAAGTTGCTTGATGAGAACATTGAGCGGTTTTTTGCTAGGTTCCATCATAGCACCGTGATCATATGTATTGGTATGCATACACTGACAAACCCAATGTGCCCTATAAAAGTTTTATGACCTCAAATGAAAAAGTAACAAAAGAAAAACAAGAACGCTAAACAAAAAAGCTATTGTTCGAGTATTTGCTGTGAACCCGCGCTGATTTTGCTGCGTGAAGAAACGGAACTGCTAGTTCGCCGTAGTTTCAGCGATTTTTCCATAAACATCAACGGAACCGCCAAAAGACTCGAAACAGGACCTAGCCCAGAAAACATAGACCGCAAATTGTCAAGGTCCGTTTTGTTTACGGCGCCAATTAGAGGGGCAGCAACCAAGTACACAGCCACAAAAACCACAAAACCCACCACAAGATTCACAACAGCCAAGACGTTAAACACCGTCAGAAAACCGTACGTTATGATGGCTGCTATGCCTGAGGCAGCTAAAATTTTTGCAGAGTTAAAATAGTCGGGTTTGACGCTGTAGTGTTTCCAGATCCATAAAAGCCCCCAAAGGGTTCCAGGCAAACTTGAAAGGATAATGCCCACTATCGTGCCCATGACACCTGTGATTGGGGTTATGCCTGCACAAAAAGGCACCAAAACGAACACAAGCGGCAAAGTTAAAACAAGAGACAACAAACTCTGGTTCATCAATTGACGTGCTTCACCTAACCCGGTCAGAAAGGTGGTTACGCTAATGTTACCGATAAGCGTGTATAGGTTAATGGCGGAGTAAAGCGCCAAAAACAGCGGCGCCAAAGCGTAGGCGCTTCCAAAAACCGTGAACACAATTGGACCCGCCAGAACCATAATCATCAAGGTAGCAGGCACCAACAGCACAGAGGTATATTTTACAGAGGATGCGAAGACTGTTTTGACTAGTTCGGGTTCTTCTTTGGGTTTCAGTTTAGCGAAGGCAGGAAACAGAACCGTGGAGATGGGCACCGTGATGAAAGTTAAAAGGACAACAAACAGCAACGCCGCAGAGTAGTTGCCGATTATGGAATTGTCACTGATGGATGCAGCCATAACGAAGGTGAATAACAGGGGCAGTACGCCAGTTATGGTGTTTGATACGGTAAGCGGCATGCCATAACGTAACATGGGTTTAAGGGTCTTGCCAATGTCGCATCGACCTGTTTTTTGAGTGTGGACAGGGCGGAACAAAACCGCGTAAACGATGGCGGCAGCCGCTATGGCACCCACTAAGGCAGAAACTACGGTTGCAACAACTGCACCTAAAATGCTATAACCTAACAAAACCAGCAGAGGTCCAGCAGCAGTTTTGATGACCGATTGGAAAACTTGGATGAAGCTGTTGAACTTCATTTTCTCGTAGCCAACAATCACCGCATTAGCTGCAGACAGCAAGGCCCCAGCAAAAATAGACAAAGACATTAACGCAATAAGGGACGTAATTTCGGGTCTCTGCAGAAGAGTAGCCAAAAACGCGGCCAACCCAAAAGAAACAAGCGTCAAAGCAACGCCACTAACAATCTCAAACACTATACCCGAAACGATGACGTCGTGGATTTCGGCGTGTCGGTTGCTGCCTTTGAGGTAGGCAATTTCTTTGGTCATGGCGCTGTTTATGCCCCAATCGCGAAAGAACGCAATCATGCTGGCCGGAACCATTGCGATTGTGTATAAGCCATAGTTTTCGGTGCCTAAAATGCGAGTTAAAATTATGGTTCCCACCGCCATGATGATTGTAGATACGGCGACGCCGATTAAAAGTTGAAAACTGCCAGTGGCAGAAGACTTGCCCATATCCATGGCTTTATCCATAAAAGTTCACTTACTTGATTTATCCAATAGTTCAAACTGCAAATTTTTCAGGGTACTTGTTAAGGCGCCAAAGTTAACAGTAAATAAACTGAACGTTCATGATTTTGGAAGCCGCCTAAGGTGTCGTTGTAAATCCACAGGTCAAAAACTAGGTAAGTGTAGAATTGTTGCGTCTGCGGATTTTGTGGAGCAAAATAGTCGGCGCTGGAGATTTGGCTGTTGATTGTTATTTGTGTCACGTGCGTCTGCGGGGCGGTTTGGTTAGTTAAGTATTGGTAGTTTAGTGAAAACGTTAGGGGTACTTGGAGGGAGTTGTCGTTGGCTACAAAGAAGGTTAGGTTGCCCAAAGAAGGAACTGACGCGGGGGTGGCAAGTTGGGATTCATTGACCAGTTTAACTTGCACCATGTAGTAAGCGGCGTGTCCTAATTGGTTGTTGACATCTAAGAAAACAGAGTATGCCTGTGTGGGTTGGATTTCGGAGGGGTAATTGCTTGCAGTACGTTGGGGACCTAGCAAGCCAAGCCCTGTAAAGGGAGATTGCTGTGAAGGAGTTGCAAAGTAAGCCATGGCAGGGGATGCCACAAACAAGGCAACCGCCACTGCGGCAACCAAAACCAGCAGCCTATGCTTTGGGTAATTCAAGCGTGCGCCTCCAGTTTACGTTTTTGACCCAAATAAAACCAAGAAGCGCATCCAACAGCCAAAACTGCGATGGCAAAGACAATCGATAGCTCAGCGACCAAAAGATTGCTGTTTTCCACGATGAGGGCGTTGTTTTGAGCGGAGTTGGCGTCAGAAACAAAGTTGGCGAGTTGGTTTTGACTTTGGGTGGCTAAAGTGTATGCTGTGGAGTAATCGTTTTCTGAATAGGCAGCTTGCGCTTTGGAGAGCAAGGAGTTGGCGCTGTTTAGGGTGGTCATTAGGAGGGTGATGTTGGCGCCTGCGGCTTCTGCGTTTTTGGCAGCTGCAAAACAGTTCAGCAACGTAAGTTGGGCGGAGTTGAGGGCGATTTGGGCGTCATTTTCGTCAGCCAACACAGGCTCCGAAGCAAAAAGCATAGTTAACGCTAAGAAACAGAAAAAAAGACCAATGGTTTTTGGTAAGAAAAGCCTCATGTTTACCGAACCTCAACGAAAAAGCTAATCAGATTGGAAAGAAAAATAAATGAGTTAAATGTGAAGCCAGCCGCGACCGCCTTTTTTCGGCTGCTGGGGCTCCTTTTTCTCTGGGATGTATGTGTCTGCCCGTTTTCTGGGTTTCCCTTTTGGCGCGGTGATTTCGGTTTTTATGAACTTGTTCCATCCACCAACGTGGGGGTCGGGTTGAATGATGCGTTCGATGTTTTCGACTTCGTGGCGTTGGAGAATTTCTTTGAAGTTTAAGGCTTTGAAGTCGCGGGTGGCGTGGATGATGGTTCCTTGGTCAACGAAAAGTGAAGAGTAGTCTGTGACGGCTACGCCTTCGGCTCGTACGTGGTCGTCGAAGCGTTCTTGCCAGAGTTTTTTCCATTGGGTTTTCAGTCCATCAACTAATTCTTTTTGAGCTTCCGGCAAGTCACTGCATCTCCGTTGAGTGGTAGTTAAAGTGGGTCAACAATTTTAGAGTTCCCTTCCTCCATCTTCCGAATCCATAGCCTTCATTACAGTATGCTGTTTTTTAGAGCACATATACTTTTTCTGTAACGAAGCTAAAATCTGAAGATTATATGAGTTCTTTAACCAAACCTGTCAGGTTGAACATATAATACTTTAGGACTTCATGCTGATACAACAAGTTTTAAGCGCGGCGGTTTGTTTTGGAACCTTTAAATCCTACTTTCTCCCAAATACGAGTGGTGCTAGATTGTATGAGTCAGCTTTCTGTAAATGATGTTATATCGAAAGACTACGCCACCATCAACGAGGAGGACACGCTGTCAAGGTGTCTGGAACTGTTCAAGAAGGAAGTTCCACCTGTTTTAGCTGTCCTAAACGATAAAGGCAAATACGTAGGAATCATTGCACGGCGTTGGGTTCTGCGGACAAGACTTGACCCTGCAACGATAAAGGTTAAGTCGTTGATGCGTGCCGCTCCAAAAGTTGAGCCTGATTTTTCGCTGGGGAAGGTTGCTAAGTTGATGATTCAAAGTGGCATTCGACAGTTGCCTGTGTTTGAAAAAGAAAAACTGACAGGATTTGTTACTGACGAAAACATCATTCATGGAGCCGTAACTCAGGAGTGGGGCAGCAGCCCAGTGGGGCAGATAATGACTAAAGCGCCAATCACCATTGAAGCGTCACGGTCCGTGGGTGCCGTGCTTAGCTTGTTTAGGGAACATGACGTAAGCCACATGCCCGTCATGGAAAACGGCCGCGTAGTGGGCGTGCTTAGCACTCAAGACGTTATCGAAAACGTTTTCCAACCTAACCAACGCCAAACTGTAGGAGACATAAAGGGCGAAAAAATTCAGGTGCTAAACATCCCAGCCAAAGGCATAATGACTAGCCCAGTGGTTACAGTATCGCCTGAAATGTCGCTGCAAGATGCAGAAAAGAAGATGCATGACTTTAACGTTCACAGCTTGGTGGTTTTGGCTAAAGACCGCCTAGTGGGCATCGTTACAAAGTTGGACTTTTTGGAGCCTATTTCACAGATGGAAGACATTGACCGCCGTTTAACCATCCAGTTCGCTTCAAAAGGCGCGGTAATTGATGAAAGCGCGCAGGGCTTTATGATGGGCGAGTTTGACAGCTTCAGCCGCAAATACAAAGAGTTGTTGGAAGCGGGAACCTTGTTTGTGTACATGAAACTGCACGGCACCAACCATAAAGGTCAACCACTCATCCACTGCCGTCTGCAACTGCGTACCGTGAAGGGCGTGCGAGGCTTCTTCTTTGCCTCAGCCGAAGGGTTTGGAGTGGAGCCAACTTTTCGCGTTGCCTTAGACCGCTTAGACAAACGCATCTTGCGCAGCAAAGAACTCTCATTTGACCCTACGTATGGGCGAGAGTACCTAAGTAAGTACGGGTTCCCCTCAGAAGAGGAATTCTAACCTCTTTTTTTCTTTCCCAAAAAAAGGGTAGTTATAGTTCTATGCGGCTGCCATCAAAGCCTAACTTCGAATAACCCAACTCATCTTTGATTTCGTTAAGTTGCGCCATTGTGAAAACGGGTCCGTCGCGGCACACACGGTACTTGCCAATCATGCAGCTCCCACACAAACCAATGCCGCAACGCATAAGCCGCTCAAGGCTAGCCTCCATGGGAACCTTGCGTTTTTGGGCTAACTCGAACACTTTACGCATCATCACTTCAGGTCCGCAGGTGTAAATCATGTTAAAGTTATGTTTGTCGATGAGTTTTTCCAGCGGTTCAGTGGCCAGACATTTGAGTCCGTAGCTGCCATCGTCAGTGGTCGCGATGGTCATTTCGTCAGTGCAAATGCCATTGAGTTCGTTTAGGAAAACGAGTTCGTTTTTGGTTTTCGCACCCAAGACAAAGCCGACTTTGTCTGCTTTGGCAGCAAGTCGACGCGCCAAAAAGAGCAGTGGGGCGGTTCCTGTGCCACCTCCGACCAGCAGCACTCTGCCCCGAGACTCGGTGAAGCTGTTGCCGAAAGGTCCGCGGACGCCAAGTTTATCGCCTACTTTGAGGTTGTGGAGGTGGCGGGTTGCGTCTCCGACGGCTTTGACGCTGAACTGGACTTGCCCCGCTTCGGCGTTTAGGATGCTTAGGGGGATTTCGTCTATGCCTGGAATCCACAACATCAAAAACTGCCCCGGATTGGCTTTAGCGCACAAATCGTCGCGTAACGTGTAGGTTTTGACCGTGGGGCTTTCGGTTTTCACGTCCACGATGCCAGTTACGCGCATGGTGTTATGCTTGGTGAGAGAGGCCGACAAGTTCGTTTACACTCCTGTACTGTTTTCTTTGAAGATAACTAGACACGCCCCGATTTATGGCGTTGAATACGGCGGGGTCGTCGGTTGCTATGGCGGTTCCTACTTGAACGGCGGAGGCACCTGCAAGGAAAAACTCAACCGCATCCTGCCAGTTGTTAACTCCGCCGCAGCCCAAAATTGGCGTCTTAGGCAACGCCTCAAAAATGTCATACACACACCTTAGTGCGGTGGGTTTGATGGCTGGACCTGATAAGCCGCCTTTTTTGTTGCTAAGAATTGGCTGCTGCGTTTCGATGTCAATTGCTAACGCGCGAACCGTGTTTATGGCGGTTAAGGCGTCGGCGCCAGCTTTGACAGCGGCTTTTGCCAACTCGACAATGTCGGTGACGTTAGGGGAGAGTTTGACGATGACAGGTTTTGGGATGGCCGCTTTTACTTTGCAAACCACGTCCGTGAGTAGTTTGGGGTTTTGCCCAATTTCGGAGCCTGTGTACTGTACATGGGGGCATGAAACGTTCAGCTCCACGGCGTCGGCGCCTGCTGCCACGGCTTTTGCTGCCACAAGCGCATATTCCTCGGCGGTGTAGCCGAACACGCTCACTATCAGGGGAACTTTGAGGGTTTTTTTGGCAAACGTGACTTCGCCAGCGTACTCTTCGATGCCGGGGTTTGGCAAGCCCATGGCGTTGATTAAGCCGCTTTTTGCCTGCACCACGGTAGGGTTAGGGTAGCCAGTTCTTGGGGCGACACCGACGGATTTGGTGATGACGGCTCCGGCCCCGTTTTTGGCGACCATGTGCATGGAGGCAGCAGTGTAGCCTAGGACGCCTGAGGCTAGCGCTGTTGGACTGTGCAGGTTCAAGCCTGCGATATTTACCGTTAACAAGTTGTTGTTCAAGGTGACGCGCACCCACGTTTCGCTACCTAGAGGTTAAGCGTTAATAGAGATAAAGCTTCTTTTCCCAAAAATTCGGCAGTCGAGAAGTAATCAGAAGAAGGTGGGGTTAACTTTGAGCAGGCTACTCACCATCAAGCTGAACGTAAAAACGATAGCGATTATTACAAAGTCGCGGGCTAAAACGGTGCCCAACTTATGCAGACGACTGGCGTCCGCACTGTTGTTTTGGAAAAGCGTGCTGCGTTTCTGCACAATCCGCAAAGTAACAAATGTGGCTAATCCCAGAAGGGAAATGTAGTAGACCCAGCCGAGATCAAACAAGACGCCTACAAGCATCATCAGAGGCAGCATAGCATACCCCATAATGATTGTTAGGAAGAGTCCTTTGCGGAACCCAAAAATGATGGGCACGGTGCGGCTGCCGCTGTGGAAATCTGATGCGTAGTCGGCGAGGTCTTCCCAGAGGCTATTCACAGCGGTGGTGATGCCGATTAACAAAACCAAGGAAAGCATGTTGAGGGAGAACGTATCAAAGAAGGCAGCGACTATTAGCACGGGAACTGCGCCGACAGTGAAGTTGACGATAGGTTTGTAGGCGGTTTTGCGAAGCCTAAAAGGCGGAACTGAATAGAGCACACCAAAGCCGATGCCTAAAGCCACAAACAAGAACACGTAAGGCATCATGGTGACGGCGCCCATAGCTAAAGACAAACCCACAAAACCCGCCACGATTAACAAGCCAACTTTGCCCAGTCGGCGAGTAAATTTAGCGCGTTGGGGGTCAGAAAGCAAATCCAAATCCACATCACAAACGTTGTTTATGGCATCTACAGCGCTCCAGATACAGAAAACCATAACACCCAAGTAAAGGGCAGAAGACCAAGCAAGCGTTTGAGCAGCAAGAAACGTGACGCCCAGAGAAATCAAGAAAAGCATGAGGCCCCGTTCGACGCTTATGAATTGGGCAAAGCCCTTTACCTCTTGGAACATACCGCGCAAAGGTGAACCATGTTACTTAAGCATTTAGAAAACAAACAACAAAACCCATGAAACCCAAACAGAGATGAATTAAACGTGAGCTAATTTCCAAATCATGTCGCCAATTTCATCATCACGCTTTAACCCATAGTATTTCTGGGCGATTTTGGCGGCGACGGGGATGGCGGCGTTGTTGACAGCTCGAATTAAAGCAGGGTTTCCGATGCGGTTGTTAAGGAAAGTGGTGCGCCAGATGCGGACGTTGTATTCCCAGCATCGACTCAAAAACTCCCAGCGCCTTTTGGTCAAGGAGTCGTATTCGGCGCCGCGTTTGTTCATAAGCAAGCAGTCGTCTAGGGGAACAAAGAACAACGGCACATAGAAGGCGTTGTAGTCTTTGAGGTCGTCCATTAGGCTGAGGGTTTCGGCGACGTCTTCTTCGGTTTCGTCAGGCAATCCCACAATCAACGTTGCCAACGGATACCAGTCGTTGTCGTTTAGGATGCCGAAGGCTTGTTCAACAATTTCTTGCCACTGTTCAGGCTTATACGGAAGCATCTTGCCCGCCATGTACTTGCGCATCAGGCGAACGCTTCCGGTTTCGATGCCGGTTTCGCCTGTAACGATGGGTTTGCCGTTATGATTATACCAACTGTGCTCGATGAGTACTTCGGCAACTTGCTGAATCATCTTGGGGTTACACACAACAGGCGCAAGCGACATGTGACTGGGCTGAACAGCACGCACATTAGGCACCGCAGCAACCCGCTGAACAAGCTCCAAAACTGCCTCTGCATTAGGAACAAACGTTTTGTCTTTAGCCCCATACAAAAACAAGTCTTCAGTGACTAAGGTGATGTGGGTGCCTTTTTCGCCGCGTTCCGCAGCGGTGATTTCAACTTCTTTTACGATTTTTTCCAGCGGCGTATCCACCTTGCGCAGCACGGTGGGCGTGCAAAACTGGCAGTTGCGTCCGCAGCCTTTGCTAATTTCTACAGCGCCATGAATGGCTGCATGTTTGATGAGGGGGAATTCTTCGTCAGGTTTAGCAGGAGAACGCATACGCTGTGGCAACGGTTCGCCTGCAACGGCTTTTCTGAAGACATCCACAATGCCTTCTTGGCCAGGCCCCATGATTAGGCAGTCTATGCCGTAGTCTCGGGTGAGGCGTTTACGTTCAAGTTGCCAGCTGCCAAAGCCGCCGACGATGACTTTGGGTTTGTATTGGCGTATGGCGGGGTGACGTGCGAGAGCTTTGAATTCGATGGCGTTCATGGGTTCTCCGCCGCCGACTAGCGACGAATAGGTTTTGCTGACATAACCCATGCCGGTGGGGTCCATGCTGCTTATGCCCACAGCCCGCGTGTTTGGTCCAATGAATTGGTCTAGGTCAGCGGGATGAACAACAGCCACGTCTTGGGGGCTGAACCCGTTTTCAAGCAGGATGGCTTCCACTTTTCTTAAGCCGTAAGGAGCAACTTTGGCTCGACCATCAAGGGTCTGTTCTACAGGGGGGTAAAGGTATTTTCGGATAAGCCACTTCGGGACAGGACCGCTGGCAAATCCGCCTACAAAAGCTACAAATTGGCTGTTACCAAACTCGCTCATTTCGGTGGCTGACGCTGTAAGAACTATCTTGATGCCCTGAGTGGTGTTTGCCATCCATTGTCACCTGACTGCCGAAGATTCGTTGTAACTCCGCCTATTAATAATTATGGTTAACCTGACAAAGAGGGACAACAATTCAAATCGAAAAGAAGAACCGAACTGAATGATTCTTCAAACCAAAAGCGTACAGGCTAAGAAAAGAAAACATTTGCTCAACAACTCAAACTTCCCTGCGTGAAAGCTTTATACTATGGCACAAGAAAAATGTAGCAATGTGGCTGTCTACGTATGGCTTCTTCTGAAGTGCTCATCAAAGCCCGCGGATTAACAAAACGCTTCCGTCACGATGTAACCGCAGTGGACCACATAGATTTTGAAGTCTGCAAAGGCGAATGCGTCGGGTTCTTAGGTCCCAACGGTGCGGGCAAAACCACCACGGTGCGCATGATTTACTGTTTTCTGCCCATTTCAGAAGGCGAATTAACCGTTGCAGGACTAGACGTCACAGCCCAAGCCCGAGAAATAAAACAATTCATCGGCATCGCCCCCCAAGAAGACAACCTTGACCCCGACTTCACGGTTATCAAAAACCTTCACGTTTACGCCCGATACTTTGACATGCCCAAAGAACATGCCCAAAAACGCGCCGACGAACTTTTAAAGTTCTTCCAGTTGGAAGACAAACGTGACGCCACCATCGACGAATTATCAGGTGGCATGAAACGGCGCCTCATCATGGCGCGAGCGCTGATTAATGACCCCAAGATTTTGCTTTTAGACGAGCCCACCACAGGGCTGGACCCGCAGGGACGCCACATCGTATGGGACGAAATTCGGACGTTACGCAAGCAGGGTGTCACCATCATCTTAACCACTCATTACATGGATGAAGCCGCTGCCATCTGCGACCGCATCCTCATCATAGACAACGGCAAAATCATCGAAAACGGCGCCCCCTCGGAGCTTGTTCGAAAATATGTCGGCGAAGACGTCCTAGAAGTAGAGTACAGCGAAGAAGCGGTGGCGATTCTTAGGCGGGAGTTGCCGCAGGCAGAAATTGAGGTTTACGGAGACCAAGTGCGGGTGTTTGTGAATCAGCCGCATGGCGTTTTTGAAGCGGTTATGAAAAAGTTATCTGACCAATCTATGACTATCCGCAACGCTAACTTAGAGGATGTCTTTTTGAAATTGACGGGGAGGAAGCTTCGCGAGTGACGCTGCTGCCCCGTTTGACGTATCGTGTCTGGAGCGTTTGGAGACGCAACTTCGACGTTTTCCTAAAAACCATTCATGTTAACTTTTTGCCGGCGCTTCTGGAGCCAGTTTTGTATTTGTTTGCGTTTGGCTTCGGCTTAGGCGCCTTAATCGGCTCAACATCTATCCCCGGCTTTTCAGGAACCTACACTCAATACATCGCGCCCGCACTCATCGCCATCTCTGTCATGTATGGCGCTTTCTTTGAATGCACTTACGCTTCGTTTGTGCGCATGTATTTCCAAAAAACTTTTGACGCCATCATCGCCACGCCAGTTAGCGTAGACGAAGTCATCGCAGGCGAACTGTTGTGGGGCGCCACGCGGTCAGCCATAAACGGCACCATTGTGATGGTGGTTGTTGCAGCGTTTGGGTTAATTACGACGCCGTGGGCTTTGCTCATTCCAGTGGTGGCGTTCTTTGGGGGGTTGCTATTTGCCTCAATAGCTATGTGCTTCACCGCCTTAGCGCCTAACATTGACTTCTTCAATTTCCCCGCGTTCCTGTTCATTACGCCCATGTTTTTGCTTAGCGGCACCTTTATCCCGCTCCCAGATGCCCTTCAAGGAATCGCAGCAGGCGTTTTTCCGCTCACACACGTGGTGAATTTGATGCGTGGACTCATGTTTGGCAGCTTACCCCCGATGCTAGGGCTTTCAACAGCCCAAATCATGGGATTGGCAGTTGGTTGGGTCGCGGTTGCGGTTGTAGTGTTTTTTGTGCTAAGCATTAATTTGATGAAACGAAAACTCATAAAATAAAAAAGGGAGCACCTAAGTGGCTATCCATGCAACCCTGCTTTGTGTATGGTGGTGCGGTGTCGCTCCAGTTCTGAATGGGTTTTGAAAGGCGTGCCGCATTCGGGGCACTTCACCATAGAAGGGTGGGGTCCTGAAAGGGGTTCATCAAGATGGGATGGAACGTTGGCTTCATGTTGGGGTTCGATGTTTTTGTCGCAGTTGGGGTGGCTCATGGTTCTTCAAGCTAGAGGGCAAGGCTTGGGTCTTAAAGCTATGTGGCTACAGCAAACAACTACAGCAAATGCCCACAAGGCACATTGACGTCGAAGTTGGGTGTTTATGCGCTAAAAAGAAAGACACACTATGAATCGAGTGTGATTAAATCAGGCTTGTCTGCACCAGATATTTTTTTAATTCCAAGCGATAACATAATATAGGCGCAAATGCAAGCCAGCATAGAGAAGGGAGACAGCGCTTGGCTAAATCGACACGAATTCTACTTATAGCAGTCGCCTTAGCTGTAAGTTCAGTCCTGCTAGTCGCGCTTCCTCCAACTACAGCGCACTACGGGGTTTCTGTTGATGTCGAAACCTGCACAGATCTCACATTTGAAAGCGACCTCAAATACTCCTACCTACCTGGAGAACCCGTTTATGTGCGTGGAAAAACCGAAAACTTCAGCCAAACCCTCGACATCTATCTGGTGTCGGACATAGATTGGGTAAACGGGCAAGTAATACCCACCCGCATCGCTGGAACACTTGAACATGTAGTTACCAACGGCACAGGGTACTATGGTCCGTACACGCTTTGGGCTGCTGCCTTGCCAGGCAAATATGACATATGCATTGACACAAACAATAACGGCATCTATAACCCTGAAAAAGACGCGCTTTGGGACAACAACGTGCAGGTAACAGCGGGGTTCTTTGTGGTGCCTGAGTACCCACTTGGCGCGTTGCTTGCGTTTGTAGCGTGTTTGGCTGCGTTTGTTGTTATCAAGCGTAGGAACCATTGAGAAAGTTTAGGCGCATGGTTGCGTTCAGCTGCCAGAAATTGGGTTATTCGTTATCCTTGCCTTTTCGGTTTTTGGTAACTTTTGAACACCGCTCACAGATGCCAAAAACATCAATACGTTGAGCCGCCAAAACAAACTTCGCAGCTTCTGCCACCTTCTTAACCAGTTCTTTGGCTGCGGGGTCATTCACATCTGTGATGCGCCCACATGTTTGGCAAACCAAGTTTATGTGGGGCGCTATGTTGGGGTCAAATCGGGTTTGCCCGTTGGAGTAGTTGAGTTCTTGGATTAAGCCTGTTTCCTTTAAAATGTGCAGGGTGGTGTAGACGGTGGCGAGGCTTACGGTGGGGTGAGTTTGTTTGACTTCGCGGTAGATTTTCTGCACACTAGGATGTTCGTTGCTGACTAAGGCGATTTTGCATATGGCTAAGCGTTGGGGAGTTGCTTTGTAGCCTTTGCTGCGCAGAGCGGAGATTATTTGAGCTTGGGAGTCCGCTTTCAACACGATCCTTTACATGTTATTAGGTAATAATAATTCTTAAATAACATTTCGGCTTAAACTCTAGTAGCTTTAGGAGCAAGCAGGAGAGATTTTATGAAAGAAAAACTAACCACAAATCAAGGTGTAGCAGTTCCAGATGACCAAAATTCACTCACAGTCAGCAACAATGGACCCGCACTAATCCAAGATGTGCACTTAATTGAAAAACTCGCCCACTTCAACCGCGAACGTATACCAGAACGCATCGTGCACGCCAAAGGCGCTGGCGCTGGAGGCTACTTTGAAGTCACTGCAGACGTGACCAAATACACCAAAGCCAAGTTCCTCAGCGAAGTTGGCAAACGTACTGAAGTTTTCGCCCGGTTCTCCACGGTCGGCGGCGAAAAGGGTTCGGCAGACGCAGAACGTGACCCACGCGGCTTTGCCGTTAAATTCTATACTGAAGACGGCAACTATGACTTTGTCGGAAACAACACCCCCGTCTTCTTCATCCGCGACCCCCTCAAATTCCCCGACTTCATCCACACCCAAAAACGCCACCCCGGAAACAACCTCAAAGACGCCAACATGTTCTGGGACTTCCTGTCGCTTACGCCTGAATCGCTGCATCAAGTTACCATCTTGTTCTCTGACCGCGGAACCCCACGCAGCTACCGCAACATGAACGGCTACAGCAGCCACACCTACAAATGGTACAACGATGCAGGCGAAATTTTCTGGGTCAAGTACCACTTCAAAACGGACCAAGGCGTCCAAAACCTCACCCGCCAAGAAGCTGAACAAATCAAAGGTTCAGACCCTGACCATGCCACCCGCGACCTAAACAACGCCATCAAAAACGGCCAATACCCGTCTTGGACGCTGCAGATGCAAATCATGCCAGCCAAAGACGCCGAAACGTACCGCTTCAACCCCTTTGACGTAACTAAAGTTTGGCCTCACGGTGACTATCCGCCCATGAATATTGGTAAATTGGTGTTGAATCGGAATCCGTCGAACTATTTTGCGGAAGTGGAGCAGGCAGCGTTTTCGCCGGGCAACTTTGTGCCAGGCATCAGTGCGTCACCAGACAAGATGCTGCAAGGACGCCTATTCGCATACCATGATGCCCACCGATATCGTTTAGGACCCAACTATTTGCTGCTGCCCGTGAACCAGCCTAAAGGGGTCAAAGCCCACAATTACCAACGCGACGGCTATATGCGCGTAGACGGCAACTTTGGTGATGGACCCAACTATTACCCCAACAGCTTTAACGGACCCGAACCCGACGCACAGGCTTCAGAGCCAGCGTTTGAGGTTTCAGGCAGCGCCGCACGCCACCCCTACACGCATCCCAACAGCGATTTTGTGCAGCCAGGCGATTTGTTCCGCAAAGTCATGACCGACATGGACCGTGACCACCTCATTGGCAACATCGTTGCTCATCTCTGCAATGCGAACAAGGAAATTCAGTTGCGGCAGGCAAGAATCTTTGCGAAGGCTGACCCTGAGTATGGGCAGCGGGTTGCTGAAGGGCTAGGCATAAGCCTCTAAACAAACCTACACATACTCGGGTAAGGCGCCTAATTGGCGTCTACCGCCTATTTTTATTTTCCAGCGACAAACAGCGCCAGCCAATTATAGCGGAAAAAAGGTCGAGAAGCTTAAACCACAGCTAGACGCATGTCCAGTTTAACCCACCCCAACCCGCCAGAGCCCATTTTAACCCCACAAAAAAACCCAAACCAGCCCCAAAAACAAAAAACCAACCCAAAACAAGCCCCACTAAAACAAAGGGGGGTACCAGCTTCAACGCAAAGGACGGCTTCCCCAAAAAACTATAGGCGCAGCTGAGAACCTAACAATTATGGGTTACCCAAACGAACGCTTACTAAAACCAGTTTACCTCACCACATTCTTATTTATCGTCGTATTGATAGTTGGCATTATTGTTTTGGGGACGGCTTTTACTCAGTGGTCTCTTCTGCCTAAAGCAATTCTACTTGGCATAATCATAACCGACGTTGCAGGATTGGTTTTGGTTTTTGTTTGGCGATGGCAAAAACATAACAAGAAAGTAAAAGACCCTTTAAAACCAACATCTTTTTGGTGGGGCTGGCCGGATTTGAACCGGCGTCTATAGCGCCCGAGGCTACAAGCCTGGACCAAGCTAGCCGACAGCCCCAAAAGCCCCTTCGGCGCTATGTTGTTTTGTGAGCCAACAAAATAAGTGTTCCTCAAACCATCCACCAAAAACCAGACACCACCAAACAAAAAAAGAGAACACAAAAGAAAAAAGAGGGCTAACTGACTGAAGACTCCACAAGAGTCAAAGTCAAAGTTGATTTCACGTTCTCCAAACTCCGAATCCGCTTCGCCACAATATCTTTAACCTCACTGTAAGAATCACCTTGAACCATCGCAACGGCGTCATACATTCCACGACTCGAATGCGCTTCACTAACACCACTTAACTTCGTGAGGTAATGAACCAATCCAACGGCGTCAGATCGGGTGTTTATGAAAACTAGTGCACGAGGCATACACTTTCACCTCCAAAGCTCAAGCATTTGACCACAAATTTGAGGGTAAACTTCCATTCCGTCCTACAACGATTAGAATGGAGAACAGGCCTTAGGGAACGTCGGAGCGTACACAGTAAAAGTTTCCATTCACCTTTACGAACGCTGGACATTTACCGTTGTCACAGTGAGTTAACCATTGGCAAGGAGACCGCACCTCATACACGCGTCTCTTAAAACCGTATGACCGAGAAATTAGATTATATTTTTGGGTTCCTGATTTTGGTATTTTACTCATAACCGCGCCCATTTACACACCTCAAAATTTGTCGTTGGTTCACCAATGGAGAAAAATGTTATTAAAACTGTGTTGCAAACACGACACAACTACAAACAATTATAAACGAACCAGCCAACCGAGCCCCAGAACGAGGGAACTGCACAAAAACGTTATCTACAACTACAAGCCATCATTGACCGGTGCAAAACGTGGACTTCCAAGGACGAGACATAACCTCAATTGAGGACTTCAACCGCAAAGAAATCAACTACATTTTAGAAACCGCCAAAAACATGGAACCCGTCGCCGCAAAAGGCTCAGACATGCTCAAAGGCAAAATCTTAGCCAACATCTTCTTTGAACCCTCCACCCGTACACGCTTAAGCTTTGAAGCGGCGATGTTTAAACTAGGCGGGAATGTGATTGGGTTTGCAGATGCGGAAAGTGCCAGCGTTAAAAAAGGAGAAAACCTCGCCGACACCATCCGCACCGTCGAAAACTACGCCGATATCATCGCATTGCGACACCCATTGGAAGGCGCTGCTAAACTTGCCGCAGAATTCGCCAAAGTTCCCGTCATAAACGCGGGCAGTGGATCCGAAGAACACCCCACCCAAGCCCTAATTGACCTCTACACCATGCAAAAAGAAAAGAAAAACATTGACGGCTTAAAAGTCACTTTAGTGGGAGATTTGCGGTACGGCAGAACCGTGCACTCGCTGGCTTACGCACTGTCGCTGTATAATGTTGAGTTGACGTTAGTTTCGCCAGAGTCTTTGCGCGTTAGACGAGAAGTGTTGCATGCAATCCGAAACAAAATTCCCGTTTCCGAAACTCAAAACTTGGAAGACGCAATCCAAAAAACTGATGTGCTTTATGTGACACGCATCCAACGGGAAAGATTCCCCGACCAAGCCGAATACGCCAAAGTCAAAGGCACCTACCGCATAGACCTCAAAGCCCTTGCCAACGCCAAAAAAGACCTCATCGTACTACATCCCCTGCCACGAGTAGACGAAATCGCACCCGAAGTCGACGCAACCCCACAGGCACGTTACTTCCAGCAAGTCTGGAACGGCATCGTCGTTCGAATGGCGCTGCTTGGACTCGTCTTAGGAAAAATCAGCTAAACCTTAGGTGCCGTCAAAGCGGTCAAACTGCACCAGCATCCCCATGGAACTGCAAGACGGACACTTGTGCAGATTGCCAGGCCAACTTTTTTGGCAGTTACTACAGTAAGTGACAGCGTGATTGTAGGTTAAGAATTCAAATTTGTGGTTCTCCATGAGACTCTCAGTGAGCTTAAGGAGCGCTTCAGAATTAACATCTACACCGTCAAAGTCTACGATGGATAGATTTCCGCCGCCGTTTAAGCCCTTGAGATACTTTTCAGCTTCAAGCTGCTCACTGGGCACAGACAAAAAGTTGCCCGCCTGCAACCCCAACCGCCGCGTCGTCACATAAAACGGTTTGTCGCGGGTTCCAGAAAAACGCACCTTTGCAACCCCATACTTTTCCACATCTAACTGGGCTAGCCGAGCAGACGCTTCAGGACTAGGCAAAATTGCGGGAAAGATACGTTTGCCGTGTTTACGTCCGATTTTGTTGATGTAGGTTTGGATGGTTTGGATTAGTTCAGCTGCAAGTTTGCCGCTTTCTTTGTCACTGAACGGTTTATCGGTGAATTCTTCTATGGCGTCTTTGAAGCCTGCAAAGTTGAGGATGCCGCTGCAGTTTTCAAGGCGGAAGTAGGTGTCGCCGTTGGTTCCCTGCATCAAAAAAGGCAAGTTGACTTTGCCATACTGTTTGATGGCACGATGCTTGATGCCGATGGCGCGCATGGCAAACTCACACCGCTCTTTAGTTAGCTCGAAAAATTTGGTTTTGTCTTTTTCACTTTCCCGCACAATACGCAACAAATTGATAGTGACATATCCAAGGCAACCCGTCCGCAAAGTGTCGGTTTCCCAGTCTTCCGTCAAATCCGCATCCAACCTGATGCCTGAAGCAGAAAAAGCAATGGACTTCTGGGTTTTAGCAGTTAAGTTAACGAAGTAGCTGTTGGCTTTTTCCGCAGCTAAACCATGCGCTTTAAGCAAAAGAGCACGGCTAGCTGCATCAGTTAGGGTTTCAGGTCTAACTTTTATAACAAGTTTGGGATTTAGGAACGGTTTAGTGGCGCTTTCTTCAGCAATCACATCAAGCACCAAAGAAGTCAGAAGTTGAGCTTCTTGACTGCAGTCGCCATATGTGGAGCCTGCTTGAGCCTGAGGCGTCACAGCACGTTTGTTAACCAAAAAGTCAGGCACCGCCAACTCCAGCCCCAACGAGGCATCAGCTTGCTGGTTAACGTTTAACAAAAAGAGCCGCAAATTCTCCTTCAATTCGTCAGGCGAAACGCCTTTTGCGTAAGGCGCCAAGAACACGTTGAAGTAGTCCATGGTTTGGGTTTCGTTAACTTCTCGTTGCGCAAGCAAAAACACCATGAACGCAACGTTAAGAGCTGCTTGGAAGCTTTGCGGCGGTTCATGCGAATGTTGACGCGGATTAATGCAGTCTAAGCGGATGCCGTTTTGTAGGAAAAACCGCAAATCATGCATAACTTCACTGGGCTTGATAACCCATGTGCTCAACCCGTTAACATGCAAACCACCAGACATGTGAGCATCAGATATGTCACGAGGCAACACGTTAAGTAAGGTGTACTCACGAAGCACGCTTTTGCCTGCGGTAGCCAAAAGAGACCCTGCTTCCAGAGAGGGTTTCGCCTCAATTAACGAGGTAACTTCATGCACAGGCATACCGACACGGGTTAATTTGTGGCGGTAATCTTCTAAGCCCTTTTCAATCAAAAGCACGTTAACGATTTCGCGGATAAGCGCCGCCGTGAGATATTTGATTTTGGATTTGACCAACAACTTTTCGGTTTCTTTGGCGATTTTCTGGGCTTCGTCAGCAGGCATTTTGCCTTCGCGGATGAGACTGTTGGCGATTTTGTTAGCATCAAACTCTTCAAACGTAAAATGACTAGTGCGAACCAGCATACCTTTGGGTTTAACAGCTTTCTTTTCAACACGGTCCGCCACATCAATGACCATTTTGCCCAAATCAGTCAAGTAATATTTTTTGGCGTCTGAATCCACTTCAACCAAATTCGCTTTCAGCAGAAACTTTAGGTGGTAGGCAAATCGGCCTGCGTCGCGGCTGGGATTCATTTTGAGTTTGGTCATAAGTTCGGTGTAGCTGAGCGCGCCCTTGTCAAAAAGTAAATTAAGAATTTGAAGCCTTAGCGGTGACGAAACGGCTTTGAGAACTTTGACCCCGCGGGCGCGGGTGGGCAGCGACATCGATGGTTTCCTCTTGTAAGTGCCTGTAGGTATTGTCAGTGCAATAGTTTAAACCTTAGCCAAAAAAGCCACAGACGTGCAAACGCACAACAAAACGGCAGGCTAGGCTTTTTTCATGGCTTCTACTTTGAGCTCTTTGGGCATCAGTTCAATGGCGTATCGCAGAGCTGTTCGAGGCATAACACGACGATTGCGCACGACGTAGTTGAAGACTTCGGTTTGGTGTTTGCGGCTAGCTTCCTTTAGCATCCACCCATAACCCTTCTGCACCAAATCATCCCCATCCGTTAACAGCACATTGCTGATTTCAAAAACTTCTTTAAGAAACATGCCATGGCGAGCGGGCAAAATCAGCGAAACCGCCGCCGCACGCTTCAACCAGCGGCAATCAGAAGTTGCCCAACTCTGTACCTCGGTGACCGATTGGGGAAACTTTTCGAGAAAGTCGCCGATGGTGTGGTTGCAGAAAGAGTCGCATTCTGCCCAGTTGGTTATGTATTTTTCAATCCACGTTTTGAAGGTTGTTAAATCGGCAAGTTCAAAACGGTCCACTATGTTAGGCAGCCATTCTGAAACCACAAACGCTTCCTCGATGTAGCCTGACTGGAAAAGCTGTTCGCAGAGCCCAAAAATTTCTTGTTTGGATAAGGTTTTGATTTGGGGCCAGTGTTTTTTGGCGATTTTTCCTACTGTGGGAACTTTGACGCCGTATGCAACTATTGTTTCTTTGAAGAAACGTTGAGCAGTTTGTTGGGTTTTTGGGTCAACGTTGGCTTTGAGGTCAGCGCGGACTTGTTCAATAACGGAGTCCATGGCTGATAGGTGGAGATAGAACGCTATTAGCTTTGTTACAGGAGAACTAAAAATGAGGCGATGGAGTTAGCATTTCTCCATCTGGTAGAGGTCAACGTCTAAGTTGACGTTGAGGGTTTTTTCGGGGGTGTGTTCGGGTTCGAGGTCATAGAGTTTGTGCAAGATTTTCTCCAACCTGTTTTTTATGGAAACTGGCTTAGCTCGTGTGCGGGGTTTCACCAGTTTGGGAGCTGCATCCAAGCGTTGGATAGCTCGCGCCGCGGAAGGACCACAGGACGCACCAATGCCCAACGCGTCATCCTCAAGCATCAGTTTGGTGGCGTCTTCAAGAGATATGTGAAGCTTAGGTGCAGCTTCGTCATGCAGTTGTTTAGTCAACGCCTTTTCGCCTCCAGACTTCAGCGCTGATTAAGTCGCGGATGGCTACACGGATGGCTTCAGCACGGTTGGGATAGAAACATTCGTCAACCAACTGGTCCAAAGCTTTTATGTAAGTTTCAGGCAGATATAGAGTGATTAGTTTCATACGCTCTTCCTCTCTTGAACACACAACTACTGTTTCTACCCTATACTTCTATATATCATGTAACAAATATGTTATTAACATGTTCATGCCACTATATTTAAGGTTAAAAAAGACAGGATTGCAGCTTCATGTATAATCCGAGCAACTCAACCTGCAAGTTTTTATCCAATGCCAACATTTCTTGAAACAGCATACAGAGGACAAACATGCAAATTTTCGTGCGAAGCTTCGGATGTAGCGCCAACACTGCAGACAGCGAAGCCCTCAAAGGATGCCTCGCCCAAGCAGGATACCAAATTGCACCCATAGAAAACCAAGCAGACCTAATCATCTACAACAGCTGCGCAGTAAAGGGACCAACCGAAAACCGCATCCTCAGCAGCCTAAAACAAATTCCCAGAGACAAAAAAGTCATCGTTGCAGGATGCCTTCCACTGATCAGTTATGAGCGGTTGATGCGGGAAGCCCACTTTGATGCGGTTGTGGGCCCTGCCGCTGGACGAAACATCGTCCAAATTGTAGAGCGAGTGCTGAAGGGGGAAACGGTGGTGGAGTTGCAGGGTGCTTTGGAAAGCAAACCCCAACTGGACCTGCCCAAAATCGTCACCAACCCAGTGATAAGCATAATTCCAGTCAATTATGGCTGTTTAGGGTCCTGTGCTTACTGCTGTGTAGTACATGCTAGAGGGCACCTCCGCAGCAGCAGCCCGCAAGAAATTGCAGAACGCATAAAACAAGACATCACAAGCGGAGCAAAAGAAATCTGGTTAACCTCCCAAGACACAGCCGCCTACGGCAAAGACATAGGAACCAACCTGCCCACACTGCTCAAAACCATAACCGCAGTGGAAGGCGATTTTCGGGTTCGGGTAGGCATGATGACCCCAAACTTGGTCACGCCCTTTTTGGGGGAATTGGTTGAGGCGTTTGGAGACCCCAAGATTTTCCAGTTTATTCATTTGCCAGTACAAAGCGGGGATGACGAAGTTTTGCGGGGGATGAGGCGGTTTTACAGTGTCCAAGAATATCAAACCACAATAGCCGCCTTCAAAACAGCATACCCCCAAATCACAGTTAGCACCGACATAATCGTTGGGTTCCCCGGCGAAAACAACGAAGCCTTCCAAAACACCCTAAAACTCATTGAAAAAACCGAGCCAGACATCGTTAACGTTTCCAAGTTTTTTGCCCGACCCAAAACCGCAGCATGGAACATACACACCGGCATCGTGAACAGAGAAGAAATTAAACGACGAAGTTCCGAAGCTGCCACACTGGTTAGGCAGATGTCTTGGAGGCGAAATCAACGGTGGATAGGGTGGGAAGGAGAAATTTTAGTGGATGAAGAGGGAAAGGCTCCAGATTCTTGGGTGGGTAGAAATTTTGCGTATAAACCAATTGTGGTTAAAAGCAGAGTGAACTTGTTTGGTAAACAGGTGCAGGTTAAGGTGGAAAACGCGTTTGCAACACACCTGGCAGGTTCTTTGAAGTAACCTAAGCTCCAGCGGCAGACATGTAATGCATTGCACCTAACAAGATGTACTGCACCGCTATAGCCGAGATAAGTAAAGCCATAACACGCGCAATAACTGCAGACCCTGTTTTGCCCAAGAACCGATAAACCGGGGTGGTAAACCTTAAAATTAGCCACGTCGCCCCCAGCACAATGAGGACTGCAGCAGCCGTGATGTAGACGCCGTAAGATTGGATGTTAAAAATTGTGGTTGTTATGGCACCTGGACCCACCAACAAGGGGATAGCTATGGGTACTGCGCCTAAACTTTCAGGAGACTCAACCAAGTTGTGGCTGCTTGAGCCGGCGATAAGAATCCGGATGGAAATTATGAGCAGAAGAATTCCGCCAGCGATTTCGAAGCTATAGATGTTAATGCCGAATAGGTTGAAGATTTGTTGACCAGTTAAAGCGAAAACTAGGAGCAACACAACGCCTACCGTACAGGCGGTGTTGAAGACTTTGCGTTTTTCATTTTCGGTTATGGATTCAGTTAACCCCATAAAGATGGGGATGTTTCCAAACGGGTCTACGATTATGAAGAGCACGATGGCCGCTTTAAAAAGATTGACCGCAAAATCTACTGGTGTCATCAAATGCCTCTTGCTTTTTGCCCTGTATCATCCATAAAGGGTTACCTGTACGCTTGGTTACCTTTTTAAGGTTTAGTTACTGTACATATACAGTCACATACGCTTAAGAAGCGAGCCTCATTAAAATTTAGCCATAATAATGCTGGGGAGGTGTGACAATGTCGGAAAAAAACACAGATATTACCGAGCGGTTACAGAAAATTGGCGACACCGTCTCAGACTACAAAGAAAAAATTGTTTCAATGTTCAAGGACATGGATGTTGATGTTAAGGATTGGCATTTTGCAGTTGGCAAAGCAGACAAAGAATACGTAGTTGAGATTGACCTTAAGATAGGGATTAAACCAAAGAAAGCATAAGCGCCACTGTTTTAGTATGACACCATCTTTTTCTTTGTAAGGTATTTGACCTCTCGCAGAAGTTGCAAGGTTCAGGTTTAGCTATTTTTTGTAGACATTAACATGTTGAATTAGGCGCTACACCAAATTCTGGGAAGCAATCACCTGTAAAATATGAAAACAGGTACCAAAACAGATAAAAACTCGTTGGGCATCCATGCAAGTGTCACTAGGTGAAACGAATGCCATCTCAAATTATGGACGTAGAAAAATTTGTGCAGATGAGTGCAACTGCGAAGTCTTGTGCTGTTAAACGGCTGAAGGGTTCTGTTAAGTTGAAGCTTCGGACGGCAAAACAGCTGTACACTTTGACGGTGGAGCCTGCCAACGCAGAGGAAACCATCAAGAAGCTGAAATGCACAATCGAAGAAGTCTAATTAACGATTTTTGCCGTTTTCTTTCTTATTTTACTTTAGTTTTTGTTTAAAGCAAGCAGTTAATGGTTTCTTTGTGAACCCTTTTTTGTTCGGCATACACCCATGGGGAACTCGATAAAGGGAACTTGCTAATGAGGTTATTCACTGGCTAGTTTGCTTTGAAAAAGAGACCAACTAGCTGCAAATGCGCCATGTTTAGCCTTCAAAGCTGAATCACCGCAAACAATCACAACTGCGTCTTCATCGTGAGGCTTGAGTTTTCGAAGAATATGCCGTGCCGCTTTAGGGAAAGCTTTCTCGATGTCATCGCTTACTGATTCGATGCGTAAGTGACCATTCCGAAAAACCAAAATCACCGCATGCAAAGCGCCCGCTGCAACCGCTGCATCGCGATGTTCAATGCCAGAACGCACACTGTCGCTGCAGCCGCGAACCAGAAATGCAAAACTAAACTGTGAAGGAGTCAACTCGGTTTGCAAAAATTCGGTACGTTTAGGGAAAATTTTCTCCAGTTCCCCCCAAACATACAGGCCGTCCGCCGTAAGGGCACATCCTGCTTTTGAAGTGGTCACTAAGCCTGCTCCAACTAATCGACCCAAAATGGTGCGTATTGCGCCCCCGCCCACATTGAGGTGTTCTGCAAGTCGTACGCGCCCGAGAGTTTTTTTCGACAAAAGCTCCAGAGCGTAAAATAGGTGAGACATGGAAAAAGAGACAGGTGGACCAGGGGCTTTGACTTCGGCGAGTTCCCTGATTAGGTTGTTAAGCGTCGAGGCGTGGGCGATTTCGGTTTCGTTTAACATCTGTAGCTCCATTGATGGTTATACGCTGGTTTTTTTGAGAACATACAATCCGCTTATGAAGAACGCGATGCCAAAGCAAATCAAGGCAATGAAAGAGAACCATGGAAAAGTTTGGTCTAAGGCGGCTGCACGCAAACTCTGGCTGGCATGCGTAAGCGGCAACACATACAACACTGCTTTCGCTGCGTCAGGCAAGGCGCCTAGCGAAAAGAAGGTGCCGCAAAGAAACGTCATAGGCAGGATAACTAAGCTGTTAAAAGTGCTCATGCCCTGATGCGAATTTATAACCAACGCCACAAGTACGCCCATCAATGCAAACACAAAACAAGACACCACCAAAGCAAGCACAAAAAAAGGGCTAATTGCCAACGTGTTCAAAAGGGCAAGACCAACTAGCAGAATTGCAACTGAACTTATCAGACCCCGCACTACACCAATTAATGCTTTGCCAAGAATAATCGACGATAAGCTTACTGGTGACATGAGCAGTTCGTCGAAGCTTTTGTAGAAAAAGCGGTCTACTTGCAGTTTGGAAGAGGCACCACTGAAGCTGGTTGAAAACGCAGTCAGGGCGACTATGCCGGGAATTACGAATGCGAGGTAAGGAACGCCGTCGAAGGTAACGTCCTGACCTAAACCGTAACCAAACGCCACCAGATACAAAAGCGGCTGGATGAGGCTGGTGGCAACCACAGAACGCCAATGGCGCCGCAGATTTCGCAAATCAACCCACAGAACACAATAGATATCGCTCAAAGTTGTCAACATTAAGCGTCACCTACTTTTTGACCGGTTAACTCCACAAATACATCCTCCAAGTTTGAATCTCGAATAACCACCGTTTTTGCATCAGACGACAAAGTCTGCGCATATTGCTTTGCTGATTCGCGATCAGAGAAAAACCGGTAGCACGTTTCTTTACCTATAAGAGACTCGACGGCGACTAACCCTAGTTTTTCGCGCAGGGCTAAGGGGGTGTCTATGGCGATGAGTTCACCGTGATGCATGACACCTACGCGGTTACAGAGAACTTCGGCTTCTTCGATGTAGTGGGTTGTTAGGAAAATGGTGGTGCCATCGGCGTTTAATCGACGCACTAGATCCCATAGGCGTCGCCGTGCTTGGGCATCTAAGCCCACTGTGGGTTCGTCTAAAAACAGTACTTTAGGCTCATGTAGCAGGCTGCTGACAATGGCGGCTCGTTTTTTCATGCCCCCCGAAAGGGTGTCGACCATGTGGTCAGCGTACTCAGCTAACTCAACATACTCGAGAAGGTCTTCTATGCGCCGTCTACGTTCAACTGAGCCAATACGGTGTAGACGTGCATGAAACTCGAGGTTTTCGCGTATGGTCAAATCGCGGTCTAAACTCAAATGCTGCTGAACTACGCCCAGCATCGTTTTGACTTTAGCAGCTTCTTTGACCACATCAAAATCGTTTATCCGTACGCGTCCAGAAGATGGCTTTGTTAGTGTTGTCATGACGCGGATGGTTGTGGTTTTACCTGCCCCGTTAGGTCCCAGAAACCCGAAGATTTCTCCTGAATGGACGCATAAATCTAAATCGCGAATCGCCGTTACAGCGCCGTATTTTTTTACTAATTTTTCTGTGACAATAACTTCGTTACTCAAGTAGATTTCTCCCTGTTAAAGCGTTAAGCCAAAGTCTAAAGAAAACGAGAAACACAAACCCGCAAGTTCCACACATACCACCCTTCAGAGTGGTTAAATGCTCAGATGCCGTCATGGTTTCTTAATGCCTCCCGAACGGCAGTTTTTGTTGCGGACCCAATGAGTTCACCCATCTTTGAGTGCCCACTGGTCAACAGCAACGGCTTGCCCGTTGTCCCTGAAACCACAATAACGTTGTCTGTTCCTGTGCCTGTTGCCTGCAACTGTGGAGAAGAGGTACTTCGAACATCTAAATCTTGAAGAACTGCTGTTTTAGCCTCGGTTATTGTGATGATTGCTCTTGCCAAGGCGCCTTTGCTCAAGGTTGCGTTGGTTAAGACGATGATGTTGATGGTTCCGACTGAATTGAGAAACTGGCCGGGTCGTTCAACAAAGCTTGCAGTGTCCACGCCTGTACGCAGTGCATTACCGCCAGTGCCTGCGGTGGCAAAGCAGCAAACTTTTACTCGGTCATGAACCTGTTCACAGCAAGCAAGTTGGTCCATGTCCACGCCTGTGCTGATAAACGCAATTGCCTTTGGCCCCATGCCCAGAGCGAGCGGGAAGTTGCGTTTGTATTCACGAAAGTTTTTCATGGTTTGCTGAGATAATGGAAGAGGCGTGTAGTTATTGGCAACATATTGGACTTCTTTGTAGCCCTCAAGCGTAGAGATGACACGACGTTTTCTATCAAAAGAGATGAGCAACGTGTTGAGTTTGAAGCCTTTATAGATGTGGTAAAGTATTTTGGCATCTATCTCTTCTAAGGCTGTTGAGATTTTCTTTTCATCTAATTTTTTATTTAAGTCTCTTATGCATGTTCCCCTCGCGGTTTTGGTTCTTTTTCATTCGCGCTTTCGAGCAAGCCTTCAGTTTGCAGGTAAAGCTGCTGTAACTGTTGTTTGAGTTCTTCAGGTGCCGCCCACATACCCCGCTCTATAGCCTCTAAAAGTCGTTCAATCATGCTTTGCAAAGCGTAGGGGTTGACATCTTTGAGCCACTGCTGCATCTCTGGGTCTAAAACGTATTTTTGGGCTAACCCTTCATACATCCAGTCTTCCACAACCTCAACAGTGGCGTCCCAGCCGAAAACAAAGTCAATAGTTCTAGAAAGGTCGGATGCACCTGCGTAGCCATGAGGCTTGAGGCTTTGAATCCATTTAGGATTGAGAAGACGCGAGCGAAAAACGTGACAGGTTTCTTCTTTGGTGCTTCTAACTTTGACTCGATTAGGGTCAGAACTGTCGCCACAGTAAGAGCGAGGCGTATTGCCCCCGATAGTTTTAACCGCGTTCACCATGCCGCCGTGGGCATCATACCAGTCATCGCCGTCCAGTATGTCGTATTCGCGGGAGTCCTGATTTTTAACAGTTAAATTAATGCTGCCTAATCGGCGTTTGAACTGACCAGGCAACATTTGCCCGTAGGTTTTGCGACTGTAAGCATAGCTGCCCCAAGTAACATACACATCACTTAGGTCCTGTTGAGTTTTCCAATTTTTGGAATCTATAAGTTCGCTGACGCCGCAGCCATAAGCGCCTGGACGGTCCCCGAAAACCCGATAGGATGCCTCTTCGCGAGCAACCTCAGCACTTACGCCTTCAACTACGCGCTGTTGCACTTCGGTTGTGACGTGTTTAGCAACAAAGTTCTTGCTGGTGGGTTCATTGATGCTCAAAACTAAGGCTACAGCGTCATCGATTAGATGGACAACGTTTGGGAAGGTGTCACGGAATAGTCCACTGATTCGTACAGTGACATCAATACGGGGACGTTTTAACTCTTCAAGAGGTATGGCTTGGACGCCGACAACACGACCGCTGGATTCTTCCCACACAGGCATCACGCCCATCAGGTAAAGAATTTCAGCTATGTCATCGCCCTTGGTTTTCATTGTGTCAGTTGCCCAGATGACAATGCCGACACTTTCTGGGTATTGACCTTCCTCGTTGAGGTAACGAGCCAATAAAGCGTCACCTAAGGATTTGCCCACTTTCCAAGAAGCAAGCGAAGGCACCGCACGGGGGTCAACAGAGTAAAAGTTCCGTCCAGTAGGCAACAGGTCAGCCATGCCACGAGTTATCGAACCAGAAGGCCCTGGCAGAACGTAGCCGCCTGAAGAAGCAGCCAACGTATTTGTCAATTCGTCAGAGGTTGCAGCTAAAGCAGGAGCCAAAAAAGAACTAACATAAGAAAGACACTGTTCTACAGTGGAACTGGTTCCGCCAAGTACTTCTCTAGCAAGTTTGCCGATGTTTTGTGGAGCAAAGTCTACATCGTGAAAACGTTGCAGAAGGTCAAGAGAAAGAGCATTAAGGGTGTTGATTATGTCACCGTTGGTTTTGCCGTCAGGGTTAAGTTTGCCGCGGTTTGCAAGCAAATCCTCGTAGTTGTAGCCTTTTAATTCAGCAATTGACTGCCGCAAAGAAGGCACCGAACCGTTACTTAGGCGGGTTAACGTGACCAAAAACTCGTCCAAACGCAAATCCGTTGGAGCTTCACCTAAGGTATGTAAGCCATCGCGGATTTGGGCGTCAGATAACTCGTTTATGTAGGCGTGCAGCTGTTCTAAAAACTCGTCAAAATCTGCGAATGCCGAGTCTTGGGTGACTTCTAGGTCGCAGTCCAGTTTGGCTTGAACCACCTTTTCCCAAATCAAGTCACGCAGAACAGGCAATTTGTCGGGGTCAACGGTTTTTGCTTGGTAGTATTCTTGTAGTTGAACCTCAAGCGTAGCCAACTCCTCGTAGGAGTCCGCGTTATGCATAACAGGAACCAAGTGCTCGATTATGCAGCAGTAGCTGCGTCGTTTTGCCTGTGTTCCTTCGCCAGGGTTGGTGATTACGTAGGGGTAAATGTTGGGCAAATCGGAGATGGTTATGTCTGGGGAGCAGGAAGCAGAAAGGCCCACCGACTTGCCAGGCAGCCACTCCAAAGAACCATGCGTACCGATGTGCATAATTACATTCGCCTTGAAGACGTCACGTATCCACCGGTAGTACGCATAGTAGTGATGGGGCATGGAAAGGTCGGGGCTGTGATAGATGGAAGCAGAATTCTCCAAGTATCCACGGGTAGGCTGCAACCCGACAAATACATTCCCGCTGATTAACCCTGCAACCAACAAATCACCATGATAACTGAAAAGGGTGCCAGGAGGGTTTCCCCAGTCTTGCACCATCTTTGCGCTGACATCTACAGGCAACTCGCTAAACCAATCCGCATACTGCTTACCAGAAATTTTAGCAATCGCCCGCTTGGCGAGATCTTCTGCACTTAACCAGTTGCGGTCATTAGTTAACCCATTAATTATGGTTTCAATGAGCGCTTGGCTGCTTTCAGGCAAAGCAGACACATCGTAACCCTGCGCTTGTAGGTCAAGTAAAATGTTCATAACAGAGGCAGGTGCATCAAGCCCAAACGCATGCCCGATTGTGTCATTTCTAGGGGGATAGTTGTGGAAAATTATTGCCACTTTCTTGCTCTGATTTGGGGTGTGACGCAGTTGCGCCCATTTTAAGCTGAGATTGACCAGTTTGGTTATACGTTCAGGAAGCGGTTCAAAGCTGATAAATTTGTTTCCGTTAGGCGATTTTGCGCCAAAATCCATTGCAGCCACTGGAACGGCGATGAGTAAGCCCTCAAATTCGGGCATGGATATGTTTGAGGGGATATCTATGGGGCTGATTCCCTGCATGGAAGCCGCCCACTCTTCGGCGGTGTTGCAGGTTAGAATTGCCTTAAGAACGGGTACGCCAAGTTTCTTTAAAACAACTTCAGAAGCACCTGAACCCGAAGTTGAAGAAGACAAAGTGAAAGAAAGCACGCTGACCACTACATCAACGCTGGGTTTGCCATCTTCCATGAAGTAGTTGTCAACAACCCAGTCCAGTCCGTGGATGCCCAAGTTAGGGTCGCGGGTTCCGCTGAAAAAGACTGGCAACACATTTGCGCCTTTCTCTTCAACTTGCTGAATTATAGAGTCAATAAAACTGGTGTTTGCGCCCTGCCAGTGGCTTTGATGGAACCATACGCCCACAGTTAGGCGGTTAGGCTGCATCTTTGCAGCTTTGTAGGAGGCAAGTGTTGGGATGTCATCAAAGTCTGGGTGGTATATGCCTTCCCACTTTGGACGCTCAGGACCAGAAAACGCGTAAGAAGCGCCAGTAAAGTGGTTTGCTAAGTAGAGCAGAAGGTTTTGGAAGTTCTTTTTGCCGCCATAATTGACGTAGTTGAAAATCTTTTGATACTCTTCGGCTTCAACTGTGGAAAGCGTCATAAACTCGCGGTTTTTGTCATTAACTGAAGAAGCAACAAACACCGGTACCCTAGCAGACTTCAAAGCGGCCAGCAAGTGGTCAAAGTCGGGAAGGTCACCCATCAAATGAATAAGGATCACGGTACATTGCTTGGCAAATTGGATGAAGCTGTCTAAAGTTCCGAAATCTCGAAAATCTCCGCCATTCTGAAGCAGATACTCAATTTTGCTGGTTTGTTCATTGAAGGTTTTAGCTGCAGATATAAACGGGGCTGCATCTGTGGGAATTGTAGTTATGAAGGCTATTTTTAGAGGATTCATTTTTCACATCACTTAGCAGGAACCATGATTTGAGGCGGAAGCTTGGGCGGTGGATTAACATCAGAGTCTAGAGGGGTAATTTGGGGGATACCTAGAATCGATTTAGTTACGGCAACTTTCACATCATACACAGATTCGATGTTAGTTTCGGTCAAAACCGTTTCAGGCGAACCAACAGCGTAAATGACGCCCTTCTTGAGCATAATCATACGGTCAGAAAAGCGACTTGCCAAATTCAAATCATGAATCGAAACCACCACCGCACGCGCCGAAGTCTGAGAAAGGCTCTTAAGTATGCGCAGGATGTCGAGTTGATGTTTTATGTCAAGATAGCTAGTGGGTTCATCGAAAAGCAAAATTTTAGGTTGCTGCGCCAAAGCTCGTGCAATGACAACTTTTTGTTGCTCACCCCCACTCAACTCGTTAAAGTTCCGCATCGCCATAGAGCCTATGCCTAAAAAGTCCAGCATCTCAGCAGCAATTTGGTGGTCTTGTTCAGTTAGCTTCCAGTTAACGTAAGGACGTCTACCCATGAGAACAATGTCAAACACAGTGAAGGGAAAGGTGCTGTTGGAGCTTTGAGGAACATAGCTAAGAAGCTTAGACATTTCGCGCAAATTTATTTTGCTGGTGCATCGTCCATTTATGAGGACAGTGTTTTGTTTAGGTTTCAAAATGCGGTTTATGCACTTTAAAAGAGTGCTTTTGCCTGACCCGTTTGGACCTACAATGCTTACCACTTCGCCTAAATTCACTTTAAAGGTGATGTCTTTAAGAACAGGGGCTGACACGTAGCCAAACGACAAGCCGTTTATTTCTAAATTCATCGCCAAGTTTGCCTCCTTTTACTGAGCAATATGTAAACGAAGAATGGAACACCCAGCAGCGAAGTTACGATTCCAACTGGGATTTCGGTGGGGGCAAGAATCATTCTTGCTGCCGTGTCAGAGCACAAAAGCAGCAAGCTTCCCACCAGAACGCTACAGGGGATTACGAAGCGGTTGTCGCTTCCGATTAACATGCGGGATATGTGGGGGGAAATGAGGCAGATGAAGCCAATTACGCCGGTGAAGGCTATGATGCTGGCGGTTGCTAGGGTGGCGAGCACCATGCAGACGGAGAGAACACGTTTGGAGTTGACGCCGACGCTGGTGGCCACTTCTTCACCTAGGCTCATGGCGTTGAGGTCCCAGGATTTTTTTGTCATAAGAGCGATAGCTATGGAAACGATGGGGAGGATTATGATGATGTTTTGCCATTTTGCGGAGCCTAATCCGCCCATGAGCCAGAAGACTACTGCTTGGAGGGCTTCATATTCGGGGGCTATGTACTGGATTAAGGAAAGCAGGGCGGAAAAGAGAAAGCCTACGGCGACACCTGCCAAGATGACTGTTTCGTTGGTTATGGACCTGACACGTGCAATGCCGTAGACAAGAAACATCGCTAGAAGACCGAAGAAGAAGGCGTTTACAATTATCATGTAGCTGCCTACGGGAGTGAATATGCTCATCCCAAAAACAATGGCTAACGCTGCCCCAAACCCTGCAGCGGAAGAAACCCCTAAAATGGAGGAGGAAACCAAGGGGTTGCGGAGTACGCCTTGTAGGGTGGCACCTGAGGCGGCTAATCCTGCTCCAGCAATGATTGCTAAGGCAATACGGGGCAGTCGAACATCCATAATGATGATTTGGGTAACTCTGGGTTCTGGAGGAAGATTTAGAAAGGGAAAAATTCTGGAAAGAATGACATTTATCGCTTCGGTGAAGCGAGGCGAACCAGCGCCTAAACTCATTGACACGATTACTGCTATGATAAGACCTAATAAAACTAGAAAAAGAGCGAGAAGTTTTCTCGCTTTGCTCTTGGTATAGATGGCTTTTACTTCAGTGGCACTCATGGATAAGTGAACACTCCTGAGAGAGTGATACCAAAGAATTTCTGCATGTATTCAGCATGAATAGCGGCGGGGTCAATGTCTGAAAACAGATCTGGGTGGAACCATTTAGCGTAGTAGATTAATCCTATGGTGTCACGTGAAACTATGATTGTGTTTTTAACGATGTGCACTGCGTTTTCTTTGACTGCTGTGACTTCACTCATGCCGTTACGGGTTATCATTTCGTCGTATAACGCTTGGAAAGCACTCAGGTCTAATCCGTCTAGGTACGTTAACATTCTGACTATGATGTCAGGATCTTTTTCTAGAACGTATTCAGTGCTTATGATGGGCACTGGAACGGATTCGTTGGTTATGTTTATTCCACCTGCTTGGACAATGATGTCATGGAATGAGTTTCCTGGACCTGCACTGTATCCAGGCATGTAAAATTCAAAGTAGACCAGCGGTTTTTGGCTGTCAGTTAAGTTGGCTACGCGTGATGTGACTAAGTTCTGGTAGTAGAGTTCAAAGTTGTTGAATTCAGCTGCTGTTTCTTCGACGTCTAGCAATATGCCCAAGTTTTCAATTAAGATGGAGCGTCTTGGCTGTACTGTTCGGTCAACAAACACGTTGAGGCCTGCATTCCTTAGCAGATCAACGTTTGCGTCACCGTACAATTCACCTACAATCACCAAATCAGGGTTCATTTCAAGAACCATCTCTACACTACCAGCCACTGGGATATCTTTCACAGAAGCTGGAAGTGAAGCAAGTCCTTCGTCGTCGATGTAGCTGCGTCCAACGATTTTGCTTTGTCCACCGATAGCAACGACTAGGTCAGTTGCCATGATGGTAACAACGCGGTTAACTGGAACTTTTACGGTTGTGTTGTATCCAGTTACGTCAGTGTAAGTTATGTTTTGAGGCTTAGGAGTTGCAGTTGGGGTTGGCTGAGGTGTAGAAGAAATAGTAGGCTCAGGAGTCATGGTAATTATGGGGGTAGGGGTAGAAGTTTCAAATGGGCTAGGAGTTAGAGTTGGAACAGAAGTTACCGAAGAGGTAGGATCAGGAGTGGCTGAAATGGTAGGCGTAGGAGTTAAAGTTGGCTCCAAGGTTGGAGCAGCTGTTGTTGGTTGAGGCGTTGAAGTAACAGAAGGTTCGGGCTCACTTTGAGGAGTATAAAGTGAGTAGATTCCAAAAGAGGAAGCAACCACCACTACTATCAATACTGCTGCAATAATGCCAGCGGTTGTTTTATTCAAAATTTTTCACCTCCAAAAACATGAAAGTTTGACGTTGTTGTTATCCCGGGATCATGAAACAGGTTGTCACGAACCGCAGATGCAATGGGTGCCGCACTCAACTCTTCCAGTCGGAGGTAGCGACCGTTCATGTCGGCACAAATCTGCTTTACCAGCCCAAAAGTAAGGAAGCCCTGTTCAGTATCAATTGCAAGAGCCCGAATACCAGAATCACTTATTTCTTTAGCTATACATTTTGATTCTTCAACTGGGTCGCCCCCGTTTAAAGAAACATTTGCCCGCCCGTCAGAAACTAGAGTTATAAGAGGGATAACTTCTCGGTCTCGCCTCATGTGTAACTGTATTGTCTTTAGCCCAAGGGATAACCCGTGAGCCATGGGAGTACGCCCACCAGTAGGCAAGGTTGTCAGTAGCTTTTGAGCTAAATCTATGCTGCCAGTTGGGGGAAGCACAAGTTCAGCGCTGTTTTTTCTGAAAACAACCATTCCAACGCGGTCTCGCCGTTGATAAGCATCAAGTAAAAGGGAGAGAACGGCACCTTTAGCAGCAGACATCCGCTCTTCAGCGGCCATAGAACCACTGGCATCGACAACAAACATTATCAAATTACCAACCTTTCTTTCACGGACCTTTTCACGAAAGTCAGTTTTTTCAATGAGCAGACCGCTATGCTGATCTGAAGCGTCTTTACGCTGCAATTGGAACGGCGCAGCCGCTCTTAGGGTGGCATCAAAAGCTAAGTCCGTAACTTTTCCATTAGGAATTGCACTGTCGACATATCGACCAGTTTTAGAAATGCAACGCGTTTTAGATCGGCGCCCTGTGCCTTTACGTTGCATTTGGTCTAATACAGGAGTAGAAAGAGGTTTTACGGTATAATGGGGAGCAGCTTCAAAAATTTGTTCTTTTTCAGGTTGAGGCTCTTGGGGTTGTTGAGAGTTGTCATCTTTGGGGTTGTTGTCTTGTGGTTGAGGATCATTTTGAGGGGATTGGGGCTGCTCTTTGTTTTGATTCCACTTTTGCATGCTTTCCTGAAGTTGTTGCTCCTCAAGTTTGGGTTCATCAAAAGGTTGTCGACGACAACGATGAGGAAGCACCAGTTCAGCAGCCTCTTTGACGTCTTCCTCAAGAACTTCGGTTCGACCATTGAAGGCAGCAACCGTGCAAGCAGTCTTGTACATTGTTATGTCAGCACGGTGACCATCAACGCCGAAGTCGACACAAATTTGAGTGATTAAGTCAAGCATTTCATCGCTTAGGTTAACTTTGGGCAAAAGTTGGCTAGCTTCGATAAGTTTTCGTCGAAGCTGTTCTTGATTTTCCTGTTGAGCGTTAATAAAAGAGGCAGGGTCATTTTCGAATGCAACCCGTCGACGCACTATTTCGGCGCGTGCTTCCCGATAGGGTATGCCTTTAACATCTACCGAAAGGGCGAAACGGTCTAGCAGTTGAGGTCGTAACTCCCCCTCTTCAGGATTCATTGTGCCGACCAAAACAAAGTGCGCAGGGTGGCTAAAAGAAATGCCTTCACGTTCAACAAAGTTTACGCCCATGGCTGCAGCATCAAGCAAGACATCAACAAGGTGGTCATCTAGGAGGTTTACTTCGTCGATGTACAAGATGTTGCGGTTAGCTTCTGCAAGAATGCCGGGCTCGAAGTGTTTTTGTCCGGTTTTGATAGCTTTTTCTAGATCGATTGTTCCTACGAGTCGGTCTTCGGTGGCGCCTACAGGTAACTCCACTACAGATACCGAACGTTTAGACCCCAAAAGTGGAACCCCGTTTTTCATTTTGGCGGCACAAGCATCACAAAGGTCTTTTGGATGCGTAGGGGCACAGTGAAAAGGACAATCAGAAACTACATCAATCTCGGGCAAAAGTTGCGCCAAAGCACGAACAGCCAAAGATTTCCCCGTTCCTTTTTCCCCCCGAAGCAGAACACCGCCAATTTTAGGGTTAATGACGTTAAGAATCAAGGCAAGTTTCATTTTTTCTTGACCGACAATAGCACTGAATGGATAGATTGTCTTGTTTTGTTGCTGCAATGTTTCGTCCCTAGTGGTGGATGGATTATCCAGCAAAATTATATAAACGTTAGTTTAAATAAAATTAATCACCAGTTGAGTAACATAGGTTGAGTAAAACATACAAAAACCCCAAAAACAACCACAAAAAAGCTAAAACAAAAAAAGAAAAAGTCTGCAGCTAAAAGCTACATAGCTGACCAAACAGTCGCACCGAAAATACTCACCTGAACAGTCACATCAGACCCATCAACGTCCACCTTAGCATCAACCAGAATTGACTTCACAAGGTCTTTGTAAGGCAGCAACTTCAACAAATCATCATCACTAAGCCAAACAGAAGAGGCGGAAGCAAAAGTTTTCTCCACTACGCCAGAACCTGCCGCAGTTGCTTCGTCAATGAACCCAAGACGGAAACGAACCGTGACCGTTTCATTTTGGAGAAAACTCCCCTCAACCATCACTAACGCCTTGAAACTGATAATGGTGGTTGGAGCCACCTGCATAACTGTGGAAACGCTTGGATAGTCTGAGGGATTTACGGGAATGGTTATGTTTTCTTGCTTGAAAACTACGCCAGCACCTTCACCTTGCAATTCACTATTGTAGGGATTGTAAACGATATCGGTCCAATTGCCTAGAAAGGTTATGCCTTGTTGGAAGATAGGGGTCGCGTAACTGGTATTTATGTCCACGGCATAAATTTTTGCATCACTTAGATTACCACTTGCAAAGGACTCAAAAACCACACCCTCCATGACGGTTTGGAAAAGAGAACCACTGGTCTTAAGGCCTGTTTGATTATACTCTTGAGCCGTGTATCCGCAGACCCAGATGCGGACGTTCTGCATTTGACCGTCAGTAAATTCTGCCTTGGGCTCGATTACAATTGCGGCAGAATTATCACGCAAATTAAAATAGCAACGTGAAATTGCAGCGTTTCCGTAGGATCCAGTGGCTCCTGGTGCAGGCGTCCGAAAAGCAATGCCTTCTGTGCACATTATGAAATGGGCGTCATCGATGTTTGTGCATTCAGTCCATGCGTTTGTGTTAACAAGTTCAATCCCGACCCTGCAGGTCTCAAAAATCATGTTTGAGATGGTGGTTCGGGCAGAGTTTTCAATTCTGATGCCCCCGTTAGATATTACAAATCCCGAGATGCGGTTATTTTGAGATAACAGATAGGTTGTGCCGTTGATGATTATTTGGTTGTTTTTACATCTTAGAATGGCAAATTCGCTCTCTAACAAGGTGTTGGATTTGTCTTGTATAACCACATCTGAACTTAGAAGGTAGCCGCCTGATTTTACGTAAACGCTGTTGCCATGTTCGAAGGCGTAGTTGATTGCTTGGGCTGCGTCGGTGGAGTTGAAATCTACTGCGCCGGTTTGACCATTTTTAGCTCCGTAGAGAGGAATGGTGACGTTGATGCAGTAGATTATGTAGTCGTATTGTTCGATGGGCAGGTGGTCGGTTAAGTTTGTCAGTTGTCCACCTAAAAGATTAAAGGTTTGCGTGATTTGGCTGGTCAGGTTGGTGAAGTCTTGGGTGCTTTGTTGTTGGAGATTGTCTATGAGCTGGCTGTACTCATTGATTAGGGCTTGTTGGGTGGTGAGGGTTTGGTGAAGTTCGTCTAGTTGGGTGGTTTGGTTGTTGAGGCGTTGGGTGTAGAGGTTGATTTGGGTTTCTTGTGCGGATAAGGTGGATTGAAGGTCGGCGATTTGGGTGTTGGTTTGGTTAAGAGTTATGACCAAAGAGGAGAAAAACAGAGAAGCTACGATTAGGATGATTGCAATTGTGTAGTAGAGGGATTTTGTTTCCATGCTGACGCCCCACAAGGGCAAGTTGACCTATTAGATAAACAGAACCGTATAAGCATTAGTTTAACAAAAATTAACCACCAGTTGAACAACCAAAACCCAACACGCCAATAACCGTTGGGGCACGGGGGCAGGACCGCAACCCCAACGGCGCACTGGCTCCTACAACGGGCTACATCTACGATGGCTGATTACAAGCCGACGCGCAGCCAGACACAACCACACCTAAACGGCGAAGGTCTAAGCCACAACGCGGCTTATGGATGGATTATCCATCCAAAATATATAAAAGTTCTCTTAACCAAAAGAAACCAAAGATTGAACAGCAAAACCACCACTAAGCCATCGCGTGCGACTTCCAATAGCAAATCAACTCAGCCAGCGCCGTCTCAAACAGATACTTTTCAGGAACGACATCAACAGTTACACCAAAATCAGAAAGGCTCTGAGCAGTCACAGGCCCAATCGCAACAATCACCACTGCATTTAACGCCTCACGCACCGATTCTCCAGAAGCAGATAGCAGCTTGAACAGGTTCCTAACGCACAAAGAACTGCCAAAAACGACGGCGTCAATTTTTCCATCGAGCAAATCATCCAAAAATTTACGTCCCAAACCATCCTCGGCAGGAAATGCGGATTCGTAAACGTAAATTTCGTCCACCAAGGCACCAAGGGCTTTGAGTTTTTCTGCCAAAATCGGACCCGCGGCAGAAGTTCGGGGAATATAGACCCGCCTACCGCTGATGCTGCAACGACTAAGAACGTCTAAAACACCTTCAGATGTGTACCGAGAGGGAATCAGATCTACGCGGATTTGGTTGGTTTGGAGTTCTTGTGCGGTTCTGGGACCAACAGCTACCACCGTGGCTTTTTTGAGTCCGGCATGTAACTGTGTGGTTTGGTTGAGGGTTTGAGCGGCGTTCAGCAGGTGGGTTACGCCGTTAACGCTCATAAAAACTACGTAGCCTGCTTCGGTCTGGGCGAGGTTTTCGATGAAGGTGGTTATGGGAGTTAGGTCGGTGGGTGCTTTGATTTCTATGGTTGGTATGTAGTAGGGTGTGCCTCCGTTTTTTCGTATCAAGGTAGCTTCTGTTGTGGCTTGGCTGCGTGGACGAGTGAGGGCAATTGTGCGTCCAGCTAAGGGGAGAGGGGGTTGAACCATGAGAGTTTTCCTCCTAAAGTCACTACATTACCTACCACGATGACGGCTGGGGCTTGCAGGTTTTTTTCTTGTGCTACTTTTGTGACGGAACTAAGGGTACTTATCAGGGTTCGCTGCTGCTGGGAGGTGCCCTGTTCGATTATAGCCACTGGGGTTGCAGAACTTAAGCCGCCGTCCATCAATTTTTGGGCTATTGAATCCAGTGATTCGGTGCCCATGAGAATCACAACTGTGTCAACGGCACCTGCAAGTTTGCTCCAGTTAACGGGGCGTTCGCCTTTCCCCGCTTGATGACCCGTGACCACAGCAACAGAAGAAGCGTAATCCCTATGCGTAACCGGAATACCTGCATACAGTGGAACGGCAAATGCGGAAGAAATTCCTGGAACCACCTCAAAGGGAATTTGTTTTTCTGCAAGGGCTTCTGCTTCTTCGCCGCCTCTGCCAAAAACGAAGGGGTCACCGCCTTTTAGTCGGGTCACGTTTTTTCCAGCAAGCGCCAGCTCAATTAACAAAGCAATGATTTTGTTTTGGGGAACGATGTGTTTGCCTGATTTTTTGCCTACGTAAATTGTTTCTGCGGTGTCAGGAATAAGACCCAGAATTGCTTTGCTTACTAGCCGATCGTAAATGACGACTTCGGCTGTTTTCAATAGTTCGGCAGCTTTTAGGGTTAGCAGTTTGGGGTCGCCGGGTCCGGCGCCGATTAGAAATACTTTACCAGGGACCATATTTTTCTCTCCATTTTGCTTCAATGTCGCGTGCCCCTTGTTTTGTGAGGTTTTCGGCGACTTTTTTTCCTAAGAGTTCTGCTTCGACGAGTTTGCCTTGGGCGGTGGCTTGGATTTTGCTTTGCCCATCCAGCGTGAAGAGAGTTCCGTGAAGAGACAACGAATCATCATCTACGTGTGCGACTGCTCCGATGGGTACTCTGCAGCCGCCGCCAAGCTGAAGCATGAGTGTGCGTTCGGCGGTTACTTCTGCACGTGTCGGGGGGTGCTCGATTGTTTGCAAAAAGCGTGTGGTTGAAGCATCATTTTTTCGGGTTATCAGAGCTAATGCGCCTTGTCCAGGGGCAGATGGGAACAGGCTGAGTGGGAAGCGTTCAGTTATTTGGTTTTCCAAGCCCATGCGCTCCAGACCGGCCTCAGCGACCACGATGGCATCTACTTCGCCCGTTTCTACTTTGCGGATACGGGTATCCACGTTTCCACGGATAGGTTGAACTTCGAGGTCAGGACGGAGATATTTAAGTTGGGCTAGTCTTCTAAGGCTGCCTGTGCCGATGACTGCACCCAAGTACAGGTCTTTTAGGGGGGTATTGTTTTTGGATATGAGAACGTCGCATGGTGAGGCACGTTTTGGTACAGCAGCAACCACGGTTTCAGCAACGGTTTCTGTGGGAACATCTTTTAGGCTGGAAACGGCAAAATCGACTTCATTGTTGAGGAGCGCGTTGTCGAGTTCTTTTTCAAATATGCCTTGGCTATCGATAGTAAAAAGGGGCTTTATGTGTTCGGTGTCGCCTAGCGTTTTGATGATTTTTAGTTCAAACTCGACATCAGGATGCATCTGTTTGAGTTCTTCGAGGAAGCGTTCTGTTTGCATTCTAGAAAGTTTGCTGCCGCGTGTGCCAACGGTTAACTTCATGTTAAGAACACTCCTGCTTTGTTGCTACTGCGTGCAAAGCTTGGTCAAAGGCTCTGCACGTGAAAGCTAAATCGTCGTCAGTATGTGCGGTTGATAGGAAACAGGTTTCGAATTGGGAAGGCGGGATGAATATGCCTTGTTTTAGCAGTTCTTGGAAGTAGATTTTGAATTTCGAGGTATTGGAGGTTTGGGCAGTTGCCATATCGTGGATGGGGGTGGGGGTGAAGAAAATTTGGAACATCGAAGCAATGCTGATGATTTGGGTGTTTAAGTGATAGTTAGCGGCTAAGTCTGCAAGGGTTTTGCTTAGTTCGGCGCAGTTCTGGGCAAGTTTGGGGTAGAGGGTTGTTTGTTTTTGCATGAGGAGGTTTAGTGTGGTGTAGGCTGCGGTAGTGGAGATGGGGTTGCCGCTGAAGGTTCCCGCCTGATATACCCCACCAGACGGTGAAATGGTTTGCATGATTTCTTTTTTGCCTCCAAACACTGCAATGGGAAAGCCGCCGCCGAGCACTTTTCCTAAGGTTGTCAGGTCAGGTTGCACGTTGAAGTATTCTTGTGCGCCTCCGGGGGCAAGCCGAAAGCCTGTGATGATTTCATCAAAAATCAAAACGGCGCCGTGTTTCCGGGTTAGTTTTCGCAAATAACTTAGGTAGTCAGGGTTAGGGAGGATTAAGCCTGCGTTACCCATGACGGGCTCGATTATAACGGCAGCTATGTCAGACCCCGCGCGTGCGAAGACTTCGTCTAACGCCGCGCAACTGTTGTAGGGCAGAACTATGGTGTTTTGGGTTGTTTCTGCAGGAACACCCTCTGAGCTTGGAGTTCCGAAGGTAGCAGCACCTGAGCCTGCTTTAACAAGGACGCTGTCGTGGGAACCGTGGAAGCAGCCTTCGAACTTGACAAGTTTTTTTCGTTTAGTAAAGCCTCTAGCTGCTCGGATAGCATGCATTGTTGCCTCGGTTCCCGTGTTGACTGTTCGGAGCATTTCCATGCTGGGATAAATCTTTTGAACTAACTCGGCAAAGGCAACTTCTAACTCGGTAGGAGCGCCGTAAAGCGTACCCTTGGGTAATTGTGCGCTAACTGCGTTTAGGATTTCAGGGTTTGCATGTCCCAGCAGAAACGCGCCGTACGCCATACAATAGTCAAGGTAGGTTTTGCTGTTGGAACTGTAGAGGTTTGAGCCTTTGGCGTGCGTTACAAAAAAGGGGTTTGGCTCAAAAGCACGAACAGGACTGTTTACGCCGCCAGGAATTGTTTTTCCAGCTCTTTGGAACAGCGCTTGGGAATTGCAATCTAAAATTGGTTTAGCCATGGTTTCACATCTTTTGCAAAATAGGTTATAATGAGGTCGGCACCAGCCCGCTTGAGTCCAGTCAAAATTTCTAGAGCAGCAGTTTTTTCGTCGAGCCACCCGTTTTGAGCAGCAGCCTTGACCATAGAGTATTCGCCGCTTACGTTGTATGCTGCGAGTGGAACGTTGAATTTTGACTTGATGCGGCGGATTATGTCGAGGTAAGCGAGGGCGGGCTTAACAATCACGATATCAGCGCCTTCGCTTATGTCTAAAGCCGTTTCTCGCAGGGCTTGGTTTGCGTTGGCGCAATTCATCTGGTAGGCTTTTCGATTACCGTACTTCGGAGTTGAGTCTGCTGCGTCGCGGAAGGGACCATAAAAGCTAGAGGCATACTTTGCAGAGTACGCCATTATAGAAACTTGGTTAAAGCCTGCATCATCTAATGCTGCTCTTATGTGTTTAACTTGACCATCCATCATTGCGGAAGGCGCTACGATGTCTGCGCCAGCTTGGGCTTGACTAACAGCAGTTTTTTGCAAAAGTTCAAGGGTTTGGTCATTGTCTACTTGCCCGTTTACGATTTTTCCACAGTGCCCATGACTGGTGTACTCGCAAAGGCAACAGTCAGCGATGACAACTAAGTCTTCCCCGAACGCATCCTTCAACTTGCCAATAGCCTTCTGGACGATGCCATCAGCAGCAAAAGCAGTGGAGCCAACATCATCTTTTTTTGCAGGAACCCCGAAAAGCAAAACCGCTTTTACATCCTGCTCCACAGCTAATCGAACGTCAGCAGCTACTGTATCTATGGGCAATCGAAAATAATTTGGCATCGAAGGAATCGGAACAACATTTTTGGCGGTTTCATCTACGAACACGGGATAAATCAAATCGGTTGGATTGAGCTTAACTTCACTTAACAGTTGCCGCAGAGCAGCAGTTTGCCGAAGACGCCTCATTCGTACAGACGGAAAACTCATGAATTTGTTCCTTCAATTGACTTTTGATTTTGGATAATTTTTTGGGCTTGCTCTTTAGCTGCTTCAGATTTGCCTTCGCGTAGAAGAGTTTGTACTGAAGCATCTTGAAGAACTGCATAGAGGAGCGTTTTGCGGGTTTTTTGGTCGGCAACCTGCTTTTTGAGTATGTTTCGTAGGTAACTTTGAAGCTTGATTTGGAGCAGGTCTTGGGGGGTAATGGTTTGTTCTATTCGTTCTCTTAGAACGCGTGCCATTGCGGGGCTTTTTCCGCCAGTAGATATAGCAAGGTGTACGTCACCGATCTGAGCAATAGCGGGCAGGGTAAAGTCGCTTAAGGCGGGGTTATCAGGAGCATAGATCATGCAGCCAGCAGCTTTAGCAGCCCTGACAAGTTGGACATTAAGATCCGAATCGTTCGTGACCGCAACCAACAAATCGGGCTTAGGCTCCAAACTGTGAACAAACAAGGGAACATCTTTGACTTCAACTTGGTGAAGCACGATTTTGCCTGCTTCAGACAGTTGAGTGATGCCTCGAGAGAAAGATGTGCTGAACACCGCAATTTTTGCGCCTGCTTTGAGGAAATCTTGAGTTTTTCTGTAGCTTTCAGAACCTCCACCGACCACGGCAACGTGTTTACCGTCAAAGTTGAAATCTATGAGCATCAGGGTGCCTCCGCAATGGGGGCAAACCCCAAGTTTGACTCCACAAAAGCCTTGAAATTAGCCATCACAGTCTGGTAGTCCAGCGTAGTCTGAGCATTGGACGCAGCGGCTGCCACGACTTGGTGCAGGTTAAGGCAGGTTTCAGTGGTTTGGAGGGCTTTAGCACAAAATTCGTCATATTTGATTTCTACTTCGGGGATAGCGCCTCGTCCCTCTAAGTCTATGCGCGGCACAACACCCAGCAGGTTAACGTGGGCGTTTGTGAATGCGTGGTGTAGGATTTGGCGGATTTCGTCGGTTAGGTAGCTGAGGCGGGCTTTGTTTAGGATTACGCCAGTTATGTTTACGCCTAGACGGCGGAGAAGATTTACGTAGTTTAAGCTGCTGATGAGGGCGCCTTCGATGCCTTCTTTGTCGCAGCCAACCACCACAACCGTCGGTATGCCGAGGGCAGCTGCAACTTCGATTGTGGAACTGGGTTTTGGAGCGTTATCCATCAACAGCCCCGTAAAAGCACTCATCGCGCCTTCAATTAGCAAAAAATCGTATTCCGCACTTGCTTCGTGTAGTGCTGCGGCAGCTGTTGTCCATCCGCTGTCGCCAATTTTGATAGAGGAATAACGGTGAATTGGTTCTTTAATCAGGTAGAGGGCGGGCACAAGATCACGGATGTCTCCGCCAACTTTGATAACGCCAACATGGAACCCCATCTTTTTAAGCGTCCCTGCTAAACCCGCAACTATGAAGGTTTTGCCTGAACCACTGCCCAAAGCAGTAACCAGCAGCACACGAGGCATTTTGTGGGTTTTTAGTTTAGAGGGATAGAGGTTTGTTGCAATACCGATTTCGGGTTTAATTTTTGTTTGGAGTTGGGCGTTTGCGGTTTTGATTGCGTGCAGTTCAGTTTCCGTTATGCCTAAAGATTTTGTAATTGTCTCAATTATGGCGGGGTTCTGGTCCAGTAGAGCATGCATAAGGACGCCGACCACGTTACCTTCGCGGTTAGATACGCCTGAGATTATGTCTTGGGGGTCATGGCGGTAGTTGAGGCGTTTAACGTGAGAAACTAGTATGGGGTGGGCGTTTTTGTGCAGTTTGAGGTTGCCGTAGGTGTGGCAGTGGAAACCCGTGAGTGGGGTGTTGGTTTGGTTGGTGAGGGCACTGGCGCCGACTATTGTGGCTTGGACTTGGTCGGTGCAGATAAGGGGAGCGAATTCGGCGTCTAACAGTCCTAAGCCGTCGCGGAAAATTGGGGTTGGAGAGAGGCGTCCGATGTCGGTGCCGCGGGAAAGAATCTGGAAGCCGGAGCAAACGCCGAGTACGAGTTTGCCTTGGTCGGCCATTTTGAGGATTTCGGTTGCGAGGGGGCTTTTGATGGTTTGGGATTCGACGAGGCTGCCGCCGGGGAGGATTATCATGTCTAGGATTTGAGAGGCGGGTTTGCCGTCTGTGAGACCGCTTGGGTGGACTAGGTGGGTGGGAAGGCTGCCGAAGTTTTCGAAGCAGGGCAGTGCGCCAGCTATGTAGAGTAGCCCTATTTTGTGGGTTGGGTTTATGCTTTGGTCGCTCCGTTGGGTAGTTTACGGTAAAGCTTATATTTAAGCTGGTCGGTTTATCCATCCATGCAGCCTTCCAGCAGAAACCTCAGCGTAATCAACGTGAGGATAACCCACAAAAAAGCACACATACCCGTGCTGGAAGCTGCAGCATTCAAAGACAAAAAAACCGCCTACACCGAAATAGGTGCACTTGAAGGCGTCCAAGAAGCGGTCCTTGTTCAAACCTGCAACCGCATTGAACTTTACCTTGTAAGCGAAAACGTGGAAAAAACTGCCCAAGTTGCCACCCAATACCTCACAAACCGGGCAGCAACTCAAACTGAACAGGCAGGCAAAGCGGTCGAATGTTCAACTAAACGAGAGGCACTCTGCCACCTGTTGAAGGTCACGGCAGGGTTAGAGTCCATGGTTATAGGCGAAGAACAAGTCATCAACCAAGTCTGGAACGCCTATATAGAAGCAGAAAACGCCAAAACCACAGGCCCCGTTCTGAAACTGCTGTTCAACCGCGCCGTTAATGTAGGAAGAAAAGTAAGACGCGAAACCGGCATCAGCAAAGGCGCCATCTCCGTGGGTTCCGCGGCAGTCGAGTTAGCCGAAAAACTTGTCGGAAACCTTCACGAGAAAAAAATTCTCATAATGGGCGCAGGCGAAAACGCCGCCTTAGTTGCCAAAGCCATGGCTAGGCGATGCCTCAAGCCAGTGTTTATTGCAAATCGAACTTTTGAACGGGCAGTTCGCTTAGCAGAAGAGTTGGGAGGACAAGCAATTCGGCTTGACAAAATGGGAGAAATTTTGCGGGAGACCGATGTGGTTTTCTGTTCCACCTCAGCACCCCATTACCTGTTGACCAAAACACAGGTAGCCGAATACGTTTTAGGCAGACAAAACAAAAATCCGCTTGTCATAGTCGACATCTCCAATCCACGAAACGCAGAGCAAACCATCAAAGAGTTGCCGCATGTGGAACTTTACAATATTGACGATTTAACATTAATTGCCGAGCACAACAAGCAGGAACGGGAAAAAAGCGTTCAAGAAGCCGCCCAAATCATAAACGAAGAACTGGGAGGCTTGGAATGCGCCCTAAAGGCGCGGTCTATGGATGAACTCATCGCCGAGTTACTTACGCAAACTGAAGAAACCCGCCAACGAGAACTCCTCAAAGCATTGAACATGATGGGAGACTTAGATGCGCGGGGGAAAAAAATTGTCAACGATTTAACGTGCATCTTGATGAAGCAGACCTTTCTGCCAGTGATTGAAAAGCTGCGGAAAGCCGCTGTGAAGGATGATTCGGAACTCATCGAAGCTGCGATGAAACTATTCGAAGCAAAAAACTAAGCAAAACAGAGGAATTAGGTATGGAAAATGTTGGGTTAGTCCTAATTGGACATGGCAGTAAGTTGCCGCACAATCGAGAAAACTTGGAAAAGATAGCTGAGATTATGCGCACACGCTCCAGTTTTAAGGTGGTGGAAATCTCGTTTATGGTTAGAGACACCCCGACCATTTCGGAAGCTATAGAAACCGTCGCAAAGTTGGGGCTTAAGACGATTGTTTTGGTGCCTGCTTTTCTGGCACCCGGAGTGCACACCACACAAGAAATCCCCCAGCTTATAGAAGTGAAAGATAAAGAGGCACAGCTTTCAGAGAAAGGAGTCCAGTTGCTTTACGGGGAACCCATCGGCGCGGATGAATGCATCGCAGTGATTTTGGAGGAAAAAGCGCTAAAGGCGTTGGGTCAAAACGTTCCTGAACATGTGCATGCAAAATTTGCAGCGCCCAAATCAGTTTTAGAGGCACCAGTTGCCGCCACAAGCATTTATACCACCAGCATGAGCCTGATTAGACCCGAAATCCAAGAAACCCTATCAACGGCACCTGCGCAGCATGCAGCCATCATTGAACGGGTTGTTCACACAACCGCTGACCCTGAGTTTGCAAAGTTGTTGGTTATTAGCGATAAAGCGATTGATGCAGGCATCGCCGCCATTAAGGCAGGCGCAAAAATAGTCACTGACGTTAAAATGATTCAGGCAGGTATCAACGAGGACCGCGTGAAAAGGTTCGGCGGTAGAATCATCACTTACATCAGTGACCCGCGTGCCAGCAAGTTGGCTAATGATGAGGCGATTACGCGGTCTGCGGCGGCGACTCGTTTAGCTGTTGAAGACAACTTAGATGGCGCCATATGCCTCATTGGCAATGCGCCGACGGCAGCATTTGAATTGACCAAGGCGGTGGAAGCGGGAACAGCTAAACCCGCATTAATCGTAGCCACCGAAGTGGGTTATGTGGGCGCAGCACAATCCAAAGAAGCCATCGCAAACCTGTCTGTTCCACACATAATCATTCGAGGGCGGAAAGGCGGCAGCACCATAGCCGTAGCCATCTTTAACGCGTTATTGGGGATGGCGGAAGCGGCGAAAGGGGACTGACATGCCAAGATTTCTCAAGTATGGCATAAGCACAGGCGCGTGTGCGGCAGCTGCAGCTAAAGCCGCAACCCTTACGCTAATCAGTAGCTGTGTAGACCGTGTGGTTATTCCCACGCCCATTGGCATACGTTTTGAAATTCCCGTTAAATCGTGCAGTAAACTTGGAGTTTCGGCTTCGGCGACAGTGGTGAAAGATGCAGGGGAAGATATCGATGTAACCCACGGACTGGAAATCACCGCCACTGTCACTTTAACAGACGATGGAAAAATCATCATACAAAGCGGTGAAGGCGTAGGCAAAGTTACTCGACCTGGCTTGCAAATACCTGTGGGTGAAGCAGCCATTAACCCAGTTCCACGCAAAATGATAACTGACGCCATCAAAGAAGTTCTCCCTCAAAGCAAAGGCGCCCAAGTAACCATCTCAGTACCTGAAGGGGCAAAAGCGGCTGAAAAAACCTTCAACGCCAAACTGGGCATAGTTGGCGGCATTTCAATTATTGGCTCAACAGGAGTTGTTAAGCCGCTGTCACAGGACGCCTGCCGCCGTTCACTAGTTCCCCAGATAGATGTCACATTAGCCCATCAGCACGCACGGGTTTTCTTTGTTCCCGGTAACATCGGAGAAAGAATCGCTAAGCAGTTGTTTAATGTTACAGATGACCAGATTGTGCAGACAGGCGATTTTGTGGGTTACCTGCTGGAAAAGGCTGCCGAGAAAAGGGTTAAAGAGATTGTTTTTTTGGGGCACTCGGGCAAAATGGTAAAGTTGGCAGCGGGAATTTTTAACACTCATTATCTGATGGGGGATGGCAGAAACGAGGTTGTTGCAGCGTATGCTGCCGCGGCAGGCGCCAACCAACAGACCATCAACTCAATTTTGCAGGCTAACACAACCGAAGAAGCAACTGAACTGCTCAACAAAATCAACCTAACCAAAGCAACCTACGACAGAATCGCCCAAAAAATCCACGCTAAACTTACGGAAAGAACCAAGAATCAAATCAAATTCAGTATCATAATCGTTTCCATGGAAGGAAAAATTCTAGGACTAGACGAAAACGCACGAGGGTTAGAGCCATGGCTAAACTCTTCATAGTTGGAACGGGTCCAGGTTCGCCAGATTACGTTACGCCAGTTGCGCGTAAAACTGTGGCAAAAGCAGAGCTAGTTGTAGGTGCAGAACGCAGTCTGAATCTCTTTAGAGAAAACATCAACGGACAAACGCTCACGTTAACAGCTAAAAACGTAGACGAAGCCCTCAAAACGGCGGTGGAGGCAGCGAAGAACGGGAAAACGGCGGTGCTGCTTTCAACTGGGGACCCTGGGTTTTCGGGGCTCTTGGGCTCTGTACTGCGAAGATATCAAACGGAAGTTGAAGTTGTTCCAGGCATAAGTTCCATGCAGACATGTGCAGCTAAGTTGAGCATATGCTGGGATAATGCTGCCTTGTTCACTTTTCACGATAATGCAGATGAAGAAAAAAAGCGCAAGCTATCAGAGGCGGTTAAGGCAGGGAAAACGGTTCTTGTTCTTCCAGAACCCAAAACGTTCCCGCCCAACGCAATTGCCGCCTACCTTTTGGACGCAGGCATAAACAGAGAACAGGAAGTTGTTGTCTGCGAAAACTTGACGCTAACAAACGAAAAAATTGTTAAAACAACTTTAGAAAACGCTTCCAAGCAAAACTTCAGTCCACTTTGTGTTCTTGTCATAAAGTAACCGAATTACAGAGTGAAGAAAAATGTGGAAATACAAGACCCCGGGAGTACCGGATGGCATGTTCCTTCAGAACGAAGCCGTTCCAGGACCCACAAAAGAAGAAATTCGAGTGCTAACTATCGCTAAAGCGCGTCTTTTTGAAGGCGCCGTTGTTGTGGACGTTGGCTGCGGCACTGGTGGGTTAACGGTAGAAGCCGCTTTACAAGTAGCACCCGCTGGCAAAGTTTATGCGATGGACCAAAGCAAAGAAGCCATCCAATTGACCCAAAGCAACGTCACAAGATTTGGCGTCCAAGCAACTGTCGAAATGGTCCAAGGAGCCGCCCCAGAAGCCTTACAAAACTTGCCCGTGGCGGATGTTTTCTTGATAGGGGGCAGCCAATCGCTCAGAGAAACAATCCAAACTGCGTACGCAAAGTTGAAGGTTAATGGGCGCATCGTAGTAAATGCTATTCTGCTAGAAACAGCAACCACCGCAATAGAGGAACTGCACAAGGCGGGTTTCAAAGACGTTGACGTTACAGAGATTTTTGTGGCGAAAGGAAAAGCCGTCAACAGCGGCACCATGATGGTCGCCAGAAACCCAATTACCATAACTTCAGCAACTAAAGGGGACCAAGCATGACGGGAACCTTCATAGGTATAGGTGTAGGTCCAGGCGACCCTGAACTGTTAACGTTAAAAGCCGCCAAAGCTCTCCAGACCGTTGACGTGATTTTTGTCCCAAAAGCTCATGCGAACAAATCCAGCATGGCGCTTGGAATGATTCAGCCTATCCTTAAGGAACGCAAAAAACCGCCCGAGATTTTGGAACTCATTTTCCCCATGACCAAAGACGAACTTAACAATCGACGTTTGTGGGTGGAAAACGCAGCCACTGTGGCAGCTAAAGTGAAGAAAGGCAACGTGGCGTTCATAACTTTAGGTGACCCGATGCTTTACAGCACTTTTCTTTACCTGTATGAATGCGTGAAAGAAACGTATCCTCAAGTGAAGTTGGAAATTATTCCAGGGGTGACGGCGGTGACTGCGGCTGCTGCAAGTGCCAAGTTGCCGCTTGCAGAAAACGAAGAGGCAGTGTCAATTATTCCTTCAGACCTTGACCATGCCATAATCGAAGAAACAGCGCGAGGAGCAGATAGTGTGGTGTTCATGAAGGGTGCTTATCGTATCAAAGAGTTGGTTCCTGTTTTGGAAAAAGCAGGATTTGGGCAGGACGCTACGGTTGCGTTGGTGAAGCGGTGCACTTTGGCGGAGGAAAAAGTTCTAGTTGGCAAGCTATGCGAGGTTCAAGACTGGGACATAGCGGAGGATTACTTCTCGGTTGCGATTGTGAAGAGAAGCCAAGTTCCAGTTCACTGGAAAAGTCACGGTGACAAACAATGAACAGCACAAACAAAGTTGTCTTTATAGGCGCTGGACCCGGCGACCCTGAGCTTATTACGTTGAAGGGCAAAAAATGGCTTGAACAAGCCGACGTCGTCATCTACACAGGCAGCCTCCTAAACCCCAAATACCTCGAGTACTGCAAAGAGGGCGCTGAACTTTTTGACAGTGCAAAAATGAGCCTCCCCGAAGTGCAACAGGTCATGCTGGCAGGCGTAACGGCAGGCAAGCTTGTTGTGCGACTGCATGACGGCGATCCAAGTTTTTATGGTGCCATCCAAGAAGTCATGACGTTTCTTGATCGTGAAGGTGTGGAGTATTTTCGGGTTCCGGGTGTAAGTTGCCTGCAAGGCGGTGCTGCTGCGCTGAACCGAGAACTCACCTTGCCCAACATATCCCAAACCGTTATCCTCACCCGTCCAGAAGGACGAACTCCAGTGCCAAAAGCCGAAAGTTTAGTTGAGCTAGCTAAACATCAAGCAACTATGGTCATTTTTCTGGGAACGCCACAGATTGCGCGGGTTGCAGCGGACTTGCAGTGGGGCGGTTACGCAGCAGATACGCCGTGCCAAGTGGTATACAAGGCAACGTGGCCAGAACAAAAAATCGTCAAAGGCACCCTTGCAGACATCGCCCAAAAAGTCAAAGCCGAAGGCATAACTGAAACAGCGCTGATTTTTGTCGGCAAAGTCTTAGACCCCCAAGCCTACGACTTCTCCAAACTCTACGACCCCCAATTCACCACAGCATTTCGCCAAGGCACCCAATAATGTACCCCAAAGGAATCCTAATTGTTGCTATCACAAGGCAAGGCGTGGAAACGGCGCAGAAAATCCAAGCCGCCCTAACCAAACACCAAATTGCCAGCACAGTGTATGCGCCCCAAAAGCACCTGCACCCAAACGTTGCCATCATGAACACACCTGTGGATGTGTTTCTTAGGGAAAACTTTGGCAGGGTAGATGGAGTGGTGGCGGTGATGGCAACGGGCATTGTTATTCGGGCGGTTGCGCCGTGTTTACAGGGCAAGCTGGTTGACCCCGCAGTCGTTGGAGTTGATGTGGCAGGGAGATTTGTGGTTAGTTTGCTTTCGGGGCATTTTGGCGGCGCCAACCAATTGGCAAGGCTCATTGCAGACGAGTTGGGTGCAACCGCAGTAATCACTACCGCATCGGACGCGTTGGGCAAAGAGGGCGTGGATGAGCTTGCCCGCAGCCTGCATCTGTCAATCGCTAATCCTGAAAGCTTAACGGCGGTTAACGCCTCCTTAGTTGACGGTAAACAGGTGGCGCTGATTTTAGTCGGCAACGCAAAACTTCCACTCACGGAAGCCGACGGCTACAGCATCCACAAAACCAAAACCTTCGAAGAAGCAACCGAACTTGCCAGCACTTATGACGCAGCCGCCATAGTCACCACAAACCGCATAGTAAAGGGCAAAACCGCCAAACCTCTCACCATCCTAAAACCCAAAAAAATCACCATAGGCGTCGGCGCCCGAAAAATCATCCCCCCAGAAAACATAACCCACGCCATCCACACCGCATTAGCCAAAGCAGACTTAACGTTTGACCGCGTAGATGGGTTAGCGTCGGTGGACATTAAACAAGATTCGCCTAGCTTTGCAGAGGCGGCTGCCCAGTTGGGTTTGCCCTTTGAATTCTACAGTGTGGCAGAGCTTCACAAGGTGGAAAGTGGAGAGTTGTCTGAGGATTCAGAATTTGTTAAAACAAAAATTGGAATTGGAGGAGTATGTGAACGAGCAGCCTTAAAACAAGCAGGAAAAAACGCGCATCTGTTAGTAAAAAAAATGAAACTGAACGGTGTAACGGTGGCGGTAGCCGAGGGCGAATAAGCGTCGTCGGACTTGGCCCCGGAAACGCCGCGCACCTAACTCCGAAAGCGAAAGCCGCCATCAAACAAGCCAACGTTGTGGTAGGCTACCGAACCTACATAGAACTCGCCCAAGCACTTGTCAACCCAAACGCTGAGGTCATTGCTGGAACCATGGGACGCGAAGTGGACCGCGCAAAAATTGCGGTGCAAAAAGCCAAAGAAGGCAAAAACGTCGCGGTGGTCAGCAGCGGCGACCCTGGAGTTTATGGCATGGCTGGTGTGGTGTTGGAGGCGGCGGCTCTGGAAAACGCGGCGGTGCCCATTGAGGTGGTGCCTGGGGTGACGGCGGCGACGGCAGCTGCATCTGTGCTTGGAGCGCCACTTGTAACCGACTTTGCCGTCATCAGCTTAAGCGATTTGTTGACGCCTTGGGAAACCATAGAGAAACGGTTGCATGCGGCGGCGCAAGCGGACTTTGTGATTGTGCTGTATAATCCGCAGAGTTTGGGACGCAAAACCCCGTTAACCGAAGCCCACAAAATTCTGTGCCTGAACCGCAGGGCGGATACGCCTGTGGGTGTGGTTAAGTGTGCGGGGCGAAGCGGCGAAAAAGCCACCATCACCACACTTGGGGAGTTGCAGTGCAGTGAAGTGGACATGGCAACGACGGTGGTTGTGGGAAATTCGACGACGCGAGTTGTGGGTGGTCGCATGGTTACGCCGCGCGGCTACAACTTCGCCAAATAACTCCCCTCTTTTTGCAGGGTGTTTGTTTTTGGGAGCCATTTGTTGGATAGATTATCCAACCAAATGCTTATTAATGTTCTTTTAACTGAAATTAAAAGCAGGTTGAGTAAACTTGCCAAAAAAACTATCACATACAACATCACTTCTCACCAACAAAGGAGAATTTACCAAATTCCAAATCCTTCTCGAAGTTATGCGCAACCAACCACACATAAAACAAAAAGACATAGCCATCCAACTCGGCATCACCATACAAGCCGTCTCAAAATACTTCAAAAAACTAACCAAAGAAGGACTCCTTGAAGCAGGCTCCGAACGCGCCGACTATCGCCTAACCCCCAAAGGAGCAGCCAAACTTCACGACGAAGTCCGCAACCTTTCAGACTACATTACAACCATAAGACGCGACGTGAAAATTGAACGAGCACTTCCAGCAATAGCCACCCAACCTGTCAAAGCAGGAGACGAAGTGGGCATAGTCATGAAAGAAGGCATCATGTACACGGTGCCGCTAACTGATGCAACAACACAAGCCAAAGGAACAGTCATGTCGGACGCTAAAGCAGGCGAAGACACAGGACTGCACAATCTGCAAGGGAAAGTCAAGCTTAAGCAAGGCAAAATTCTCATAGTCAAACTGCCCAGCATACGCAAAGGAGGCTCCCGCGCCGTAGACATAGCCAAAGTCCGCGCCTACTGTGACGAGTTCAAACCAGACCGCGTCGGCGTCATGGGTGCTGTGGGACGAGCCGTGCTTAACAAGTTGGATTTGAAAGCAGACATAGAGTTCGGCATCAGCAGCGCCGCCGCCATCGCAGCTTCAAGAGGGCTAAACGTGTTTGTGCTGGTGGTGGGTCGCATGGTTAACCGCGTAATCCACGAAGTTGACTCAGTGAACCTAAACAGCGCTGCAGAAGTGGTTTACGAGGTCAAAGACGGAAGAAAAACGTAACGCACCGCATGAATTTGCGTACTTTTTTTCACGTTTTAACACGCCTGCGTACTTTTTGGTACGCAACCAAACCCCAAAACAGACCCTAAACCAAAAATAGAACCCAAACCAACCCCCAAAAAAACCGAGAGGGGGGATAGACTAACTTGCTCAGAGGACAGAAGCAACCAAGGCCAAAATTGGCGCAACTATCAACAGCCCAAACAAAGCCGCTGTTCCACACATCACGTGCCAAGCCCGTGAAATATCCTCAGGCACCAGATTTTCACCATCGCCCAGCGCGTAACAACTTTCTTTCTCAAGTTGCACATTCAACGCGCCTGCCATGGCAGAAATGGTCCATCCCGCATTTGGGCTAGAAGTTTTGTTTTTATCTCTGTTAAGGATGCGCCAAGAACCACGCCAGTTCGCGCCCAACAAAGCAGCAGAAACCACCATCAAAACCGACGTAATTCGGGCAGGAACGTAGTTGGTTATTGTGTCTAGTTTTGCGCTAAACCAGCCGATGTTTATGTTCACAGAGTCCTTGTAACCCACCATAGAATCCAAGGTGTTAATAACCCTGAAAGCAACAGCGCCTGGAACGCCAAATAAGGCAAAGAAAAAGAACGGCGAAGTCACCCCATCAGTGGTGCTTTCAGCGATGGATTCTACCGCTGCAGAAATCATGTGCCGCTCATCAAGCTTGTTTGGGTCACGACGCACAATAAAAGTTAACCAGTGTTTGGCTTGGTCTTTGTTGTTGGCTTTGAGGGCTTTTTCGATAGGAGAAGTGTAAAAGCGCATGCATTTTAAGGCAAACGTCACCTTAAGCAAAACCGCACCTACAATAATGTAGAGCAGCCAGCCCCAAACAGGAAGTTGCTTAACCGCCCAAAGCACAAAAAAAGTGGGCACCGCAAAAAGCGCCATCAACCCCACACAGAGCAATACGCCGTTGAATTTTTCGATGCTTGGGTTAGCGTTTCTTATGCGAGGTTTGAGGTAACTTACAACTTTGCCCATCCAGACTGTGGGGTGAGCGCGGTCAGGAATTTCCCCAAAAACCACATCAATAAAGAAAGCTAAAACAAAAATCAACACCGAATCAACAAAAAAAGCAACATCAAAACCAAACATGCCACTACCTCAAGACTTCTCTGAAGGCTTGCAGCAACCGCTCGTTTTCCCAACGGTTCTTGATGGCGATGCGTATGTAGAATTGGTCTAAGCCTGCAAAGGAAGTGCAGTCACGAATCAGAACACCGTGTTGGAGCATGCGCGTTTTCAGTTGAGCAGCGGTGAAACCTGATTTATGCACGTCGATGAAGAGGAAGTTGGCGTCCGGAGGAAAAATTTTGAACCCCGCAAACTGGGCAAGGTGCTTGAGCAGAAACGCTTTTTCCTGCCGAATTAGCGTCCAAGTTTTTTGAAGGTGCTCTTGGTCAGCTAAGGCAGCTATCGCTGCGGCTTGACCTAAACAGTTCAAATTCCAAGGCAACTTTGCATTCATCAACACCTCCGCCAAGTCCCTGTTGCAAAGTCCATAGCCGACACGCAAACCCGTTAAACCATACAGTTTGGTAAAAGACCGCATGACAAAGAGGTTAGGGAAAGTATTGATTTTGCTGGTAAACGAGAGTGCTTGGTCGTTTTCGACAAATTCTAAGAAGTCTTCGTCTAAGAAGACCAAGATGTCTTTGGTTAGGGCATGTTCAATTATGGTGGTTAAGGTGGTGGTTGGGATGAGTTGGCTGGTGGGGTTGTTGGGGTTGCAGAGGTAGATGAGTTTGGTTTTTTTGGTGAGCGCACGCAGAAAACGGTCGGGGTTGAGGGCAAAAGTTTTGGTTAAAGGCACATGTTTGATTTTGCCGCCGGCTTTTTGGGCAGCCACCGCATACTCACCAAACGACGGCGCCGGAACAAGCGCCACCTCCCCAACTCGCAAAAACACGTCCGCAAACAAGTAAATGAGTTCAGTTGACCCGTTGCCCACCACCACATTTTCAGGAGCCACAGACGGGTAATGGTGGGCTATGGCTTGGCGCAGCGCAGTAGAGTTAGAGTCAGGATACTGAGAAATCTGAGAAAAACCAGCGGCTATGGCGTGAAGCACCGGTTGGGACAAAGCAAGCGGATTGATGCTGCTGCTAAAATCCAAAAGCGCCCCCACAGAAAAACCACTCTGCCCAGACGCCGCCAAAACATCCGCCCCATGCACACAAGGCAGCAAACGCCGAAAATGAGGCTTAGCTAAATCAAAAGGCGCCTTCAAAAACACCACCAACCCAAACCGCCGCCGCTAAACCAACAACCAACATCCGCACGCCCTCCATCAAGCCCCCTTACTTTAGAAACCATATAAACATTTGGTGGATTGTCCAACCGTTTATTCAATAGAAATATACAAAACAAACGAGTAATCCTTTAAATGAGCCCAAAAAGTTGCCAGCCATAGGGCGCAAGCATCACATAAAAAAAGTCCGCATGAAGAAACAGAATGGGCGACAAACACTAAACCCAAAAAAGGGCGCCTACAACAGCAGTGTGCATCATTTTTAACAGAAACGCATTCAATCCTGAAACTTAAACGGCAAACAAATGTTTAAACATGTTTAAACATTTATTACATAATGCTTAATTGGCAGCGGAGTTTTGAGTGTGTAGCTTAAGACTAGAGGGGCTATTAATGAAAACAGTCAGCATCGCAGCCTTCGCACTTAACGCTGCACTATACGTTGTCGCAGGAATAATTTTTTACTCGGTTCTACCTGTAAGTTTTGGTCCAGTCAGGTTCTGGCCACAAGCCGTAATTCCCGCCGTGTTCGCCATAGCTTTTGGACCTTGGGTCGGCGGATTAGGCGCAGGTCTAGGCATATTCCTTAACGACATCATACTTAACGGAAATCCACTGCTAAGTTTAATGGCAGGAGTAACCGCCAACTTCATAGGATTCTGGCTAATCGGGTACATAGCTAAACGCAGAATCAGTTGGCCAAAATCAATAGTAGGCTACGGCATCCTCACCGCCGCGCTCATGGCAATCGCCTACTTTTACACTGACTTTCTCTACGTGGAACTGATGGCTATCAGCTACGCCATATTCCTTGTCGTCACCACTCTAATTCGCAAATTCGTTAAACACGAATGGCAAGGCATGCAGGTTGCGATGGTAACAGGCTTGCTGGTTGGCAGCGCCATAATCGGCTTAATGGTTCCAGTCTACTTCCAGTACTTTGCGCCCGAGGCAACCCAACTTACACTAGCTGCTGGCGTCGCTTATTTCGTGTGGACCTTCACCACCGAAATACCGTTCATGCTCTTGCTCGGAACCCCCATAATGGCAGTCATCTATCGAGCGTTTCCCGCGTTTAAACCAAAAGAACAGCAACAGCAAAGGCAACCACCATGAGCACAACCGCCAAAGCATTTGCGCCGGGGGCAATTTCCAGTTTTTTTGAAATCTGCGACCAAACCCCCGACGGCACCCAAATAACGGACCCTCAAAAGTTAGGGGCTCGTGGGGGAGGCTTTGGCTTACAAAAAGGCACCACAACCCAAGTTACCCTTTCACCTGCCAAAACCACCGACATAACCGTATTTATCAACAAAACCCTAGTGCCCCAGGCTCAAACATCGCTTGCTGTAGCTAAGATGCTTCTCGCCAAAACCGCAAACACATACCACGTCACCATTGACCACACAGTAGAAGTTCCAATTGGGTCAGGGTTTGGAACTAGTGCCGCTGGAGCTTTGACAACGGCATTAGCACTTAAAGAAGCCTTAGATTTACCGTTAACGTTTAACCAGATAGGCAAAATGGCTCACCTCGCCGAAATCGAATGTCAAACAGGACTAGGAACCGTAAGTTCACTAAGCCAAAGTGGTGGCTGCGTTTTGGTGGTTGAACCTGGAGCACCTGGTATTTGCATGCTAGATCGCATCCTTGTCACATCAAACTATCAAATTGTTACAGGCGTCTTCAAAGCCACGTCCAAAAAAGAAGTTTTAAACTCCCAAGAAAAACGTACACAGGTCAACAGATATGGGAGAAAAACATTGGAATGCATTTTGGAGGAGCCGTCGTTGGAAAATTTCCTTGCGTGTTGTTGGCAGTTCGCGCAGGATGCAGGATTTGCCACTGACCGAGTCCGTCAACTTGTTAAGCTAGCTGAAAATGCAGGGGCAGTGGGCGCTGCACAAAATATGTTGGGCGAAGCGGTCCATGCTGTTGTTGATGTAGTGAACGTCGGGGATGTAGCAGAAGCTTTTAAGCAGGTACTACCCAAAGAAAAGGTGCTAATCAGCGAAATCGACTTTCAAGGAGCACGGCTGATAAGTGGACGCAAAAAAATTTAGGAAAGTCGCAGTTGGCGGAACTTTCGATGAGCTCCACAGGGGACATAAGACACTTCTTTCGGCAGCTTTTGAAGTAGGCGAATCAGTTGTCATCGGATTAACTTCTGATGAGATGGTTACGAAACTAAACAAACCTCACAAAACCGCGTCCTACGAAGAAAGGAAAAGAGAACTTCGAAAATGGCTAAACCTCCAAGGTTGGGGTTTCCGAGCAGAAATCACGCCGCTGTTTGACGCGTTTGGTTCCAGCATCAAAGATGCCAAAATTGAAGCGTTGGTGGTAAGTTTAGAAACAGCACCAAGCGCCGAAAAAATCAACGAACGCCGCCAAAAAGCGGGATTAGGGGCGTTAAGAATTGTTGCCATAAACATGGTGCCCTCACAGAACTGCCGCCCAATCTCGACCACGTTGATTCGGCGAGGTGAAATGGACCGAGAAGGCAGACTACTTAGTAAAGTAGCAGCAAAACAATAGCTTATTCCGACAGCAGCGCCATCATTTTCTTAACAACATCTATGCCTGAAACAACGCCCAGCAACTTTTCTTGTTGGTCAATGACAAAGACGTGGTCTTGCTGGGTGTCCATCATAAGCTGTGCAGTTTCATCCAGAGTTGTGTCGGCTTTTATCAGCAGAGGCTTGTGCATGACGGTTTCGGAAAGACTTATGCCACGGCGGTGCAAGTCCACATAGCCCAAATCTTCCAGAGTTATTACCCCGACCACACGAACATGCTCATCCACTACAGGCAATACTCGGAATTTGGTTCCTTCAAAAGTATCCAACGCTTGACTAATGAGGGTGCCTTGTTCGAGTCTAACGGGGTTTTTGGTCATGATTTCGTCGATTTTTATGGAGGTAAGAGTTTCAGGAACTAATCGTTGTGCTTTGAGGTAGAAGCGTTCAAGGGCTAGTTCTTCGGTTTTAAGCCGCGCTTTAGGCTGCAGGGGATAGAAAGAGTGTTTGCCAGATATGAGATAGCTTATGACGCTTGCTAGCAAAGCGGGGATGGCAAATAGTCCGCCTAAGGTTTCCACGATGAAAGCAACGGGGGTTAGCAGAACTTTGTGGGTGCCAGCCAACAACGCCGCCATGCCCACGGCAACAAACACCAGAGCCAAGTTGGCGTTGAATAATTGGGCAAAAATGTAGCCTATGCCTGCGCCCACAACAATAGTTGGGAAAAATAAGCCGCCGCTGCCGCCGAAGTTGAGAGTGGCTGCAGTTGCAAACGTCTTAAGCAAGACAATCATCACCAGAATGGCAATGCTGAAAGCGGTTCCCTGAAGAATTGCTTGAACAAAATTCAAGCCGATGCCAATGGTGTAAATGGACAAAACTGCGGAAACAATCAAGATACATGCGCCAACGGCGGTTAAACCTAGACTGCCAACTCTTTTTCGGAGCTTAAAAGCCAAGTTTCCCGTCCAAGCAAAAGTTTTAGTGAAGAAAACTGAATACAACCCGCAAATTAAGCCTAAAACCAAAGAAAGCCCAATGTCGTAGAGATTGAGTTCGACGGTTGCAATTGTTCCAAAAAAGGGTTCACTGCCTAAAATAGCCACAGAAAGCAGATACGCTGGAACCGAAGCAATGATGGCTTCGATGAAGGTTTCGCGGTCAAGGTCGTTTTTGTAGGGGATTTCTAAGGCGAAAAGAATGGCGGTTAGGGGAGTGCGAAAGGTTGCGGCTAAGCCTGCAGCTGCACCTGCCACGAAGAGGCGCCTGCGATTTTCAGGTTGTACGTGGAAACGTCTGGCAATCATGGAGGCAACACCGCCGCCAGCGAAAAGACTTGGACCTTCGGGACCTGCACTGCCGCCTAACCCGATTGTTAGCATTGATGCGGCGGGTTTAATTACGGTGTCTTTTGGGTCTAGTTCGCCGTTGGTTAGGTGGTAGGCTTCTAAAACGGCGTGGGTGCCTGACCCGGTGGTTTTGGTTTTGGCAAATAAGCGCACCAGCAGGTAGGGTATGGTTATGGCGGCGAAAGAGAGAGGGATAATGACAAGAATGGAGTACGAGGTTAGGGCGTTTTGGGTGAAGTTAGCTGCAGTCATGTAGAGGATGTAGAAGGCTACAGCTATGGATGCCGACAATAAACCGACAACGGCGTCCAGTAGGTAATAGCTTAAACTGGCTCGTACATTTGTCATTGTTTGTTGTGAACTTTAATATTCCGATATAAAAGTTCAGGTTCATTTTAGAGTCAACAAACGAAGTATTCACCAGTTATCATGAGGATTTTGCAAAGTGCACCCAAAAAACGTCTTGCACGCGGTTTCTGTCCAAAAAAGCCAGCTAACGCGGTTTTTGAACGCAAAAGCAGACGGAGCACAAAGGTGGGAAGAAACGGTGACTTTTATTACCCACAACAGAAGAGATAAAGTACAATGACGGGGACGCCATGAACAAGCTTTCAGGGTTTATGCGGCTGATGCGGCCAATCAACTGTCTGATGATGGGGTTTGCCGTGTTGGTCGGCGCAGTGCTTGCCATTGCACCCGAGTTCACCTCCGTCAACTGGCTCTACGTGACATTTGGGTTCCTGACAGGTTTCACGTTCTGCGCAGCTGCAATGGTCATTAACGATTACTACGACCGCAAAATCGACGCCATAAACGAGCCAAATCGTCCCATCCCCAGCGGATTAATTAAACCAAACGAGGCGTTGGCGTTCATGGGGGTGTTGGTGGCGTTGGGGTTTGTGTTCAGCTTTGCCGTCAGTTGGCTATGCGCGCTTGTAGCAGCAGCATCTTTAGCCATAACAGCGACCTATCTAACTGTGGGCAAACGCAGCGGCTTACCAGGCAACTTTTTAGTCAGCGCGTGCGTCGCCATCCCCTTCATCTACGGAAGCATAACGGTCATAGACACCGTCAAACTAAACATAGTTCTGTTTGCCGCGATGGCATTTCTCTCGAACACAGGCAGAGAAATCACCAAAGGCATCGTGGACGTAAAAGGCGACCGCACTGAAGGCATCCAAACGTTGGCGGTGCGGTTTGGCGAAAGAAGTGCATCGGTGGTTGCGGTTGTGTTTTTCTTGTCGGCAGTGGCGTTAACCCCGTTGACGTGGTTTTTGGGGTTGGTTTCGGTTTGGTTTGTGCCGTTTGTTTTGGTGACGGATGTAGGTCTGGCGGTTTGTTCGGCGGTTTTGCTTATGGACCATTCGCGGGAAAAAGCCCGAAAAATCAAGAATGTCGTGTTGCTGCTGTTTCTGATTGGGTTGTTAGCGTATATTTTTGGCGTATTCAAGTAGGGGCAACAGAAAAACCACAAAGCGCCAACTATATATTTTTGCTCTTCCATGCATTTTATGCATGTTCATGTTTATTACAGCATGCAGCCCTGTCAACATTAAAACATATTTGCATCTACGCCCATAACCAAAAAGTGCTATGTATATACAGGCATGATTTGAGTATGTTAATAATCCATAAGTGCATGGCACACCGCATCCTCTTACAGAGGATACTAACATGTCAGAACGCTTTGCCAAGAAATGGGAAAGCAAACGAGAAGAAAACTCATTTGCAAGTACAGTCAAGGGCACTTTACGCCCTGAAGGACCCCTAAAACCAAGATTAGATTTTGCCATAAAAAAACTGGATATGCAAATCAACCATCTTGATCAAGCCAACGAAAAATTCACCCAAAAAGACAAGGCCCTGTTTACCAAATTGGTTGACGCCTACACCAAACACGATCAAGCCCACGCCAACATCTACGCCAATGAACTAGCCGAAGTCCGCAAAATGGCTAGACTCATCATGAATGCACGTTTAGCACTTGACCAAGTTTCTCTACGCATGAAGACCATCACCGAATTCGGCGACCTCGTCTCAACTCTAGGTCCATGCATCGGTGTGCTACGCAGCGTAAACGTCGGCATGTGCGGCGTATTGCCAGAAGCAGAAAACGAACTAGGCGAAATCGGCAACATGCTCAGCGGCTTAATGTTTGATGCAGGCTCTGGTTCAGGCATGACCTTGAACTTTGACAACGTCAACGAAGACGCCAGCAAAATCTTAGCTGAAGCAGCAACCGTTGCAGAGCAAAGAGTCAGCGCCAACTTCCCAGACCTGCCTCCAGGCATGCCAACTGGCGCTGCAACCGACAAGTCCAGAACCTAAATTGGAGAGCATCGCTCTCTTTTTCTAATTTCTTGTTTTTGGGTTTACAGAAGTTTAGAACAGCAGGGTTGGTATTGTTCTAAGAATTGGGCTTATATCCATCTAACTCCAACTACTGTGACGGGGGAAACGCTTGAACGCTGAAAAAGAAACCGAACTGGAGTATGCCCTGCGCGGCAAAGCCTGGAAAGTCTATTGGTACCTTCTCAAAAGCGGCACCCCCCAAAGCGTCCGAGAAGTCCAACGTGCCCTGCATTTTAGCAGTCCCAGTGTAGCCAACCACCACTTGGAACAGCTTCGCGAGTTAGGGCTGGTGGAAAAACAGGAACTGGGCGGACACTACTTCTTAGTTAATGAAGTTAAAATCGGCGTCCTGCGCCATTACGTGAAACTTGGCAAATTGCTGTTTCCACGGTACTTCTTTTACGCGGTCTTTTCCACCACGTTCTATTTGGCGTATTTGTTGGTGTTGATGCAGGGGCTCAGTTGGTTAGCCCGCGAAAACTTGTTCATCATTTCCTTTGGCGCAGTGGTCTGCGCGATCTTCTGGTATGAAGCGTATCGCATGTGGAACTTGAGACCGTACTAACAGCTGGTACACTTTGTACTCAGGCTTAGCATAAAATAAAAAATCCTCGTAACGGTAACTGGTGAAAAATGTATGGTTCAGAAAGAAGTTGCAAAGAAAACGAAAACTTACGGCGTAGTCGGTGTTTTGCTTGCAGTGATTCTTGTTGCGACAATTTACACCTATGGGACAGTGCCCCTTGCTTCAGTGTTGCCTAACGCTAATAGCATGCAGACTTTTTCTTCTTATGATGAACTCAAAGATTTCCTCAACAACACAGGTTCAGTTTCTGTGTATGGTGATGGTTATGGAGATAGGTACACCATAACAGGAGAAATCCCAGCTCCAACCGCAGCAGAACTGAGCGGAGAAACCCAAACAAACGACTACAGCACCACCAACATCCAAGTTGCAGGCGTAGATGAAGCCGACACCATCAAAACCGACGGCCAATACCTTTACGTAATTGGCAACAACAGCCAAGTCCTCTACATCCTTAATGCCGACCCACAGAACGCCAAAGTGCTTTCTAAAATTTGGCTAAATAACACTTACTTGTCAGGCATTTATCTGAGTTCGGACGGCAGCAAACTTGCAGTCCTTGGCAATCAGTATGTGCCTTACAACTATATGGTCAGAGAGGCTCCGAATTCTGAAGTGTTCTTGATGCCGTGGTATCAAAGCAGCACGAATTTTGTGTACGTCTATGACGTGCAGAACAAGGCTGCGCCTGTGCTTACGAGAAACTTTACGATGAGTGGCAGCTATGTGAATTCACGGTTAATTGGCAACTACCTCTATGATATTGTGTCCGAGAACGCGTTCTTGGTTGATGGGGTAGCGGTTTTGCCCACGATTTTCACTGAGAGCAGCGCGTCTAATGTTGCCGCCACAAGCATCTACTATGCTAATGGAACGGGGTCTTACTACAGTTACACCACCGTCGCCGCCATTGACATAATGAACGCGGACGTTGCTCCAACGAACATGACCATAATGATGGGTAACACAGGAAACATCTACGTGTCCCAAGAAAACATCTACATAACGTACCCTGTGATGAACTATGAAACCATAACCCAAACAACCACTGACTCGACATCAACTGTTAGAGAAAACAAAACCGACGAAATCAACATTTTGCCTGAGCCCATTATGATTCGCCCCGTTTGGGAAGGCACAGCCATCTACCGCATCCAAATTGCCCAAAACAGCATGACCTTTGCAGCCCAAGGCAACGTAACTGGATCAGTACTAAGCCAGTATTCCATGGACGAATACAACGGCTACTTCCGCATCGCCACAACCAGCCACACCTACAACTCTAATTGGTGGACGACGCCTCAAAACAATCTTTACGTGTTGGATTCAGATTTGAAGGCTGTTGGGCAGATTGAGAATCTAGCCAGCGGTGAAACTTTGCATGCGGCACGCTTCATGGGCAGTCGGTGTTATCTGGTGACTTTTGAGCAGGTGGATCCGCTTTTCGTGATAGACTTAACTGTGCCCACTAATCCGTTGGTGTTGGGCAACTTGACTATCCCAGGCTACTCTGATTTTCTGCAGCCCTACGATGAAACCCATCTAATTGGCATTGGACAAGAAGTGGACGCCAGCATTGACGCAGACAAAGTTCACGAACCCGGCGCAATTTACTACACGGCGATTTTGGGCTTGAAGGTTGCGTTGTTTGATGTCTCTGATGTGGCTCATCCGCAGGAAATCTCTAAAGTTGTCATCGGCGATAGAGGCACAACTTCTGATGCGCAGTACGATGCCAAAGCAATCTTGTTTAATGCCCAGCGCAACTTGCTGGTTTTGCCTGTAGACTTGTATCAGTTGGTTAACAGTTCAGGAATGGAGACTAAGGATACAGACAGCGTTACACCTCTACGCGACGACCCTGCAGTTTCGATTGAGCAGTATCCACAGTTTGTGTGGCAAGGCGTCTACATCTTTGATGTCAGTGTGGACGGAGGCATAGTTGTTCAGGGCAATGTTTCGCAGCTTGACAACGCTGATGCGCTCTTAGCTAATCCTTCGCTTGCAGCTCAAAGCAGTTACATGTGGGTAAACTATGACCAGTTTATCACGCGGTCGATGTACATTGGTGATGTGCTGTACACTTTCAGCAGCAGTGCAGTGCAACTGAACAGTCTGTCGGACTTTAGCTTGATCACGAAGGTTCCGCTGCAATAAATTTTCTTTTCTTTTTTCTTTTTTTGTTCTATTGAAAACGTAAATTGGTAATTTTAAAGTAGTTTAAGTGGTGAAAGAGGGTTTGTTTTCTGTTAGGCGTGGGTTGTCTATAGCCCCCCTTATTTAAAGCGGGTTTTTGGCAGTTGGGTGGTTGTAGATTTTGTGGGTTGGTTACCGCAAATGTTAAATATTTTTAACGTAATATATTTTTAACGTTAAAAATAGTTTACATGAAGGGACAAGCCATGAAAACAAACAAACTCGGATACCTCGGCCTACTAGGCCTAACCGGACTACTCGGCTTCATAAACCCCGGACTATTCTCCCTCTTCAGCTTCTTCACCCTATTCGTCTTCGCCATCAAATCCGACGAACGAATCGAAAAACACATCGGACAAGCCAGCCGAAACGCCTTCATCTACGACACCATCATAGCCATAATCGCCCTAACATACATCGTCACCTCAAAAACCTTCGAAGCCTCACCCATCTTCCCCATCCTGTTAACCCAAGGACTCACCATCTTCTCAGTCTCATACGCCTACTACCAACAAAACGGAGACTAACCAGCCAATGCAAACCAAAATCCGCCAATACCGAGAACAACAAGGCATAACCCAAGAAACGCTCGCCGAAAAAGCCGACGTCACCCGCCAAACCATCCTCTTCCTCGAAAAAGGCAAATATAACCCCTCCCTACGCCTAGCCTGGAAAATCGCCCAAATCCTCAAAGCCGACAAAATCGAAGACATCTTCTCATTTGAAGACGAACAACCCGCCTAACCAAATTTTTCTCTTTACTACACCACATTAATTAATCGATAACACCGTGTTTACATCAAGATGGGGCTTTCCGACAAGCTTCGCGGCAAAAATGCAGTGCTCTCAGGCAACTTCCTAATCCTAATCATAACATGGGTCCTCATGTACTCCACCGTTCCCATCCCCGAAACATACAGCAGCCTGTACTTTCTCAGCTTGGGGGCGACGCCGTTTTTGTTGTCGTTTATGTTTTTTGTAGGTTCATTAGCGATTGCGTTCATGCAGTTCCCCGGCGGCTACTTAGCAGACAAACACGGACGCCGATGGCTCATCACAGTCATGTCTTTTGGGCTGGCGTTGGGGTACTTGTTTTTCATTTTTGCCCCATCATGGGAATTCATAGTGTTGGGGATGGTGCTTCAGAACTTTTGTTTACTGTACATGCCAGCGTTGATGGCTATGATGCTGGATTCACTGGAGCCAAGCAAACGGGGCACGGGGCTGAATTTTCAGTCGGTGCTCATGTCACTGATTGCTTTGCCTGCACCGCTCATCGCTGCCGCGTTGGTGCTGGTTAATGGGGAGTACGTTTCGCCGCAGTCCGACATGGGCATGCGTATCGCTTACACCGTAGTTTTAGTGGCATATTTGGCGGCGGCAACCATACGCCTCAAACTCAAAGAAACCCTACCCGCCAACGGCACAACAGAACGCCCAAACATTGTCGAAGCCTTCCGCAAATATCCCCAAGTAATCCGCGAAAGCTGGCAGGTCTTTAGCAAAGTGCCCCGCAGCGCCTACTGGCTTTTCGTAACCACCATAGGCATCAACAGTTTGGTGGCGGGATGCCAGATTTTCTTTGTCGTCTACGCCACCGACGTTTTAGGTATTTCAGGAAGCCAATACGCCATCGTCATGGCGCTTATGTATTTGGCGATTGCTTTGCCCGCGATTCTGGCGGGTTTTCGGATGGATTTAGGGGGCAGAAAACGATTCCTCATCTTAGGCTATGTTCTATATATTCCAGCGATGTTGTTGTTTGTTTTCGCAGACTTTTACCTGTTGCTGGTCTCGATGGCGCTGTTTGGGTTAGGCAACATGCTTCGGGTTAACAGTAGCCAAGTTCTGCTTGGTGACTTGGTGCCCCGTGACCTGCGCGGCAAGGCAGTTGGATTTCTACAATTCTTTTTGTACATAGCCCAAGCCTTAACCTACCTGCTGCTGGGTTTCCTGTATGAGTATGTGGCGCCTTGGTTGCCGTTCGTGCTTTTAGCTGCCGCTGCGGTTCCAATTGGATTGCTGGTTGTGTCCAAAATTTCTGACCCCGAGCGCAAAGAAATCTAAGGCGCCAAGAGTTTGCCGTGTGCTCGTTTCCAAGTTTCAGTGCACTTCAGAAAAGCGTCATAGCCGTTTTGCCTGATGAATTCTAGTTGCTTTTTGTACTGTTGATATTTCCAGCCGTTCTTGCCCCAAAACCTTGTCAGGATTTGGCATGGGTACTCGTTGCAGTCGGCGCAGGTTTCCAGTTTATGCCTGCCAAAGCAGCACACTTTGATTTCGCATCGAGCTTTGGCGATGTCGCGTTTACCTGTGTCATAGCCAAGTTTGCAGCCTAGGCAGGTGTGTTCGTTGGGGTAGCTGGTTTTTTGCCATTGCATGCAGGTTTTGCAGTAGGCACCGCAACAGCCAATGTCACAAACAGACATTATGCTCCCGCTGTTCTGTTTCTATTAGGGTTAATTTCTTTTGTGCAATCCCAAAATTGAATGAACCAATTGGGCATGTTTGGGTTGGCGTTTATAGAGGAGCACTTTGTATTTGCTTTGGGAATTGCATGCAAGGTAACGACAACGTGGATTTGGGCGACTTCAACATCAGGTTCGCAGAAGAAGAGGACGCTGCCACCCTTTTTGGCATGATTAAAGAATTAGCAACATACGAGCACCTAGAAGACCAACTGGAAGCGACCGAGGAGTTGGTTCGCTGTGAAGTTTTTGGACGTAAAGCGGCTGAAGCCTTAATTGCAGAAGTCCAAGGTAAACCTGTAGGTTACGCCCTCATCTTCCAAACCTACTCGACGTTTGTAGGTCGCCGAGGATTATACATCGAAGACATCTACGTCAAGCCCGAGTTCAGAGGCAAAGGCTTCGGAAAAGCCCTTTTTAACGCCATAAAAGAATTAGCCTGTGAACGCAACTGTGGTCGCCTAGAGTGGGCGTGCTTGGACTGGAACCAGCCTTCGATAGAGTTTTATAAAAAAACCGGCGCCAAACCCATGGACCAGTGGACCACCTATCGGTTAACAGACAAAGAACTAACCAAGAGACGCATAAACTTGTTTTAGGAAGTTTAAAATAGACAGTTCTTTACGTTTGAAAGCAGAACCCCAGAGGTAAGCGATATGGCGATAGTTAAAATCCGCGACATCTTAGACGGCAACTGCACCGACCAAACCGTGACCGTGCGAGGGTGGGTGTACCGCAAACGTCAAGGCAAAGAACTCATATTCCTTGTTGTTCGAGACTCATCAGGCGTTATCCAATGCACAATTAAGAAAGACAGCCCCGCTTGGTCGGAAGCTGAGAAACTCACCATAGAATCTTCATTAACCGTGGAGGGTATGGTTCGCCAAGATGGGCGTGCTCCAGGCGGCTTTGAAATCGGCGCCCAAAACGTAAGCATAATTGGGCTGGCAGAAGTTTTCCCCATCGCCAAAGACAAAAGCGAAGAATTCATCCGCGACATGCGTCACCTCTGGCTACGCAGCCGCAAAATGAACATAGTTATGAAAATCCGCGCCAAAACTCTCGAGTATGCCCGCGAATATTTTGATAAAATTGGCTACGCTGAAGTTACGCCGCCTATGTTTATTTCGGCAGCGGTTGAAGGCGGCTCAACACTGTTTGAACTCAAATACTTTGACCAAAACCTCTACCTCACTCAAAGCAGCCAACTCTACCTCGAAATCATGATTTACTCACTCGAAAAAGTCTACTGCATCGCACCATCATTCCGGGCTGAGAAAAGCCGAACCATCCGCCACCTCACCGAGTACTGGCACATGGAAGCCGAATGGCCCTTCTCCAACATGGAGGACCTCATGAAATTCGAAGAGGGCTTTATGGAGCACATTTGCAAACGTGTCGCTGAAACCTGCCAGAAAGAGTTTGCGGAACTGGGCGCAGACATAACCAAGCTCACTCAGATTAAGGCGCCATTTCCAAGAATCACCTACGCTGAAGCCATCGAACGCCTCAAACCCAAAAACCCTGCCCTATCGTGGGGTGCTGACTTAGGCTACGAGGACGAGAAGGTTTTGGCGGAAGAATTTGGCAAACCGTTCTTTGTTTACGATTACCCCGCAGCAATCAAGGCGTTTTACTGCAAAACCCACGCGGACAACCCTGAAATCGCGTACTCGGTGGACATGATGGTTCCGCGTATTGGTGAAATCAGCACAGGCGGGCAACGTGAAGACAGCAAAGAAATTCTAATTGAACGCATGAAAGCGCAGGGGCTTAAGCCAGAAGACTACGAGTGGTACCTAGACTTGAGACGTTATGGGACGGTGCCGCATGTGGGTTTTGGCATGGGTTTAGAGCGGTTGCTGGTTTGGATGCTGGACTTAGATAACATCATCGACGCCATCCCCTTCCCGCGTACGACGCGCAGATTCTACCCCTAAAAAGGGGTCTTCTCTTTTAGTATCCTGCAAAGTTTTCTAGTTTTAGTGAAGAATCTGGCAGACCCAAGTTCCGAATCATATTCGTCATCGCAGTTACCATGCCAGGTGGACCACAAGCATAAAACATGCGACCGTTGTAGTCGGGGAGTTCTTTCTTTACAAGGTCTTCGGTTATGTTCCCAACCAGACCGTGCCAGTCTGCAGTCGGTGCACTGATAACGTAGATGGCTCTAAAGTGGGGGTTCTGCTTCTGCAGTTGGTCGAATTCGGCTTTAAACACCAAATCTGCCGGGGTACGGCACCCATAAAACAGAACAATATCTGCGGGGAGCTGTTTGTCGGCGCAGTAGCGGATGATGCTGCGGAAAGGGGTTATGCCTATGCCGCCAGTTAACAGAGCAATTTTGGGGTATTCACCTTCAAAGGTAAATTTGCCATACGGGGCGTCTAGGATGACCGTATCTCCGGGGTTTAGGGCACGAAGAGCAACGGAATATTCGTGGGGGGTGAATTTTTTGGTAAATTCCAAGTAGTTCTCGGTGGGGCTGCTGGAAATGCTAAAGGCGTGCATAAGCGGTTTGCCGCCGACATTTAGAGTACAGACCAAGTATTGGCCAGGTTTGTAAGCAAAGTTTTCAGGTTTAGGAAATCGGAAACTGGAGCAGTCTGGTGTCTGGGAGATAATTTGAATCAATTTTGCTTCGAATTTCAACTGAACACCCACCAGAATAACGATTTTGCTGAATTAAAGCTTTCAACTCAGCCAAATTAAAAAAGAGGTTACTTGTTCCCTCTTCTGGTAACAAGCAGAAGTACAACTGCCGAAATAATGACCGCTATTGCACCGAACAGGTAAGGCGATAGGTCGAGGTTATTAGCATCTTGCGCTTGGATAGATGGCTGCGCTGTAACAATTTCGTGATTACCTGTTAATTGGGCGTAAGCAACTTCGCCTGTATCTGCCCAGATGCCTGCTTGGAAACCATCGGTACCACCATAGGGGTTGTCAAAGTAGAATCGAACGTACCACAAGGGATACATTGTGAAGGGGTCTCTGCTAGATACTTGCAATTCTGAAACCAAGTGTTCATCAGTCAAGTTAAAGGTAATTTCTTTGTAAGCGCCATCAGTTGTAGAAACTTTTATGGTTGACTGGTCCTTTGCAAGGTCTTTAGTGATTTGGATTGCCTCTTCTTTCGAAATATTTACGCTGGAGCTACCTATGTGATATAAGCTTGAGCGGTCGCTAAACCCTTTGAATCGGTCATTAGCAAAATTAATGCTTAGCCACAGTGGAAACTCGATGCCATTAACTGTTTGCCACCAGATAAAACTGACGAGTTCATCCGATTTTATTATTTGCAACGTTAAATCGTCTGTTGTAATATTTGATGATTTTACGTCAGTGACTTTATCTAAAACATTGCTTGCCCGCTGAATAAGGTCAGAGTTTGAATCTAACAGGACGTTTCTTTGTAAGATTTCTTTTGCAGCAGAAACAAGGTTGCTTGATAACGGTTTAGAATAGAATACTGGACCTTCAAGCGGATATAAAGCATAGCGCGTAAGCAGTCCATCTATGAATGTGCATACGAATTGTGCTGTGCTTTCGTTAGATTCAAGTGAGTAGGTGAGTGTTTGTTGTGTTAGTCCGCCATAAATTTCAGGCTGGTCAGATGAGTTGCCTACTAATTGTACAGTATATCGCGACATGTCCAGTCCAATTACATCTGTCATTGCGGTGAGGGGCTTGTTTTCTTGGTTTGAATCCAAAGCGTAGGCTTCAGGGACAAACACAAAAGGCAATACTATTGCAAACGTCAAACCAATAACCCAAAGGAGGCTTAGGTTTTTCATATCATAACCACCAAGCCCAGAAGAATCCACTTCACCATTTCCAAAGACCATCATTTTGCATTTCTATATGTGTAGCAGTGTTCGGATTCACCAAAGGTGCCCTCCACGCGGCCCACATCATCCATTGCAGAATCAAGCGCTCCACTTATTGATTGATAGTCACTAATTGCAAATAAATAGACTAGATAACCCATAATAGTTTCGGATTAAAGACTAAAAGAAATTAAAAGGTAGGAGAGCAAAAATGCTCTTACGCTTTAGGTTTAGCTTTTTCAACCGCGCCGTTGAGGCTTTCCATCTGTGCATTCGCTTTACGCAGCAAGTCACCGATGGTGTCTTTGGTTACAAAACCTGCGCTGACTGAAAGAGCCACAGCTTTTTGTTGTGCAAGCTGCAGAATCGGACCAATGGTGTCGGCGGTTGGATACGCGATGCCCATGGCAAGTTGGAATGCTTCGCTTTGGTTAGCTTTGATTGCATCAAGAGTAGCTTTGACATCGATGTGCAGTTGGTTCTCCATAACCATTAAGCCTTCATCGTATGCAACGCGCATAGAGATGCCGGCTTCAACGGCTTTAATGCCCAACTTGGAGAGAACGCTGGCTAGATGTTCGTTGATGACTTCGCCGCGGCGCACCACTAAGGTGTCTTTGGCTACCCAAACGCTGCCCGACTCGATACGGGTGGGTAATCCTACGCCGTTCAGTTGGCTGATGATTGGACCTGGAGGTTGACCTGTGTTGCCTTCGGGAACAACTACGTCCATGGCTGCGATGTCGCCTGATTTGGCGACGGTTTTAACTTTGCCTTTTTCCAGAATCAAAGCCAATTTGAAGGGATTCAGGTTGGTGAATAAGAGGACGTTGGAGCCTTCAAGGTAGGGTTCCAGTTTCTTGAGGTCGTCTCGACCCAGATGTTCAATGGCGATTTTTAGGAGGGTGTTTTTCATGACACGCATGTAAACTTGGCCGTGCAGGCTCTTTTTGAGTTCTTGCAGTTGAGAAGCGCGAACCTTTTGCAGACTAGCTACGCCGATGGATTTGTATTCGACGAGCCACTTCTTGATTTCTTCAACTTCACCAGATTTTTGTTGCAACACTAATTCAGATGGCATCTATGTTTCCTCATTAAGGTTTAATTTTGACGGGCTCACCCATCGACATCTTGATGAAGACTATGTCGATGTTTTTGAGTCCACGCTTCAGTTTGCCTTCCAACACACGAAGAACCGCCAAAATGTTGTCTGCTAACTCGTCGTCAGACATGTTCTGGGTTCCAACGGTTGTTTGGATGATGGGTTGGTTTCGCATGCGGACAACCACGGTTTTGCGGTGCTTAGTAATCAAAGCATCCACATCTGCGTTAGGTGGAACAGGAACAGGCATTTTGCCTCTTGGACCCAAAACAGGACCCAAAGTGCGACCCACCATAGGCATCAAGGAGGCTTCAGAAACGAACACATCGTAATCATTGGCGATTTTGCGAAGGTCCTTCTTTTTGCCGGCTAAACCTTCAAGGTCAGCACGTTCGATAACGATGTCGGCTTGTGCACGCTTTGCTTTCAGTGCCAACTCGCCAGAAGCAACAAAGCAAATTTTGTTAGGCTTCGCGGTAGCATGAGGCAACTCAACGATTTCGGTGATTTTGCCTTCAGGTGCTTTCATGTCAATTTCTTTGATGTCCAGAATTAAGTCTACGGTTTGGTTGAATTTCTTTTCGCCTGCTTTCTGCTTTGCTTCTTTGACGGCGTTTAACAGGGATTGTTTGTCTAACGGCATTTCAAAGCCTCGTTCTCCAACTGATTAGTTTGGGATTATAAATATATTCGCTTACTGTTTACTCCTTGAGTACGTCGTCGAATTTGCCTTCGTCAACGTCTTTTTGTGCATCGCGGGGGTCTTTGCCTTCAACCGTAACGCCCATGCTTAAGCAGGTTCCCATGACTTCTTTTGCCGCTGCCTTGAGGGTGCTGGCTAAAAGTTCAGGACGCTTAATTTTGGCAATACGGATAATCTGGTCGATGTTGACGTCGCCGATTTTTGCAGAGTTAGGTGTACCAGAGCCTTTCTCCACTTTGAGTTCTGAAACTAGAAGAGCAGAGCAAGTGGGAACACCGACGGTAACATCAAAGGTTTTGTCTTCAGGATTCACAGAGATTTTCACTGGAACCTTCATGCCAGCGTACTCTTTCGTAAGCTCGTTAATCTTGTTGACAACTTGCATGATGTTTATGCCAAGGGGACCAAGTGCAGGACCTAGTGGTGGTCCAGCGGTTGCTTGTCCACCAGCAACAATCAATTCAACAGATTTATTTTCAACCATTATTCTTCACTTCGACTTCCTTTTTCAATCAGTTTAACGTAATCTGAGTGAACTGTGATAGGCAAGGTAAAGGTCGCTTCCAACAGTTCCAGAGTTACTTCACCTTTAGATTTATCAATGCGGGTGATTTTTGCACGCATACCCTTAAACGGTCCGCCTGTGATTTCCACCACGTCGTCTTCGCCGAGATCTTCGATGACGGGTTTGCGGACGATGTAGCGTTCAATTTCGGCGAAGCTAACCAGTCCGGGAATTCTGCTTCGAACATGTCGCACACCTGCGATGGCTTCTTCGATAAGGTGGGGACCGTCAGCTTCAATGAAAACGTATCCTTTCAAAGTATCGGGAACCAGAATGGATTTTATGGGAATTTTTTCCATCTCAATTTTGGCAGCTAAAAGCCGTGCTACGTTACGTTCCTGTCCTGTAGTTGTTTTGACAGCGAAAATTTTAGTTTGAAACTGTTCCTCTTTTTTCTCCATCTACTACACGCCTTCTAGGATGCAGCTGCTCCACTCGTAAGTGAACCAGCAATCAATCTGATAACGAAGCCGATTAGACCAATTGCACCTATGCCTAAGGCGCTGATTTTTATTGATAGCCAAAGCTCCTCTTTGTCAGGTTTTGATGCTAATTTCAAGGTTCTGGATGCTTGAGATAGCCAATCGCGTAATCCCATATTGACCGCAAACAAGAGATTTCACTTAGATATAATAAAGCTTACTGTAACGGTACCCAATTTTACAAATCCACAGAACCCAACCGCAGCCAGCACTGAAGCTACACTTTTTTGAACGGCAAGCCAACTGCGTGCAGCGCCAAAACCACGGTCGGTTTATCTTCGCTTCGGATGCCCTTCCAATCCACCACCGCAGAACCCACCGATTCCTTGGTTCGCTCGATACAATGCCGCAACAACTCGTCACTAACCTCTGAAACGGCATACTTAGGAATCATGTGCCCAAACGCGACACCAGAGTTAAGTGCCATTTGGGTAAATTTTTGGTTGTAGTGAGTTCCACCGATTCCTAAAACTGCAGGCTGACAAGAAACGCCAAAGTTTGCCGCTGCAGCCATAGCCGCTTCCGCCACAGCAGCCGCAGCTACCTTGTCGCTCCATTGGGCTTCAGAACTGCCCAACTCCACAAACATCGTTGGAACCGCCAAAGAAGGACCATGATGGGTAGCTTCGTAAGAAACTTGGTAGCCGAGGTTGTGCTCAGTTTTTTGGCGGGTTAATGCTTTCAAGGCATCTGCCATCGCGTTAGCGGGGCAAACCGAAACCGTTCGGGGAAGCCCACCAAGTTCGGCAGCACCAAAGTTTCCTGGCGTGTGAACTGTTAAGGTTGGGGTGCCGCTTTGGCTGCTGTGTCTGGACAGGAAAATTATGAGTTCGGTTTCTGGGAAGGCTTCTGGCAGGGTTTGGGCATTAACTGACTCCTCTTTGAGAGTTATGAATTCGAGGGTTTTGCCGTTTAGGGCTGTGTGGTAGATGGGTTTTTCTTGGTAGGTTTGGCTGGTGACTTGAAAGGGGTAGTTTTGGAGAATATACTGGGCAATGTTTGCGCCTGCAGGGTCAAGGGTGGAGTGAACAAGCAGAATCATGGGTGCACTCGCTATGAAGGAGAACTGTACAGAGAAAAAGGTTTCCCGTAAAGCTTAATTGGCAAGCACCGTTCACCCTTTCTGCAGAGGCCAAAACATGCATCTTATGAACTTCAAAGACCTCACAGGCCAAGAACTCACCCAGCTAGTCGACACTGCCATCGACACCAAACAGAACCCCAAAAAATACAGCCAAACCCTCGCACAGAAGTCATTGGCGTTGATTTTCCAAAAAACCAGCACCCGCACGCGGGTTTCGTTTGAAGTTGCCGCAACCCAACTTGGCGCACATGCGCTTTACATTGATTGGCAAACCACCAACCTGACCATGGCTGATGTGGGCGACGAGGTCCAGTACCTGTCCCGTAACGTGGACGGCATAATGGCACGCTTGCTCTACAACGCAGACCTGCAGAAAATGATGCATGCCTCAAAAGTTCCCGTTATAAATGGCTGTGACGAGATGTATCATCCCAGCCAGTGCCTAGCAGACCTCATCACAATTAAAGAAAAACGGGGCAGCCTCCAAGGCGCCAAACTCGTCTACATAGGCATCCACAACAACGTCTGCAACTCGCTCATCGAGGGCTGCACCAAGACGGGTGTGAAGTTAACGACGGTTACACCGATTTTTAACGAGCCTTCACGTGACGATGCGCTGCTTGCTGAGGCGAAGAAGACGGGGCTTTGGGAAAGCACGCTAGACGTAAAAAAGGCAGTTAAAGACGCTGACTTCGTGTATACTGACACATGGATTGATATGGAGTTCTTCACTGACCCCAAGTTCGCCGCTGAAAAAGAAAAGCGCTTAGCACAAATGATGCCATACCAGATTAACGCAGAACTGCTTGAGGGCAGCGATACTTATGTGATGCATGATATGCCGATGCATCGCGGATACGAAATCACCGCCCAAGCCATCGAAAGCGCCAAATCGGTGATTTACGAGCAAGCCGCAAACCGGTTGTACTCCGCCAAAGCCATCCTGCTAAAACTCATGCACTAAGCGTCCACTTCGCTGCGTATTTGTCAGCGTCAAATTTGCGTTTTAACCCAGCAGCATTCATGTACCGTATTGTGCCAAATACTGGACGCGTCACCCATGGACGGTCATGTTTACCAAAACACCAAGCCACACCCGCATACCCATTGGGGTCACGCCCATCCAACTCGTACTTGTTGTTCAAGTATAGAGCGGTTTGGAAAGCTTCTTTTGGGGTTTTTGTCCATTCAAGGATTTTTTTACCCCAGTACATGCGCAGGTAACCATGCATTTTGCCAGTTAGACGCATTTGAATTTGGGAAGCGTTCCAATAAGGGTCGTGGGTTTGGGCGGTTTCGAGTTGTTCAAGCGTGTAGAGGTATTCTCGACGGTCAGCTTTGTGCGCGTTAAGGGTTGCTTGCGCCCAGTTAGGCAAGCCCTCAAAAGAGGCGTAGCTAGAATTGTAGTAGACATAGTTTATGGCTAGTTCGCGGCGCACGATGAGTTCTTCAAGAAAAACCTCTTTTGCAGATTCAGGAGCATCGGCTTGGGCTACTTGCTGGGCGATTTGGATGGGGGAAATTTGCCCAAAATGCAGGTACGGGCTCAGATTGGAAACCCCGTCAAGGGTTGGGTTGTTTTTTTGGTCAACGTATTTGGAGAGTTTAGTTTTAATAAAGGAGGCGAGGAGGGTTTGGGCGGTGGTTGCGCCGCCTTGAAAAGCGGCAGGACGTACAGTTTTGTCAACATCCAAAGCGTTAAGCAGACGGTCAGGGCGGGCAAGGTCAAGAGAGTCCACTTTTAGGTCCAAGGAGTGCCGTTTAAGCTTAGGCGACTCTTGGGTTATTAGAAAATGGGGAAGCTGCTTGTGGATTTTAGGTCGCAACGTAGCTGCCGAATATTCCTCTTTTGGAGACGCTGTTTCCACGGGGACTATGGCGTTGTCTTCAACTTGAATCAGCGGGCACTTTACATGTTCAGCGGCATACTGGTACCATTGCCTGAGAAGCCGCAGGTAACCGCGGTCAACAACCACAAAGCAGGCATCCTTGGAAAGCTCAACAACTGCCAGTTCGGGAGATTTGTCCCAAACAACCAGCTTTATGCCCAGCGCGTGGAGACGAATCTGAACATCCCGTAAACCGTCTAGCAAGAAACGGAAGTGTCGAAGGTTTGCCTCAGGAAAAGCTTTCGCCAACCCAAAACAAACCATCAAAGGCTTATCCAACGCGTTAGATTTTGAGATGGCATAGTCCAGAGCTAGGTTTGTGTCTGTGCGTTGGGAGGACTGCATCCAGTAAAGCACGAACCGACCTTCACGGACGCTGCCAGCGTTAAGCGGTTTGATGCGGGCGTCGGCAATCACAGCGTGCACCTTAAGGGGATTTGAGTCCGCTAAGTTCAGTGACACCAACTAATTTGACAATAACTAAAGATTCATCCGAAGCCAGTTTGTTCCAAGTTTCGGTTTTGGGGAAGCCGTGGGCGTGCAAAAAGTTGGTGGAGAGGTTGTGAGCTTGAGCAGCATTTGCCATCTTGGTTGCGGCGTCAGCTTTTTCTTTGGGGTCAGTGACGACTTGCAGTTTGCCTGTCAAAACCACAAAACTGTAAGCACTCAAATCGGGAACGTATTTTTCAACTTCTACGCAGACGGGCACGTTTTCTTCGAGCAAACCCATTTTTTTGCCGTAGTCGGTGAAGTGGAAGTACATGTAGCGGTTGGTGAAGACGTATTGGAAGACGGCTATGTAGGGGGCGAGTTTGCCCCCGAAGGCAATGCGGCAGAGGAATTGTTCGCTTATGAGGCTGTCGATTTCGGTTTTGGACATTTTCGGCAGTTTTACAAGACCCAAAAATATCGCCAATTAAGATTGAGAAGAGGTGACTAAAGAAACCTTCGCAAAAACGAAGTTATCTTAGGACCATGTTGACGAATTTTTCTGGATTAAACACTTCCAAATCCTTGTAACTCTGCCCCACCCCGATGAACAGGATTGGGCGCTGCGTCACATAGGTCACACTCAACGATGCCCCGCCTTTCACGTCCGCATCCACTTTAGTCAGGATGGTAGCGTCAACGCCGACTGCTTTGTTGAATTCTTCTGCCTGCTGCACCGCATCATTGCCCGCCAACGAATCCACTGTAAGAATGGTTAGGTTGGGTTTGACGACGCGTTTGACTTTGGAGAGTTCGTTCATGAGGTTCTGGTTCGTCTGCATGCGTCCTGCGGTGTCGATGAGGACGACGTTTATGCCGTGGGCTTTGGCGTGGCTTATGGCATCGTAGGCGACTGCGGCAGGGTCAGCGCCGTACTGGTGTTTGATGATTTTCAGGTTTAGGCGTTTGGCGTGTTCTTCGAGTTGTTCTATGCTGCCAGCGCGATAGGTGTCGCTGCCTGCTAAAACCACGCTGTACTTTTTGTCTTTAAAGAACTGAGCCACTTTGGCGATGCTGGTGGTTTTGCCCGTGCCATTTATGCCTACAAACAGCAAAACCAGCGGTTCCTTGTGAGCACGTTTTTCTTCCGCCAAAGCCAAAATGTCAATTCGTTTGTCAGTGAGCATAACTTCCAAAAGCACTTGGCGGAGGTTATCTTCGATGATTTTTTTGCGGTCCTCAAGACGCTTTACTTGAGTTCCCGTCAACCGCTTCTCTAACTCGTCACAGACTTTATCTGCAACGGGAAAGGCAACGTCGTTTTCAGCAAAAGTCAGCTTAAACTCTTCTAAAATAGGTGAAAGATTTTCGGGCTTAAATTCAACCGTTGTAACCTTGGTGACTAGCCCTTTAAAGCCTGACTTTAGCTTATCAAACATGACGTTACTGCGGTCCTGCTCTCATGCCTGCCAAGAGGCTTTCTAGACGGTTCCGGTCGGAGTTTATGCGTTCGGCAATTTGGGTTAGCTGTTGCTGGATGGAATTCTGTGTTTTTTGCAAGTCTTCTAAGCGTTCTTTGACCAGGGCTTTGGCTTCGGGAACCGTTTTTTCCATGCTGACCCCAGCGCCTATTCCGATGACGACTTTGTTTGCGTCTGCAAGTTTGACGGCTATGTAGCTGCTGCCGCCGATGGGAACTAACATTTCTGCGTTCTCTTTTTCTTGCCGGATGCTGTCTAGGGTCATGTTGGCGTAGGTTAAGTCAGTTAACGCTGCATTTAACATGCTGAGTCGTTGCTGCAGGTTTTCGGCGGTTTGCTCAAAATACCGCAGTTGCATACTTAAGCGTCGAGCTTCCTCTTCGTTGGAGTTAACTGTGCCTGCAGCTGCCACGTTTATGCCTCAGTGACTAGTTTCTTTAGAATTGGGTTTTTGATTTCTTCAGCGGAAACTTCTTCAACGTTGGTTATTTTCATGTGGCAACGTTTGACACGGTGTCGACTGCCTATTTCAGCGTAGGCGCGTTCTTCAGCGTGCTCAGGTTTGTCAGCAATCAGTTCTCTGACGAACTCCGTGTTTAAGTTTGGCTTGTAGATTTTGCCTGTTACTCGGAAAACCTTCATGGTTTTTCAACTTCCTGCACAACATCCAGTGCATTCCCAATTATAAACATCTCGGGTCCAGTTGTCAAAGAACCAGCAACCGCTGCATGTGAATTGGCAATTAAGCCTGTTCCCACGTAGGGAATGCCGCAGTTAATGGTGCCCACGTCCACGGGAACTTTGAAGACGGATTCAAGAACTTTTTTCTCTTCGTCTTTCAGAAGCGGATGCGCCAAGACTCCTTTGTTAGTGGCCAAACCAAGAGAACCGACATAGGTTAACCCAGCGATTCGCCCCGGAACCACTTCTACCCCTAAAGCATCCGCCACTTGCTCTTTGATTTTAGGCGTCATGCGTTCATCTACTAAGGCGCCTTTGTCGTTAGCTAGAACTAGGTTACCGAAAGCGGTTTTTCGGCTTTCCATGACGGTTATGTTTCCGTCAAAGCCAGCTTTGATGGTTTCGAGTTCTTCTTGGCGGGTAAACGATGACAGGATTATGCCATTAGAGTTGGCGCATGCAAGTGAACCCGCAAGAAGGCTGCCGCCGACGCTGCTGTGTATGAGCGGAACTTGGAGCCATTCGGCGGTTTTCTGTGCCTTGTCAAGGGGAACCATTTTTGGGATTAAAGCAAATTTGTCGTTGGCTAACGAGTAGACGCCTATGCTTGCACTGCTCACAAAGCTTGTTAAGTAAACAGCCATAGCTACGCTTCTCCTTTGATGCCACTGATGTTGCTTTGCGTGTTTTTATGATTCATAGCCTTTACCTGCAGAGATTTTTCTGAAATAAATCTTGTGCTATCCTTACTTTGCAAGAACGTTTAATTTAAACGTCACGGGCGCACCGACAAAAATCTTGTGAACACCCAAGCTAAAACGAAAAACAAGAAAAACAAAAATTGCTGGGAGCTTATGCTCCTTCAGCTAAGTGTACGGTTACGTTACCTTCGTTGTCTTTGGTAACGCGCACACGAATCTTGCGCGGAGGCTTTTCGATTCCACGCGCCCAAACAAACTCATTAACATCTTGATTAATGGTTAAGGTTGGAGGCGTTTCGTCCTCTTCTTCGGCGCGGCTGGGAATCTTCATGTGTTTAACAACGTAAGCGCGGATCATGCGCATTGCTCTTGGGGAACGTTTCCGCGGGGGCATGATGAGGGCTTTACCTAAGGGGATGGTGTAGGTTTTTTCTTCGACAATTTCCTCTTCGTCTTTTTTCTTCTTAGGCTTAGCAACGGTTTCTGCTTCAACAGGAGCTTCTTCTGGTTTTGCGATTTCTTCAGCTTCCACTTCTTGCTCGACTGAGTCCATGAGGCTTTCGTCAGCTGGCTGAAGCTCAAGTTCTTCCTCTACAGCTTCCTGCGCAACTTCTTCGGATTTAGTTTCATCTATCATGCGGCTTGTTCTCCTATGCCTTTATTTTACGGGTTCGCCAGTTTCTTCGGCGTTTTGGGTTGGTTCTAACTTTGCCGTCAGTCCGTGCAATTACCCATGTGGGAACAGACTCTGTTTCTTTGCCGGCTTTAGCTAGTCTTCGTTTTTTGGCTGCTGGTTTGATTCGCGCCATTGTTTTTCAAATCCTTGTTATTTTTGTTTCCCGCTTCCGTGATTGGAGCTGGATTAATATTTGTTTCAGCTGTGCATCCGACATCGGAACAGGGACTCTGCCCATTTGCGCCAACTGAATTATCTGCATTTCTAGTTGTTCGGTGAATTCGCGCTTAACTAACTTGAGGTTTGTTAGGCGCTGTCGAGCTTCAGGAGACAAAAGCTGCCGTAGAAGCGCCTCTTTTTGGGCGTCAACTTCTTTTTCAGCTTGTACTTGCCTCTGCTCGTCGGAAGCCCGTTGCTGATACGCTGAGAGCTTCCTTCGCCTTATGGCGTCAAGCTCTTCATCAGACATTACTACTCGCCTTGATATTTCTTAAGTTCAGGAACGGTTTTAACCAGATCTTTTTGGATGTCCTGACTGAGTTCTTGAAGGATTTTTCGACCTTTAGGAGCCATAACTCGACCCTTAGGACGAGTAATTTGGATAAATCCGGCAGCTTCTAGTTGCTGAAGGATTTTGCGTATGTTACTTCCGCCTGCTTTTGAAGCGTGATTGAGAGAAACGCGGAAGCCTTTTCGTCCGCCGTAGTCGGAGCGGAGTTTTTCTAGTCCGATAGGACCGTGGACGTAAACTTTGCGCAGAATGGACGCGGAGCGTATGTACCACCAGTCGGGGTCTTGAGGCTGCTTTTCAGTGTGGGACCCTGTTTTGGCAACTGCTGCCCATGCTGGAGGCTGCACTTGCTCAACGTTCTCTTTTAGATATTTGGCTACACGTTCAATGAATAGCGAAGCTGGAACATCATGAGGAGTTGTCAAGACTATCTTCTCTTCTGTTAGTATTCCTTGCAGTAAGACAGCTAAGCCTAATATAAATATTATTAGTTGTTAAAACACAAAGGGTAGCTTGAGGCTGAATAAACAAGCCCCAGCCCCAAGTGGCGTTATGCTTTTTTGGGTGTTGTTTCAGGCGTCTTTTTACGGCGTCGATAGATAATAAATACGTGCCCGCGCACCTCAACCAGCGCCGCGCCTACCTGCTCAGCTGTTCGGGTGGCAATTGCTTTTGCGGAGTCGTCAAGCAGGGCGCTTTTGAGGATGCGGATTTTCACCATCTTTTCTTTTTGCAGCTGTTTTTCAACTTCGGCAAGTACAGTGGGTTTTAGGCCTTCTTTGCCAACCCAGATGGTGGGACCTTCCTCTTTGAGTTCATGCCGAACATGGCGCTTCATTTTGGTGGTTATCTTGTTCAATTTCTTTTTTCTCCAATCTGTTTTTTGTGGGGATTCGGGTTTGGCTTCCGCAGTTAAGACACGTTATGACAACGTGCGGTTCACGTTTTGATTTGAGGCGGACACGGCTGGTTTCCCCCGGAACCAAGAGAGCATTACATTTTTTGCAAATCTGCCGCTTGTAAACCGCAGGCAAACAGAGGCGGGCAGCCATGGCGATTTTTCTTGCCATAGCAATGTAGCGTTGGGCTAGCTGCGGGTTGGTTTTGTGGATTAAAGTTGCCTGCTCAAATAGGGTTTGTATGCGTTGTTTGGCTATTTGCTTTGCGGTGTGATTCACGCTTTTCGGTTGCTCCATGCCAAAAAGCGGGTTTGGCTTCTTAATGTTTTAGGTTAAAAAGAACTTATTGCGACTTGGTTGGTGACAGTTTGTAGACTAAGCCGTTGAAAAGTGCGACAGGTTTGTCGTCTTTGCGCACGGTCACGGCGTAGACGGAGAGGGTTTTGCCATCAGAAACGCGGAGTGCTTCTGCGGTTAATAGGTCGCCTTCTTTGGTGGGTCGTAGAAAGTTGATGCTTACCTGCGCCGCCACTGCCACGTTGTCGCCGAAGTTGCTGGCTTCGCCAAACGCGCAGTCGGCTAAAGCAAAAATTACGCTGCCATGTGTCATTCCTAAAGCGTTAGTATGCTGTTTCTGAACGACCATGGAGACTTTGCTGTAGCCTTCACGCGATTCAAGGTGTGTTAAGCCCAAGTATTCCATTACGTGGTCAACGCCTTTCATGCAGTTTCCTCACGATTGTTTGGTGGCGTCTCGTCCCGCTTGGAAAGCGGCGAGGTTTAGTTGGATGTATTTTTCTTTCAACCTGCCCGCGATTGCTTGTTTAAACGAGTCTTCTTTTATGGGCACTTCAGGCAACGCCGAAACTGCGCCTAAAAGAACCGTGTTCACAACCAGCAGGTTGCCCAGTTTTGTGGCGATTTGAGCGCCATCAACTTCGTACACTTTGCCCGCTTTGGCGTGAATCTGCTCAAGCAGGCAGGCTTTGGTTGGGTGGTTGCCTGTGGTGCTTGGCAGGATGTATTTTGTGTTTACGACAACGCTGCCGTTTGGTTTAAGCATGGAGAAGGCGCGGGCGGTTTCCAAAACTTCGAAGCCCACGATGACGTCGCTTTTGCCCTTCTCGATAAGGGGGGATATGACTTGGTCGGCGACTCGGACATGGGCGCTGATGGAGCCTCCGCGTTGGGACATGCCGTGAATTTCCGATTTCGCAACGTCAAAGCCATCTATCAGGGCGGCTTCGCAGAAAATATCGCTCAAAACGACGACGCCTTGACCGCCGACGCCGGTAAAAATTAAGTCCAGTTTCATGGGTTAACCCTCTCTATTGCGTTAAAAGCGCAGATTTGCGCACACACACCGCAGCCACTGCATAGGCTCACGTCAATTTCAGCTTTCGTTGGCGTGAGGGACATGGCGGGGCAGGCTAAGACTTTGGCGCATAAGCCGCAGAGTTTGCATTTGTCGGTGACGTGGTAGGGGGCGGTTTTGCCAGCTTTCATGGGGCAGGTTCGTTTGGAGATGATTACGCTGGGTCCTTGGTGGGTGTAGGCGTCGCGGATGGCTTGGCTGGTTTGCTTCACATTGTAGGGGTCAACGACGCTGATTTGGTCGACGCCAAGAGCTTTAACGATGGTTTCGATGTTTGCTTCTTTGGTTTTTTCGCCCATAACGGTGATGCCAGATTCGGGGGTGGGTTGGTGACCAGTCATGGCGGTGATGCGGTTATCAAGTATGATGACGCACACGTTGGCGCGGTTATACACGATGTTGAGGAGTCCGGGCATGCCGCCGTGGAAAAACGTTGAATCCCCAATGACGGCGAACAGTTTGTCTTGGACGCCTGCGTGTGCCATGCCTGCTGCCTGCGAGATGCCGGCGCCCATGCAAAGGCATGTCTGCAACGCGTTCAGTGGCGGTGCAAAGCCGAGGGTGTAGCAGCCGATGTCTCCGGCTACGATTTTGCCGTTGGGCGCTTTGACGGTGTTGAGGGCGTAGAAGACGGCGCGGTGCGTGCATCCGGGGCACAGTTTGGCGGGGCGCGGGGGCAAATCCAAAGCTGTCTGCGGTTCAGCCGCATCCACGTAGCCTAATTTGGCGAATGCAACGCGCAGGATGTCGGGGGTGAATTCGCAGATTTCGCTTAGCCCCGTCTGGTTTTTGCCCAGCACCTCCACTTTCACGGGGAGGCTGCAGAGGTTGTGTTCGATGAAGGGGCGCAGTTCTTCGATTACGATGAGTTTTTTGACTTTGGAAGCAAACTGCTGCACCAAAGCATGCGGAAACGGATAAACGAAGCCGAGTTTGAGCCACGAAAACGTTTTGCCGTTGAGCAGAGATTTGGCGTGGAAGTATCCGATGCCGCTGCCGATTACGCCGACTTCGGCGCTGTTGTCTTCGGCGATGTTGAATTCGGATTGGTCGGCGAGTTGTTCGGCTTTGCCTATTTGCTCTTTAAGCACGTGATGCTTACGTAGGGCGTTGGAGGGTACCATAACCCATCGGGAGGCGTCTTTGTCGAAGGCAGCTTCACGTTTGGGGCCTTCGAAGGCGCCGACTTTTACTCTGGCGCGCACGTGTGCCACGCGGGTGGTCAAGCGCAGAATGACTGGGAGTTGGAGTTGTTCGCTTATGGTGAAGGCTTTTTTTGCCATTTGGTAGGCTTCTTGGGGGCTTGCCGCGTCAAGCAGGGGTAATTGGGCGTGGAGGGCAAAGTAGCGGGTGTCTTGTTCGTTTTGGCTGCTGTGCATGGAGGGGTCGTCGCAGACCACAATCAGCAGCCCGCCTGCGGTGCCCGTGTATGCAAGGGTCATTGCGGCGTCGGCTGCCACGTTTAAGCCCACATGCTTCATGGAAACCATGGCGCGATGCCCCGTCATGGCGGCGCCCGCAGCCACTTCCATCGCCACAATTTCGTTAATGCTCCACTCCGCATAAACCCCAAAATCCTTCGCCACCTCAGCAACCGCCTCCAAAATCTCCGTCGAAGGCGTGCCAGGGTAAGCGGAGGCAACTTTGATTCCAGCCTCAAGAGCGCCCCTAGCAACGGCTTCGTCGCCGTTTAGCAGCAGGTAAGCGCCGGGCGTGTTAACTGCAATTTTGGAAACCAACCGTGTCCCCCTCAATTGGAAAAGAAAAGAAGCAGGGAACTAAATATAAAGTTGGAGTTTAAACTTCGCGTTTGCGGTTGTCAAAGACGTGTTTTGCTTTGCCTTCGGTGCGTGGCAACTCGCCGTATTTGAGGATGTCTAGGTCGGGGTTTAAGCCGATGACGTTGTTGATTTTGCTTAGGATGCGGATTTTGAGGGCTTTGAGGTCTAAGGTGGTGTTGCGGGTGGCTTCTTCAGTTAACTCCACTTTCACCGCAAACGTGTCCAGCGCGTCGGGGCGGTCTACGTGGATTTGGTATTGGGTGGCGAGTTCGGGGAAGCCCATGATGACGTATTCGATTTGGCTGGGGAACACGTTGACGCCGCGGATTTTGAGCATGTCATCGCTGCGGGCGCTCACGCGCATCATGCGACTGTGGGTGCGTCTGCAGGGGCACATGTCGGTTTCGATGACGGAGATATCGCGGGTGCGGTACCGCAGAAGAGGCAGACCTGTTTTGGACAGCGGGGTGAAGACAAGTTCGCCTTCTTCACCTTCAGGCAAAACCTCGCCTGTCTTGGAATCGATGGTTTCGACTATGAAGTGGTCTTCCCAAATGTGCAGCCCATTGTGTTCGGGGCACTCGATGGATACACCCGGACCGCAAAGTTCAGTTAACCCATAAATATCAAACGCTTGGATGCCTAGGGCGTTGTTGATGCGTTCGCGGATGCGTTCTGACCATGGTTCTGCGCCGAATACGCCGATGCGCAGTTTGAGGTCTTTTTTGGGGTTCACGCCTTCCGCCGCCATCGTCTCCGCCAAGTAGACGGCGAAGCTTGGGGTGCAGCAGAGTACGCTGGTGCCGAGGTCTTTCATGAGTTTGATTTGGCGCTGGGTCATGCCGCCGCTGGCTGGGATGATTTCAGCTCCGACACGTTGGGCGCCGTAGTGGAAGCCAAACCCGCCTGTGAACAAGCCGTAGCCGTAGGCGATGTGGACGACGTCTTCGCGGCGGACGCCTGTTGTGTAAAGTGAACGTGCCATGAGTTCTTGCCAAGCGTCCAAATCTGCCTTTGTGTAGGCGCCGACAACGGGGTTGCCTGTGGTTCCGCTGGACGCATGAATTTCTACGATTTCAGCCGAATCCACCGCCACCAGCCCTAATGGATAGTTGTCTCGTAAGTCGGTTTTTACGGTGAAAGGAACTTTTTGCAAATCTTCAAGGGTTTTGATGCTGGCAGGCGTAATTCCTGCAGCTTTGAATTTGCGTTGATAAAAGGGGCTGTTGTCGTAGCAGTGTTTGACTTGGGCTTTGAGTTTTTTGAGTTGGAGTTCTCGGAGTTGTTTTCTGGGCATGGTTTCGATGGTTTTATTCCAGTATTTGTCGTTCATCGCGTTTTCTCCGCGTTGCCTCAGGACCAGTGAGGGGGTGGGTAGTGTTTTCTGCTTGTGCTAGCTAAAATAACTTTGCATTCGCCGAGTAGAATCGCTATTGGGAATGTGTGTTTATCCCATTCTGGGAAATGGTCCATTGTAGATGGTTTCAATTTTTAGTTGAACCTTCGACCAGTTCTATTATAAATGCGGGTAGGTTCCGAGAGCAACAGGTCCGCAAATTTGCGGCTTTAAATAAGGGGGGCTATAGACAAGCCAAGCAGCAGAGACGCAACACGCTACGTGAAAAGTTAAATACCGTTTGTGCACCAATACAATCGGTGACTTGTGTGTCCATTCAGCAGGTTAGCGTGTTTCTGGACAATAAGCCGGGAACGTTGCATTATTTGCTTTCCCAGCTGGAAGCGTTGAACATCAAAGTTTACGCCCTTTGCATAGCCGAGTCAGGCGAATTCGGCGTCATCCGCATGATAACCGCTGACCCCCAAAAAGCCGCCACCGCACTAGAAGACGCCAACTTTAACGTATCTAAAGCCAAGAAAAACACTGAAGTCACCGCCATCTTGGTCACCAAAGAAAACCCCATTTCAAAAATAACCCAAATTTTAGGCGAAAACGCCATCAACATCGAATACGCCTACTCATCAGCGGTACATTTTGAGGGAAAATGTGTTTTGGTCGTCAGAGCCCGAGAAGCCGTAAAAGCCGAAGTAACCATGAAAGAAAACAACATCACCACGCTCACACTTGAAGAAATCAAACAACACTTCCAATAACCAACCCGATGTTGCTACGTAGTGCAGCCACATACCCTTAACAGCAAACCACGACCCTACTCTAACACTTGAGGAAAAAAGATGAGCATCCTAAGTGAAGAAACCGCATGCAAACCCGTGATGACGCCAGAAGGACGATTCCGATGCCCCCAAGACAAAAAAGTCTACGCCACCCGCGAAGAATTCCAAAAACACCTCCAACTAAGCCACAAAACTGCTGCAGCATCCGAACCTAAAGCCGTAACGCAACCATAAGCCGCCTAAGCAAACCCAAAACCGAACCAAAAAGCCCGCCAATAGCGCCTAACCCACTGGTCATGCCCCGCAAATTATCAACATCATCCACCGTAACCGTGCGCGTCACCAACAAAACAGGAACCAAAATCAACACAAACACAACCACCCCCAAAAACAACTTAACGTAACTGGCAAACGCAAACTCGGAAACAATCAGATAAGTCGAAATCGCCGTTAAAGCGGAAGAAAACAAAATCTTAGCCGACGAAAGCCAATCAACCGAAACCCCATACTTCTGATGAATGTAACGCAAATTTACAACCAAACTGGGCACCCCCGCAGTCAAAGAAGTCGCAATCAAACCTAACACACCAAAATTCATAATTAACAAATAACCCATCGGAAAACCAATCGACGCCGTCAACAAAGTCAAATACAAATAAACCTTCGTCTCCCCCTGACTGTTGATGAGATTTGCAGCGCTCAAATTACCAAACGCCGTGTACAAATACGAAATCGCAAGCAACGCAAGAAACAACGGAGCCGACTCATACGTGCTGCCAAACAACGTCGAAACCGCTGGACCAGCAAGACACATCACCAAAGCAGCCACAGGAACAACAAACAACGCCGCATACCGAACCGAATACTGAAACACATTTCGCAAAGTCTCCCCATCATGCACACGGTCAAGCTTAGAAAACGCTGGAAACAGCAACGTCGTGATGGGTGTAGCAAAAAAAGTAATCAACACAACAAAATTCTGAGCTACCCCATAATTCCCAATCATCACATTATCAGTCACATAAAACATGGGAAGCAAAATCATGTAAAACTGCATCAAAAACCCGCCAATTATCCCCGCCAACGAAAAAGGCACACCATAACTAAGCATAGTCCCCAAGTAAGCTTTGATTTCTAACCGTAAACTTACAGGCTTAGGAAGCTTCCGATACAGCACCCCCATGATAACCAAACTAGCCGCACCAGCAAACACCGCGCCCGCAGTGAACCCAATTGCCGCACCCGCAGTTCCAAACCCTAAAATCACAAGACCAACAACCGAAGCAGTCTTGATAACCGCTTGAACCACCCACACAATACTAGTAAGTTCCATCCGTTCTAAACCAGTAAAAACAGACAAAGTCGCCGCCATCAACCCATTAGCAAGAACCGAAAAAGAAGCAATCTGAATAAGCGGAGCAATAACAGGACGATGAAAAACATCGGTCGCCAAAAACCCAGCCAACAAAACCGAAAGCACAGTAAGCACCAAACCCAAAACTAGCTCAAAAATTAAACCCGAAACCACAATACTGCGAATTTCATCACCACGGTTCTCAGCGCGAAATTGAGCCGAATACCGCGTCATCGCAGTGTTAACGCCCCAATCCCGAAAGATACTTACAAGGTTGGGGACAGTCAAAACGATTGCATAAAGACCATAGTTATCTGAACCCAAAAGCCGAGCAATAAAAATGGTACCAGCAGAAGAAATCAAAGTGGAGGCAACAAGACCCAAAAGCAAGTGGAAACCGCCTTTTGCTGAAACCTTGGCCATATCGGCAGCCTTGCTCATTTACGGACCTCCAGTTTGAAGTATAAGATGGTTACAGGGGACATTTTATCGTTTGCGGTCAATTACGAAAAAGACATGAAAATAACACGCCTAAAGCAAGCGCCACAACAACAAAACAGAAAGAAACACGTAGCCGCCACATTGAAAATGCAATTTGACACAAAACCAAGCAGCCTCAACCACATACAGAACCAGCAATTCTGCAAAAGTTATACACTTTGTGGTAACAGCACCGTAAACGTAATATATAATAGCGAAGGTTGGGGGTTGTAGTTTGGCGCTTATGCCGAAGATAAGAAAAACAACTTTAGCAATTTTGATGTTCCTCATCATTAGCGTCTCTATAATTGGCGCTTCTTTATTTTGGACAGTCCAAGCTAAAGATTCAGGCAATCACGCACAAATAGAACTAGAAGGATTCACATGGAACCACACTAACCTTAAAGTGCTCATTTTAACCAACGAAACCGCTTCATGGTGGGATCCAATCTACGTAGATTCCGTTTTACGAGCGGTAGGCGTTTGGAACGACGCATTTAAGACAAACGCAGAAAACTACACGGGTTACCAGTACATGTCAAAACTTAATCTAGTGGCATCTGTTTCAGAAGATTGCAGACCAGATTATGACATCTATGTTTCATGGACTGATCAACCGTTTATAGAAGAAGACACAGGATGGTACGCCCTGACATACTCAGTCGCTGGCGTAGCACAAAACAGTTCCATCACACTTGCAGTAAACAGCGGATTAGGAGTAGGACTAAGCGGAATAGACATGCAAAACCTTGCAGTTCACGAACTAGGCCATAGTTTAGGTTTAGGCCACTGCAACTTTGACGGAGACATCATGTTCCCAACAAGTTTACTGAGCAGCCCAGCACGAGGAGTTTCTAATCTAGACGTATTCGGAGTAGCTACAGTGTTCAAATGGGCAGGATCTAATTCAGAGATTAATTCATGGAGAGGGGTTTCTTCTGTGGGATTGCCTAGCGGAATTAGGTTTGCTGTGTTCTCCTCTGGAAATTTGCCCAGTTATTCATTTTTTGAGCCTGTAGTAGGTTCTTTGCGGGTGTTCGCTTTGCTGGTTTTGCGATTCTTTGGATTTGGATTGTTGATAGGGGTAGTTTTGTTGGTTGTTGTTTTGGGTTGCTGTGTAGGCGTTTGTCGACGCCGAAGCGATTCATAAGAGACAGGTGTTTTTGAGGTGGGTTTTTATGTGTTAACAAGGGTGTGTGTTTGGTGTCAACATGAGGGGGTTAGGTGTCAAGATTTTAGGGTTAGGATTAATTTTTGGGATTTTACTGGGCTTTGTTTGCGTAGGAGGACTTTTACGCGGAGTTTACATAGATGGCTGGCGTGCATACTGGCCATTTTTGGTTGATGGAAACATGTTGTGGATGGGAGTTTTATGCGGGTTGCTGTGCATGTATCCTGCAGTAATTATTGGCCGAGTTCACTTACGACGGTTGTGGTTTCACCACTACATATATGGGGCAGCACTATTTTTTGGCGCAATTTTAGGGCTGGCGGTGTTTGGACGCGTGATGCCCTGGGAACTACTCACATTGAATAGCCCTGATTTAGGAATAAGCGCAGGACGGTTTTTTGTAGTTGGAGGATTGGCTTTGGTAGTTGATGATTTAGCGGATGTATCGGTCCAGATACGGCACGGATTGGTTTGGCTAAAGGGTGTGGCTTTTCGGGCTCGACGAGTTTTAGATGTGTTGCAGTTGGTTTTTGCGTGCGGTTGCTTGTATGTGGCGTTTGCGGTAGGAACATGGTTAACTGTATTTGGGGGCTTGTGGATGCCTGCAAATGTGATTTTAGTGAGCGACTTCTTGGTTGTGGGGTTGATGGGATTTGTGGTCTGGGCGAAGCGATTTTGGGTTAAATTCAAATTTTAAAAAAGAGGATCTCAGGAAAACTGCAAATTATGCTCCAAGGGTCCGATTTTGGGAAAGTTAGGTTGGCACTTAGAAGGCAAACTGAGCAGACATTAGAATATCATGCTTATACACAAATAAAAATGTCACTTGGTGCCCCAAGGTGTTTCATGCAAAATATTCTCTGTGGCAAAAGGGCCCCACCATTTCTCGTTAGCAACATACCATTGAATCGTAGACTGCAAAGCCTCTTCAAAACCAAACTTTGGCGCCCACCCAAGTTGCGAGGAAAGTTTTGATGAATCCAAGCTGTATCGCGCATCGTGCCCAGAACGGTCGTCCACAAATGTTATAGAGTCGTCAGGTTTGCCTAGAATTTGGAGGATTTTTTTGACAAGAGTCAGGTTTGTAACTTCGTTTTTTGCTGAAACATTATAGATTTCGCCTGCTTGTCCGGCCTCAAGAACAGTCTCTATGGCTGAACAGTGATCTTGGACGTATATCCAGTTTCGGATGTTTGCCCCCGTTCCGTACACAGGAATAGATAAACCATTCAAAGCACGAATCACAGTTTTAGGTATGAGTTTTTCAGGCATCTGATAAGGTCCAAAGTTGTTGGTGCATCGGGTTATGGACGCGTTCAGTTTGAAGGTGCGACAGTAAGAAAGCACAAACATGTCCGCGGCTGCTTTGGAAGCAGAGTAAGGGTTAGAGGGCATCAAGGGGGTGTTTTCCGTAAATGAACCAGTTTCTGCTGCGCCATAAACTTCGTCAGTTGAAACTTGCACCATACGAGCTTTTGAATTGTGTTTACGGATTCCTTCCAGTACGGTGTAAGTTCCAACAGCATTGTTCTGCAAAAACGCATAAGGGTCAATTATGCTACGATCCACATGAGTTTCGGCAGCAATATTCACCACGGCATCTACACGGGTGATGATTTTGTGTATGAGTTGAGGGTTGCATATGTCCCCTTTAATGAACTGATATCGGTCGTCATTTTCTAAGTCATGCAAACTTGCTGGGTTAGCTCCTATGCCGACTTTGTCAACGTTCACAATTTCATAATTAGGATAGTTAGCTAGGATGTATCTGCAGAAGTTGCTGCCGACAAAGCCTAAGCCGCCAGTTACAAGAAGCTTCATACAGTCCACTTCGCTAGTTATGTGCTGTGTAAGAGTATTAATTGGTTGCTTAAACCTCGACTTCAGAGTAGTCGCCGACATGGAGTTTGTGCTGCTTTTGTGAGCTCAGTGACTTGGATGTATTATCATAAGACTTTGTTCTATACACCAGTGATAATAAACAGCAGGGCTATTTTGGAAATGAATGGGTATTGGGATATTGCCCACCTGCATTGGCGTAAGAGTCTCCTACAGTTTTGGTAGTTTACCAATTTCGATTTTAATTCAAAAACCGTTATTTCTACTTCACAAAATGGACAGGCAACTATCTTTTAGCAGGTAATCTTTATCGGTGGGCAACTTTTCATACAGGTCCGTTGAAGTTAATACGACAGTTACTTTGCTTTCTTGGTTAACCTGCTTGAGTAAGTTAAGCACAAGTTGCGTGTTTTCGTCATCTATGCTTGATGTAGGTTCATCCGCTATGAGGATACGAGGGTTGTTGGCTAAAGCTCTTATGAGGGCTATGCGTTGCCTTTCGCCGCCGCTGAGGCTTTCAGGAAACCGCTCGGAAAGGTTTTCCAGATTAAAATATTGGAGGAGTTCTTGGGAGCGCGTTCTCCGCTGAGATTTGCTGGCACCTGCCAAAGCAAGGGGCAATTCAACATTTTCTATCACGGTTAGCGAAGGCATAAGGTTGAAGAATTGGAACACGAACCCGAGGTTTTTAAGCCGCAAGTTAGATTTTTCAGTATCGGTAAGCTTGTGAACTTCTTTTCCAAGAAGTTTAACTTTACCCTCATCAGGAACATCTAGAAAACCAATCAGTTTTAGCAAAGTGGATTTGCCTACACCTGATTTTCCGCGAACAGAAATAAATTCGCCTTCTCCAACGTTCAGGTTTAGTTGCTTAAGGATCACGGTGGAGCCGTAATTTTTTGAAACATTTATCAATTCAATCATGGCACATCTATTCCTGAGTATATTTTGACATTCTTATTTGAGTAAATTTGATTCAGCTGATCCGTTCTTTGGGTCCAGTCTTGAGGCAAGTCTACACCGTGAAGGGCAAGCACATAGCCGTTTTGACCCATTTGACTGTAAATGAACAGCAGTTTAGGCTGGGTTGAAGTTTGGTTGTCTAAGTATTTGAAGCCACCAGCTTCATCTACGCGCAAACCAAAGTAGTCTTGCAGCAGATATGAGACTTTTACGTCCCCTGAAACGGTTTGATTGGTTGTGGCGTTAACCCATGTAGCAGCTTGGAATTCTTGAGTAGTATAGAGCCATTGGTAACCCATGTCAGGTTTTTGCAGGGTCACGGTAGCGTACATGCCATAACTGCCTAACGCAATAATTGCAATAAGCAAAACTGCGAAGGCGGGTTTCATGATTTTTCGCAAAGGAGTTGTGGTTCTTTGGGCAATCCAGTAGATGCCTACGGCTGCAAGGATAGCTGCTGGGGCACAAATGAAGTCAGGGGTGCGTATCCAGAGATTCATACCCTGAACCGAGTTGCTGAAAATCGCAAAGGCTTCCAGCGCAGCTAAAGGGGCGATCCAGAACAGCGGGGTTATAGTGCGGCTGTTTTTATGATTTTCAAACCCTATGAACATAAAAGGAGCTAGGATAAAGTAGGGTGTTACATACAGAAGCGTACTTTCTTGAGCTGTAACTGTGAACCCCGGTACAAGAGCAGTTGTTACACTGAGCAAGACATAGATTAAAACTGCAGCGACTGAGGCAAAAGCGAGGGCAAGGAGCCTAAAGTTAGTTGTTAGCGTAGGTCGACTGTATATTGTGTAGAGGGCAGTTGCGAGAGCTAACGCTTGAAATGAGCTTAAAGCAATCCAGTCAGCTACAGTCAAGGGCATGGCCATTCCTGTTTGAGCAAAAAGCTCAAAGTAAGTGACTGTTACGGCGGTTGGAATAATTATGAGAAGAAAATCGTGCAGGGCAGGTTGGATTCCAGTTCGCATTTTGTTGGCAAAATTGCCTACGGCTATACTTGTCAGAATTAGGATGGTGATTAGGGCGGTGAAGTGGTGAGTTAATGCCAATGCAACTGAAGCTATCGTAAAGAGAAAAATTTGTCGGTTTTTTCCCAACCGCGGATGTATAAACATTAGGATAAGAAGCATGTAAAGCGGACTGGCGTAGGTTTCTTTAGTGACTCCAGCAGTGAAGAACGCATGGCTGTAGGCAACTGCGAAAATAGTGGAAGCAACAAAAGCTACTTTTGTGTTGTAAAGCTTTCTCACAATTACAAAGAAGACCACTATTGCCATGGCACCGATTATGGGGAAAAATAAAGACATTGATTGAAGCACATCTATACCAGTAACTTGAGAGAGTATAGCGCCAAAGATGCTGTTAGCTGGCCAAAAATTGTTGTATCCGTCAAAAATCGGCGCGTTAAGAGGAATAGGCGTGTTTTGAATTAGAAGCTGGGTGTTTCTTATGGGAGACCATGCGTCGGTTGAAAAGGGCATGCCGCTAGTGACCGTGGGGTACAACCGTAGTGCTATGGCAACGACCACTGGTATTAGGAAATAGAGAAAGGTTGTTTTCCTCATGGTTCCACCTTTGAACGTACTATACCAATTATTACTAGGACTGTGATTAGCGCTATGTTTGCTGCTATGATAAGTGGGTCAACTGGAAAAATGATTCTGTGCGACAAAACTTGGAGGTAACCTAAGTTTTGTATAAAAAGAAGAACCACTGAACCTAACACGCTACCAATTACGGAGGCAGCTATTGCCCAAGGCAGCGTTTTCGCAATTAAATCAAGTTTTAGGGTCCGTTTAGATGTGCCAATGGAGCGCAAAACAGTTGTTTCATGCTTATGCTGGTTTAAGAACAGAGTTAAAGCACAAGCGGCGGTTCCGCTGGCAAAAGCAAAAACAGCCACTGAAAGCGCGATAAGAGTATCTTTGCTTACACCATAACGGTTGAGGTAGTTTTTCATGAAATCTTGGCTTTCTTGGATGCCTATGGTTTGGAGACTGAATTTAATTTTAACTAAAGGAATTAGGGCTTCTAGTTCTTTTTGGGTTTCAGTTTTGGTCGCGTTAGGTTGTGTGGTGGGTTGGGTGGCTTCTTTAGCTATAGTCTGGTAGAGGGTGTTTAGGTTAACTTGAGTGGTGTCCATTTTTACCCGAATTAGGGAAGCTTGATTGTAGGTTAAGCCTCTGAGCCACTGCCCACAATACAGTGGAACTATGGCTTCATCGTCTAAAGGCGAATTAGAGCTAAACACGCCTTGGACATATAAGGTTACATATTGTTGTGCCAAAGTACCAAAGACGGTTATAGTGTCGTTAACTTTTAGGTTGAGTCTTTGTGCCAAGTTTATGCCGATTAGAGCTGCATCTAAGTCAGAAAGGCTGAGTGTGACGCCTTGTTTAATGTTGAGGGGGTTTAGTTTTTCAACCTCTTGAGGAACTACGCCGCGTACAAAGACAGATTGGTCATTGATTACACAGGGAGCTATTATTTCAGGGCTGGTTGCTTGAACCCCATTTATGGCACCTAATTCGTCAGCAAGATAAACAGGTATTATGCCAGTTAAGGGCGTACTGCCTTGGGTACCATAGATTGCTGCGATATCGTCTGCTTCACCTGCATAGTTAGAAAAACCGTTGTACATGCCTAGAAAGCTGAAAGCAGTTACGGAAAAAAGCATTGACGTAAGAATCAGTATCGCCGTGAGCGTTAGAAGCCGGTTTCGATGTAGATACTTGAAGCCGCGAAGAGTCATAGCGGCGCCTCCAGTGAGGGCTTGTTAGTTGCTTTTAGGGCAGGATAAATGGAACCAAGAAAAGCTGCTACCAAAGCTAAACCTAAGATAATCAGAGCCTGATTTAATTCAAGAAAAGGCGCCAGTTGCGTGTTTCCCCAAGCCCAGCGTACAGCTGTGGCTGCAACTTGTGCCCCAGTATCACCTAACGCTATGCCTAATGCAGAACCTAAAAGCGCAACAGCTAATGTATGGAGCAGAATTGTTTGAAAAGTGGTTTTTTTCTTGGCACCAATGGTTTGTAGCATAGCTATTTCGTATTTGGCGTCGGTGATTAGTCGGGAGGCAATAACGTAGGAGCTGGCAGCCACTATTATGAAAATAGCAATTGACCAGAGGTTTAAGAAGCTGAGAATTTGGCTGTTTATGTCTTGGGCGAAAACGGTGATTTCTTGGGTTTTTATGATTTCTTCGTTAGTTGATAGAAGTGGGGTAATTTTGTTTAGGGTTTGGTCGGCGGTTGCGGGGTTCTTGACGACGAATTCTATTGAAGAGATGCTGGTTGTTCCTGTTAAGAAGATTGCTGTTGACAGCGGAACAATTAGCTGAGTGTCAGCTTGTGAATTTGTTTGTGTTATACCTGTTATAGCAATTTGTTGGGTTTTGTCTCCGACTGTTAGGGTTGCAGTTGTATTTTTGGGGATTGCATATTCGTTTGAGAGAATAATGCCGATGTTTGCTTGGGATTGATTTACGCCAACAGAACCGTTTATACTTGTTTTGTAGGCGGTAAAGAAGGTTTTTGGGTCATCCACAGCTCTCAAGGTGATAGCATAGCTGCCTGATTGTGTTGTTAGTGTTGCAGTTGTCACAGTTTGTGGAAGGACATAGGTTATGTCAGCCATGCCACGTAAGGCGCTTGTAAGACTGGGATTTATTGAGTCAGAGTCTTGGTTTACGATAAGGTAGGTGTTGCCTACGCCTGCAAGTGCACTTAAGACGTTGGTTTGGTCATTTATGTTGTTTACAAGGGCATTAACAGAGGCTAGAAGGGCAATTAAGAGAGCAATGGCTAAGATGGTTGATGCGGTTCCTTTTTTGCGGAATAGCATCCTGAAAGTTAGCGACTGCACGTTTTGCCCTCAGCAGTAAGTTAGCGAGGATTGGTTTTTTAGGTTGCGGGTGCGGTTACGTTAAGCGAAAGGTGCACCCAGCGTTCATGATACTGAATTTGGTTGAGAGTTTGGTTGTATATCCAGAGTTCAAAGAGAATACGCTGGTTAAGGCCAGGTGTGTCTAAGGTTATGCTGACTGGGAAGGTCCAATTGCCATTGTTAGGGAGAACTTGGCTGTATTCTTGGATAGACTGTGATGACGCAGGTGCGATTGTTGTATTGTCCCCTAGTTTTACTAGAACAGTATAGTAAATGGGTTGACCCATCTGATTGCCGACATATATGAAGAGGTTTACACTGTTTCCAGCCACAATCTGTGACGGGTAGTCACCTAAAGTCATGTTAGGACCCAAAAGACCCAACTCCGAGAATTGTTCACCTGTAGTTTTTGGGAGAAAGAAAGGAGAAGCCGCAACAAGCGCAATTACAACGGTTAAACCAAGTACAACCGCACAAATCTGTTCCCCAGTAATTATGAGACCCTTATTATGAGTGGCTAAGTTCTTGACTTTTACGCGATAGTTTTTTCTCAGAGTTAGCCAAAGTTTCCAGAACACTTTAGGACCAAAAAAATAGACAATCACACCAACTGCCACTAAAACGGCGACAGTTACTGCAGTGATTATGGTAATTGTGTTGTCCGCTTCGAGGATTAAAGCTTGCGAAGTTACATTTTCGGCTATGGTTTGGGCTTGTGTAGCAAGATTTTGAGCGTAGGAAGCATTTATGTTTAATTGGGCTTGGGCTTGTTCAGTGAGAGTTATGGCTTGATTTAGATGCCCAGTTAGTTCGCTTACATCTGCGCCTTTGTTACTTGCATCAACTACAGCGTTGTAGGCAACAATTATTGCATCATGGGCATCAGCTATGGACGTTGTTTGACAGCAGGCAGCAGTTACAATAGCAGCAATTGAAATTGCCACAAGAAGGAGTAGCAGCAGTTTAGATAAAGCCCTCATGCCCGTGCTCAACCTTGGAATAGTGATGTTAGCATAATGCATATATAAAAATGTACAGGAAATAGTTAGCATTAGCTTGATGCTTAGGAGTAGAGAGTTTGAGCGCAGATATCGAAAAAGTTGTCAAGGAAACAGCAAACTCTCTAGGCGACGTAACTCTTCCTGAACTTGTCGACAGGCTGGTTAAAGAAAAGGGTCTAAAATTTAATGACGCTTCTAAGACAGTGTACGTGCTGTATAAAAAAGGCGAACTGGAAGTTTCAAAACCGAACCCGCCTTCAACGTTTTTGGGTTTTTCACTTAGTGCAGACAGTTTATGGTTTTGGGCTATAACAGCCTTAGTCGGAGTTACCTTAGCCGTAGTTTTTCTTGTCGACACTTCACCGTTGATTTATGTTCGATATGTCTTAGGGGGAGCGTTTATTCTGTTTCTGCCAGGCGCTATGCTTCTAGCAGTGCTATATCCAAGAGGAGGCGAAATTGACAGCCTAGAACGATTAGCGCTGTCGATAGGGTTAAGCTTAGCGATTGTACCACTTATCGGGTTAATTTTAAACTACATGCCATGGGGCATTAGATTAACTCCAATTATGATTGCGTTAACAGTGTTTGCTGAAGGACTAGCAATTGCGGCGTTAGTGCGCAAGTTTCGCTATTACAAACTAAGCCAAAAATAGCCAGTATAGATGCAATCAGTTAACGCACATTTTAATTTGATTATTAGTTTAAAGCCGTAAATATCTAAACTTTATTAAAAGCGGATGACAACCTACTGAGCTAGTAGCCCTTGACCTCTATAGGTGAAGAGCTGACTCACTTGATGGTGCATACGTGAATGACTGATAGAAGCACATTCAGTCTACTTGGAGCTAGTTTAGCTTTAGCTGGATTATCACTTACCGCAGGCTCATTTTTGGTTCTCAATTCCACGCCTTTAACAGCGTTAGGCATCTCCACACTCATTGTTTCCGCAGTTTCATTCGCTTTATCCAGAGGGCAACCAAAAATTTCACCTCAAGCTAGTGCGATACTTTTACAGTCAGGATTGGAAAACATTTCAGCCATTGTTGAAGAGTTAGGACTGGAATCAAAAGCAGTGTATGTGCCGTCTTCAATGGCCAGTGGAAAAAATCAAGCATTAATACCACTGCATTCTAATCCGCATCCGCCAATCTTGGGTCAAATTGCATTACCTAAAAGGCTAATTGTAAAACATGGTCCAAACTCGGAAGATGTAGGCTTGCTGATTTCTACTCCAGGATCTTCAGTTACCAGCTTTGTAAGCTCAAAAGCTGATGCTGCAGAAGGTGATTTGGAAACAGCAATTTCTCTTGTGTTAACAGGAACATTGAGTTTAGCGGATGCCAGTCGGGTAACAAGGGATGGCAATGCTATCCGTGTGGAAATTTCTAACCCACGTTTAGAATACCGCAATATGTGGGTGTACAAAGTTATTGGAAGCCCCATAGCGTCCTTAGTTGCTTCAGTGGTTGCCGAAGTATTAGATCAACCAATATCTATTGTCTCTGAGCAAACGAGCAAAAGTAAGCTTCTTGTAGAATTAAAGCAGACGGGGCGAAGTTTCTGAGAGTTATAGAAAGGTATCTCTATTCCCTTGTTTTTACTTACATGGCTACAACTTTTGCTTTATCGTTCTATGCCGCAAGCACGTTGGACCTTTTTGTTTCATTGTTCATAATAGAATATTTTATTTTGACACTTTTGCATTCACCCTTCTCTGCCCGAACCCAAAAAGTAGTTAACATGATTGGTTATGCGTTGTTTAGTGTGTTTATTCTCATTGTGGCTTTGAAGGTCTTGCAAATACTGGTAGGTGTAAACTTTTGAAAAAAGCAGCTGGGATTTTGATTTTTTTGATTGTTACGTCAATGGTTTTGCCTTGTACGTTAGTGCAAGCGCAACTGTCACGGGTACCTCATGAAGACCCAGCAGCTGCAGAGAGCCTACTGGATGCTTATTCGTTTCTAACTCAGTATGTAGATGTACTCTCGCTGGCAGCATCCAGGCAGTATGACAATGCAAGCCGACTAGCAGAACAACTTAGCAGTATAACAGTTCCAGCAGATTTAGCTTACATAATCAACAGGTACAACAACATAACTCAGCAACTAATCAATGTACTAAGAGAACTAGAAACCACGCTAGATAACGCATCAGCGCTTCTAAACCAATATCGGTTAGATGATGCGTGGGCTAATTTGAATCGTGCAGGCGTTCTTGTGGCTGAGGCTCAGATAATTCTTAGCGACCTTCAAGATGCGACTGCAACTTTGAGTCAAAGCATTGGGGTCTTTGCAGCGCCGGTAGCTAGCAAAGTAAGGCAAGCGTACGATGAACTTTCAGCCATTATCCAAAGGTTAAATGAACTTATCGAAGAATATCACAGGCTACTTCAGGAGATAAAACAACAAGCTGAAAACATCACTAAACAGAACCTCACTGCAACGACAATAACTTTGAGTTTGAATACAACAAGTTGCTTTGTTGGTCAGGCTGTTACTGCGTCAGGAGTATTAAGGGCCAACGGAACGGGGATGCAGAGTCGTACAGTTAAGTTACTTTTAGATGGCGGAAACGTTGCTACCGTTATAACAAATGCCAATGGCGAGTATTCAGCGACCTTGCAGATTCCTTATCGTTATGTACACACTATGTCGGTACAAGCGCTGTATTCACCTTCAGGAAACGACACAGGAGTCTACCTAGGATCAGCAAGCCCCAAAATTACACTTAACGTGAATTTCTATGAAACTCAGCTTACGGTTTTGGCACCTACAGTTGGGTATCCAGGTTTACAGTTGGCTGTAAGCGGCAACATAAGTTCGCTGGGAACGTTGAGCGGAAGGCAAGTTCAGATGCACCTAGACGGCGTCACGTTAGCCACAACGCAAACCAACAACGATGGCACGTTTAGTTTTAAAGTAACTCTTAGTGCATCCACCAAGACTGGCGCCCATACACTTGCTTTGTCGGTGTTATCTGTGGGAGTCTATGCTGGAGCAAATGTGCAGAAAGCTATGAACGTGACATTAAAAGCTTCAACAGTACAAGTGGAGGTACCCACATTTGTAATGGCGCCGTCAGATGTTTTTGTCAGCGGCCAAGTTTTTTCAAGTTCTATACCACTAGTCAATGCTAACGTGACAATACAATTTACAGGCAGTACAACTTCGGTGCTCACTTCTTCGGATGGTAGCTATAATGCCACAATCAGTATTCCGCTGAACGCGGGGTTTGTTGGCTCTCAGGTGCTTACGGTTTCAGTTGACCCAGCAGAGCCTTGGCAAGCAAATAGACAGACAAGTGTAGACGTTTTTGTCCTTAGTTACATCAGTGTTGTTATAGCGTTGGTTGCTGGCATTGCGGTCTTCGGCGTTGTTTACGTAAAGTTTGCCAGAGGCAAACACGAAAAAATCGCTGTAAAAGAAACTCTGAAGGCGCCAAGTGTGCTTTCAGAAAAAACAGCAGTTATCCAAGACAGGGCGCCAGAGCTGAAGGTTGAGTACAAGTTTGAGGGAACTAAAGGTAAAGTTTTGCAGGCATACGTTAATGCAGTTAAACTGGTTCAACAAGTTACTGGAAGAACTTTGGAGATTAACATGACGTTGCGTGAGTTCTTAAAAGAGACAGAGCCACGTTTAGGGGAGGCAGCTGGGGTATTTGTGGAATTAACGGGGTTAGCTGAAAGGGCTCTGTATTCAGCGGTGACTCCGACTATTGAAGAGGCTAAGAGGGCTGAAGCGTTGGCAAATAAAATAGGAGGGTATCGAAGTGAAAACCAGTAAGCTGCTACTGTCTTTGACGTTGGTGATTTTAGTTTCCATGGCGGCATTGATTTGGTTTTTCCCTGTGAACGGAGACTTCAGAGTCGATAACCCGTTTTGGAATGGTTTAAGCAGCCTTGAATCAGATACCGATCTGTCACCGTTGAATTCATTTGACAGTTTGCCTGTTGAGCCTGAACATACAGCGTTGCTGTTAGTTCCGTATGAGCCGTTTAGTCAAGTTGAACTTGAACAGCTGAAAGCGTATGTGTCTAATGGGGGTACGTTGGTTGTTTTGGATGATTATGGGTATGGTAATGAAGTGTTGAAAGCAGTAGGGTTAAATGTTACATTTACGGGCGAGACTTTATTGGATCCGCTCTTTAATTATCGAAACAAGTTTTTGCCCAAGATAACGGACTTCACAAATAACTCTGCGATTACAGCTAACGTTAGCAGTATTATGTTTAATCATGCTTCATGTCTAAATAACACTGATGACGTAACGGTTTTGGCTTTTTCGTCTAGGTTCAGTTTCTTAGATACGAACGATAATGGCGCTTGGGATAGTTATGAGCCCACTGGACCGCTACCAGTAGCTGCTTATTGTAAGCTGTCTCAAGGAGATGTAGTGGTGGTTACTGACCCGAGCTTTTTGATTAACGGAATGCTAGAGTTAGATGATAATTTACGATTCATTGACAACATTGTTGGTTTGCATGATGCTGATCAAGTATTTGTTGACCAGTTACATTTGCCCAGGACAGCTTTGGATGATGCCAAGAGCGGTCTTGGTGTGGTTTATGGGGTTGTTGCTTCGCCGCTTGGTACGTTAACCTTAATAGCCGTGGTATTGGTGATATCTTTAAAACCGATGTGGCGTTCAGGTGGCAAAGTTGGAAAAAACTGAAAAAGATTTAGCTGAAATTCCAAGTAAGATTTTATCTGAAGTTTCTAAGGTTGTCGTTGGTAAAGAGGGAATTAAAGAAGTACTTTTGACCGCGTTGCTTGGTGAAGGGCACGTTTTAATTGAGGGTATGCCCGGCACGGCTAAGACGTTGCTTGCTAAGACGTTTTCGCAGGTTATCGGGGGAGATTTTAAGCGTATCCAGTTTACGCCCGATATGTTACCTGCTGACGTAACCGGGTTTTATCTTTACAGTCCTGATGGCAAGTCACGTTACATGGAGGGACCTTTGTTTGCAAATGTGGTTTTGTCTGATGAGTTAAATCGAACCACACCACGTACGCAAGCAGCCTTGATCGAAGCGATGCAAGAACGGCAAGTTACTGTTGAGGGAATTACTCAACTTTTGCCTAGACCATTCATGATTATTGCAAGTCAATTGCCGTTTGGTTCTGAAGGAACATACCCGTTGACGGAAGCGCAGGCAGACCGCTTTATGTTTCGCGTATGGAGCGATTACCTAAGTAAAGAAGAAGAGAAGCAAATCATTGCCAAACTTGACTACATCGAGAAACCAGATGTAAAGTCTGTTGCATCACTTAGTGACATCATGCAATTACAGGCAATCATTAAGAAGGTTCACGTTTCCGACAGCGTTATGGATTATATTGTTTCACTGATTAAACGTGCAAGAGAGGATCCAGATATTGTTTCTGGACCTAGTACTCGTGCAGCGGTTGCGTTTTTTAAGGGATCGCGGTCTATGGCGTTTTTGCAAGGTCGGGACTTTGTCATCCCAGATGATGTTAAGAAGCTGGCGCCGTATGTTTTGATTCACAGGATTCGGGTGAAGCCTGAAGCGGAAATGGAAAATGTTACAGCAGATGCCATAGCGGATAGAGTGTTGCAGAGTGTTCCAGTACCAAAAATCTAGATGAGTCGTTGATGAGTTCGGTAACTGCAAAAACTGTCACTAAAGGGTATCTTGTGTTAGTGCTCTTGCTGGCGGTTTTTGTTTCGCCGTTGCCGCAGTTGGGGTTGGCGCTTGTTTTATTGGCAGTTCAACTGTTTTTGGTATATAAGTCAGTGAAAGCCAATTTGGAGTTGGCGTTGGTTGTGGCGTCGTTGGTTTTTGTGCCGTTAGCGTTGGTTTCTTTGGTTGGTGAAGGCTTTTCGGTTTTGTTGATTGTTCCCGGGTTGTTTTTGTTGGATCAGAGTTTGCGTAAGGCTGCGGTGGGTCCGTGTTTTGAGGGGGGTAAAGTTGGGAGAAGGTTAACTTCTGTTATGAAAACTCTTTTGTTGAGTTTGTTTTTGGTTTTAGTGGCGTCTGTTTTGTTGGTTAATTTTACGTTGCTGTTGACCGCTTTGGTTTTGGTGGGTTATCTTTTAGGTGTTGTTTGGTACTTTGTTTTTCGTGTTCCGAGAGCGCCGTTTGGGCATTCGAATACGTGGAGCAGGGTTGTTGTTGGGGATACAGGTGAGAGCAAAACTAGTCTAAAAAGCAAGGCGGGGGTTCCAGTTTTTGTTTCTTTGCGTGCTTTGTGTTCGTGGGTGAGTATTTTGCCAGAGAATTTGGTTTTACCTGTTAGAGGGGAAGTTGGGGTGGGGTTGCGGTTTGTTCCGCCTTTAGCTGGTCCAAGTAAGGTTGCTGTGGAAGCTGTTGCAGTTGACGAAAGGGGATTAGTTCAGGTAAGTCAGGTTCTTGAGTTGGTTGATTTGCATATTATTCCGAGGGCTAAGTATGCGCGGTGGCTTGCTGATAAGTATCTTGAACAGACGGCCGCTGGTGTTGGTTTAGCTGCACCTGTTGCGTCGCATAGGGTTCAGCGGGCTGCTAAAAGTGGCGTTGAATATCTTGGGAGTCGTGAATTTCAGGCGGGGGACCGCTGGAAAGATATGGATTGGAAGCATACTTTTCGGTTTGGGGAGCTTATTGTGAAGGAGTTTGCTGGTGCTCAGGGTCAGAGGGCGGTGTTGTTAGCTGATTTGACTGCGCGAGATGCTGAGGAGGCGGATAGGGTTGCATATGATTTTGTGATGTCGGCGTTGACGTTGGCTTTGGAAGGTGTTCCTACGGCGTTGGCGGTTTATAATGCTATAGAAGTTTTGACTGTTAGTGCGCCGTCTGGTGCGCGGGAGGTGCTTAAGCGTGTTTTGATGCTGACTGGGCAAATTGTTCAGGTAGAGGGTTCTGAGCATGTTTTAGAGGCGTCTTCGTTTAGCAGAATTAGGCGGATGGCACGGCAGTTAGAGGGGTCTGATAGAGCTGGGGCTAAGGTGATGGCTGGGGTGTTGCGGTTTGAGCAAGAAGCAAGTGAAGCAGCTGTTGGGGGTCATCCTGTGGGGCAGGTTTTGGATAGGTTGCTTGAGTTTGTTGAGCCGCCTGCTGTGTTTACGGTTGTTTCTGGTTTTGATGAGGGGGGCGTGTTGGGGTTGAGTTTGGAGCGTTTAAAAGGTTTAGGTTATAGCGTAGTTAGGGCAGAGCATTAGGTTGGTTGAGGTCGTAGAAGAGTGCGTTTGTTTGTCGGCAGTTTGGGTCTTTGAGGGCGTTGAGGATTTGTTGGGTTTCTTGATCTGATATTTTTCCGCCTGTGAACAGAGTGTAGCCACCGTTTGTTGCATGTTTGATGTAGGTTACGGTGTCTGGCCTGTCGGCGTAGGGAAGTTTTGCTGCTAGTCGTCGGGCGTCTTGAAAGCTGGAGAAGTGCACAAAGATTTTTGGTCCAGGAATGAGGGATTTGACTAGGTTTATTTCTTCTTGTTGGTCTTTACAGGCGTTTATCTTTGACAGTAGCGTCTTTGTTTGCGTGGTGCCTTTTCTCCCTTGTGTGGTAGTGGGGGTTGTTTGTTTTTAAGTTTTGTTGCGGTTGTGGAATTGGTTTGTTTGTGTGCCTTGCTTGGGCATAGCTTTCGCTGGGCGCGGTGATGAGATGCCGTGGAATGATTAGGGTATTTATTTAAGCATCAGAAGCAGGTTCCGCGCTAGTCAAGTAGTCAAAAACTTCGTGTCCGCCGCCGACCACGATGCAAGTATCGTTGGGCGGTTGTGCGGTTTATGACAAAACAAGCAGGAATGGAAAAATGTAACATCAAAAACCACACTTAGATAGGCAATCATAGTTTGAAAAAGGTCATCAACTTTTCCATTAACCTCAGAACATAGATTAGGACGTTTCCCACTGCGCCTAATCCACTAGCCATAGTGGTCAGGTTTGCAAGGTCAGATCTAGTTAGTGCCCGCGTCAGTAAAGCTGAAGGAACAAAAACGGCAACAAAAATAACTAAACCCAAAAGAAGCTCGGTCCAACTGGAAAGACTTAGCAGTGAAACGAATGCATAAGTGAGTAATCCTGCAATAGCAGAGGAGAGTAAAATTCTTGCTGAAGAAAACCAATCCACAGTTATCCCAAAAGTTTTTCTAATAAAGTACAAGCCCATAAACAAGCCTGGCACGCTTGCAACCAATGTTGTTGCAATTAACCCCAAGACACCAAAGCTCATAATGGAAAGATACCCCATAGGAAAGCCAATTGCACCAGTTAATATAGCCATTTTTAATACGTAGCTCGGTCGATTTTGGCCATTCAGAAGAGCAGCCAAGCTTAGATTTCCAAATGCTGTATATAAATACTGAAATGAAAGCAGAGCAAGAAAGAGCGGCGCAAAGCTGTAGTTATTGCCAAAGAGTGTCGACACAGCAGGTTCAGCTAGACACATAATTATGGTAGTTATGGGTACAACCAGAAGTGAAGCATATTTGACGGAGAACATAAAAATGTCTCTAAGGGACTGGTTATCTTTTTCTGGGTCGAGTTTAGAGAAAGCAGGAAACATCATAGCAGTAATTGGCAGAGCAAAGAAAGTTATGAGTACAACAAAATTCATGGCTACACCGTAATTTCCAATCATAACGTTGTCAGTTACATAATGAACTGGTAACAAGAAAGCGTAGAATTGAGGGAGAAGTCCAGTTATAATTGTAGCAAAAGACAAAGGCAAACAATACTTTAACATCGTTGCCAAGTACGCTTTAATTTCAAGCTTATGTGAAAATGGCTTAGGCAAACGTCTATAAATTGTCCAGATAAGAACAAGGGCAATTGCGCCTGTGATGAATGTACCAGCAGTAAACCCTATAGCGGCTCCAGAAGTGCCCAGACCTATGAGAACCAAAGAAATTATGATGACTGTTTTGAAGATGCTCTGACAAATGAGCATTATACTGTTGAGCTCCATTTTCTCGTAGCCTGTGAACGCGGCGGTAGCGGCAGCGACTAGTCCACTTGCGAATATGGAAAAAGAGGCAATTTGAATGAGTGGCGCTATGACGGGGCGGCTAAAAATGCTGGTTGCCAAGAAGTCAGCAAACAGAAAAGAAAAAACAGAAAGTGCTAAACCTACAACAATTTCGAAGACTATGCCAGAAAGGTAAACGCTTCTGATTTCGTCAGTTCTGCCTTCTGCACGGTACAGGGCAGTAAATCTCACCATGGCAAAGGTTATGCCAAAGTCTCTGAATATGACGGCGAGGTTCGGGAGGGTCAAAACGACAACGTACAGTCCGTAAAGTTCTGAGCCTAACAAGTTAGCGATGAATATTGTGCCAATAGAAGAAATTAGTGTAGAAACTGCAAGGCCCCAAATATAATGGAAACTGCCCTTAGCTGAAATCTTGGCGATATCTGCTGCTTTATTGCTCATGTATTCGCACTCTTTTTCCAGTTAAATTAGAGAAGGTAGTATGGAACATGTTTAATGCTTTGGTTTCAATAAGTGAGATATAGTTTGTTAATTGTACTTAGAAACAACTGGGGAGCTAACGGGTACACTGAAACACGCCCAGATGATGACCAATCTTAGAAGAATTGACCCCACTTCTGGTATAGCCTCCGCTGAAAGCAAATTCATTGTCTAAAAGTACTAGACTATTCAAGAAACAACAGAAGATAAACAAGCATAGCTCGATTAACAAACGTGATTCGTTAACTGAAAGCTATGTCAAACTGATCAAAAAAGCATAAGAATTGTTTCAAACACTTTTGGAAAAGAAGGACTCTGTCTCTTGAGCGACGAAATTAAGTTCTTCATTAGATAGTGAAGGATACATTGGCAAAGTTAAAACTCTATAAGAAACATCTTCAGTAACTGGCAGTTTACAGTTATAGTGAAGCTTATTTTTATAGAAACGCGTTAAATGAACAGGGCTAAAGTATATTTTTGTAGAAACACCAGTCTCAGATAGATATTTTGATAAGCGGTCGCGCATGCCATTGCCACTGTTTACTTTGATTGTGTATAGTTGATACACGTGGAAATAATCTTCCATTAAGGGGGGAGGAATTATTTCTTTGGTCTTTGATAATTTTTCGCTCAGATAAGCAGCATTTCTTCTTCGCATATCTATGATTTCATCTATCTTGCTAAGTTGTGAAGCCCCTAATGCTGCCAGAATGTCCGGCATACGAAAATTGTATCCAAGCGTTATGTAGTCAGAGGTCTCGTTTGAGGAAAAGTAGTTTGAAGGTTCCAGTCTACCATGAGAACGAAATAGTTTTAGTTTCTCACAGACATCTTTTGAGTCAGTAACAACTGCGCCTCCGTCACCAGTTGTAATTATTTTGTTTTGACAAAAGCTCATCATCGCGGAGTCTCCGTAAGTTCCAACTTTCTTGTCTCTGATTTTGGCGCCTAAGGATTCTGCTGCATCTTCAATTAGTAGTAAGTGATGGTCGTCAGCTATTTCTTTTAGTTCTCTAATTTTGCAGGGGGAACCTCCATAGTGAATTGGTATAATTGCTTTAGTTTTTTCCGTGATTTTTTCTTTAACATCTTCAGGGTCTAAACCGTACGTTCGAGTTTCTATATCTGCAAATACAGGCTTAGCACCGACATAAAGTGGAACATTAGCGGTAGCGATGAAGGTAAAGGATGGTACAATCACTTCGTCGCCTGCACCAATACCATGAGCCAGCATCGCCGTGTGTAAAGCGGTCGTTCCAGAGCTAAATGCAACGGCGTATTTTGACCCGACGTATTCTGCAAGCTTTGCCTCAAACTCTTTCACCGTGGGACCAGTTGTCCAGTACGCACCACTCATTATTACATTATTAACCGCTTGAATATCGGCTTGGTCCCAAAAAATCTTGAATAAAGGAATTTTCATTTTGTGCAGCACCATTTATTGTTTGAGTTGTTTTACTACTTTTGCAGGAACTCCAAATGCGACAACGTTTGGAGGGATGTCCCGGTTAACGAAACTGAAGGCACCCACGACAGAGTTTTCGCCTACTGTTACTCCAGGCATTATTACGCTATGGCTACCAATTTTACAGCTATCCTTGAGAGTAACAGGACCTTCCTTGTCATCAATTGTTGAAACGGAGTAAATTGAGCAATGAGAACCAATTTGAACATTGTCCTCGATAACAACCCCGTTTTTGGCGTTGATGTAAGTAAATGCACCTATATCAGTTCGAGAACCTAACTGAAGCTTCTCTTTGTGTTGGACCAGCCAATTATACTTAGTAAATTTTCCTTCCTCAATCTTAGGATAAGCCCAATTTTCAAAGCGCATATTAATACATCATCCTCTTAACCATGAGTCGGTCGTTAATTTCTATCTCACTGAGAATTTTTGCGATTCTTTGTCCCGCGTTTCCGTCGCCATAAACACTTTTTCCAAACTGCGATATATTTCTTGTAATTGGGCAAGTAAGTGCCTTCTTGGCTGCAGTCAATATTTCTTCTTTGCTATAACCTACGTCTGTAACGTTTTTTTCTCTTTGCCGTCCCATTTGTCTTGTCCCTATATTTACTACGGGCAAGTTGAAGGATGGAGCCTCAATAATTCCACTACTAGAGTTCCCCACCATAACGCTGGCTATTTTCATCAAAGCCAAATAAGCGTCATGAGGAAGACTTTGAAAAGTCTTGATAAACGAGTAACGCTCATACCTTTTGATTGCCGCGATCATTTTCCTTCCGCCAGCATCAGCGTTCGGATAAATCAACACAGTCTGAGTCTTCAATTCGGTTATTGCTTCCAGAGTTTCAATAATCTGGTCTTCTGCACTGTCAGATTCTGAAACTACCGAATGCTGGACCACCATAATCAACGGTTTGGACAAATCAAGTCCAAACTTTTTAGCAAATTCAGCAGGTTCTGGATGGGCGCCATTTCGAACCATGTCCAACCCCGGCGCGCCCACAACATGAACTCGCCATGGTTCTTCACCCAGCTTCATAATACGTTCTGCGCTTTGGGCGGTTGCTGCCAAATGAATATGAGATAACTTTGTAATTGCATGTCTAACGGGTTCGTCCACATTTCCCGATATGTCACCTCCATGAATGTGGGCAATTGGAATCCCTAAGTATGTTGCAGAAACGGCACCAGCTAGCATTTCACCTCGATCGCCTAGAACAAGCAGTATATCAGGTTTAATTAGCGCAAGTTGTTTGGAGATTTCGACAATTGAGAGACCAATGCTTTCAGCCATAGCTTCTTTGGTATCTTCATTGTGAAGCAAACTTATTCTTGCGCTAATTTTGAACCCGTCATTTTCAATTTCTTTAAGTGTATAACCGAATTCTGGGGCAAGATGCATACCAACGACAAGCAAAGAAAGACGCAACTCGGGAACCGCTTCTATGCTACTCAGAACTGACTTGTATATGCCGTAGTCTGCTCTGGTCCCAGTTATTACCGCAATTTTTCTCATGTTATCACAAATATGCGATTAACGGTTTTCCTGCTAGACTTCTGATGTTCGTTCTGTGGATGCCTTTGTATCCGCCTCGAGCGGGAACTAGCGCAGCTTACGTCGTTACCCATTTTATCAGCCAGACACCATTCTTGATTTTTCTATTACTGCAATAGCCGTTTAGATTATGTTTACAGCTACAAGAAGGTCGCTTATTTTTCAACTTTGCTAAACAGAGGTACATCTTCGAAGAGCAAGCCGAACTTGTTCCGATGGTTAGATATATCCAAGCTATGTGGATGAACAACAAATACGTCATCTATCTCGCAGCTAGTTCTAAGCGCATAAGGCGTATTAGTGCCTCATGCATTTTTAAACCATGACACTATCAATGTAGTTAAGAATAAGAATAAAAGCCTTGGCCAGTCTTTCTACCTAAATCACCCTTTTCAACCTTCGCTCTTAATAATGGAGAGGGCATAAATTTCGAATCCCCCAGCATTTTATGTAAATTTTCTAAGACCTCTAAACATGTATCAAGCCCGATTAGATCTGCTAATTCAAGTGGACCCATCGGGTGATTTGCACCAAATTTCATAGAAGCATCGATAGCTTCTTTACTTGCAATATTCTCTGTCAATGCCGCTATGGCTTCATTGATCATAGGGAACAGTAATCTGTTAACCAAAAAGCCTGGTGAATCATTAATTAGTATTGGATTTTTGCCAAGAGAATTAATGAAGCCAATAGCTCTGTCGACAGATTGAGCAGAACTAAACCTACCCTTTATAACTTCAACAAGTTTCATCTTTGTAGGAGGATTAAAGAAATGGAGACCAACAAAATGCTCAGGTCTATTGCTTTCTATGGCTAACTCGCTTATGCTCAGAGAGGACGTATTAGAGCTCAGGACGACATTTTCTTTGCAAACATGACCCAATTCTTTAAACAGTTTAGCTTTAACTTCAAAATTCTCAATAACTGCTTCAATAACAAGGTCACATTGAGATAGACAGGAAAAAACAGTGGTGCCGGTAATCCTATTCACTATGTCTACTGATTCTTGTGCAGAGATCTTTTTAGAAGCAACTTGCTGCTGCAATGAGGCTTTAATTATTTCAAGCCCATTAGCCAATGACCCAGAAGTGCGACTTTTTAGAATTATACTATAGCCTGCCCTTGCAATAACTTGGGCTAAGGATAGACCCATATTACCCGTACCTATAATGGCTACTTTGCGAATTGTCATACTAGGCATCCCGTAACGTGTTTTATATCTCAACAGGGTAACCTACGGTTATCAAGCGATGAGACATTTTATTAGTCAGTTGCACCAGCTTCAACCATCAATCACACACAACGTTAATATTTTAATAATCTAGCGAGCCCCATAAGTCTGAAGCGGGCTATTTTGGATTTCGCGTTCTATGAGATAGACGGTTCATTGATTGAACCACTCAGTTGTCAATTTTACTGGTCCTTAAAACAATAATTCTCTAACAAGCATAAAAGCCTCTGCGAAGTTCATACCAGCTTCTGATCCTCTTTTACGGGCAAGAATTTCTATACACTGCAAAGACCGGGGATGCGGAAATTCCTTTAGTTCGCTTTTATAAGTTTTCATAGCCCTTATTTTTGTCTCGATTGTTTCCGAAATATCAACGTATGTATTTGGAATGAACGGATAAGTTGGAAGCCCCCATTCAGTTTCCGATAATGTTTCATAACAGAGCACTTTTTTTACACCAGAGAAGGGTCTTACTGCTACTAAAGCAGACTCGAAAACTAAGCGGTGGTCTTTGTTCAGGTCTCCGTTGTGTGGTAGATAAACAAGTTCGGGATTGACTATTTCTACTATTTTTTGGATGGAGTCGTTCAGGTTTTTTTGTCCTACAGAATCAAGTTTAACGGTTGGAAAATCTAAGAAGAATGTTTCTTTGATTCCTATAATTTTACTTGCGTTGATGACTTCGATTTTTTTTTCTTTAAGCATATCCGCGTTCCAGTCTGGAGTATACCCTTTTGTGACAATACAAAGATAGGTCTCGTCGTTTCTTAGGCTATGAAGCGCGAGCGTTCCGCCACAACCTAAGACTTCATCGTCTGGGTGAGGTGCAATTACTAGAGTTTTAATAGCTATTCACCACATACACAATGGAATATAGAGTTTGATTTCCCGATTGTATTCGGCTATATTGACATTTAAAGCTTATTCGGGGTAGGCCCGAATTATTTTTTCGCTCACTAAAGAGAGAGGTTAATACGTAATTTTTTTACGTAACAAATCAGGGGTCGTCTGTGTTTTTATTAAAACATCAATTATTCTTTCGGTGGCTTTTCCATCGCCATATGGATTCACAGAATTTAGGTTTTTTCTAAAATCATTGCATAACGCCTTATTTATTGCAGTGATTATTTCGTGCTTGTTATAGTCAACATCAATCACGTTACTGCCGCGGTCCCTGCCGTCCTGCCGAATACCAACATTAACTACTGGCAACTTGAAAGATGGAGCTTCAATGAGACCACTGCTTGAGTTACCTATCATAACATCTGCTATACTCATTAAAGATAGGAACAGGTCTCTTGAAAGGCTTGAGAACGACTTGATATAAGGCAGATTGGAGTATTTTTTTATTTCATCAATCATGCTTTTGCCACCGGCATCCGCATTTGGATAAATGATCACACTCTGTAGATTCAATTCACATATTGCATCAAGGGTTTCTTTCATTTCTTTTGAAGATTCAGCGAAACCGATACTTGTCGGATGTTGAATTACAATGGCGATAGGTTCATCTGCTTTTAGACCAAAATTGCGTGCAATTGAGACTCTCGAGGGGAATTTTATATGCGAGATTGTATCTAAGGCGGGTGAGCCAACAACATGTACGCGCCATGGTTCTTCGCCGAGCTTCAGTATCCTTTCTGCATGTTTCTTTGTGGCGGTTAAGTGTATATGGGCAAATTTGGTTATGGCAAATCTGATTGAATCGTCTATGTTGCTTCCGGCTGCAGCGTCACCACCGAGAAGGTGAATAACAGGGATTTGCATATGAGCTGCTGCGACGGCAGCTGCAAACGCTTCGCCTCTATCGCCGCACACTATCACAAAGTCCGGATTGATCGTTTGAAATGCCTGAGCTATACCCATTATACCAATTCCAAGGGATTTAGCCATTGAAACCAAACTGTCTTCAGACAAGAGCATATCTACTGTAGCATCGATTTTGAAACCATCGTTTTGAACGTCTTTTATGGTGTAACCAAATTCATGCAAAAGATGCATACCTGTAACAATCGTAGAGAGATCAAAGGCACTGTTGTTCCTTATTGAATCCATAAGTGGATACAGTATATTATATTCAGCTCTTGTTCCAGTGACGACCGATATTTTCTTCTTTTCCATGTCAATCTTGTCCTGAAAATCTATATGCTACGTTTTTCAAAGCCATCGCTCAAAATCTGAGGGCAGGATAGCTTTAAAAGGTTTATCAGTGAAGATTTTTACACCCTTAAAACGTAAATAATCTCTAAAGTCTTCAACGTACTTATCGCTGGTTCCCGTAATAATTCTGTTCTTCAAGTCAAATGATGCTTCAGTTACCAGACCTTTAACCTTGAATTTAATAACATTATCTGAGTAAAGTATTTCTGCTTCGAAACCTTTGTACCTCAAAAGTTCGTAATAGTCGTTGATGATTTTTTTGATTAGTACATCTTTCTCTGATTGGTCTAGTTTTTTGGGATAAACATTTGCTTTTATGATTTTCGCTGGTATTCCTGCACAAAAACATCCGTCAGGAACATTGGAGGTTACTAATGAATGATTTCCAATCACTATATTGTTGCCAATTGTCACGCCGGGGAGAATGGTGCTTTTTGAAGTTAACCAGACATTGTCGCCGATTGTTACTGGGGCACAATTATACGGGTAACCCTCTAAGATATCCATGAAAGTTCCATGTGTCCAGATATCGACGTTCTGCCCGATACCAACATTTGAACCTATTTTCACTTTTTCGTTGCAGTTTATTCTTGTCGATTGGCAAATGAGGTTTCTGTCGCCGATTTCAACGGTTGAGTGTATAGCATTAGCTGACCCCTCAATCAAGACGTTGTCAAGTATGTAATTATGACTACCTACTGTTAACTCTCTGCAGAAAACATACACATCGTTTTTAATGACAGTGTTCTTTTTGATGTGTACTTTTTTTGCGCAGAGGCAATTGAATCTTTTTCCGATTTCGACATTTTCTTCAATAATAATAGTATCCGCTTTTATTACAGCGTTTTTTGCAATTTTTGCTGTCTTATCTATTTGGATATTGCCGCCTTTTATCAAGGGAATCTTACCTTAAATTTGTTAAATCGATGATTATTCAAACATACTCCACTCTAAAACGTCATCTTGTCTAATATCCATCTTTGCTTTTCTTCCAAGGATTTGCGGGAGAAGTTTCGGCGAAATTCCATTACCAGGTCTTTTCTCTGCGATGCAGCCTTCGGTTATTATTACTCCTTTTGGTATGTCAATTTTCGCAACGAGACTCCGTCTTGCCAAGTTTTTGAGGATTTGCTCATTTTGCGTAATTTCCCTTTGCCCATCACCTAACGCGTTCTGAACTTCTCGTATGCCATTAACCATCGCGGTTAGTTCTTTGGGTTCAAGTGACGCTTGATGGTCTGGACCAGACATTTTTTTATCCAAAGTGAAGTGCTTTTCGATCACGGTTGCGCCCAGTGCGACTGCAGCTACAGGTATCACCATGCTCAAGGTGTGGTCGGAGAACCCTACTGGCAGGCTAAATTTTTGTTTAAAGGTTTGGATGACTTTAAGGTTTGCTTCGTCGGTTCTTGCAGGGTAGCTTGTAATGCAATGAAGTAAAACAATATTGTCATTTCCCTGACTTCTTATGTAATCTACCGCGTCTTGTATTTCGCTTAGATCTGCCATTCCTGTTGAGAGTATGATAGGTTTGTTTTTTTGTACTATGTGTTTAAGCAAGGGATAGTTTGTTATTTCACCAGATGCCACTTTAAAAAGAGGAACTTCAAGTTGATCTAGTAGGTCAACACTTTCTATATCAAATGCCGAAGCTAAAAAAACTATCTCTTTCCGTTTAGCATAAACTGCAAGTTCTTTAAAGTCAGCAGGTGATAGCTCAAGCTTTTTTATCATCTCAAATTGTGTTTCCGCGTCTCCAGTTGCCTTTTTTTGGTATGGAGCTTTTTCTGCTTTTTTTGTGATTACGTTTTCCGTTTTGAAGGCTTGAAATTTTATTGCATCGGCGCCAGCTTGCTTAGCGGCATCAATTAGTTTCTTAGCAAGATGTATGTCGCCATTATGGTTCACACCAGCCTCAGCGATTATAAAAACGGGTTCACAGTTACCAATTACTTTATTCATAATCAGCATTTTCTTCAAATTAATCACCCTACGGTATTAGCGAGTCAAGCAATTATTCGGAAATCGTTTTTTAGATAATCACCAAATCAATAAATAACAAGTTAACTTTCATAAATTTCTCGCTTAATCCGCTTTATTTGATCTAAATTGGCAAGATATGTCTTGTCTATCTCGTCTTTTGTTTCCTGATCTAGATCCAACTGTACGCAATTTTTATTTAGATTTGCAATTTCAGGATTTTTATCTAAATAGTTGATGACATCATAAAGGTTAACTGTTTTTTCAAATAGCACAGAATTATAGATATTATTAAGCAATTCGTAATCTTGTTCGTAATCTAAGGTAAATCTTAATTCAGGTCTGTTGAGTTTACCCTTGACGATAATGGTCTTAACGTCAAAGACATCAGGTCTGTTAATCAAATATCCCCAAATTTCTGTGTTAACTATCTTTTTAACTTTGCAGACCGTTTGCAAAGCTTTTACGTTAATCCCATAAGTTGCTACACCTAACGGCAAGCCTTCTAATCGTACGAAGTCACAATTTCCATTTTTTATTTCATTGACAATTAAGTTAGAATGATATATTGAAAACAAGGGATTATCAGCTGTAATACTTAGTATATAGTCAAGAGAGAAAAACCGTGCAGCCATGAACAAACGAGATAGAACATCGTCCTCAGCCCCATTGAAAGAATAGACATTATTTTTCAGGGCTATGTCTACTAAGGGTTTATCTTGAGGATTTGTCGATGTGCAGATAACTATCTCAGAGATGTCACTTATTTCCTTAGCTCTATCAATTATTCTTTCGATAACTGTTTTGCCTTTCAAGTCTTTGATAATTTTTAGAGGTAATCTCGAAGATTTTAGCCTGGCAGTGATGAAGAAACCGATTTTCACTGTTTTTTAACCTCATCTTGCGTTATATGGGTGAAAGCAGCTAGGTCTGCTTTCTTAAATTCATATTGTACGTTGCTGAAATCTACTATTTCGTCTGCTCCTATGTCACGAATAGCTTTCAAGCCAATCAACTGTGTAAACTGGCTTTGTCTAAGGTAACTTTCTTCAACAGTTCGTTTAAACCACAAATTATCTAAAGAAAGTACTTCGCCTTTTCTTATAACTCTACGAGCCACGATAGCTTTCTTCATAGGTCCTACGTTACCATATGCTAACTCGGCTTCTGACATCTTTAGGCTATTGTCGCCAAAAACTGAAAGAGATAGTTTCATTAACTCTTTTATCTTGAGCATTTGCTGTTTTCCAATAGCAGCGTGGTAGTCGATTCTTTCTTTTCCATAATCGGGGGTATAATGTTTCTCAAGAATGTTTACGCCCATCATAGCACCCATAACGCTAACTATTTCATTATTTGGATCATCAAAAGCGGTATGGTCTGCATATCCAACTGGAAGATTAAATAAACGACTAACCGTGAGCATCTTTGATAAATTGATACTCGTATATACGGTAGGGTAGCTTTGGAAGCCATACATTAGTAGAATCTCTTTTTTCCCAAAACTTTTCAGTAGGTCTACAGCATAAGTAATTTCATCAATCAGAGATCCGCCTATTCCTAAAATAATTGTGCCATTAAATTCAGCAGCCTTTTTTAATAGAAAATAGTCGTTAAGGCCACTAGCGTGTATTTCAATAGCAGAAACTTTAGGATTATTTTCGATTGCGTATGTCACGCTTTCAATGTCATCTGTTAAAGCAATAATATCTAATCCTTTATTGTATGAGTGATTGATAATTTCATGCCATTGATCAACGGCAAAGGTCCATTCTTTTATTTTCTCCATTAATGGATGTTTTTTCTGCATATAACTTTCGGGATTTAGGAGTAAATGAAATTTAACAGCGTTAAGACCAATTTCAGAAATCTCGTTAATCATTCTAAAAAGGTATTTGATATCGCCTTCATGATTATAGGCGGTTTCGCCTATTATATAAGGAGTAAATTTATTGATGTTCATAATTTGGACCCCGCGCCCTGTAACAGGCACACTAATATGCCATCTTAAAAATAAGCATATCGTTATCAAAATAGTAACAGTTTAAAACTTTTTTGTTGGGGATACAAACGCCGGTTATAAAATATTTCATGCTTAAATTAATCTGAAAGTTAGTTTTTTAGACTAAATGTAGAAGAATAACAAAATTATGAACAGAAAAATAAAAAAAATATCACTAACAAAATTGCGCGTGAGCTACAATACATTTACACTATGGGAAAAGCTTGGAGGCTTGGACACCATTTGAGCCCCAGTTTGATTTAGGAACATCATGAATTATGATTTTTACTTGATCTGCAGTCTCGCCAATATCCTCAAAAGCTTTTGTTATTCCCCTGATGACTATTGCTTTCTGTTCATCACTTTTGCCAGCCCAAGTTTCAATTATAACGATAGGCAACCATTTTCACCTCCTATGAAGACGTGAAGTTAGGTTAATGCCTAGCTTTGACCTTCTGAGTTTTTGGTCCTGATAAACGAAGTCACTATTCTTTACATGTAAAACTTTCAATCCAATCACTCACAGAATTGAACACAAGTTGGTGACCCGCTTCGTTTAAATGGTGACCATCACTAAGTAAGATATAATCATTAGCCAGTTTGTCGTAATAGGGATCTATGTAAGTTGCGCTCACGTGGACGGCAATTACTTCTTTCAACAATTTATTGTAAAGGTCTATGTCATTTTGGCATTGGTAAATTTTCTTTTTTAATTTATCTCCTGCATCAGCAATTCGTATGAAGCCAACCTTTATGTTCATGTGATCAGAAACTTTGAAGATGTCGTGCAGATTTCTGACAAATAAATCGCGTGATACCGCTTTGAATTCAAATGCTTTTGTCAAAGGATAATGAGCAAGAGATAGAAATCGACGCGTGATGCTGGCTACAATTGGAATCCGCGAAGTAACGGCCACCAAGGTTCTCGGCGCTGCGCGTCGTGCACAATCGACTATCCCAACTTGAAAAATTATAACATCGGTGTCTTTAGTAAGAATATAAGGAATTCTTTTTACGATGTCTGTTGTTGTAATTGAACGTTCCAAGAAAAAATGTATTTGAAAATTCTGATGAGTTTTTGAAAACTTATTGACCCATACCTTACTGGGTTGTATTTCCGGTCTAGGCATACCTAAAGAATCAGTAACAATGAGTACTCTTATTTGAGACAAACTCCTTATCGCATAATGGAAACAAGAGCAGAACAGCACATTCTAAAAAAGTGCATTCAATGTCAACAGTAATTAGATTATTCTCGCTTCTTTAAGCAGCGCTCTTATTTGATTTTTAGTTAGTAGTGGTACAACGTTTGATGAGTATGCGCCTGCAGTAACTATCTTACCACTGATCTTATGTTCAGCCCAATTTCTTCGAGGAAAAACAACAAACATATCTTCTAATTCTATACTATTCCTTATTTCATCAATTGTCATGAGTTCCTCATGTAGTTTTTCACCATCTCTAATACCGATGATTCTTAAACCAGCAGGGTCGTTCTCAGATTTCGATTTCTTCTCAGCTATAATTACTTCTGCCAAGTCTTTTATTCGCAAACTGGGCATTTTAAGAATGAAGGTTTCACCGCCTTTAGCCAACTCTGCCGCTTTAAATACCAGACTAACCGCTTGGGAAATGAGCATTATGAACCTTGTCATATCTCCGTGAGTAATTGTCACATCTTCACCGTTCGCTATCTGTCGCAAAAAGACTTCTGTTACAGACCCTCGTGACCCAAGCACATTACCGAATCGCACACAACAGAATTTAGTTCTCCTCTTTCCACTATAATTACATGCTTCAATTGACAACTTTTCGCACAACAACTTTGAAGCACCCATAGTACTGGTTGGATTAACTGCCTTATCAGTGCTAATAAAGGTAAAACTTTCGACATTTTCCAAGAGGGCAGCCTCGATAAGATTCTGTGTACCCAAAACATTTGTCCTCACGGCCTCAAATGGATTGTATTCACATATTGGAACATGCTTCAACGCTGCGGCATGAAACACAATTTCAACACTTTCGCAAGCCATTCTTAAGCGATCTTTATCTCGGACATCGCCAAATAAAAAGCGCAAATTATTATAAGAGTGTAATTGTTGTTGTAGATTAAACAAACCATTTTCATCATTGCTAAAAACTCTCACAGTTTTTGGCTCAAAATTTAGCAATTGCCGCACAATTTCAGATCCAATTGTTCCAGTACCACCAGTAACTAGAATCGTTTTATTTTTGAATATATTCTCTTTATGTATTGTATTAAACACTGTATCCATTTGTTTTTACACTTCCAAACGGTAGTTATACCTTTGAGGTATAAGCGAGAAGTTACTTGAGGTAGTTAGGTTATAAAAGAAGATTTCTGTTAAGCGTCATGCATTAAATAAAGAGTTAAGGAATTACGAATTGTTATTTGCAACCATTTGCACTATTAAGTCAACAACGCGTTGTGACGCACGACCATCAGTTTTGTATGCGTGTTCATAAATAAATGCGTCTTGAAGTTTTAACGCTATGTTTCTTTCTTTTTCATCACTGAGTCGCTTGATTTGGTCAGTTAAACTTTTTGGGCTACAAACAACGCTCACTGCACCACTTGTCACATAAGGCATGTCACTTGATTGATTATAGAAGTCAATTATAATTACGGGTTTATTTATAATCATGGCTTCCAAGGCAACGGTAGAATTTACAGTCATTACTATGTCACTAATACTAATAAGACGGTAAAGATCAATTTCTTTGTACAAAAGTATCTTATGGTTAGCATCTATATCTGATAACACTTTTTTGTAATCTTCAAAGATATCGATTGGATGTAGCTTAATCACAAATTGATAATTGGGAAGTTCTTTGATAGATTTATAAACAAAAGAGAGAAATTGTTTTCTTGTCTCTGGAGTCCACATTTTATATTCAACAAACGGCTGAGTACAAAGTGTAACTATCTTTTTATCCTTTGGAATTTTAAGTATTAAACGGAATAAATTAGTATCAAAAGTTTCATTCACTAACCTGTCAAATCTAGGTTGACCAGTTAGGACTAGTCTATTGTTAGGTACACCTTGTTTAATAAGAACATTTTTCACATACTCGCCAGTTACCGCAATTTTCGAGCACCCAGAAGCGCCATAGTTATGGGTATAAACAGACCGTCGCACTAAATCATTTCCGAGAGCTAAAAGTGCTCGAAAAGGCTCACTTGAAATTGAGACTAAAGTTATGAAGAAAAAGGCGTACATTCTTGCCCACTTAAAAGGTTCCTTAAGATGCCGCAGTATTCTTAGCTGCCCATGACCAGTAAATGCAGCATCAAGAAGTAAACCATCTTGAATAAGGAGCGTAGGGATGTTCAGATGGTTGGCAGCTAGAATAAAGGATTTTTCTATTGGTGGAGAATCATTCCCAGTTATCACGATATTGGCATGTTCCAGTTTAAGTATATCGACAGCATTTCTGGACCGGTAAGCTTCGATACGCCTGTATGGGATATTTGTCTCTATGAGTGCTTTCTCAGAATTTTCAAATCTGAAACTATCTATACATATAGCAAAGAGTTTATTTTCGGCGTTTTGACTCAGAATAGTATAAAGGCTATTAAACATCCGTACCTGTGTAGCATTTGAAGGCAAAAATATAATTTTAATCATTAAAGTCACTTATCAAAAGTTTTTTGTAGCCTGAAACACTATCCAAAGCCCTGAAGATGGTAACGAAGCCAAAAGAAACATACGCAACCAATAAAATCTCCTACCAGATTTAGGATAAAAGATATCATTTTCGAACAGTGACCATGATCAAAAAAATAAGACACAATGTTAACAGATTTGTTAACGATAACCCTTTGAAGCATACAAATCGAAAGAAGGGTTAGAATAGACCAAGTCATACGATGATGTTTGTGTTAGGTTACCCTGGATATTTTGGACAAATTCAGGATTTCCATGAAAGAAAAGAGCAACTGCTCGTTCAAAGTAAGATACGCAAACGAACGAATAACTAGTTTGAAGCAAAAAAGACGTAACATCGGATGTGTTGGAACTATTAGTTGGTAATGCTTGGGTTAGTGAAACAATTTTGTACTGGGGTGCATAATTGTAGTATCTGAAGAAACCAGCAACAGCACTATCAGGTGCAACGTTGAAGAAAAACTTGGCACCAACGGTTTCACTGTAAGGTACATAATCCATTGTCTCATTTCCATAATGCGCTATAATATGAAATGAAGGAGCAAAAACAATAAAGAAAAGAAAAACGGCGCAAATGATATATTTATATTTAAGCAGTTTCGTAGCGAAATAAGCAAAGGGAATCAAACTGAACAGAAAAAGGCGCTGGAATAACTCTCCACCATAAGAAAAAGCGGCGACAAGCAGTGAAAAACCAATAAGAATAATCAACATCCGCTTATCATTAGAAGATCTAAATTTTCTGTTCTTCAATGATGACAATAGTCCCAAAATAGCCAAGAGTGCTAGTATTAGTGCAAAGAATATACGCATTTGCGTAACAAAAATGTGACCTTCACTGCCAGAAACTCTATTCGCCACATTTCCTTCAAAAATGGTTACTAAATCTAAGACCTGTGCAAGATAAGCAGGCAAATTAGTTTCTAAAAAGGGGAGAGTAGTATAAATTGTCCAAAAAATGGGGAGAAATAAAAGCGTAAACAACAAAAGGGGTTTGCGGATTTGTTTAAACAATATCAGTAGCAATAAGATAGATAAGATAGCTAAAGATGTTAAAACATGACTTGTAGATTCATACAGAAAAAGCAACAAAACCATTGTAAACCATTGCCAACTACTAAGTTCAATGGTCAAATTTTTAAAAATCAGGTACAGGATTAAAATCATTATCAAAAAGGAGAGACTTTGCATGCTAAAATAATCTTGACCCACCCAGTTGGCTAGAAACACAAACCAAGTTGCAAACCACACAGAGTTTGTTTCGTTAATCACTGTCTTAAAAAAGAGATATAATGCGGGGAACAATAATACGCTAAAAAATGTCGGGTATACCAAGAGCAAAAAGTTCTCTGGAATGGATGTAATCTCTGAAAAAGAAGCAAAAAGAACACTAAAACTAGGCCAATTAAGAGGCCAAACCGCTTGAGAATTTATGTGCGCATTTTGAAGGAGGTAATCAAGAGCTCTGAAATTATTATATGAGGTTGAAAATCTAGCTGTTCCTTCAATTAATGAAGGGGTAAGGTTTAGAAAAAAAATAAGAAGAACTGTCTGACAGACCAGCATCAGGCGGTTTTTTGTATAAAATAAAGTGAGTAAAAAAGACAGAACTAATAGTGCAAAAGCGACAAAGTAAGTAGCGGGCAAAATTGAAAATAGACCAGAGTCACCTATCCCGTTAAGCAACAGTGCTCTTGATTGAAAAATAGAGATAACCCAAAGAAGTACAGATGCTAAAGTTAAGGTGACAAGCGGAAAAAGTCTCAGTGAATATACCCCGATGATGATTTTTGAATTAGATGTGAACATTAAAGGCTGCCAAAAGTGTAAAAAATTAATTGAAAAAGGGTAGAAGAATTCCGGGTAATTATTTGAGGACTATTAGTTCAATTGGCTTTTATACCAGTCAATTGTTTTTCGAACGCCTTCTTCAATTTTCACTTGAGGAACAAAACCGAGCACATTTTTTGCTTTGGTCGTATCGGCAATACATCTGCTGAAGTCCGCTGCCCGAGGTGGACCACGCAAGGGGATAAGGTCCTCTTTCCCAGTAACTTTAAGCACAAGCTCAGCAAGTCTATTTATACTTGTTTCTTCGCCAACACCCACGTTAAAAACTTCCCCACCAATTCCATCCTTTTCAGCAGCAAGCATATTCATGTTTACTACGTCAGAAATATATACAAAGTCTCGTGTTTTAGTGCCGTCGCCGTATATTGTAAATCGTTCGTTTCGCATAGCTTTTTCCATAAAAATTGCAGTAGCTCCGCTTTCGCTTTTAGTCCGTTGCCTCGGCCCATAGATATTTGTGTTTCTCAACCGTACTGTATCCAGACCATATGTTCGTGCATAAACTATGCAGTAACCTTCTCCGCTCAGTTTAGCGGCGGCATAAGGGGAAAGCAGGTCTATTGGGTGATTTTCGTCTATAGGCAAATATTTTGGGTCAGCATAAACATTAGTCGATGCAAAAATAAACTTTTTAACTCCGTTTTGTCGAGAAGCTTCCAACATATTAAGTGTACCTTTTGCATTGATTTCAAAGTCGTAGAACGGCTTCTCAACTGCAGTTACGGGATTAATTTGAGCGGCTTCATGAAAAACAACATCCACGTCTTTTGTTTGCGCTAAGCAGGTTTCGAAGTTACGTACGTCACCATTAGTAAAGGTAACTTTTGATTGAGAATTCAACAGGTGCTGGATATTCACCATATATCCAGTAGACAGATTATCAAGCAGTCTAACTGAACAATTTTTTGTCACTAAAGCGTCGGCAAGGTGCGAACCTACGAACCCCGCGCCACCAGTTACGAGTGCAGTACAGTTTTCAAGTTTCATTCAAATTCAGTCTCCAGTATACATATTTTTGGCTTACATATATCGTTTATATTCAGAAACAGGGTAGTTAAATAAGTGATACAAACTATGCGTCGATAACTGCACTGAAATTTTCAGCCAGCAGAGCCCAATCATACTTTTCAAGCACTAGTTTTCTATTGTCATTATGTACATTAATGAGTGCAGGGTCATTGGCTAATCTTATAATTGCTGAAGACCACTCATTTGGGTCATCTGAAACTAGAGCGCCATGGAAACCATGGTGGACAACTTCTGCTATCCCGCTGATATTACTTGCCACAACTGGTTTCCCCATAGACAGAGCTTCAAATAACTTTAAAGGACTAATAGAATGGCTCGCAATACTCTTTGGAAAAGGCACCAAAACAATGTCAGCCGACGCAAGATATTTAGGCACATCATCTTTTGAAACTGGACCTACATACAAAACATTTTCACTTTTCTTGAAAGCATTCACAAGTTCATGATTGCCCTCACCAACAATCATAAACTTGACGTTACTGTAGGCTTTCATAAGCTTTGCGGTCTCTACAAGTAACCCAGACCCCGCAACCCAGTCAATGCGACCAGCGTATAGACAAACTGTATCTGAATCACTTAAGGAGTATTTGGTTCTCAATTCAGTTCTGTCAAATAAAGAAGGATTAAAAATCTGTGTGTCTACGCCGTCTGGGATAACCTGAATATCGAACCGAGTTTTTCGTCCAGAAGCATATTTTTTGATGAAACTGGTAATTGCTGTTACTTTCCAGCCATGTTTTACTATAATATCTTCCTGAACCATAAGCGCTGACTTAGCAAAGAACCGGAAACTCTTCGGAATTTTTTCCTGCACCATATCAAAAGTATAGAGGGCTTGTAAATCGTTATATTCAACAAGCAGCTTTTTTCGTAGAATCTTGCTTGAGAGAAAACCTAACAGGCCAGTGTAGGCGGAGGTATGGGTAATTATCACAAGGTCTGGTTTTAGCTTAGCTATTTTTGTGGTAGTCTTCAAAAGGAGGAAAGACATTGTCAGCACGAAAGCTTGTAAAAAGTTTTTTTCCCAAAGAACTGATAACATTTTGGGTATGTGGAGATTATGTCCGGTCATTCCTGCGCAGTATGTTACATTATCCTGCGAATTTGCTGTGTCAATTTTCCTGATGAATGTTGTATAGGATGGGGGCATGGCTATAAAATGGATTTCGTATTTACTTGAAAGTCGTTTCATAATTTCGAATATTCGTCTATCTCCGCCTAGTCGAGGCGGGAAATATTCAACAATGACAGCTATTTTCTTTTTTTTCTCTTGCATATTGCATCTCACCTGAGTTAGTCATCAGCCGTAGTTGCATTAATCAATAAACAGTTCAAAAAAATATTCGCTAACAAAAGCAACTTCAAGTCGCTGAGAGAAGATCGATCAGTTTTTAATCATTTCTGAAAATATTGTTTTTAGGATTTTTATGCCATCTCTAAAAGAGCCGAGATTAGAAGTACCAGTCCGTCTTTGATATTCGATGCTGGGTACTTCCTTGACGGTTAAACCGAGTTTTTTTGCTTTTATGAAAATCTCAGTTTCTATTTCGAAATGAACTGATTCCAAAACTGAACCCATCGCTTTTATGGCTCGTTTATTGAATGCAACGTAGCCATAACACAGGTCGGTGTATCTGGTTCTATGCATTACATTAACAATTACAGTAAAAAAGGTGTTACCTATCTTTCGAAGCACACTCATGTCATAGGTGTATCCACCACGGATGAATCGTGACCCTTTAGCTATGTCGGCGCCTTTGGCTATTGCTTCGACAAACCGTGGAAGTTCTTTGGGGGACATTGAACCATCGGCATCCATTATCACGAAAGCGTCAGTATCTATATAATCGCCGTTTAAAGCTTGTCTTATCGCAGTGCCTTTGCCGCGACCGATTTGCAAGACTACTTTAGCACCGTTCTCGGCAGCGATTTTTATTGTTTGATCGTCTGATTGCCCATCGATTACTAGAAGGTTTGAGTAGCCAAGATTCTTTAAACCCGAAAGTACGTATTTTATGTTTTTTTCTTCATTTAGTGTGGGAATTAGGATTCCTACATTGAAAGGGGAAATTTTTGAATAATCTAACATTACGCTAGAAGATTCAACCTCAGAAGTTGATATTTCATTATGTGGTTCAACCATTGTTATAATGCTCCTAAAACAATCAGAGTATCGAAAGGCAAGCACAGTAGATAGAAGGGTAAACACAAACAAAGGGGCAGATATGGCTAAATTGAGTTCGTTTCATATTAAATGCCTCGGTCAGGGTACTTTCTAATTTTGGCGTCATTTAAAACGCAATGGAACCTTCAAATTCCAAACACGAACAACAAAAACAGAACACTCTTACAAAAACCATAAAGTCAAAAAACCGCAGCTGTAACGCTTTTTAGTATCTGAACAAGCCTACCCTAAACTACCTAAATCCCCCTCTAACGAGAGCAGATAAGAAAAAGCTAAGGTTAAGCTAAGGTCAGTTTCAGGCTATACCTCCAAGTTTCTATAAAAAGTTAAATCACTAAGGATGAGTGTTAGTTGTTTTAGAAATCTGGTAACAGACGGTAAATGTGCATTTTTTGCTGTAAGCGTGACGCCAATCTCGCTCCTTGAGTCCCCTTGATAGGCAACTTTACCCAATACAAGAGATAAAAGCTTTATGACTATATACGACAGATTGAACCAAGCAACCGCTAACTAAAAAGACGGAAAAAAATCAACTGAAACAAATTTTCATAAATTCAACACAAACTAGTCAACATAAATATGGCGCAAGTAACTAGCCCCAGTTTTGGCAACTACCATCGGATGCTCCATTTTTCTGGGTCTTCACCCACCGTTTAGGTCGCCGAAATACAATCAACAACAACGCATATAACGCAATAAAGCCCTGCACAGACCAGTAGCCAAACACGAACGGCAACCACAAAACATTCCGCACACCCTTAGACTTAGAAAGAAACATCAACGCTGCACCCACAACCGCCAAAGTCAAAGTCACACCTACCAGCGAAATAACCACAAACCCACGCCAAACCAAATCGTAGGGGGGTTGAACAAAAAACGCACCCGAACCCACAACATAGCCCAACAAAGACGCAATAATAATGAAGGGCGTAATCAACGTAATTTCTGCATCAACGTTTCGTAGGGAAGGTTTACCCATTAAGGAACCATACTTGGCAGCAACTTCCATGGTGCCTCGGAACCATCGGGTCCGCTGTCTAAGTAACATACTTAACGTGGAAGGGCTTTCCTGCCAAGCACACACATCCCCGCCATACCGCAGTCTAAAGCCTCTTTCAGTAAGTCGAGCTGACAGCTCCATGTCTTCGGACAAGGTAGCCTCGTCAAACCCGCCCACCGCCTCCAACACTTGGCGCCGAATAAACTGGCAGCTCCCCCGCAAATGAACAAACAACCCCAACGAGTCTTTGCCTCGCAGGTATGCTTCACACCACGCTGATTCCTCATACGAGGTAAACTGGGTAAGCATGTTTTGACACGGATTTATTGACAAGTTACGTCCCTGAACAGCCGCCACTGCAGGGTCCTCAAAGTACTTTGCCACATTAACTAATGCATCACTGGCAAGCACGTTATCAGCATCGAATACCGCAATGAAGTCACCTGTGCAATGTTGAAGAGCAAAATTCAACGCTGACGGTTTGCCATTGGAAACAGAACGCTGCAAAACCACCACGTTTCCACGGCTAGCTTCAAACTGGCGGCAAAGTGCTAAAGTGTTATCTGTGGAACCATCTTCAACAAGAACCACCTGCACCTGCTCTTTTGGGTACGTGAGTTTTTGTATGGTTTCAAATAGGCGTTCCACAACTATGGCTTCGTCCTTAACTGGAACAACCACCGAAAAAGACGGCATCCCACCAGCCGAAACAGGTCCAGAAGAAGTAAGTTGACGCGCTCGCAGAGCGCTACGGATGCCCGAAACAAGGATGGGGATGTTGTAGAACGTCCAAGCATAAACCACTCCGATAAGGCAAACTAAAATGAAATCAACAAAGTTAATCAACATAGCCCACCTCAACTGGAGCTTTTTTAGTCTTAGTAGCAACAGATCCATAAATCGCGTGCCAAGAGACCTCTACTAAATGAAAAGCCAACAGGAATATGAAAGCACATTCCTTAAAGGGATTCACCATAGAGTAGTTATCCTCAAAGCTAGCGTGAGTGGAAAGCTTATTAATTTCAGTAGTTGCACTGACGAACTAAAAAGCTTTCTGAAAGCTTAAGAGAGCAATCCATGTAAATCAACCAGCCAATCACAAAAAATTTTCAGTTAATCCAAACAACCACTCAAAACAAAGACACCACCCAAAAGTCAGAATCTACACAACCAAAAAAAGTGTAACACGTGTAGCCTCACCTATCCAACCGACATTCCACTCTAAAACCCGCAAGTCATCTACGACAAAATAAGTGTCTGTTAAAAGCATAAATGCATAAAACCGTAAAGTGAACATGGCACCTTATGAAAAACAGACACCTGTTCCTCCTGTTTATCCTATTGTTTACTGTACTCTTACTGTATGTTCCAAGCATCCAAAGCCAAACCCAACAAGTCACCCACTTCATTCAAATTGACCAACTCATAACAGACACTCAACAAAGTCACATATACTTAGACCCCAACCAAACAATCACCTATATTGCTCCACTACAAGTCAATAACGCAACCTATACCAGCACAGATGTTCAACTTGACGCAACCAACCAGACGTTTCTAACTCAAATAGAAACTGACCTTTACATCAAAGCCTACGACTATTTCGGAAGCACAGGCGCTTGGACCAACAACCAAAACTTTACCTTAACCAACCCCACCTCAACGGCTCAAGAGGTGTTTCTAAAAATCAGCCAAAATTACATCCAAACAACCTACGCTCCTGACATTGTCAACGGTGATCTCCATACTATCGAATTTACCAGCCAAATTGAGGCGAACCGAATTTTTGTTCGATGGCAGGTCTTTGCCGCCTTAACTTATCTCGAAGTTAACGGAACCCAAATAGACTTCACCACTATACCCGCCACGCCGAACTCTGTCCAAGTTGAATTTCTACCTACATACCTCTCTTTCCAAACCCCGCCTAACAGAATCCAACCTACCCACTTTAGACTTCAAATTCAGCAAGAAAACGGCCCGTCTCCTACAGGCTACTGCTATATCTCAGCCATCAAACTAGATCATCAAGAAGTCACCCTCCAACCCAACCAACAAATCCTCTTTACTCCGCCGCAACTGGATAACTGGGTTTTTGTCACAGCTGCTGCCTACACCAACCTCACCGCCACGCTCTACTCTGATCCCTACCCGTTCAAACTCATCAACCTCTCCATCTGGGATGCAAACGATAACCCGCTCTTAGTCACCGCTTTAGACACGGTCTTTGGCATACAAAATCAATCCAATCAAACCTACAATCTCTATCTTGACATCGTCTACTATTACTGGCAAAATCAAACCAGCCTAACCTTCACCCACCAAATCATTAAAACCGACAACGTCATCATAACCCACCAAGTTACAGCCACCGTAACAGATCAAAACGTCGGAGGGGACCTGTCCTTAACAGGGCAGTACTTACGTTTTCAAGTTCCAGGAAAAACTGTAATTTTCAATGCTCCTGACCCCACTGGAAAGTACGAACAAACCTACATTCCCCTACGCCAAGGCAACTATACGCTTATCACTGAAGAAAACCGCATAAACACCACCATAAATGCCCAATTAAACGACCTTCAACTTACTAACACTCTTCACATCCATGTAAATTACAACAGTGAGCCCTATGCAAACGCCCAAGTCACCGTCACTCAAAACAACAAAACCCACTACACCGCAACCACGAACCAAAATGGCGATGCAACCCTCATCATTCACTCAAATGTACCCGAAACAAACCAACTTGACATCACCGTTACCAAAGATACAAACAATTATACAACTCAAACCGTAACCTACTTCGTGGGAGTCACCTACATAGGTCTCATCGCCGTCCTGACGCTCTCTGCAATAACTGTTACGGCGTTTCTAATTTATAGACACAAAAAGTGTGCGACACACAATCCGTAACAGCTGTTTTTCAAGGAATCGATTAAACTAAACCTTAGTCGCATGCCAAGAAATCGCCCACGAAAGTTGCAGCAACCTCGTTCCCTGAAGCCTACAAATAACGACATTTATGGGGCATCGAATACAATCAAACCAGCGATTCGAATAGAAAACACGTATGTACGCTAAGGCTGCCTCATGAACTCTACAAACTCTGTCAACGTTCGAGGCTCCAAAACATAATTTGTCCGCCGTTGCTCCCCGATAGTTGAAAAAGGCATTGGACCGTAGTCGTGTCCGGGGTAAACTTCAATTGCGTCATCAAGTGCTAAAATCGTTTCAAACAAACTGTGATAGAGGCTGCTGGGGTTTCCGCCTGGCAAATCGGTGCGTCCACATTCACCCAAAAACAAAGTGTCACCCGTAAGCAGCTTCTGTCCATTGACAAGCAGACAAATGCCATCTTGCGTGTGCCCCGGCGTATAAAGCACCTTGAGGTCGACTTTGCCAACCCAAAGAACATCACCATCGTTTACAGCCAACTCGGCGCCGATGCGAGAAGTGCTAAAAGCCACGGTTTCGCCGCCCAACGCCAACTGGACTTCGCTGTTGCCCGCGGTATGATCAGAGTGCCCGTGGGTGCTTATGATGTATTTGAGGGTGAATTGTTCGTCGCGGATGAGGCGGATGATTTCTGCAGCGTTATAGCTGGTGTCTACGACGGCTGCTTCTTTTGTCGTGAGGTCAGCGATAAGATAGCTAAAGTTGTCGCCGACACTTTGAATTTGCCGAAAAAACATATCCATCAACAAAAAATAACATGGTTGAAGTAAAAAACATTACCCAACTAACCGCAAGCGCTTTCATTATCTGGGCAGTTAGTGCAGCACGTTCCAGCGATTAAACAAATACATCCACAACATCAACCCAATTGTGTTTGCGCCAATCATGGGCAAAGCAATTTGGGACACAATGTTTACGGCTGTGTCAAAGGGCTGGACAAGCACCAAAATTAAACCCATGGCAACAGATTCCAAGGCAATTCCTAAAACGGCACCTTTGACTAGGTACATTTTGCCTAGCATCCGCGTAGACACCACGCCTGAAACGACGCCGATGAGGATGGTAGAGATTGTGCAAGGTAACGCGGTTGCGCCGCCCACGGTGAATCGGTGGATACCGCCAATTAAGCCTGCCAGTAGCCCCGCAAAAGGACCACCCGTTACGCCAGCAATCATCACCGCAAGTTCCCGCACGTTCACGATAGTACCATTGGCAAGTTTGGTGCCCATCAAAGTTCCGTAGATAGCAAGCACACCTAGAACGGCGCCTATGAGGATTTTTGCGGCTAAACCTTTGCGGGTGAATACGAATCGGGAGAAACTGAAACTTGATAAGGCAAACGCCACCACAATCATAAAAGAGGCCGTGCCAAGCAAAAGAAAAAGGCTAGTTAAGGTCGATGCAGCATCAGTCATTAGGCATCGGGTCCTTCTTTGCGTTTTTCCAGCATAAAAGTTTATGCATTGACTGCGTGAATGAGCGCTAATCGCCAAATTGCCCCGTAGATGCTTATGGTTGTCCAGTAGCATTCCTTCTCTACAGGTTGGCTGGAATCAGGTAAAGTGTACGAGTAGGTGCCGTAGCCTGAGCTTTCAACAGAAACCCGTTGCCCCATCGCCAACAACTCGCTGAATCCAGCGAAGACGGGGTCGGTAAAGAGGACTTTGCCGATTTGTGAAGCGTCCGTGTCAAAGATTGTTAGGCTGTTGGTTTGCATGATAGTAACGGCGTAGGGTGTATCTGCCACGATGACGCCCACGGTTGCGTTAAGTAGCGATGCGGGGTCGAAGATAACGCTGACGGTGCCAATCATGACTCCGCTGGAGTTGAACACGGGAGCAGCCATCGCTACCCCACTGATGCCCTCCACTAACGGGATAACGGGGGTCATGACAGGCTCTATGGCTGCGTTGGGGTTAGTGTTAAGGTAGTTTTGTTCACCTATGTTTTTGCCTTCTGAATCGTGGTATTGGCTGGGCTCAACAATTATCATGGTGTTGTTGAGATCTTGGGTTGCCGCGTCAATAATGAAGCTGCTGTTAGCGGCTAACGCGGCTACAACGGAGCGGGCTTCATCACCAGATATGCCCAGCGTTGAAAGCTGAGTGGAAGCGTACGTTAAGCTGTCGCCAATCTGCTGCAGCTGAGCCAAAGCAGACCCCTGCGCCTCGCTCAAAACAGACACCATGTCCAGCTTTACATCTGCGACGGTTTTTTGGTCGTTAAGAAGGGTGGTTTGGTTTTGGAGGTAGACGTTTATGCCTATCGAAACAGCCAGCGCAATAGCTAGCAAACTGGCAACCAATTTTAGCTTGTTCACCTGTTGAGCCCCACAATACTTTGGTGTAAAGAAGCAGAATATAGGTGTTGCTTAGTTTGAAGGCATATGCAGAGTACAGTCTGCTTGGTGAGCGGTTAATTTAGGACATGGAGGATGACGATGCGCCATTGGGTGCCATATATGCCTGCAGTAGCCCAGTAAGCTTCCTTATCCACCAACGCGCCTGAAACGGTGTCCTGATGATACGAATACGAACCATACCCTGCCTGAGACTGCCCAACTTCAGCCACAAACGCCTGCACCGTCGGGTAATCCACATACAATGGGTCAGTGAAGAGGTTCTTGCCCTGCTGCTGGGGGTCAGGGTCATAAAGCAACGTGCCGTTCACCTGCATCGCCCACATGGCAAACGAGGTATCTTGCACGTTTGAGGAAATCGCGGATTGCAACAACTCGTAAGGTTGGATAACGATGCTCAAAGACCCCACAAACGTCTCTGCAGAATCAAAAATGGGCGCCACCAGGACTACGCCGTAGAAGCCTTCCACGAGGTAAATCATGTTGCTCATGACGGGCTGCATTGTTTCATGCATCATGAGGTTCTGTTCTTGGTTGGCGATGTCTTCGCCTTCGATGCTACTGTATTGGCTTGGCTCCACGGCAAGTATAACATCTGTAGAGTTGCAGGTGCACGCATTCACTATGAGAGAGTTGTTTTGCGCCAAAGCCAGCAGGATAGCTCGTGCTTCGCTGCCTGACAGGTCGACGTTGGAGAGTTGGCGGCAAGCAGCAGCAACCTGACTGTCAAGGGCTTCAAGCTGCAAGTTCACCTTCATTTGCACATCAGTTAAGATTGTGTTCATTTGCAGTTTGGTTTCGGTGGTGTTTTTTTGGTCGGTTAAGGTTTGGAGTTGGCTGTATTGATACAAGTTCACCGCTACAGAAAAGACAAGAAGAACTATGACCGCGAAGGCAATTAATCGGATTTTAGTCAAAGGTTACCCCGTAGTCATTTTTGAAAGCCTGAGCTTAAAAGCTTACTTACTAACGATATGAATAGACACCCGAACTTAACCGCGATAACTGAACGAACCAATATACCCGACTATAAATAGAGGGGGGGTAGATACAAAAATCGCATATCAGACCATGAACCGCTTAACAGTCTCATAAAGAACACTTGCACCAAAAACCAAGTTATCTATAGATATGCGCTCATCAATACCGTGTTCGCGCCGGGTAGCTTTTTCACCAAACCGCGTCTCACTCCGCAATGGATGAAAACCATAACAGACTGCACCCATGCGGCGGAAAAAGCGACTATCCGTTCCGCCCGTCATAAGCGTAGGCGCCACACCACAGCCAGGTTCAAAATCTTCCAGCACCCCGCGAATAACATCATAAAGAGGCGTGGCAACAGGCGACTCAGAAGGCTCCTGTGCCTGAATAATTTCAAAACTCAACTTATCCAACCCCGCGGCAGCAAGCAAAGCCCGAAACTGCTCCAAAGCCGCCCCTGTAGATTGCCCTGGAAGCACCCGGCAGTCAAAAACAGCTTCACATTGGCTAGGAACGATGTTTTCTTTTACGCCCCCGTGAATTATATTTGGGGTTATGGTCATGCGTAGGCGAGGACGGATTTCGTCTGCTAAGGCAGGCGCTGTTTTTTCCAGTTCCGCCAAAACCACATCACTTTGACTAGGGTCTGCCAACAGTTTGCCCAGCGGTTCAGCCAACGCCTCATCTTGCAAAGCCAACTCAGAAAGAAACTGCCGCACCGTCGGCACTAACTCTGGCTTAGCACGCAAGCCACCCAGCAGAGAAACCACGCGGTTCATGCGTAAAATCGCGTTGTCAGCGGCTTCAGGCAAAGACCCATGTCCCGGTGTGCCGCCTGCCTTAACCCGAAACCACATCAACCCCTTCTCAGCGGTGTTCACCGTAAACACCGTTTTTTGATGCGTCGAAATAGAGGAGCCACCGCCCTCATTAAGCACGTATTCGGCAAAAACCTTCTCTGGACAATGTTGCACCAAATAGCCTGCACCCCAGTTGCCGCCTTGTTCCTCGTCAGCGGTCGCAGCTAAAATCACGTCTCCTTTGAGCGGTATGCCGTTGCGTTTTAGAAGTTTAAGCGCCATCACCTCAATAGCAGTCATGCCCTTCATGTCCAACGTTCCTCTGCCCCAAACGTAACCGTCTTTGACCACGCCTCCAAAGGGGTCCACACTCCACTCTTCGCGGTTAGCTGCAACAACATCTATGTGGGAAAGTAAAAGCAGTCGGGGTTTTTGTCCAGACCCTTTAAGGCGAGTTATCACGTTGCCGCGTCCAGGGGCAGACTCGATTACTTCGCAGTCAAAACCTTCCGCGCCAAGATGTTGAGCCAAAAACTGGGCTGCCGTTGTTTCATTTCCAGGTGGATTGGTGGTGTCAAGTTTGATTAATTCGCTAAGTAAAGAAGTAACTTCGTTTCGTATTTCAGGGCGTTCAAAACGCTCCAACAACATAATCGCCTGTAACCATAAACTCTGTTTTGGTTCTTAAAAATTTCTTCCAACCGTACCTTCAGTGTCACAGGAATTAGGGTTAAATTAGGGAGTAAATTCATGTACTCCAACACAGGATTTATATAGCAAAGTTGAAATCCATATCGGAAACACAACCGAACTGAATCGGGCGTACTTAATATGAAAGAATTGAAACCACTTGACTATCAATTGCTCTTTGAGTTAATGAAAGACTCACACCGAAGCGACCGCCAACTCGCCAAAGCCCTCAACATCTCGCAGCCCACCGTCACACGCCGACGAGCCATGCTGGAAGACAGCACAATCGAAGGATACACTGTTATCCCCAAGTTTGGGCAAATCGGCTTTGAAATCGCAGCATTCACGTTCATGAAAACAAAGCTTAACCACAAAAAAGGCGCTGACAAAGAAGAAGCATTCGAAAAACTCAAAGAATGGTACCTGAAACAGCCAAATGTTGTGGCTGTCTTGGATGGTCAAGGCATGGGTTGGGACGCAGTTTGCATCTCGATGCACGAAAACTACACAGGCTTTGCAGAGTTCCTCAGAGCACAAGAATCAGAGCTTTCAGACATCATCATTGAAACACAAAGCTTCCAAGCGGACTTAAAACCTGGCGTACTCATCAAACCTTTCCATCTCAAGTACCTAGCTAAATCCAGCAAATAATCATTTGAGCCCCCAGACCTTTGGGTTTGGGGCTAATTCTTTTCTTCCCTTCAGGTTGTTGGAATAAAAAAGAAAGGAGCGTTAGGCTCGTTTCTTTTTAGGCCTTCGTTAAAATTAAAACTGCTACTGACCAGCAAGCACGCTAATCTGATTGAGTTAACGAAGAAGGGGTTAAAGATTGTAGGCTTCTTCTCCATGCTGACTCAAATCTAAACCTGCATCTTCCTCTTCAGAAGTCACCCGCAAAGGCGAAAAAACATTCACAAGCTTAAGCAACAAATACGAGCCCACAAAAGAAAACACAGAAACAACAACCACCGCTAACAGTTGAGCCCCAAACTGGTAGGCGTTGCCATAAAACAAGCCATTCACATTGTTAACCATCGTAGTTGCAAACAAACCAACACCTAAAGCGCCAAGTATGCCACCGATGCCGTGGCAAGCAAACACATCTAAAGTGTCATCTATTCGAGATCGCCCAAGCCGCCAATTAGAAACTAAGTTGGAAATCACACCTGCCGTTAAGCCTATGATTACAGATGCAGTGAGCGTGATGTATCCTGACGCGGCAGTTACGGCAGCTAAACCTGAAACGGCGCCCACAGAGATGCCGATTGCAGACGGTTTGCCTTTGGTGACCCAATCGATAACCATCCAAGCCACAGCACCAGCGGCAGCAGCCAAATTTGTGCACACCACCGCAGAAACGGCGATATCATTAGCAGCTAAAGCACTTCCCCCATTAAAGCCAAACCAACCAAACCACAAAAGTCCAGCCCCTAAAATTACATAGGGGATGTTGGTGGGTTTGAATTGTTCCGTGACAGGCATGGGTTGGCTGGCGGTTTGGCTGTTTATTGTTTTGAGGTGGTCTTTCCAGTAAACGCAGCCTTTGCGGCGACCAATGATTAATGCCGCAGCTAACGCGCTTAAACCTGCGGCTATGTGTACAACTATGCCGCCAGCGAAGTCGACGGCGCCAAGCATGTGAAGCCACCCGTTACTGTTCCACATCCAATGCGCAATTGGGCTGTAGATGAAAGTGGACCACAAGATGACAAAGATGAGCAGAGATTTGAAGCGGATTCGTTCTGCGCATGCACCGATGATTAAGGCAGGTGTAATGGCGGCAAACTTTAGCTGAAACGCAAAGAACAGCAGTTCAGGAATTTGGGGTGCGTAGGAACTGACATTTGAGATACCCACATGAAGCATACCTACCAAAGATAGGTCTCCGATTACGCCATGAATGCTAGGTCCAAAGACTAAGCTGTAGCCCCAGAAAAGCCAAACCAAGCTTACAACAGCAAAGATTATGAGACATTGCACAAGGGTGGATACGAGATTTTTTTTGCGGACTAAGCCGCCGTAGAAGAAGCTTAATGCTGGGGTCATTAGCATGACAAGGGCTGTTGAGATTAGTAGCCAAGAGGTGTCGGCTGCAGACATGTGCACGGTTCCCTAATGTTGAATGTTTATTCAGAATTGCGTAATCAAATATTTAAATTATTCATTCACGCCCAGCAAAAGCTAAAATAGTAACAAATAACCAAAAATATGCCACAAAATTGGACATAATTCTAAATGTGTAGCCTCATTAAGCTAAATATTGGAAACATGTCCAAAATATTAGTCTTCAAAGAAAGAAAAAGGAGAAGCGTTTGTTCTTAAACGCTTATTCAATCCAACTGGAACGCTTCTTCGCCGTGTTCACTTAAGTCCAAACCCGCATCTTCTGCTTCAGAACTTACTCTGAGCGGTGAAATCAAGTTCACCAACTTGAGCAGCAAGTACGAGCCGAAGAACGAGAACGGCGCCACAATGGCAACACTTGCAAGCTGAATCAGGAACTGGTTAACGTCCCCATAGATTAAGCCGCTTGCACCGTTCACTGCTGCGGAGGCGAATATGCCTGTGGCTATTGCACCCCAGATACCACCCACACCGTGGCAGGCAAAGACGTCCAAGGTATCGTCGATTCGTGATCTGCCAGAACGCCAGCTTGCAACGAGGTTTGAGATTACACCACCTATCAAGCCTATGATTATGGCTGCAGTTGGGGTAACGTATCCTGATGCAGGGGTGATGGCAACTAATCCTACGACTGCACCGACTGCCATGCCGACTGCTGAGGGTTTACCTTTAATGAGCCAGTCCATGACCATCCAGCTGATTGCTGCGGCTGCTGCGGCTAAGTTTGTGACAACAAGTGCAGATACAGCGAGGTTGTTTGCGCCTAAGGAGCTTCCTGCGTTGAAGCCAAACCAGCCAAACCACAGTAACGCGGCACCTAAGAGCACGTATGGGATGTTGGTGGGTTTGAATTCGACTTTGCCTTGTGTATCAATTTCTTTCATGTGTTGCTTCCAGGGAACTGCACAGCCTTTTCTTCGACCAACCACTAGAGCGGCTGCCAGTGCGGACACACCTGCAGACACGTGCACAACTAACCCGCCTGCGAAGTCAAGGGCACCTAAGGCTCTTAGCCAGCCATCTGGGTTCCAGACCCAGTGGGCAATTGGTATGTAGATGAAGGTTGACCAGAGCACGATGAAGATGAGAAGTGAGCGGAAGCGGATTCGTTCTGCGCATGCACCGATGATTAAGGCAGGTGTAATGGCGGCAAACTTTAGCTGAAACGCAAAGAACAGCAGTGTAGGTATGGTGCCAGCTAGGGCAGGGTTAACATCGTTTATGCCTATGCCGTTTAAGCCAGCAAACTGGAGGCTACCTATGACGCCATGGAAGCTTGGCCCAAAAGCCATGCTGTAACCCCACAGCGCCCATATGACGCTTATTACTGCAAAAATGATGAAGCATTGCGCGATTGTTGATACTAGGTTCTTTTTACGTACTAATCCTCCGTAGAAGAAGCCGAGCGCGGGTGTCATCAACATGACTAAAGCAGTTGCGGCTATGACCCATGCGATATCGCCTGAGTTTGTGGGTATTATTTCACTCATTTCTTATTCCCCATTCCATTTTTTTCGACAACCGTTGTTGAATGTTTAGTCTTTTCTGTGCAATTATACTAAACAACTATTTAAGATTAACCGTTTGAAGGGCTTGTACAGAAAAAGCCGCACAACTGTCCAATAAATTGGGAAGTTAGAAGCTCATAATTCAACTAATCACCAAAAAAACGCAAACAAAGTCAAAATTTGTCCAAAAAATCAAACCATCACGCAGCCCAAAAAAACATTCAAAAAACCCTAAAATCAAAAAATAAATAAAAGTAGCAAAACGAAAACAAAACCGGGCAAGCACACAAGCAAAAAATCAACTATCAAACAAAAACAACAAAGAAAAAACAAAAGTGGATTACCTAAGAGGCATATTTCCACTGAATATTTTTCAACTTCTTGGTAACCCGCGACGCAAGAATCGAGCTCAGCGCCGCAGTTACAACCAGCAGACCTGCCCACACAAACACCGACGGAGCCAACAGTAGATATAGCAAAGCATCCAAACTTCCAAAGGCTAAAAGGAAAACGCCGGCATACATCAGAGAGGTGTCTATGCCCGTGATTTTTTTCATGATGAGTTTGCGGGTTTTGCCTTTGTTTTCCTGTTCTTTTATGTAGTCTTTGAAGTTTTTACCAGTTTTTTTGGACATTCTCATATACCTCTTATATTGGGTTAGGACCTTTTTTACTTAATGCAGCCAGAAGAGCCACAGTAGTATGTTGGAGACACCGACTGCCACGATTGAAAGCGGTACACCTATCTTCATGTACTCTTTGGTGCTGACTAGACAGTTGTTCTTTTCCAGTAAACCGCAGGCGAACACGTTTGTGGCTGCGCCCATAGGAATCAAGTTTGCACCGCTCCCAGTGCCGATTAAGGTGCCAAAGAGCAGTGGCCATGCACTCATGTTTGCAAATCCAGCTAACTGTTGGGCAACAGGAATCATGAGCACGGTGTAGGCGTTCGGGTCAATGAAAGCCGACAAGCCAACGGATAACCAGACCAGGAAGACCAGGAGCAGGAGTGGGTTGTTGACACCGCTGCTAACCATGGCTTGAGTGAAGTCCAGCAGTAAACCTGAAGTTGTTAACGTGTATATGACACCAAAGATACCCGCTAGGAAGATGAAAGAGTCCCAGTCGAACTCCGTAATCATCTTCTTGGCTTTTCTGCCACCCATCATCAAAGCGACTATGCCAACTGCCATACCAACTAAGCCCACGCTTATGTTGAAGCTGGGAGCAATTGCCAACACAGCCACACCACCAATGAAAAGGGCAGTTGGCAGTTTAGAAACTATGATTTTTTCAGGCTCAATTTCTATGCGCTTGTTCATCTTTCGGAACAGAACAAGTAAAGTCAGTAAGGCAGCTATGACACCTACAGTAGTTATTGTGCCTAATCCGATGTTGCCGTTGAACCAGTAGAAATCTAAAGGACGCAACCCAGTCTGGATGGCCAAGATGAGGGCAGGTGGGTCAGCAATCATGGTTGTGGTGGTCACCATGTTGGAACACACGGCAACTGAAACAATGTAAGGGAAAAGGGGAGAACCAAGTTTACGTGCCATTTGGATGGCCACAGGCGCCATAAGGAAAAGAACAGCCACGTTTGCCATGAAAGCAGAAAGGAATGCACAAACGGAGCAGAGAGCTAAGATGGCGTATTTTTCGGTTTTTATGTGAACCAAGATTTTGTTGGCAATGAGTTCGGGCATTTTGCTTTCGGAGAAAACAAAAGAAACCATCATGAAGCCCCAGAAAACCGCCAAGACATCCCATTGTATGCCTTCGAAGATGACATCCTGCCAAGAAACGATACCAACTATGATGAGGGCGGCTAAGGCTCCGATGGATGCATAGGCTAATTTAACTTTGCGACTTAGCGCAAGTGCGTAACACGCTATGAATATAGGGAGTATGATTATTTTTGGGTCGATTAGCAGGGTTCTCAACACCGTTTATATGACTTCTGCAATGGCACACAACCAAATATAAGGCTAGTTATGATTTGTGCATAACTTTTAAGAAAAGTAGGATATTCTTATAGTAAAAATCTAAAACAGTAAACAAATGAACGACAACTAACCGAAAATACAAGCAGATTTTCAAAAGTTAAACAAAAAAAAGAAGAGGGGGAAGTTGTTGTTTTTGGGTTGCTATTTCTTCTTGTCTTCAGCACCCAACCAAGCGGGGTCTTCAGGCTTCATCTGAATTTCTGGATACGCACTGAAGCCGTGCTCAGTGAGGTCAAGACCTTCAGTCTCATCCTTTTCAGGCGCACGCAGACCAATCGTGTATTTGATAGCACCGAATATCAGCGCACCCATACCGAAAGCAAAGGCAGCAACGACAGCACAGTCAACCAACTGAGCAGCTAACTGACCAAGACCAGCAGTACCGTTCACTAAGACACCTTGAACGCCATATGTTCCGTCTGCAAACAGACCAACTGCGAGCAAACCGAAGAGACCGTTCAAGCCGTGGACACCGAATGCACCCACTGGATCGTCAATTTTCAGCTTCCGCTCTATGAAGAAGTTGCCGTAGATCGTTATTGGAGCCGCAATGAGACCGATGATGATAGCACCCCAAGGAGCCACGTATGCACATGGCGCTGTGATGGCTACCAAACCACCCAAGGCTGCACAGCAAACGGCTGAAATGTCTGCACCGCGGAAGTTCTTCTTGTCAAAGTACGTGATGAACACAGCGAGAGCTGCTGCTGCACCGCCTGCTAGGTAAGTGTTGGCTGCAACTATGGATGTGCGGAAGTCAAGTGTTGTTAGAGTACTACCTGGGTTGAAGCCGAACCAGCCGAAGAACAGAATCATAGTGCCTATGACTATGTATGGAACGTTGGTGTAGCCAAATGAGCGAGCTTTGCCATCTTTGGTGTATTTGCCGATTCTTGGACCAATGAGCCATGCGCCAGCCAAACCTGTGAAAGCACCGACTGCGTGGACAACTCCTGAGCCAGCGAAGTCTCGTACACCGACACCGAGTGGAAGTGTTGCGAGCCAGCCTCCGCCCCAAACCCAGTGGCCGTAGATTGGGTAGATGAGTATGTTAATGAGTATGGAGTAAATCAGGTATGCTTGGAACTTCATGCGTTCTGCAACCATCCCTGCCACAATTGTGACTGAGGTTGCTGCGAACACTGCTTGCCAGAAGAAGTATGTCAATGTTAAGCCGTTGTAAGCATCACCTGTGAGCGCGAAACCACTCCACCCTATGAATGAGTTACCACCATCTAGACCTGGAAGAGTAGTCCAAATTGCCGCACCGGTTGAGTCGAAGCCTGTGGGGAAAGATGCGCCGGATCCACCGAACATCAGTCCGAAGCCGAGTAATGCAAAGATAACTACGCCTATGCTGAAGTCAATGTAGCTTTTGGACCAATAGTTTACTTGGTTTTTATGTCTAATGTAGCCTGCACCTAAGAACGCGAAACCGAGCTGCATAAACCAGACCAAGGCACCCATTGCCAAGGTCCAAGCAATGCTGACTGCGGTTCCGGTGTCAGCGAGAGGGTTTGCGGTTTGAGCGAAGGCTCTACCTACGCTCATAGCTAAGCATGTAGCGAGAATACCTAGGAGCATGAACCATTTTTTCTTCATGAACACCGTCGAATGCTTTGTGAGCACTTTTTCTGCAGTCTGTGAGATTTTGCTCATGATTTTGCCTTTCGTCATTTCATTCACCATATTTCTTATCGGTTGAACGGTTGTTTATCCATATAAGTCTATTTGTGATTTGTGCATAACTATTAATAAAACTCCAATATTCGTCCATAAAATCGGAATATTTTTGGATAGGAGAGCCATTTCTGGCAAATATATTCAACATGCATCTAAACCACCCCGCAATTTTGTGCTGTAAAAATACATGTGCGCAGATTAAACCGCACTCCAAAACCAATCGGCAAGATTCTATCGGCAATATTATACATATTTTGATGATTAGTTCAGAAAAGCCTATAACTGTCTAGTGCAACGCTTACGGATTATTGATGGGAAAGGCATGAACGAACCGTTGCTTGCACCAAAGCCTGAACAAACAGCACAAAAACCAGATGTCAACGTAAAAGGCACCCAAGAAAATGCACCCCTCAAACCCACCTCAAAACAATTCATCAGCGTCCTCATAGTCACCGTGCTCATTGCCGCTGGCTTATCGGTCGCCATGATAGAAAACACATGGGCATGCATAATTGTAGGCATAACCTTTGCGACCTCCGTTGTTGGCGTTGTTAAATTTAGAAGCGAAGTTGTTGAAGTTTTGAAACGGACATCTGTCCTCAAAGAGAGCAAAGAAACGAAAAGCGTCGCCAACAAGCTTAGGATTGGTGGCATAAGTTTTGTCAACTTCAAAAATAAATGGTCTGCCGTCACGGTTTTTAGGAGGCATCCAACTTCAAACGCAACCAAGGCTACACAGACAACTTCATTTACGATTAATCAAAAGCGCATACAACTTCAACAAACATACATGGAAATCGGCAAACAGAAACAATTTATCTACCCCATCTGCATGGGGAGGTAGCGAAAAGAAGTCTTCTTCAAAAGAAAACTTTGCAGAAAAAAGCCTTTACCGGAAATCAAAGTGTTCAGAGGAATCTACCACAGTCTGCATCTTAACGCGCAGGTCCTCTTTAACCACATCTAAGGCAACGCTGGTTACGGTTCGCTTCACATGCGGAGTTGCCATGAGAGTTTTTATAAACGCATTCAGGCTGGTGCGGTCCCGAAACTTTGTGATTAATGCCGCGTCGTAGTCGCCTGTTATGTCGTAGACGGCGACGACGTTGGCGATTTTGGAGATGGCTTTTTCTACGCTTGCAAGGTGTCCGCCTTCGGCTTGTACGAGTATTAGAGCGGTGAGGGTGTAGCCGATTTTTGCTGAGTCAACCAATATTGTGTAGCCTTGAAGGATGCCTTTTTTCTCTAGTTTTTTGACGTGGTTGAAAGCTGTGCCTACGGAGATTCCGAGTTGGCTGGCGATTTTGTTGAAGCTGAGGCGGGAGTCTTGTTGGAGTAGGGTGAGGATTTGGAGGTCGATGGGGTCGATGTTTTCCACTGGGGGGTCGAGTTTGGTGGAGGGTTCTAGGGGGATGTTTTCTGCGGCGACATTCATTTTAATCGACAAATGTTGAGTTGATTGATATAAATATAAACGTTCCTAAAGATAAACGAAATATTTGTGCACAAAACACGATACAACGGCTTTAATTAATCAACACATGTTCGGTATTAAGGAGCATAGCGGACAATCAGTAACACACCCATATGGCAGCAGCGGTAGACGTTTTGAGACGAGACGTTGTGCTTGCCAACACTAGCCCCCCTCGATTTTTTCAGGGTTTGATTTGGGTTCTGTTTTTGGTTCTGGGTTTGTTTTAGGGTTTGATTGCGTACCAAAAAGTCCTAAAAAGGGCGGAAGGGGGCTGGAAAGGGTGCAAGTAAAAAGCGTTAAGAGTTATTGAACTGATTTACGTCCTGTTCGACTGCTCAAGGTGCCTTCAAACAAAAAAAGCCCCAAAGAAACCCCCGTCACCACCAAAAGCAAAACAAAATCATACGCCAACACTTCCCCATTAAGCAACCGCAAAGCTGCAAGCACCAACTCCACACTAAATACGCCGACAAAAAAGAAAGAATAAAACATCAACCGCGGAAACAACCGTCTCCCAACCCAAAAATGCCCCCTCACGCTCTGCCGTTGCTTAACAGTGTACTCTCCAAACGCATCTTTCTGGACCAAATCAAGCTCTTCTAACTTTTGCAAATTCCGATAAGCCACACTTGGACTGCTTAAATTAGCTATACGCGTAAGTTCTCGGGGTCCAAGCGGCTTGCCCTCGTTAACTAAGGCAACATAAATTCGCAGGGTAGTGCCATCTAAGTCTTGGTCACCGGTCACGGTTGCTGCCTCAATCCAACACTCACATCCAAAGAACTATAGAATACGAGGGTTTGATTTACCCCCACTAAGTTATTGTACAAATAGTTGCCTGCAAAATTCTGCAGCTGGACCTGTTTAAGGGTGTATCCTGCAAAGCTAGCTTTTTGGTCGCCCCAAACTTGACCTTCTGCAGAAGCATAGATGGTTATAGATTCATTTTGTAGCGCCGCATAGGTAAAGTCGTGAGCCCCAACAACACCAGACAAATAAACCAATCTAGACGCGCCCTCACTCCACAAGTTGTTCCAGCCCGGATAAAAGCTAGTTTCTTGATGCCCAACCAAGACATTGTTGCTTGCAGTCAAAGAACCCGTTTTGTTGTCTCGGCTAATTTGGGGTCCAACCATAACATCTAAACTGGTTATGCCGATGGGGTCAGTTGCGGGGTTTGTTATCCTAAGAACAATCAGGTAACTTAACGCATGAACATCATAGCCGAAACAGGTACCATCAATGGCTACTACTCCAGCGGGTTCACTGAAATTACGCCACAAACCCGAAACATTTGCATCCACATTCAAATCACCTATGTAAGCGTAAACAACTTCTACGGTTCCAGAAACTTTTTGGGATGCTGTCAGGTCAGAGGCCAACATTGGATAAGCCAAAGCTAAACCAATAAACAAAGCAACCAAACACCCAGCGACTACAACTACGGAACTGCGTTTCATGATTTTTCGCCAAGCCGAAATTGGCAGGCACCCATTTAATTGTCACGGAGGAACAACCTCGTTCCGCAAAGGAACACATAATGTTGTGTCACACTTAAATACCGCTGGAACGCAGTATTCTACAGTTTTAAAAAGAGGTTTGAATGATGCCCGCAATAGAAGTTGGTAGAATATGCGTCAAGATTGCTGGCCGAGAATGCGGCGGAGAATGCGTCATCGTAGATGTCATGGACAAAAGCTTCGTCATGATAACCGGACCGATAGCAATAACTGGCGTGAAACGTAAACGCGTTAACATAAACCACATCATGCCACTGGAAGATAAAATTGAGCTCAAGCGGGGCGCCTCTGACGAAGAAGTCACCGCCGCGCTGACCGCTGCAGGTCACTTAGAAGAAGAAACTTCGCAGCAGTAAGCAACCAAACTCTTATACTTCCCTGATATTCTTTTTTTACGTTCAAGGAGAAACATTCCGTTATGCCCAAAACTGTTCCGCCATGGCAAACCAAACGCGATCTCTACACCAAAAACGAAGACACAACTGACGCCAAATATGGTCACAAACCCATGGAGCGTCCAGCCGACCAATACATCCGTTTTGGAGTCATCAACCTAGATAAGCCAGCGGGACCCACCAGCCACGAAGTCGCCGCATGGACCAAAAGACTCCTCAAACTCTCCGTCATCGGGCACGGCGGAACTTTAGACCCCAAAGTTACAGGTGTCTTACCAGTAACCTTAGAGAACTCCACAAAAATTGTGCAGGCGCTTCTTTACAGCGGCAAAGAATACATCTGCGTCATGAAACTGCACGGCGACGCCCCAGAAAGTCGGGTACGGGAAATTTTGGCGGAGTTTGAAGATGAAATTTATCAGCGTCCCCCGTTGCGGTCTTCGGTGAAGCGGCAAATCCGCACTCGACGCATCTACTACAACGATTTTATGGAAATGAATGGACGCAACGTACTTTTCAAGGTAGGCTGCGAAGGGGGCACCTATATCCGTAAACTCTGCTACGACATCGGCGAAATCCTAGGCGTCGGCGCACACATGCAAGAACTTCGCCGCACACGGTCAGGACCGTTCAGTGAAGAAAGCTCCAGTTTTGTTAACCTCCACGATGTAGCGTACCATTTTGGGCAATGGCAAGAAAAGAAGGACCCCAAAATCTTGCACAAATTCATCCAGCCCTTAGAAGCAGCATTGGAGTTGTTGCCTAAAATTGTGATACGTGACTCAGCTGTAGACGCAGTGTGTCACGGCGCGAATTTGACGGCGCCAGGCGTGCTTTCAGTGGAAAGCGGCGTCCAAAAAGACGTCCTAGTTGCCATCATGACTTTGAAAGGGGAAGCGATAGCGCTTGCCAAAGCCCAAATGACTACCACCGACATCTTAAGTGCACCACGGGGAACGGTAGCGGTGTTAGAACGCGTTTTAATGGAAAGAGGCACATACCCCAAGACATGGAAGTCGGGTAGTGGCACAGCACATGGCGCCTAAACAGACCCACTCCGACCACTACTTTTCTAAAGAACCTCAAAGTGAAGCAAAATTTGGCACAATCCACGCTTGCCTGCGTGGACAAAGATTCGAGTTTACGACGGCATCTGGCGTGTTTAGCATTAAGCGGGTAGATTTAGGCACACAGATACTTATCGAGAACATGGTTTTGCCTGAACAGGGCGGCGTGTTGGATGTGGGGTGCGGGTATGGCGCTGTCGGCATCGCAGCAGCCAAATTCAACCCCAAACTGCGCGTTGTCATGTCAGATGTGAACCGCCGAGCCGTACTTTTGGCGAGGCAAAACGCCGAAAAAAACCGCGTCCACGTCGAAGTGCGACAAGGCAACCTCTATGAACCCGTACAAGACGACGCATTTGATTGTGTGCTGTCCAATCCGCCAGTAAGTGCAGGCATGGAAATCGTCGAAGCCATCATATCAGGCGCTCCAGCGGTGTTGAAACCTATGGGAACGTTGCAGATGGTGGTGCGTTCTAAAATCGGCAAAAAAAGCCTTCCTGACGCATTCATGAAAGCATTTGGGAACGTGCAGATTTTAGCCATTCAAAGCGGCTACCGCGTACTCAAAGCCCAAAAAACCAGTTAAGAACTTTGCAGGTCCTCAACCAGCTTAACCACTTGTTCAATGATGTATTTGTTTAGGGCTTTGCCTTTTTCCGCGGAGGCTTGGGTGGGGTCGCCGTTGACGCCGTTAGGGAAAAACCGTTCAGGGTCAGCCACCACTTCAAAGCGCGGCATACCACGAGTTCCAGCTTCACCTTTACCTTTCACCAACTGAGGCGCAATGTCAATTACCCGCGAGGTTTCGATGGCGCCCGCATGTCCATCATCAGGCGCAAACCCCAATTCATCCTTAAGGTCGTCGGCGAAGTCAAAGTCAGAAAGAACCAAGATGCGAACTTTCTGCTCGCCAACACAGTTGAAGTTTTGTTTTACAACTTCTTGTGCCGCCAACCGCAAAGCCACCATATGCGAACTCCCCGCATGCCCACTCATAACGATGATACGGCGAAAACCGTTCCGAACCAATTCAGAAAGGATGTCGCGTGCCAGCAAACGCAGGGTGTCGAATTCGATTGAGAGGGTTCCGGGGAAGTTGCGTCCAGCGTTGCAGATGCCGTATTTGAAGGTGGGCGCGATGAGGCAGCCAGTTTTTTTGGCAACTTCAACCGCCACGTACTCGGGTTGAAGAGTGTCTGTGCAAAGCGGCAAATGCGCACCGTGCTCTTCGACGGCGCCTAAGGGGAAAATTACAACTTTTCGTGCCGCTGCCGCTTGGGCGGCTTCTTGGGTGCTGAGTTCATCAAGCCATAAATGATTAGGTTGCGCCATACCAGATAACCTTCTCTGTCAATACGTGGAAGCGGCGGAATTTAACTTTACTTTTTGCCATCCACCAAATGAAGAAGACGCACAATTCGGGGTTTGTTGATGCCGTCAAGTTGGGCGATTTCGAGGCGCGCCATGGTTTTTGCGTTGCCATCGAACAATTTGAGTTCGTCTGGAGAAAGTTTTTCGGAGACAAACCCCAAATTCACGTGGTCTTTAAGTGCCACGATGTAGAATTTGCCGTTGCCAAACGTGGGTACGCCCCACTTCATTTCTTCGGTGCTTTCGGGGAGGGTTTGGTGGATGAGCGCGCGGAGTTGTTGGCAGATTTCTTTTTGGGGAGAGGGCTGTTTGTTTAGGTAAGCATCTATTTTTTTGTCAAGCTGGGTCAAGGCGTCCACCCTTGTGCTATATGGGGTTTGGCGGTTTATAAGACAATTCTTAGACGGGCGGGGTTGGTGTAAAGGTTTATGTGGGCTGTCAGAAACTATAATAAAAACTGATGGTATGATATTGCAGCAGTTTGTGCCGGGGTCTCCTAGCCAGGCAGGGAGCAAGCCTGGAGATGCACTCTTCGGGTGTACCTGTTAGCTTGTGGCCTTCACGGGCCGCGGGGGTTCAAATCCCTCTCCCGGCGCCATTTTGTTTATGAATTTCTTTTTTATTTGTCCGTAAAATTTATCACCATCGATATTATCGACTGATAATGTCAGGTTGTGGACAAAAACCGTCCAGCATAAACGATGACGCACTGGAAGAACCAGCTTAACCTCTCAAGAGGCTGAACAAGCGCTTGAAAAAAACCCAAAACCCATCCAGATACTTACGCTTACGAAAACGAAGAAGAGGAACAGCCCTTGTCGAGACCCCAAAAGGAATACTACTGGTAAGCGAAAACGGCAAAAAATATAATCTGCCAGGGGGAGCCGCAAAAAATGGAGAAAGCCGAAAAGACGCAGCTTTAAGAGAACTTGAAGAAGAAACTGGACTAAAAGGCGACGAATGCACCTACCTTTTCGAATTTGAAGGCCGAATACAACGAGACATAAAAGGCGGCTTCTTCAAAGACACCCACAAAGTATTTCTGATAAAAACTTCAGGAACGGCACAGCCCCAAAACGAAGTCCACCACGTCGCATACACCAGTGACCCCCAGGCGAAAATGCAGCACAACACAAAACGGATAATTGAAAAATATTTTGAAGGGAGAGGGGAAGCCTGAACGTACCAGAGAATTATAATTCAATTCAACATTCAGGCAACTGCACCAACAAAACCACGAACAAAAATATTGGGACAGTAACAAACGTCACATCGGCAACTTCTAAAAAACATCATCAGGGCAAGATGAAAAAACGCATAAACCTCACCATTCGCCAGATGGAAGTTCTAAAATTGAGAAAACGGGGATTCACCCAAGAAAAAGTAGCCAGAATGCTTGGAACCAGCAGAGAAAACGTAAGCATCATAGAACGAAACGCATACAAAGTCGTTTGGGCGGCACAAGCAACAATCGAAGCCTTTGAATCACTCCACCAAGACGGCGTATTTTTTATCCCCACCCGAACCTCCATTTACGATATTCCAAGACTCATCTTCCTGCGCGGTGACGCGCTTGGCATCAAAATCAAGGTTAATGAAAACGAGATAATAGCGCTCGTTAAATCAAAAGGAAAAATAAGAGAATTCCGGCTGGTTTCACCGTTGGTAGTGAAGATAAAGCCAGACGGACAACTCCTCCTCCAATAACGTGGTAAACGTAATCTAATTGGTTTACGAAAACTTATAACTCACCAAGAACAAGCCGTCAACAGCCACAGAAGCCCGAACGCCCCTTGGCTTCTTAAAGGCAGATTGGCGAGAGAATGACAGAAAACAAGGACGAATTTGACATCCTACTTCAACGAGCCGCAGAACTCAGAGGCCACCTCTGCTTAGGGTTACCTTTAGGCTTAAAGATGGCTCAAATGGGACTTAAACTACTCAACATGACCCCCGAAGAAAAACATGAATACCTCGTAGTTTTTGTAGAGAACGATAAGTGCCCTGCAGACGCAATTCAAATCGCCACCGGATGCAGCGCAGGAAGCAGAAAACTCAAAATGCTGTACTACGGAAAATCAGCTGCAACCTTCGTAGACGGCAGAACAGGAAAAGGATACCGGGTTACAGCAAAAAAAGACCAAAACTCGCGCGCTCTTGAACTGGCAGTTAAAGAAAAACTGATAAACCCAGACGAAAAAGTAGAACCAAACTCGAAGCTGGAAAGAAAACTGCTCATGAATGCCTTCACGAAGCTAGATGCTTATGAACTGCTGGATTTTCAAGCGGTCCAAGTAACGTGGGATAGCCCGCTTATTTCCTCAAGGATGGAAGCTCGGCAAGTTTGCGCAAAATGCGGTGAAGAAATCATGAGTGGGATGGGCGTTATGCATGATGGGCAAGTTCTCTGCAGGTCTTGCCTTAGAGGTCCATACTATCAGCCCATCTAAGCTTAAACGTTAACTTTTGTTAAACCATCTTTTTGACATTTTGAAAAGCCGCAATTGTAAACCAAAGAGGCGCCGATTTGTGGTTGGAATCAAGGGTTTTGGTGCTGCACTCTTTTTGGCGTCAAAACGTGGGTAACGTAAGCAAAGTGGCTTACCAAGCCTTATAGGAAATTACTAGGTGCCCTTTTTTCAAAGGCGAAAGCTATGAACAATCAAAATAAAGCAATAATCTCGGCGATTTTGATAATTGCCGTAATAGTTGTTGCAGCCGTTGTAGTTCCACCGTACTTCCAGCAATCATCGCCCAATCCTGAAGTTACCGCTTCCCCCTCGCCAACAACAACCACCTCACCGACAAACACACCAACGACAACACCCACTATAACTCCAACTGAAACAAGCACAGCAGAACCAACTTCAACGCCCGAGTTGACTCCTACACCAACCGTAAACATTTCTCCTTCTCCAACCGAAACCGTCGCCCCAACAACAAGTCCGTCACCTACTGTAGCACCAACCATTGCGCCCACCGCTACACCGACACCAACCACCCGAACAATCACAGACATGTACGGCAGAAACTTGACCATTCCTTACACAGTTACCCGCGTGTTATGCACAGGTCCAATCGAAGCAGAATTCGTTTACATGCTAGCACCCGACAAACTTGCCGGTATACCCTTCACATTCAACGGCAACCCCGCATACGTCTCAGCCCAATACGCAAACCTAACTGTAGTCGGCGGCTGGTTTGGTCAACAAACAGGCAACATTGAAACGTTCCTAGCAGCAGAACCAGACCTCATTTTAGACGGTTCATCTAGCACTGCTGAGCAAGTTGAAGAAAGACAAGCACAGTTCGGTTCAGTTCCAGTTATAGGCTGCAACGCGGGAGACTACTTAACACAGTACAGTGCCGAAATCACCTTCATAGGAAACCTACTGGGCGTACAGGAGCAGGCACAAAAACTCAATAACTATTATCAAAACGCAATGAACTATGTGACCTCCAAAGTCTTCAACATTCAACCAGACGACAAAGTCACCGTTTACTATGCAGAAGGCTCAGCTGGACTTAACACAGACCCCCAAGGCTCAATGCACACAATGCTCATCTCATTCTGCGGTGGAGTAAACGTTGCCAACGTTGAACTATTACCCGGCTACGGCATGGCTTCAACATCTATGGAAGCAGTCTACCAATGGAACCCCGACATGATCATCATAGGACGCGGCAGCCAAGCTACACTTAAAAATACCATCATGAACAGTACCGCATGGAACCAGCTTGATGCAGTCAAAAACGGCAAAGTAATCGTTAGACCAGACAACCCCTATTCATGGTTTGATGGCCCACCAGGCCCTGGCCAGATTTTGGGTATGTACTGGATGGTTCACACACTTTATCCTGACCTGACAACGGACTTAGATCTTAGCGCTCAAGTGAAGACATTCTACGCCGACTTCTTCCACTACAACCTAACAGATGAACAGGTCGAAATATTGCTTAGCGGAGGAAACCTCTAACCTCATCCCTTTTTCCTTTTTTAGTTTCAGTATCAAAAATTGAAATAACTTTAACATGAGGCGGGAGCATAAAAACAAAAACCGTTGAAGCCCCAAAGAAAAGCGTCCACAAATTCGTAAACCTGCTTAAAGCTTTCCGTGGACTTCCAATTGCAATAATTCTCTTGATTTTGCTTGTGTCTCTTGCCATTTTCTCTTTAGGTTTAGGAATATACCATGTGCCCCCTGAAGAAGTAGTTAACATCTTGACATCTAACATTTTAGGGCACGCACAAGATACAATCCCCAACCATGTAGTAATGACCATTCGACTGCCGCGAATATTTGCCGCTATCCTTGTTGGAGCAGCACTTTCTTTGGCAGGTGGGGCATTTCAGGGACTTTTCCGTAACCCATTGGTGTCTCCTGACATTCTTGGCGTATCTGCTGGAGCCGGTTTTGGTGCAGCATTAGCCATCTTACTCTCCGGAGACAAATTCATGATTCAAGTTTTCGCTTTCTGCTTCGCGCTTATATCAGTAACCATTGTTTACTCAGTCAGCAAAGTCGTTAAAGGCAATCGTACGCTTAGTTTAGTCTTAGCTGGATTAGCAATATCCTCACTGTTTAGCGCCTCCCTCTCGTTAATGGAGTATATAGCTGACCCGACAGACCAACTGCCAACAATCATTTACTGGTTAATGGGCAGTTTAGCTTCCCTTACACCTCCGGATGTGCTGGTTGCAGCAATTCCGCTGGTGACTGGCGCAGTTATCCTTTTGCTTATGCGTTGGCGTTTTAACGTGTTAGCAATGGGTGAAGAGGAAGCCCAAGCCTTAGGAGTGAACGTTGGTCAAATACGAATAATTATAGTAATTTGTTGTACCTTGATGAGTGCTTCAGCAGTTTGTCTCAGCGGTATCATAGGGTGGGTAGGCTTAGTGATTCCTCATATCAGTCGGTTGCTGGTTGGACCTGACCACAAGCGTCTTTTGCCTGTGTGCCTACTGCTGGGTGCATGTTACCTTTTACTTATTGATGACATTGCACGCACAGCATCAAGCCTAGAAATTCCACTTGGCATTTTGACTGCTATGATTGGTGCACCGTTCTTTCTGTATATGCTTAGCCGGAGGGGAAAAGGTTGGGCATGAAACTCTGCATTAAACAAGCTCAGTACCATTACGACCTTGAGAAGAACAATGGCTTTAGAAATGTCAGCTTTGATTTAGACCAACCAGGCGTTATGTCAATACTTGGACCAAACGGTTGCGGAAAAACAACACTGCTCAAATGCATTGACGGCTTGATAAAACTCAACGACGGCAGCATCTCAATAAACGGTAAAGACCTTTCCGAATTATCTCGAGTAGAAATAGCTAAATCTGTGGGGTATGTGCCGCAGTTTCATCAGCCCAGTTTTGCTTTTTCAGTGCTGGATGCTGTGTTGGTTGGCAGGTCTCCACGTATTGGTTTTTTTGATTCTCCAAAAAAAGAAGACGTCTTAATCGCTAAAACGGCGTTAGAATCCATGGGCATATCTCACTTAACGAATGCAACTTATACTCAGCTTAGTGGCGGCGAAAGACAATTGGTGCTTATCGCTAGAGTCTTGGCCCAGCAACCGTTACTTCTCTTGCTTGATGAACCAACTTCCCATTTAGATTTTGGAAACCAAATAAAATTGTTAGGAACACTGCAAAAGTTGGCCAACAATGGTTTGCCAATAATCATGACGTCTCATTTTCCTGACCACGCATTTTTGGTGTCTAACAAAGTGGCCTTGATGCGGCATGGTGAATTAATCAATGTTGGAGCACCAGACGATATAGTAACTGAGTCCAATTTGGAGAAGGTCTACAAGATTAAAGTCAAAATAGTTGACGTCGACGTAGGCGTCAACCGCAAAGTGTGTGTACCTGTTGGAGCTTAACATGGAGACTGAAACAATGAACGAGTTTGAATTGTATGTGAAAAAAGTTGGCGATCACCATGGCCATGTTTGTTTTGGTATCGCTATGGGCACAAAAATGACCTTAGCCGCCATGAAATACTTAGGATTAGACCCTCAAGTCAAAAACAAGAACCTCATTGTATACGCTGAAATTGACCGATGCATGACAGACGCCGTGCAGATAATTACAGGTTGTACTTTGGGACATCGGTCACTGAAACACGTCGATTACGGCAAATTCGCGGCCACCTTTGTAAACCAAACAAGCGGCAAAGCAGTCCGCGCCACCATACGCGAAAGCTTTGAAATGAAAGGTTCACCCCAAGAAGTTGTGGAAAAAATGGCGCAAACGCCCGAAGAACAAGTTGTCAATCTTCAAGAAGTTACGGTGAACATTCCCGAAATGGATTTACCTGGGTTTCCGAAAAGGAGAGAAAACTGCGCGGTTTGCGGCGAAAGAATAATGGATGGACGCGAAGTTATCCGAAATGAGATTGTTTTATGTCGGGCATGTGCTAACGGTAAATATTATTCCGAAGCAGTAAAAACCAGTGAACAAAGCCAGCCGTAGCGTCACGTAATCTCGTTACCATTAACTGAAAAATATGGAGTAATGAACATGGCAAAACGAATCGTAGAGGAAACCTTAGATAAAATCAAAACCCTTCTACCCAACATCGATGATGTTGTTGTAGACCAAGTTGTGATGGGTCTTGGATACACAGGTGTAAGGTTAAGTAGCGGACATTCGGGTCTTTGCTACTCATTTCAAGCTGAAATCGCGCAAACCACCCATCACTGCCAAGTGTCCGACTTAGCTGGAACGCTCGTAGGCACATCAGCGCTTGGGATGGCGGAAAAAGCAAAATCGTGGGAACTGCGCGAAAGCATCCTTGGCTTCGCAACCCTTAACGCGCTGTCACAAATGGCTATTGAAAGAAACCCCAACAACTACATCACTTTAAACGGCGACGTACTTGACTACATAAACATACAGAAAAGCGACATCGTTGTCTTGGTGGGCAACATTAAGCCGTTTGTGGGACCTATCCGCGCAAAAGCCAAAAAACTATACATTCTTGAAAGAATGCCAACAATACGTGGTGAAGGAATTTTGCCAGATACCGCATGCGACCAAATTTTGCCAACCGCCGATATCATCTTGATTACGGGAACAGCCATAGTGAACGGCACAATTGACCACTTGCTGGAACTTTCCAAAAATGCCCGAGAAGTCGTCCTCGTAGGTGCTTCCGCGAGCATTATACCAGATGTCTTGTTTGAACGAGGTGCTACTATTGTGGGGTGCGTAAAAATTGTGGATGCGTGCAAGATGATGCAGGTGGTTTCCGAAGGCGGCGGAACCCCCGCCCTAAAATCAGCGGTTGACTTCATAAGTTTCAAACCCAAAAACAAGGAGACTCCAAAATGAAGATTTTACTGTGTGGAAAAGGCGGCAGCGGCAAGAGCACCGTGACCGCGCTTTTGGCAAAAAACCTAGAAATCGAAGGCTACCGCGTGCTAGTAGTTGATGCCGACGAATCTAACTATGGGTTAAGCGCCCAACTCGGTCTCGCGGACCCAACAGAACTCATGGAGCAAATTGGCGGGAAAAAGGCTTTGAAAAACAAAATGGGTGTGGTTCGGGATGGACATAAAGCGCCCGTGTTCGAGGGAGTATGGCGTATTGAAGATATTCCCAGCGAATGCCTCTCAAAGAGGGGTGAGTTGTATCTGTTGCAGGTTGGAAAAGTTAAGCATTTTGATGAGGGTTGCGCTTGCCCAATGGGTGTGCTTTCTAAGGATTTTCTAAGCCATCTCAAATTAGCTCCAAACGACATCGCGTTAATTGACACGGAAGCAGGCGTAGAGCATTTAGGGCGAGGGGTTGCTGCAAGTGTTGATCTTATTTTCGGCGTTATTGACCCGTCCTACGAGTCGATTAAGCTGTCTAAAAAAATCGCGGCTATGGCTCAGGAAAGCAAAAAACAGGTTCACTTCATCATCAACAAGGCAAAGGGCGCCATTGCAGAGAAGATCATTGCCCAAATCGGCAAAGACCAAGTCATCGGAATCGTGCCCTTCAGCGAAGGCATACAAGAAAAAGGCTTAGCAGGTGAAGCCCTTGACGCCAAAGCGCTCGATATCAGTGAGCTAACCAGTTTTGTTCTTCAAAAAATCCACAAAGAAAAGGTTACGCCTGAGGGAAGCATATGGAAAAAGTGATGAAATTGCCAAGTTCTTGATGTCTGAAGAGCGGCGGAAGACTGGACAAGATCCTTCCTCTAGCTTGGCGGAAGGTTTGTTTTTTGGTTGTTTTCTTGAGAACAGCTATCACAAAAGCTGTGAGTATCAAAACTGGAAGAGTATTCCAGGGTGTAAGTTCAGGAACGGTAGGAGATGGTGTTGGGGTGGGTTGGTTGCTGGTTGCGTATGTGGCGGTTCCGTCGGCGTAAAATTGGTGTGAATCGCCTGTGCCGCGTCCTGTCAAGTAGCATATGTGAGGGTTACCTTCAAAATCCAACACAAATGGTGCACAGTCAGAAATGTAGGAATGCTGATCTACCGTTTGTGTGTCCCAGCCTGAGCCATTCCACACCGCATAATACACAGTACACGCAGGAACAGCAATGTAAGTAATATGGGGGATATCTCTGGAATCTAACTTGACAAACGTACCTGACATTGTGTAACTTCTATCTGTTACCCTTTGTGCAAACCACGCTGTCCCATTCCAACTTTCGTACATAATCGAACCATTCAAAACCATAATACAAGTGAAATGCGGATAACCATAAGAATCCACGGCAATGTTTCCTAAATGCAAAAGCTCCCCTGAAAGCACCGTCTGAATACTCCAACCAAAAGAACTACCCATAGCAACTTTAACAGTTGACTCGTCACCATAAACAATGCACGGATTATCATTAGCATCCAGCGTTAAATACTGCGAAGAAATGATTTCGCCGTTGGTTTTTTGGGGACGCAAAAAATCAGAATCCACAAATTGGATTGCCCAATCTAGTCCTGTCCAACTTGCATACTTTAGCAACCCATTATTATCAGCGTAGGCAATATGCGGGTTACCCTTTGAATCAACAACTATCGAACCTCCGACACCACTATCAACAGTCATTATCGACCAATGTGTACCAGTCCACGTAGCGTACTCCACAAGACAATGAAAAGTATAATCGTTCTCGTTAGCCTTAATGTAACCATGATCAATGGTGCTGTAAACTATGTGTGGAGTATCGTTTGAGTCAAAAGTAAAAGAACTGTATCCAAAACGCGCGCCACTTAGGCTAAGGAAACCCTTGTTGTCAACAATTTGGGTGTTCCAGTCTAAGCCGTCCCAACTTGCGTAAGTGAGGTATTCAGGAGAAGAGCCAGAGAAGCTGTTGCCGCTTTCGGTGGCACAATAGACCATGTGGGGGTTACCGTGTGAATCTAACGCCAACGAGATTCCCTGCAAGTCTGCTTTTGCATCCACAACCTGCACCTCCCAAGAGAACGCCCCAAAAACAGGCAGCACTGGCGCCACTAACCCTGCCAAAACAACTATAAACCCAAAAACCACAACCAACGCTGGATGTTTGCGCATAGGCTTTCACAAACAGTTGAACAGACTTTAGGTAAAAGCGTTTTTGTCAAACTTTCTTGCGCCAAGAAAAACTGCGTAACTTACGCTTTCAAAAACAAAGCTATAGAAACGGTAAGCTGAAGATTCATGCACCAGCAGGTTATCGTTGGCTTACGACGGCAACTTTAATTTGGCTTATCTGCTCGTTTTGGCGCAGGTTGTCTATGAATTTTCGAATCACCGCCGCTTGCCCTTTAAGAATTATGACTTCTAGGCAGTAGCCTTCGTGTATGTGGGCATGCAAAAACGTGGAGACTAGCCCGCCGTAGACGTGTTGGGCTTCTAGGAGACGACGGCGGTCGGCATTTTCGCGGTAGATGAGGGTTATGGTGGCGACGGCTTCGCCGTTGATTTCTTCGATGGCTAAGTCTTCGGTTAGGTAGAAGCGGAGGGCTTGGCGGATGAGTTCGGAGCGTCCGACGTAGCCTTTTTCGGTTATGGTTTTGTCGACTTGTTTGAGGAGGGCGTCGGGGATGGAGAGGCTTATGATGGTCATGGTGGGTCGTGTGGTAGTGGTTGTTTTGGTTAATATATTTTATTAAATCACAGAACCCGCCGAATGGAGATGTTATTAACATAATAATAATGTTTAATAATTCATGAATTGAATGGCACTTATGAACCAAAAACAAAAAGCCTTAATCACAATCATCGTCGTAATCATCATAGCCGTATCAGCGGCAACCGCCCTTCTCACAACCCAACCTAAAACCTCCAACCTCAAAATCGTAGCCACCATCTACCCCCTCGCCTACATGAGCCAAGAAATAGGCGGAGACCACGTAGAAGTCACCCAACTCATCCCCGACAACACCGAAATCCACGCCTGGGAACCCGCCTCCTCCGACATCGTACTCACCAACGACGCCGACATAATCATCTACAACGGGGCAGGCGCAGACCACTGGATGGAAGACGACATAATCCCATCCCTATCCACCACAAAAACACGAACCATCGTTGAAACCACGACAGGCTTAGAGCTTTTATTAGGAACCGAAGAAGAAGAGGAAGAAGAACACGAACACGACCATGGCATCTACGACCCCCACACATGGGTCAGCCCCTACATGGCTAAGCTGCAAGGCGAAGCAATCTACAACGCCATCGTACAAAACGACCCCGACCACGAAAGCTACTACACCCAACGCTGGACCACCCTCAAAACCGAACTAGAACAACTAGACACCCAATACAGCACACAACTAGCCACTAAAGCCAAGACAGAAATTTTTGTTTCCCACGCAGCCTTTGGCTACTTAGCCTACCGATACAACTTCAACCAAACAGGCGTGATAGGCTTATCTGCCGATGAACAACCCAGCGCCGCAACCATCGCCAACATCGTCGACAGCATGATTGAACACCAAACCTACGTCGTCTACGTAGACCCCGTGTACTCACAAGACTACGCCAACACACTAAAAACCGAACTTCAACAACAAACAGGACACGACGTAAGCATACTGGAACTGTACCTTATTTTAGGTCAAACCGACAACAAAAACATGATTGAGCAAATGCAAGCAAATTTAAGTAACCTAAAGCTTGGTTTGGAAGCATAGCCTAACGGAGAACACAGGTGTGCCCCAAACCAACGCCCCCATTTTAGAAGTCAAAGACTTAGTGGTAAACCGAACAGGACAGCTGATAATTGACCACGCAAACTTTTCGGTAAACAAAGGCGACTACGTAGGCATAGTGGGTCCAAACGGGGGAGGCAAAACCAGCCTCATATTGGCGTTGCTTAACTTTTTGCCGCGCACCGCAGGCAACATCCGCTTTTTCGGATCCGACATAGACCGCTTTTCAGCATGGGAAAAAGTGGCGTATATTTCTCAGCAAGCAACCAATTTTGACCGCCAATTCCCACTAACCGTCAGAGAACTGGTATCATTGGGGTGCATAAAAAAGCAAAACATTGGGCGCCGATTCAAAGCCCAAGACTGGAACGCCGTGAACGAAAGCATAGACTTCATGGGGCTTGGGGAAGTAGCGGATAAACGCATCGGACAACTATCAGGGGGACAAAAGCAACGGGTGTTTGTAGCCAAAGCCTTAGCTCGAAAACCCGAAATCATTTTCCTAGACGAACCCGTCGTCGGAGTAGATTCAACCACGCAGGAAAAATTTTATAAAAAACTCAGCGACCTCAACAGCGAAAAACAAACCACCATCCTAATGGTTACGCATGATTTGACATCGGTGTTTTGCCGAATGTCAAAGGTGCTTTGCGTGAACCGAAAAGTTGAGGTGGCAGACGTAACCCCAGACCTTGACCCGAACAGTCTGCTCAAACGAGCCTACGGCGACCACTTCCACTTTGTATTTCACAGACATGCATGCAGCGGGGTATTCGAACATGACCACTAGCATCATCGACTTGTTTGGGTACTTATTCTTCCAGAACGCACTTCTGGGCGGGTCTATAGCGGCAGTGACCTGCGCGACTGTGGGGTTGTTTCTAATTTTGAAAAAGGAAGCCATGCTAGGCGACGGGTTATCGCACACAGCATTTGGAGGCATCGCAATAGGGCTTCTGCTCGGCGTAAATCCACTGTTAACGGCTCTGGGCATAAGCATTTTAGCCGTTTTCGGAATCTCGTACATGCGCAGAAAAGGCATCGCCCCCTCAGACTCCGCCATAGCCGTCATGTTAGCATTAGGTTTCTCCACGGGCTTAATCGTGATAGGCGTAGCAAATGGCTCTAACGTGGAGCTTTTCAACTACCTCTTCGGCTCAATCCTAACCATAGACACCATCGACTTAGTAATGATTACCTCCTTAGGCTTGTTTAGTCTGCTGTTTGTTGGAGTTTTCCGCCGAGAACTGCTATCGATGGTTTTTGATTTTGACGATTCCCGCGTCATGGGCATCCCCACCCGACCCCTATCCATAGCCTACGATTTGCTGGTGGCAACCACCATTGTGCTTTCCATTAAAGTCATTGGAACAATCTTGGTGGTGGCGTTGCTTGTTTTGCCAGGGCTTTCGGCGTTAAGGCTGAATTTGTCATTTAAGAAAACTTTGCTGGCAGCCATCGGGTTTAGCTTGGTAAGCACGGTTTTAGGCATTATGCTTTCGGCAGTGTTTGACGACATAGCAACGGGCGGTTTGATTGTTTTCATATCGGCGTTGCTGTTTCTTGTCACAATTGTCTACAGCAAATTGTAACCTAAAAGCCTCAAACAACCATTTTTTTGACTAACTATATAGAGTATTGGTGGCTCTTTAAGGCTCCATACATTGTGTCGCGAAGCGATAAATCGCGCCAGACCCCTGTTTTTGTCATGCAACAAGTTGTCGCTCAAGCCCCTTTCAACATCCGCCCCCCAATTTCGCGCCCAAACTACAGCGGAACGGGCAACGTGAAAGCGGTCATATTCGACCTTTTTGACACCCTGCTGCTCACGGGAGGCGACCACAACTGCTACGTTAAAGCCCTCGCCAAAATGCACTACGCTCTATCCGCAGGAGGCTTCAACTACACCTACAGCGAATTTGAAGCCGCCTACATGAAAGTTGCCCAGCAAATCGAAACCCAAACCGCAGCATCCCTAAAAGAACCCCATTTCAAAACCTACATCCAAGAAACCCTCAAAACCTTCGAACACGACATCGCAGAAAACGAAGCGATAATTGAGGCGTTAAGCCGCATTTTCTGCAGAGAATTCAACCGACACATCCAGATAGACCCGCAAGCGGTGAGAGTGCTAAAAGCACTTAAGAGACGTTACAGGGTGGGGCTTGTTTCGAATTTAAGTTTCCCAGAATCGGCATGGGAACTTTTGCGCATCCACAAACTTGAGGATTTTTTTGATTTTACGGTAGTAAGTGGAGATGTGAATCTGCGTAAGCCGCATCCTAAAATTTTCAATTTAGCCCTCGACGAGCTCCGGGTTGACGCTTCAGAGGCGGTGTTTGTAGGCGACACGCCTGAAACAGACATAGCAGGCGCATTAAAGGTGGGTATGATTCCAGTGTTGATTAACCGCAGAAACGTTCATGTTCCGGGATGTTTGAGGGGAAAAACGTTTACGATAAATGCGCTTGAAGAGTTAGGAGTAGTGCTAGGAGAACTAGAGCAAGCTAGACTCTAATTCAGCACAAATAATTTTTGAACCAAAAAGGTGGGTTTCAGCAGGCTGCAACATCCACACAAACCGCCTTTCTACGAACCACACCAGCCGCCTTAGCCGCCAAACCAAGCCCCTGCAAAATTGCCTTCAACTCCCCATCCGACAAAGAATCCTTACGACCATTCGCATAAATCGTCTTCACCGCCCGAACCGCAGCCGCCAACGTTTCACTATCTGGATAAATTCCTGTTAACTGGACAATTTTGTGCCTGATGACGTTTTTGCCAGACTGCTTGCCCACGGTCAGGTGCCTAGTGTTGCCTACGAGTTCAGGCGGGTAAGGTTCATACGTCCAAGGATCACTTAAGACGGCGCAGGTATGTATGCCAGATTCGTGGGTAAACCCATATTGCCCAACGATTGCCTGCTTAGGCGACATAGGATAACCAACGGTTCGGCTGATGTAGGCAGTGGCTTTTTTGAGGTTAACAAGTTTGTCAGCGTATTTCTTGACGCCATAGTTAAGGTAGAGGTTGAGCAGAATTTTTTCTGTTTCCGCGTTACCTGCCCGTTCACCCATGCCAAGGCAGGTGGTGTTGATGTAGATTTTTTCCCAGACCCCTGAAGCAGCGCGGACGGCAGCTAAGGTGTTAGCGACGGCGTTGCCCATGTCGTCATGAGCATGAATCTCTAACGCTCGAATCCGCGTCTCCTTGCGCATCGCCTTTATCTTAGCAGGTATGCCCACGGGCAAAGGCGCATCCACATCAGGCAACCCAATGCCGACGGTGTCACAAACGCGGTAGCATTCTGCGCCAGCATTAGCCACCGAGTTAACCAGCAGCTTTTCAAACGCCCAATCCGCCCGCGTCCCATCCTCCCCATGCACAAACGTCCGCAACCCATGCGTCTTAGCAGCGTACTCAACCACATCCACCAAGTTCGCCAACAACTCATCAGGGGTCTTGTTGGGCCATTTTGCCTGTAAATGAATATGAGAAGCAGGATGAGAAATGCCGACTTCCTCAAACCCCAAATCGATGGCGCTGTCTATGTCTGCTTTGAGGGCACGGCACCAACCCGCAACCCTGCACGGCAAACTCATGCGTTGGATAAGTTTGGCGGCTTTGCGGTCGGGTTCTTGATAGTGAAACAGTTCAATGCGTTCAGCGCCGATGTCGCAGAGCATTTTGGCGATTTTAGCGGCGTCTTTTGGTCGGGCAGCTAAACCAGGCATTTGCATGCCATCCCGAAGGGTGGTGTCGTCAATTATGGGGTCAGTGTTGAGTTGGGGCATTTTAAAGAAAAAATCGTTTAGCTGCACAGTTTCACCTCTATGCGTCGCGAAGGTCCATCACAGTGTTCGCTATCGTGTCTAAGAGTTGCAGTGAACCGCGGAAGCCCACCATGCTTTTCCGTGGATACCCAAACCGGTCTGCCTGCGGAAACCCAACGCGAATCAACGGAATGTGCTCGTCTTTAGCGATGTATTTGCCCTTGTAGTCGCCAATTATCATGTCAACGGGGGTTTCTTTGATTTTCTGGTGCAAATCATAGAGGTCGCCGCCGACGATTATGGTTTGTTTTTCTGCGTCGGCACCGTAGTCTACAGCAAGGGTCTGCATGTCTGTGGCAAACTGGGGGCTTTCAAGAGTAGTCATCAAATGCATTGGCTGCATGCCTAACTCGTAAACAAAGCGGGTAAGCCCAAACACGATGTCGGGGTCACCGAAGATGGCAACTTTGGTGCCAAACGTGTTTTGGCTACAGTCCACCATGGCATCCACCAGCAGGTCTCGTTCATCATGCAACGTTTCAGACATCTGTTTGCCTGTCAACTTGGCGACGTTTGCAATGAAAGTTTCAGTAGCTTCTACGCCGATGGGTAATTCACCTAAACAGGCAGGCACGCCATGCTTTTCTTGCAGCCAACGAGCTCCAGCTTGCCCTTCATGCTTACACAACGCGAGGGTGCCAAGCGAGTTTGCAGAGTCAACAATTTCATCTATGGTGGTTCCGCCTTTGGGGAAATGAGGCTTAGGCAACCGAAGAGGCGCATTAAGGGTTTCTGAAATGTCAGTTAAGTAAATGGCAGGCACCCCCATTTCAGCCAGTATGTGCTTGATTTCCAGCACGTCACCGGGGTTGAGCATGCCAGGTATGATGTTGAGTTTGCCGTTGGGTTCAGTTTTTTGGCTAAGCTGGCTAACCATGGCTTTTATTGCGTTATCGTAGCCAAGCACGTGGGTGCCAACGTAGCTGGGCGTGTTTATGGTGACAATTTTCGTGTGCCCATCGTAGTCTTTGTTTTCTGCCTTGAAGGCTTTGGCAATGCCGTGAATGTCATCGCCAGTGGTTTCACTAAGGCAGGTAGTTATGACCGTAATCATCTCAGGATACTGGCGGGCGATGATGTTGGAGAGTGCCTGCTTAAGGTTCGAGGCACCCCCAAATATTGTGGCTTTTTCGTGCAGTGAGGTGATGGCAACTTCTATGGGTTCGCGAAAGTGACGTGCCAGCAAGTTGCGGGGGTATGTGGAGCATCCCTGTGAGCCGTGAACCATCGGAACACAACCATGAACACCTAGAGATGCCCAGATGGCGCCGATGGGCTGACACATACGAGGCGCGTTAATGGCTACGTTTTTGGGGTGAGTGACAACAACCAAGCTATGATGCCTCCGTTCTGTGGATGAATTTCCAAGCAGGATTATACATCGCCTTGTACATGTCTCGGGCAAACCGCACAAACCCTTTGAACACCATGTAGCCGCCTTTGCTGTCGTAGTTGTGCCCGTTGAGGAACGGAACGCCGTACTTGTAGGAGAGGTACTTTTCTTTAGAACCCGAGATGAACAGGTCAGGTTTGTATTTGACCATCGCTTCTTCGAGCTCGATAGCGTTAGGGTTATCGATGATTAAAGTGCCGTTTTTGACGCGGCGAACGATTTTTTCGTAGTCATCTTCATGCCCAAAAGTTGTCGCTGTGACAACAATTTCCATGCCTAACTCTGCCATCGGCTGAACCCAGTGCCAACTTCGCGGACCCCCCTCGTACATCATGATTCGTTTGCCTTCGAATTTTTTCCGATAGAAGTCCATGTCAGGCTGTATCTCCGCTATCTCTTTGGCTATGACTTCTTCAGCTTTCTTTTCGAGCCCAAAGAACTTGGCAATCTTGCGCAGGTCGTCAGCGGTTTGTTGGATGCCGTAGAGGTCAACTTCCATGAAGGGGGTGCCGTATTTGTCTTTCATCATTTCACAAATGTACTTCGCAGAACGAGCGCAACGGACCACGTTGAGTTTGGCTTCGTGCATTTTGGTCAAGTCATGGAAGGAAGCATCGCCAGTGAAGGTGCAAACAACCCGCAGCCCCACCGACTCTAAAAGCGACAAGATTAGCCAGTCGTCGCCGCGGATGTTGTATTCGCCAATTAGGTTAATGTCGTAGGGGGTTTTGTCTGGGAGTGGTTCGGTGCCTACAACTTTGTTAAAGAGCACTTCGTTGCCTATGTGGTGTCCTAAGCTTTGGCTTACGCCTCGAAAGCCTGGGCAACTGAAAGCCACAACAGGTTTGCCGATGACGTTGCTGGCGCGTTTCGCAACCGCTTCAATATCATCGCCAATAAGTCCTGCCACGCACGTAGCGTAAACAAACACGGCTTGTGCATTCGGAAATGCCTTGCTGGATTCAACAATGGAGTCAAAGAGCTTCTTTTCGCCGCCAAACACTATGTTAGACTCACGCAAGTCCGTAGAGAACACGTTGGCTAACTGGAAGTTGGTTCCAGAAGCAACGTGAGGCCGTGCATCCCATGGGTAGTAGCAGCAGCCGATGGGACCATGCTGAAGTTGGATAACATCTTTCACAGGTCCCCCGACGACACCTCGGCAGCCAGCGTAAGTGCAGCCACGTTCAGTCATGTCGCCAGGCAGGGTGCTTATGTTGCATGCTGGAATCATAAACTCGTCGTTTTCGTCTTTGAGGTAGATGTGTTGTTTACGTTCAGGAATGTTCTTATCGCAGTCAGGTAAAATTAGCGGCATTTAAGTCACCTCAAACTCGAACTCAGCTTGCGAGGCAAATTTGCTGAAGCGGGTTTTGCAGGATTCTTCACTGGGCACGCCTGAAGCGTCAGCGCGGCATTGTACACAATTATGGAACTGATACAGCATACCGCTGCAGGAGCGGCGTACAGTTTGAACTTCATGCATTGTTGGCGCGGCTACGTGGGCAAATTTGCCTTGGGGTATAAGCGGCATTATGTTCATGATGTAGGCGCCTAAGTTGCTGACGGTTTCAGCCACTTGGGGCAGATGGGCAGCGTTTATGCCAGGTATGTACACGGAGTTTACTTTAACAACCATCCCTGCCTCAACTGCGCTGCGGAGTCCTTCGAGTTGGTTGCGGTTGAGAACTTGGAAGGCTTTTTTGCCGTGCAAAGTTTTGCCGTCGTAGCGTACGGAGGAGTAGATTTGGGAGCCAACGTCTGCGTCTACGGCGTTGATGGTTATGGTTAGGGCTTTGACGCCGACTTCTTTGAGCAAGTCTAGTTTTTGGGGCAACAGTAACCCGTTGGTGGACAAGCAAAGTGTCAAGTTGGGGAACTCGGCGTGGACCAGTTTTAGGGTTTCGAAGGTTACATCACTGCATAAAGGGTCGCCGGGACCAGAGACACCTACCACCCGCAGGCGGGGGTCGTGTCGGGCAGCAAACTGAACTCTACCCAAAGCTTGCTTAGGTGTTATTACGCGGCTTGTGACGCCGGGGCGGTTTTCGTTTGCGCAGTCGTATTTGCGGACGCAGTAGTTGCAGCTAATGTTGCATCCAGTCGCAACAGGGAGGTGTACGCGTCCAAATTTGAAGTGGGCACCCACGCCATAGCAGGGGTGTTCACGAATGGTTTCCGGAAGATAAGTTTGGGTAAATGTTTGTGCGAGCATATTCCCACTAATCCGAAATACCAAACTGGCGCATCAAGTTCTCAAGTTCATCAATTGTGATGGGGGTGGGTATGGTGAATTTTTGGTTGTAAACGATTTTTCGGGCTACGGCACGGTAAACATCTGCTTGATTGGAGTAACGGTCGTAGTCTATGACGGTTTTTCGGTTAATTTCAGCCCGCTGTACGATGTTGTCTCGTGGGATGAATTGGATGAGTTGGCTGTTTATGCGCTTGGCAAATTCAGCCACCAGCGCTTCTTCGTTTTCGACTTTGCGGCTGTTGCAGATTATGCCACCTAGGCGGGTGTGTCCAGCGTCGGCGAATTTTTTGATGCCTTTGCAGATGTTATTGGCTGCATAGAGTGCCATGTATTCGCCGGAGGCGACGATGTAGATTTCTTGGGCATAGCCTTCACGGATGGGCATGGCGAAACCGCCGCAGACGACATCGCCTAGCACATCGTAGAAAACGAAGTCGAGGTCTTCTTTGTACATGTTTAAGTCGTGGAGTGTTTGAATGGAGGTGATGATTCCTCTGCCGCCGCAGCCGACTCCTGGTTCTGGTCCGCCTGACTCTACGCAAGTGACGCCGCCGAAGCCGGCTGTGCTAATCATTTCTGGAGTGCAGGTTCCTCCGCCGTCACGGATGATGTCTAGGACGGTTGGTTGGCGTTTGCCGTGAAGTAGGAGGCGGGTGCAGTCCGCTTTTGGGTCGCAGCCTAGGAGGAGGACTTTTTTGCCCATTTCTGCTAGGGCGGCGACTGTGTTTTGGGTGGTGGTGCTTTTGCCGATGCCACCTTTTCCGTATATTGCGATTTGTCTCATGGTTATTTCCTTCTTTATTGTTTAGGCATGCTGTTTGCTGTTAAAAAGGGTAGTTGTGACTTTTTCACAAGTGTTCACAACATACAGAATTATTGATATAATTGTAGAGTAATATCGGAGTTATGTGGACGTATGAACAGATAAATAGACAAAATAGTGTGCAATTGTTCCACAGGAATTTGAAAAGAGGACGCTCAACACAAAAAGCTCAGTTACCTAACCGAGCTTCAGAGCCGCACTTACCATTCTGCTCCAAAGCCTCCACAAGAACCTTTTTGAGATCAGCAAGTCCGACCTTACGAATCTCAATAATCGGCAGCCCCGTGTTAAGCGCTTCCACGGCTTTTTTGCACACCTCAGGCTGATTAAGAGTATCTAAAACAACAATGCCCTTGATGCCTTCGAACATTTTTTGAAATGCCGCCTCGTCCACACCTTCTTTTTGGAGCTTAGCTTTAGCTTCTTGGAAAAACTCAATCATACCCGGATCAAAAAACATCAAATTATGGCTGGGGTCTTCTTGCTCAACTTTACCTTTGCCGCCCAAAAGACAGTCAATGCAGTTAAGGGCATCAATTTTGACGATGCCGTGTTCTTGGGCGAGGGTTTTCATTTCGCCGTTGGGTCCTAAGCAGAGGTCGCCGTAAACCAGCACGGGGTTGCGGGTTTTGGTTTTGGCAAGGGTTCGGCGCAGGTTTTTCTCCAGCAAGTCATAGTCAACGTGGAAGTACTTTGGCAGGTAAACAACATCAACGCAGAGTTCGCCGTTGGCTTGGAGTTTTTCAATTTCCTTTTTGAGTACGCTGCATGCAACAAGACAGGGTTTTGAGGGCGCGGTCAACTCAGGTCCACTGCTGTAGTGGGGGTGAAGGTATTTTTCTTTTGCCCAACCGGCCAACAATTTTCACACTTGCAAAGGTTCTGGAGACGGCAAGCGTACATGTGGTATTCTTTGACTGGGTGGCAGACGGGGTAACGGTTTCCACAACTTCGTGGTTGCGGAGCACAAAACATTGAAGGTGCAGAAAACGGGGGTGGTTGCAGGTGTTTTGTTTAAGTAATCAGCTTAGCAAGGCATTCAGGAAAAGCGAGAAATAAATTTTAGTGAACTCGACAAGACCTTATATTAGATAGGTAGCTGCGGCTTTTGTAACAAGGCATAAATTCTAATATCAACTACACCTCTTTAGAAACTTCGCTGTAATGCAGCACTGGAGAGGGAATTTATTAGAAAAAGCAATAGAGAAAAAAAAGCAAATGGATTTCCTGTTGTGGGAATAGGGGCCTCTGCAGGCGGCGTAGAAGCAATAACAGGACTGTTCAAATACATCCCCGCTGACGCAGGCATGGCGTTTATTTATGTTCAACATTTAGCACCCAACCAGCCGAGCATGCTAGCGGAAATCATCAGTCGATTTACAGCCTTACCAGTTCATTTAGCTGAAGATGGAACAAAAGTTGAATCGAACAAGGTCTATATTTGTCCACCAGGCAAAATTGTTACGGTAGAAAATGGACGTTTAAAAGTTGAAACAAAACAAGAGATTTACCATTACCCGATTGATAGCTTGTTCAGTTCGCTTGCGCAGGACTACAAGGCAAACGCCATTGGAGTTGTTCTTTCAGGAACAGGCACGGATGGAACCGTTGGTCTTAAAGCCATATACGCTGAAGGGGGTTTAACGATTGTTCAGCGAGCAGAGTCCGCAAAGTATCCAGGTATGCCGACAAGTGCGATAACTGAGGGTGTGGTTCATTTTGCCCTCAGTTTGGAAGAAATTAGCAAGAAACTCATGAGCATAAAGACACAGCCATTTTTGAACAGAAATTTAGCTTCACTTGAACCTGAAGAAGAAAAAGTCTATGCAAACATTCTGACGCTTTTGAAACTGAAGTTCGGCGTTGACTTTGGTAAATACAAGGAGTCAACCGTTAACCGACGCATCACCCGTCGCATGTTAATGCGTAAAGTGATAAAACTAGGTGATTACTTGGCTTTGCTTAACAATGACTCAAGAGAGGTCCAAGCGCTCTACAATGACATGCTAATTGGGGTAACGCAGTTCTTTAGAGAACCTGACACGTTTGCTCGGTTGTCAGACAAGGTGCTGCCTCAGATAATTAAGGACAAAAAAGGGGACGAAACCATCAGGGTTTGGGTTCCAGGGTGCGCAACAGGAGAAGAAGCGTACTCGGTAGCCATTTGTGTACGGGAAGCCTTAGAAAAAGAATCTAAAGCATTGCCCATTCAGGTTTTTGGCACTGATTTGAACGAAAATTACATCACAAAAGCCCGCGAAGGCGTTTATTTAGAGAACATAGCGTTGTATGTCTCTGAATCCCGTTTGAATCGGTTCTTTCACAAAATAAATGGCGAATACCAAGTTAACAAGCTTATTCGGGATTTGTGCGTCTTTTCCAAGCATGACCTGATAAATGATCCGCCATTCTCCAACATGGACCTAATTATCTGCCGCAACGTTTTGATTTATGTTAAATCTGAAATGCAAGAACGCATCTTGCGGCTCTTTCACTATGGCCTTAAGCCAACGGGCTTTTTGATTTTGGGCAGGTCAGAAAGCGTAGGAAAAACTGAAAACCTGTTTTTGAGGTTTGAAGATTCAATTTTCAAAAAGCGAGAAGCAGCGGCAAGAATCCCCATTGGATTTGAGCCGTATACGCCGCTGAATCGACCAGAAACAGTTGAGAAAAAGAGCATCCAGCCGTATAATGTGTTGCAGAAATCAATGAATGATATTCTGTTGACGCGATATGGGTTAGCTAGTGCTTTGGTGAATGAATCGGGCGATGTGTTGGTTTTCCAGAATGATTTGTCGCCGTACATGCAGACTACTTCGGGCGAAGCTAACCTTAATTTGCTTAACATTTTGAGAGATGAACTGCGGGTACCCGTGCAAACTGCGATTATACGCTCCAAAAAAGAAAAACGAACCGTGAAGCAGCAAGATATTTCGGTTTCTAATGGAATGGAAAAACGGTTTGTTGACATCGAAGTTACACCACTGAAAACTAGTGACCACGAAACGTTGTATATGGTGATGTTTGAGAACTCCGAGATGCAGCGGCGACGGCAAGTTGAGCCGCTAAAAGAAACTCGAGCAGTGAAGAAGATAGAGAGTAACCATTTTAATGATGAAACAATAATTGCGCTTCAAAAAGAGTTGCAGTCCACACAGGAAACATTACGGTCCATTATAGAAGACTATGAAGCAACAAATGAAGAGTTACGCGCAGCATTGGAAGAGGTTCAATCGGGCAATGAGGAACTGCAAAGCACTAACGAAGAGTTAGAAACCGCCAAGGAAGAATTACAGAGTGTTAACGAAGAATTGAACACTGTTAATCGGGAACTTGTTGACCGTAACGAAACACTAAACCGCTTAAACGATGACTTAAACAACATTTTCAACAACATTAACGTCGCCGTAATTGTTTTAGACGTAGACTTACGCATAAGACTGTACACGCCGATTGCTGGGGAACTGTTTAACTTTTTGCCAACCGACGTAGGACGCCCAATCACCGACATCAGACTACGAATCAGCGTGCCCGACATCGAAAAGCTGGCGCGGGACATCATTAAAAACTTGTATACTAAAGATATTGTGGTTAAAGACGAGACAGGTCATACATACCTGATGCGGATTCGCCCTTACATTACGGCAGACAAAAAAATTAACGGCGCAGTCGTTTCACTTGTTGACATTGACACGGCAGAACGCAAAAAAGAAGCAGACAAAGAATCCAAAACATCAACTAAGTCTTAGCTATCTGCTAGGGGGTTGACATGTATAGATGAAGTTGACGAGATAATAAGTGAATGTGTTGATGAAGCATTAAATCAAGTGTTAGCTGAACAAAAGCAAAAATTATACGAAGAATTGGAACAGTTTTATGGATTAACCCGAGAGCGCATTCCTCATCAGTATGGAGCCTTTTTTGATGCCATAAACGTAATGATTAACGAGAAAACAGCTTTTGATATAACTCGCAAAACGATATTGATACTGCATGCACGCAGCCAAAAGAAGCAATATAAGGAAACGGTTGCTATTGAAGCGTTCAACCGCCTAGTCGCCTTAAATCTACAGAGAACGGAAGTCCGAATTAAACGCTTCCAAGAAAAATTCGCAGCAAAAGATGAGACGCTTAAGAAAAAACAGCAACAGATTAACGAGCAAGCAGCAAAAATTGAAGAAATGCAGCGTTTAGCAGCCATAGGACAAACCGCAGGCATGGTTGGACACGACATCCGCAACCCCCTACAGTCCATCACAGGCGAAATGTATCTAATTAAAAACGAATTAGCAACCTTGCCCGATGGAGACGCAAAAAGCAACGTGCAGGAAAGCATCAAACTGATTCAAGAAAACATTCTTTACATCAACAAGATTGTGGCAGACTTGCAAGATTACGCAAAACACCTGATGCCACGCAGAGAAGTAGTTAAGGTCGATGAAGCTGTGAAAAACGCGCTTGCAGCGGCAGACATTCCATATGAAGTAAAAGTTACCATACAAATCAACAATGAAACAGCGGCAAGCATGTACGCCGACAAAGATATGGTTAGACGAATACTAACCAATCTGATACAGAACGCGGTGCAAGCCATGCCCGACGGCGGACAACTCACCATTCAAGCCAACACACACAAAAAAACCACCATAACCATTACAGACACAGGAGTAGGCATACCCAAGGGTGTAAAAGAAAAGATTTTTACGCCCTTGTTTACCACGAAAGCAAAAGGACAAGGTTTGGGGCTAGCGGTGGTTAAACGTCTTGTGGAAGCTCAAGAAGGCACCATAAGATTTGAAAGTGAAGAAGGTAAAGGCACCACTTTCATCTTAGAGTTTCTAGCAGCACCACCGTTTTAACCAGATAGAGAAAAGCTGGCTTAAGCTGTGAATAACGGGCGGATAAATCAGAACTAAGTTGAGTTCTTGGTCGGGCAGCAACTATTTGAAGATGGGAAGATGTTTTTGTTATTTCTTAGTCAGTTTAGTGCCTAAGTGCCGAGTTCGTTTAGAACGTGGCGTCTAAGCGGCTACGGAAGCTTCCCACAGATAAATAATGAGCAACAATTAATCCAAACCGCTAATCGTCAACCACACCCAAAAAATCTCTAATCTCCGCCAGCACCCTACGCAACTCCGCCCCAGACAAAGGCGCATCATACCGAACCCGCAAAACCTGCCAACCCTGCAACTCCAACAACTCATCGATCTCTTCATCTCTAGCCCGTGCCTTATCCTTTTTATGCACTTGCGAACCATCGAGGTAGACGATTTTTCTTTTGTTCAGCCAGCAAAAGTCTGGTATTGTGGATTTCAGGATGATAGGTTGCTGGGTAACCATACCTTCGGTTAAGCCTTGGACGCTGAGTGTTTTGAAGACTTCAACTTCGGCGTTGCTAACTTTTGGGTGCATTCGTTCTTTGTAGTTTGAAGTGGTGAACATAGACCATCCACTCTACGGTTTTTCTATAAAAAGAAAGCCGACAAAAGCACGCTTTGAAGAGGGGAGGGACCTGAGTTAAAATGAAAACAACAAACCTGCCAACAAAGCACAGATACAGTTGTTACAACCAAACAGGTTAAGTGCATAGAGAATAGGAATAAAGGCGTTATAATCTATCGTTTAACCCTAAAGTTCCATAAAAGTTTATATCCGTAAAAAAATGGGTTCAAGGGATGGCGACAAATATTGAGTAAAGTTAGCAACACGTATTGTTGGAACGCCGAAGATTACGCCAAACATTCAACCAACCAATATGAATGGGCAAAAGAACTCATTCCAAAACTAGAACTCACGGGAAACGAAGCCGTCCTAGACATCGGATGCGGAGACGGCAAAGTCACCCAACTCCTCTCCACCTACCTGCCCCACGGGCACATTTTAGGCATCGACAGCAGCGAAGACATGATAAACTGCGCACGCAAAACCTTCCCCCGATGCCACTACGACAACCTCGACTTTCTACGCATGGACGCCCGCGAACTCACCTTCCGAGAAGAATTCGACGTCGCCTTCTCCAATGCTGCCCTACACTGGATAATCGACCACCAAGCCGTCCTAGAAGGCGTATACGACGCATTAGACAAAAACGGCAGATTACTCTTCCAAATGGCAGGCAAAGGCAACGCCCAAGAAGTACTTGCCGTGCTAGAAGAACTCATCAGCGAAGAAAACTGCAAACCATACTTCAAAAACTTCACTTTCCCCTACGGCTTCTATGGACCAGACGAATACAAAGTCTGGCTTAAAGAAGCAGGATTCCGAGTAGACCGCATCGAACTCATCCCCAAAGACACCAAGTTTATGGGCAAAGAAGGGTTGGCGGGGTGGATTCGAACCACTTGGCTGCCATTCACTGAACGGGTTCCCGCAGATTTACGAGATGCGTTCGTGAACGAGATTGCAGAACGCTACCTCGCGGCGTATCCACCTGACGCGGCAGGCATTGTTCACGCCAAGATGGTGCGCCTCGAAGTGCAAGCCACCAAAATCTAAACCACCCAACTGAGGAAGCCCCTCAGGGGTTTCATTTTGGAACCTCAGCCACCATGGATAGATGCAGAAAGTTTTTGATTATTTTGGGGTTTCTTACTTCAGGATGAAACAGCACCCCGTAGAGGGGTTTTTGTTTGTGTTTGATGGCTTGAAGGCATTTGGGGGATTCTGCGAGCACTTCAAACTCGTCAGAAGACTCCACCGAGAGAGTATGCAACGAGTAAGCGTTGAATGTGCCTGTGAAAAGGGGGTTTTCGGAGAGGGTGCGGATTTGGGTCATGCCAATTTCTAGGCACCGCGTCAAAAGCAACCCGTAAACGGCAGCAAACGTCTGCATACCTGCACAGACACCCAAAACGGGCTTGTCAAAGGTTTTAAGCCAGCTGAATTTGTCAAGTTGGGTGAGGGTGTGGGTGTCTTTAAGCGGCGTGCCAGACATTAAAACGGCGCGGCAGTCGGCAAGGTCAGCATCAGAAATCTCACTGTAATGCCTGACAACCACAGGTTGCTCTAAAGTTTCCACCGCGGCAACCAGAGGCAAAACAAACTCAAACCAACCCAACGAATCCGCCTTGGCGTTCATGTCTATGATTAGAATCATTTTGGAATCAACCTCGCAGCTTCAATTTGCAGGGTCCCCGAGTTGTCTTTCGCCTGCTTAGAAGAAGCCACAATCTCAAGACGCTGATTGTAAAGTGGCGCGTCAAGCACGGTGGTTTCGATTTCGCCGCCTTCCCCTGTTGGGCTAATGCCATAGTCCTGCTGCAACGCAACCAAACGGTCAATCAATTGGGCATCCAGTTCTTTGCCCAACCACGACGCATCCAACGGATAAGCAAAAATCCCCGAAACAACGACCTTGAAGTGTTTCTGTAACAGTTCCTCCAGCAGCGTTTTTTGGTTTTTCTTCCACAGCGGATTAAAACACCACAAATCCAAGTCGTGGCAGATGCGTTGGACCCGTTGGGCTTGGTAAACAGATTCAACTGCGCCTGTGACGACGCCTTCAATGCCGAACTGCTCCACCGCTTGAGAGATTGCAAGGGTTAGGTCGGCGAGTTCGGCTTCTTTTTTGCCTTCAGTTAACTTTGCCACCAACGGCAGCCCAAGCGCTTGCGCTTGCAGTTGCGTCCAAGCCACGTTGGGAGTGTGGAACATGTAGCTTTCGGGGTTGGCGGAAAGCACGGTGATTAGGCAAGCTATGGTTTCTTTTTCTGCCGCCTTGTGCAGGGCAAGGGTGGAGTCCTTGCCGCCTGAAAACAGCACCCCCAGCTTCATAGCCGAAGTTTATGCCAAAAACCCACTTATATACAAATCTTTAAATAAAAAACGCAACTACGAACGTGCCGTTAAGCGAAGAACAGTCTCAACACGAAAACAAGCACAGCCCAAAGATCGGAGGTTTTTTCGCGTTCTTTTTTTAACCCCAAGCTTTAACGGCTTGAAAGAAGCCTTAGCTTTAGAGGGCAGTGAAACCATGAATCGCATCAAAAAACTCCAAGCAGCCATCGCAGCAGCAAACTTTGGATATTTGGTTTTGAACAGCGTCAATCAACTCTATTTTCTGGGAGTCCCCGGAACGGCGGCACTGCTAATCTCAGAAAAAGAAACTCCCACCGCTTACGTTTATGGGGTTAACTATGAGCAGGCAAAAGCCCAAGCTAAAAGTTGTGAAGTGAAGCTGGTTCGGGGCGACGAGAACGTGCTCTCAAAAATTGCCTCCGACGCAAAACAGCAAAAAATCAGCCAACTAACAGTAGACGCTTTGGGTTTAGAAAGCTGGCGTGCCCTGTCCCAAGAGTTCCCAACCGTTAAGGTCGATGCCAGTCCCGTTGTAGCATTAAGAGCCGTGAAGGACGCCGCTGAAATTGAGCTTATGCGCAAAGCCGCCGACCTGACGAGTCGAGCCATGCAAGCTGCTGCCCAAGCCATAAAACCGGGCGTTCGTGAATGTGAAGTGGCAGGCGCACTGGAGTATGCCATGCGTACAGGTGGCGGAGGCGCAACCGCGTTCGAATCCATCGTGGCGTCTGGACCCGCCTCGGCGTATCCGCATGGAGGCTGCTCAGTGAGGAAAATCTGCGAAGGCGACTTAGTGATGGTTGACATCGGCGCCACCTACCAGTACTACTGCTCAGACATGACCCGCACATTCGTAGCGGGCAAACCCACCGCGAAACAACAAAAAATCTACGACACCGTAAAAGCAGCACAGCAAGCAGCCTTTGAAGCCATGAAGCCAGACGCGGTGATAGCGGAGGTGGATGCGGCGGCAAGAAAAATTATAGCTGCGGCGGGGTTTGGCGAGTTTTTTGTCCACCGTTTAGGTCACGGGGTAGGTTTAGAAGTTCATGAGCCGCCCAGCCTGCATGCCCTCAACAAAGACAGGTTAGCTGCAGGAAACGTGGTGACTGATGAGCCAGGCGTTTACTTGCCCGAATTCGGCGGCATACGCATCGAAGACACCGTGCTGATAAATGCCAGTGGACCAGAAAAACTTACAGTCGGCACATACACCTTAACAGGGTGCGCTAGGTGAGGGTTTGGTTCCACCAGTACACCTGCGAGTAATGCGCAGCCAAATCGTAGCCTTCGTCGTAAACAATGTCTAAGGTTGTGCCGTGCTGGTCGATGAGGGTAAACATGTTTTGCCAAATCAGGGCGGAATTGTCGTCTGGAGGCCAAAGCCCCCAGATGCTGTCTATCAGGTGCCGCATGCCCCACCCGTAGTCTTGGGGAAGCACAAACGCCACTTTGCCAAACACTTCAGCAGACCCCCGCGGGTTTGTTTGAGTGTAAGCCCAGAACTGTTCCATAGCCTCAAAGTACTCGTCAGTCAAAACACCGTAGACGTTGTCTTCGGGGTACTGGGGAAAGTTGAAAACCGTCACGTACTTGGCGCCCGCATCATAAGACAAAACCATGTCTCGGTAAAGAGCGCCACCGCCGTCAAAGTAAGGCGGCTGCTGATAAGTCCACACAACCATGGCGCCCCACTCTTTGTCTTGCAACGTCGCCGCACCCCGACATAAACCAATCTGCTGTGCGGAACTTGCGTTCCACCCAATTTGAGCGAACATGCAGTCAAAGCCGCCTTTGTAGTCAAACCAGTACAAGGTGAAGTCGGAAGTGAAAACGGGAATTTGGTTCTGATGCAGATACGCCATACTCCAAGTGGAAGATAATTTGTCAGTATATTTTTGGGCTGCGTCACTGTAACTGGATGCGTTAGAAACGGTTTCTTGCTGCTCAATTTGTCTGCCGCCAGGTTCATCTCGCAGATATACGCCTAAAAAGTTTCCAGGCCAAGCTTGACTTGCCCCTGTTACCCAGTTCTGCTGCCAATCACTGCTGTAAAGGGAGAAGAAGTAAACGATGAAGTGGAGGTTTTTGCTGGCAGCGTAGCTGCATACTTCGTTGAGGGTGGTTTCGTTTTCACTTAACGTAGAAGAATCCAAAATGAACAGGTTGGTGTAATTTTGTACGCGGTCGATGAGTTGTTTTGCGCCATCAACGGAGTCTAAACCGTAGGTGACGCCGAAATAGAACGGGTCGGGGTTTGCTTGTTTTGGAGGATTCGCCATTGAAAAATATGCAAACGGCGCAGCAATAGCCGAAGCCACCAGAACCACCACAAGGACCAGCGCTAGCCGCCCCATACCCACACCAAACAGTAAATAGTAGACAAGAAAGATAAGGTTTCCCAAACAACACCAGACCCAACCAAAAAACAGCTTGAGGTAAACTCTTAAGCCAAGCTAACTTTAGCATAGTGGGGAAAAGTCATGAAGATTTTGGTGATTTACGATTCTAAAACAGGACACACCGAAAAGATGGCAAAAGCCGTCGCAGAAGGCGCAAAACAAGCAGGCGCAGCTGTTCAAATGCAACGCGCCGAAGTCACCACAAACCAAGACCTGCTTGACGCGGATGGCATCGTAATGGGTTCTCCTGTGTATTTTGGACAGATGTCAAGTCGACTTAAACACATAATTGACGACTCAGTGCAGGTGCATGAGAAGTTAACGGGCAAAGTGGGCGCAGCGTTCACAAGCAGCGGCGGAATTGCCAGCGGAGCAGAAACAACCTTGCTAAGCATTCTAGAAGCGATGTTGGTACATGGTATGATTGTGCAGGGTAACGCTGAGGACCAGCATTATGGCGTGGCAGCGCAGGGCGAACCGAAACAGGCAGACCTTGAGGCATGTGAAGCGTTAGGCGCAAAAGTAGCCATGCTGGCACAAAAGCTCAACACATAACAAGCTTACGCTGGGCACTGGTCAGGCATTATAGTTTAGGATATCAAAGATGTTATAATAGGTGTAAATAGAGCTACAAAAGAAAAAAAGAAGTTTAGGATAGTTGCCTGCCGCAGTGTGGACAGAACTTGACATCTTCGTCAAGGACTCTGCCGCATTGAGGGCAAATCCTAGTGATAGGTTGCTGTGGTGCAGGTTGACTGTAGGGACTGTATGGTTGGGCGTTCGGGGCAGAGCCAACGGGGCGAGGCGAGTAAACCAAAGCTAATATGCCGCCGATTAACCCAAGAATTGTTCCCCCACCCAAAATCGAGAACACAATGATGATTATGCCCCACTTGGTGTGTTCCATGGGTTCCTGCATCAGTTTCTGCGCAGAGTAGAGAACCACCGCGGAAGCGGCGATAATCCAAATGCCCACAAAGAGGAGCAGGGTAAATATGCCAACGATGAGTCCGATGATGCCGCCGATAAGCGCCAAGTAGTAGGCTGCGGTTGGTTTTTCCTGCACTTGAACAGATTGATTGTACATTTTTTGTGTTTCCCCCTGTTTGCACTTCCTATCTGATGAGTGAAGATAAAAAACTTGCGTATGCAGCACAACAGCAACTGCTAAACCCCTAATGACGCTAGACAACAGAGGACAAAATATAGTGGGCCCAGTCGGACTTGAACCAACGACCAACAGATTATGAGTCTGGCGCTCTACCTAGCTGAGCTATGGGCCCACGTGCTGGGTACATATGCTGTTTTTGACGAGATTTAAACGTTTTTCGCCCACAATCCCCATCCCTGCCAAAATACAAAACCATCCCGCCACATCTTACCCAAAATTGCCCCCAAAAACCCACTTCACCCCCTTTTAACCCCACAAAAAAACCCAAACCAACCCCTAAACCAAAAAACCAACCCATTTCAAGCCCTCAGCAGAAGGAGGGGGTAGAATCGCTGCACAGCAGCAAATCTTAAATCTCAACCCTGCCAAACCCAACTCATGGACATCGTCACATTAGTACGCTACAACCACGCTGTCCGCCAAACCTATCTGGAAGCCTTAGAGAATCTGCCGTGGAGCGAAGTTGTGAAGCCCCGAGGGTTAAGTTTTGATTGTGCCCGAGACGTGTTTTTGCATTTGACGTTGGTGGAAGACCGCTGGATAAACTACACCCTACAAGGCAGGTTCAGGGAATGGAAAGACCCTAACTTCGAAACCTATCAAACCCTCCAAGCTCTAAAACAGTACATGCAGTACACCCAAAACTGCACCGAACAGTTCCTGCAAACCCTCACCTCAGAAAAGCTAACCCAGAAGGTTTTGTTGCCATGGGGCAAAGCAGGCACCGAACTCAGCATAGAAGACGCATTGACCCACATGGTGATGGAATGCATGGTTCACTACGGTGAACTGTCAGCGATGTTTTGGCAGATGGGTTTAGAAGCGCCGTACTTTGCGTTTTGGCGATACAAAACCCAACAGGCACTCCCCTAAAAGGGCCAACGCGACTTGCCAAAGCGGTACATCAAATCCAGCTCCGGCTTGAGCGGCTCAATCACTTCATCAACACGGCTAACAACATCTCCCAGTTTGTCTTCCGCCGTAAAATGCACATTCACCTGAACCTCACAGCCAAGCCGCCGATGCGCAAGCTCCACATAGCCACATTCATCATCCCAGAAGTATTCGTCAGCAAATTTGGCGATGTCTTTGGTTGTGACGTAGTCGATGGTTTCGAAGCGGGTTTGGATGGCTTCGATGAGTTTGTTGGAGCGTTTTTTAAGGTTTTTACGAGTAAACATGGTGAGCTTTTCGAGGCGTCGAGTGTATTCTTTGAGGGCTTTGGTGGCGTCTTCAACAGTTGCCTGCTTCATTTTCGGCGCAACCAACCCTAAATGCACTTCAGCGTAACCTTCACCTATAACTTCAGGATGATCTCGGGTGATGGCAAACAAGAAATCGCCGATTTGGTCTTGAAGCCTAAGAGTAGATGTTTGTTTTTTGGTTTTTTTGATGTCTTTAACTTTGTCTTTGGGCACGTAAGCTTCGTAGCATTTGGCTAACGCCTTCTTGTCTAGCCAGCCGTACCAGAAAAACACGTAACCATAGTTTGTTGGCACAGACTTTAAGCAGCCCTTGACATGATGTTCCGTAGTTATGTCAATTAAATCCACGAACATGTCACGCATAGGCCGCTTAAGGGATGCTGCAGGAACATTTTGGAGCGCAAATTTTTCCAGCATAGGACTGCATACCAAGACAAAGAAGCATTTATCTTAATTGGTTTCCCAGCCCCGAACCCGAAACTATCACTACAGCTATACAAGCATGTTACAAACCGTTATAAGGGCAAAACACTGAGAAACAAAAGTTATTGAGGTGCAGATATGCTCAGTCGAGATTGTGATGGATGTGAACTACAACAACCTTGTGTTGAGCGCTACAAGAAGGTATCGAAGGGCGAAAAAGTATATTGCCCCGACGGAACAGCACACCTAGTCGACCAAGACACAAACTAACCAGCCCTTTCTTTGCTTCAATTAATGTACATCAAACAAACACACAAGCAGTTACTGCTTCTGCTTTTTTTGTTTCTTTTCAGCCACAAACGGACATTCCTTAAAAGGACACGATTTTAGCTGTTCATAGTTTTTGAAACATTCCAGCCAGTTAGCCCCTTGAGGTGTCGTTTGCACAAACTCTACAAACTTGGCAAGCTTAGCCAAAGTAGACATGTGCACGATGTGCTCAATGGCGCAGGCATCCTCTTCTGCAACCGCAGCCTCCACGCCCAACAAACTGAGCATAGCCTGCAAAGACGTTTGACGCTGCTTAAGAAACCTCGCCAACGCCTGCCCCTTTTCGGTAAGCAGAACATTACGATAAGGAGTGTACTTGACAAAGCCCAAGGCGTCAAGTTTTTTGAGCATACTGGTTACGCTAGGCGCCTTTACGCTAAGCTCATTGGCGATGTCGGTAACCACGGCATAACCCAATTTTCCCAGAAGAGCATCTATAGTTTCGATGTAGGTTTCCTCGACGGTGTTAAGCCTAGCCACTTGCTCTTTGGCGTTCACGTGAATCTCGCGTCCCAGATATTGTCACTCTATCTTGAGTTATAAAATATGTGCAAAAATTAACCGAAAAAGCAATCCAGAAACATCATCAAAACAAACCCTGCAAGGAACCCAAAGGTTGCTTCTCGTTCAAACCCTTTCCGGTGACTTTCAGGAATCATCTCGTCACTGACAACAAAAAGCATCGCGCCCGCAGCAAAAGCAAGACCCCACGGCAAAAGAGGCAGAAAAACAGAAATCAAAACAAGCCCCAGCAAACCCCCCAAAGGCTCCACTAACCCAGTTAAAGTTGCATACCCAAAAGATTTACTGCGGCTATAACCGTCACGCATAAGCGGCAAAGCTACAGCTAAACCTTCAGGCATGTTCTGTAAGCCAATCGCCACCGCCACAGCCAAACCTGCAGCGACATCAGCAGTGCCAAAACTCATGCCCACCGCTAAGCCTTCGGGAAAATTGTGAATAGTTATAGCCACAACAAACAACCACACACGCGGCAGTTTTGAAGGAAGCCCTTCAGGTCCAGAAGCAGGATGAAAATGCGGCACAAAACGGTCAATCAGATGTAACGTTAAGGCGCCTAAAGCGATGCCAACTGCCACAAGTAAAGGTCCAGTCATGTTGAGAGCTGGAACTATGAGGCTAAAGCAAGCGGCTGCAAACATAACCCCAGCAGAGAAACCCAACAGGGCATCAAGCAAGCGGTCTGATATGTATTTGGCGAAAAAGATGGGCAAGGCTCCCGCTCCTGTAGCTAAACCAGCAACTAGACTAGCGAGTATGCCAAGCCAAAACTGTTCCATAAAGAGGCTTCCTAAATGGGGTTTATGTTTTTGAGGTACGTTCTGAAGCCGTTTACACAGCCATCCGCGTGGACAGCATTTTCAAGAAACACCACCAGACGCGCAAGTTGCTCTAACGTTGCTTCATGAAGGAGGTGTTCGATTTTGCAGGCGTCTTGCTTTGCGATGTGTGCATCTACGTCAAGCAGCACAAAGAGCCGCTGCAAAGAGAGCTGTTGCTGCTTAAGAAAATCCGCTAGCACTTGCCCTTTTGAGGTTAACGTAACAGGGCAATAAGAGTCATGAACCACAAAACCCTGTAAAACCAACTTTTTTAGCATTTGACTTACGCTTGAAGGCTTAAAGTTCAAAGCTCTAGCTAAAGCACATACACCTGTGTAACCGTGCTTCTCAATGAGGGCATCAATTGTTTCGATGTAGGTTTCTTCAGCGGCACTAAGTCTAAAAACAGGGCGGTTTGTCATCGGAGAAACATCCACAAAAAGTTAGGGAGATTGGAGGTAGTGTTTGCCTTTTTCTGTAACAACGTAGGCGCATTTACTGGTTTGAGTCTGAAGATTGCAGTGACCGCAGCTTGCACAGTGAACGGCATCACAGGATTGGGTTAAGTTGACGAGTTTTAGGTAGCCTTTTGACTGCAACATAGCGATTACCTGCTGTACCATAGCAGGGCTGGTTTTGGCGGATTCAGCGATTTCAGCCTCGTTAACTACGCCAGTGCTGTTGATTACTTGTAGGATTTCTTTCATCATGGTTTATTCTTCCGTGTTAGCCACATTTTCAGGGTATAGTATGCGCCTGGAAGGACAAAGGGAAACATCCAGATGCCTGCACGCATATCACCAGTCCATGTCCAGTCTGCCCAGTCTGCAAAGATGTCGGCGTATGGTTCACTGCTTATGTGATAGATTCCTGAACCGAGCGCATGGGCACCCAAGATAGCCAAGTAGACGGCGAAGAATACAGCAGCTATTAGAGTCCCGACTGCGAGGTATGATGCCGCGTCTTTGCCTGCTTTCCACTGCTGACGCACGCCAAAGAGGAAAATTAGCCCAATTATAGCCAAGGTGACGCCGCTGAACATGTCAGGGTACACCAGCATGGTGCTAATTTCCCAGGCAACGTTGAATGCTTCGCTAAGTCCCCGAGCTAATTCAAGCAGCCCGAAGACTAAGTAAAGTAAGCCTATGCCAAGCGAGTAAAGCGCTAGTTGTTTTCCGATTTTGGGGTTCAAACTCATCATGTATCACCTTTAAATTAAGAGTCCTCCAACTGCAACAATTACCAGTGCCGCCGCGTATGCAATGACCATCTCTGATGCAACCGCAAACAGGGTCCACTTCCAAGAGCCTGTTTCTTTCTTGATGACACCAACTGTAGCTAAGCAGGAAACGTAGAGCAAGGTGAAGACCATCAATGCAAAGGCACTGACTGGAGTTATGGAGGCTATGAGTGCGGTTTGGATGCTGGCTTCGCCTGCTGCACCATAGATTACACCAAGCGATTCCACCACCAACTCTTTTGCTAGGAAAGCAAAGACCAGCGAGGAAACAATCTGCCAACTGAAACCTAACGGCCCAAAGATTGGCTGCAGCGCTTGACCGATGAGCCCAATGAGGGATTCCCCGCTACCAGGTTCTACGCCCCACGGCAGCACAGTAAGTGCCCAGATGATTACGGCACCGACCAAGAGGTAGGTTCCAGCTTTCTTTAAGAAAGACACACCGCGTTCCCACATGTGAAGCACTGAACCGCTCAGAGTTGGCATCTTGTAGGTTGGCAATTCGATTATGAAGGGTGCAGGTTCACCTTTCAGTATGGTTTTGCGAAGCACCAAAGCAAACAGTATGGCGACAACTATGCCGATGACATACATTGACCAAACTGCTGTTGCGGCGTTGGCAGCGAAGAAGGCCCCTGCAATCAAAACGTAAACTGGCAGCCGCGCAGCGCAGGACATGAAAGGAACCGTCAAGATTGTTATGAGGCGGTCTTTTTTGCCTTCTACGCTTCGTGCAGCCATAATTGCGGGTAGGTTGCAGCCGAAACCCAGCAGCATGGGGATGAATGAGCGTCCGTGCAAGCCGAGTTTGAACATTAGCTTGTCAAACACGAAAGCCACACGTGCCAGATAGCCGCTGTCTTCTAGTATTGATAAGGCAAAGAACAGGAAGAATATGGGCGCTGTAAAGGTCAAGATGAAGCCTAAACCACTAAAGATGCCATCAGCTAGCAGCGAAGCAATAATTGGGTTAGGTATCTGTGCGGCTAAGCTGGATAGATATGCAAAGAACATTTCTATCACGCTCATGAACGGCGCAGACGCCTCAAAGGTGAACTGAAACACCGCCCATAGCAAGGCAAAAAACGCAGGGATACCTACGTACTTGTTCAAGAACACCTTATCTAACAGGTCAGTTACTGTCCATTTTCGTTCGCCCTTAACCAGCGAAGCATCTATGATTTTGCTTATCTGCTCATAGCGTGCATCTGCTAAGGCGATGTCGGCATCTTCACCTAAAACTTTGGTTGCTTTCATGCTAAAACCTCCAAAACGTCAGATTGCACAACGCTATCTTTGATGATGCCGAGTGCTTGGTCGTCTTTTTCAAGAAGCTTTATGGCTAGCCACCGCAAAGGATACTGCTTGGAAAGAGCGGGATCTTTTTTGAGAAGTTCCATCATGTAATCGAGCAGGTCCTCGATTTTTTTGCCATAACTCAAGGAACTCTTTTTGGTTGGATACTGGGCAGCTTTGAGGATGGCATCTTTGAGCGCCATCAGCCCTTTGGCTTTGGTTGCCACTGTGGTGACAATGGGGACGCCAAGTTTTTGTGACAGGGTTTCAACGTTGATTTTGTAGCCTTTTTCTTCGGCTATGTCAGTCATGTTCAGAACCAACAGCAAATTCGCATCCAGTTCCAGCAGCAAGGTGGTGAGGTAGAGGTTGCGTTCCAGATTCGACGCATCCACCACATCAACGACGACGTCGGGTTTTTCTTGGAGTATGAAGTTTCGTGAAACCAATTCGTCTTCAGCGGCAGCAGTTAGGCTATATGTGCCAGGCAAATCAACAAGTTTTAAGTGGACACCGTTGTGGGTGAAGGTGCCTTCTTTTTTCTCCACTGTTTTGCCAGGCCAGTTGCCTACGTGTTGGCGAGCGCCAGGCACTAAACTGTTGAATATGACGCTTTTACCAACGTTAGGGTTGCCGATTAAGGCGATGGTGTATGAGGGGTTAGGCATGTTTATTGCTCCACATAAATTTTAGTGGCGACTCCACGCCCTAAGGCAAGACGCGAGTCGCGAACTTCGATAACTACAGGTCCACCACAGGTGTCACTGACAACTGTTACGGTTGTGCCTAAAGTGAGACCCATTTCGTTTAGGCGTTTTATGAGGTTGCAGCCGCCAGCGATTTTGGTGATTTTTGCTTGGTTTCCGTATGTGAGGGCGCTTAGGGGGGTTTCCATCATGGCTGGTCCTCCACGATTATGGTGTCGGCTTCTTTTTTGCGCAGGGTTAGTTTGTAGTCGCGGACTTCGAGTTCTATGGGGTCGTTTAGGGGGGCAAGGCAGATGATTTTGATTTTGGAGCCTTTGATGAGGCCCATTTCCATGAGTCGGCGTCGGGTGGGTCCTGTTTCTTGTATGTTGGTTATGGTTGCTTGTTGTCCAGGTTTTAGTTCGCTTAAACGCAAGTTAGTCATCCCTATTAAAGTTAGATTAATCTAAATCTAATAAACAACATTAATAAAGTTATTGCCACCAAACAACCAACAAACCCACAACACAAACCCCAACACACAGCCATCCCCCAAAAACTAAAAGCAGTGAAAATGAGTTAAGGGGCGTGCGAACGAAGGCAATGCGCCTATTGGTAGGGGGTTGCGAAGCGGCAATTACAGCTCGAACCTGAAGACAAGAAATAACAGATTGCCAGACAGTTCAACGGTTATGCAGCTGGAATGGTAATTACGAATTTTGCGCCTTTTCCAGGTTCGCCTTCTTCAGTTATGGTCCAACCATAGGCTTCTATCATTTTTTTCACAAGTTTAAGCCCTAACCCGGAACCGCCAGTGGTAAAACCTTCCGAGAAAATCTTAGCCTTATTTTCTTGAGGTATGCCAACGCCGTTGTCTTGGTAAGTCAGCTTTGTTTCCCCATTGTGTTGAGTGTAACTTAGTTCGATTGTGTTGAGGGTTTTTCCGTGTTTTAGTGAGTTGTCAATGAGGTTGTAGAAGAGTTGTCTAAGCAAGGAATCAGCAATAACGGTTAAGCCCTGCGTTTTATTAACCACTTCGACACCTTCATGAGGTATCAGTTTGCTTGCTTCATCAAACAAGTCAGCCACCTTCATCGCACCGGGTTTTTCAGCGCCAATTTGTTCGTACACTCGACTGAATTCAAAAATCTTGGTTGACTGGTTGAAGGATTCATCAATTGCGTCTAGATATTTTATGAGTTCAGGGTTATCTCTCAATCGTTTTCGAAGCAGAAATACGTTAGATTTTGCAACCGTAAGCTTATTTCGGACATCATGACGAGTTAAGCTGCCCACGACACCAAGTTTTTCGTTCAAGGCTTCAAGTTTTGCATTCTGATTTTTAATTGCAGCTAGCTTCCAGCTGTTGCTTAAAGCAATAGATGCGTAATCTCCAAAGCCTCTTGCGAGTTCAGCATCGTCTTCGGTGAAAGCTGCAGATTTATTTGCAAGCCCAATTAGCCCTACTGCTTTGCCATCCACAATCAAAGGGGCAAACAGCACATTTTTCAAAGCAACATGCCCTTTAGGTACGAATTTTACCCAATAACTGTTCAGGAAATCGTTCTCGTACGCCACATTCTTTGTTCGGTACGCTACTTCACGTAGTCCACGAACTGGCATGGGCAACGCTGGGTCAACAGTACAACTCAAACCGCCAGAATCCAAAAACAAAACCTTATTCTCTGATTCATTTTCAGATAGCAAAACAACGTAGCCTGCAGTGGCACCGATTAGGCGTTTAGCGGAATCAACGATTTCACGGATTGAAACGTCAAACTCGTCTGTTTTCATAACTGTATGGGCGCATTCGAGAAATATGGACATCTTTTCTTCGCTTCTTTTCCGTTCAGCTATGTCTTTTCCGTAAATGGTTACGCCTTCAACTGACGGAAACACCGTAAATTCGCGGTAGCCTGGGGAAAAGATGGTTTTCCATTCAAACCGCCTGATTTCTCGGTTAGTCATTGCTTCCCGAAGATTAGTTTCCATAGCTGTTCCGCAGAATTCAGGGAAGGCTTGCCAAAAGTTTTTACCAACCAGTTCCGCCACTGGATGCTGCAGGTCCTTTGCTGTTTTGTTGCTGACGTAAATAAAATTCCAGTCGTTATCAAGGGCGAAAACGGAATCGTCAATGCTGACAAGGATGTCGTTGAGGCGCTGTTTGCTCTGTATGAGGGCTTCTTCAGCGGCTTTGCTTTCAGTTATTGGGATCGCAAGTTCGATAGCTGAGGTTACATTTCCATGTTTGTCTTTGAGGGGAGTGACTCTTAATTCGACCCATACAGGTTCGCCTTTTGAGTTCATAGTTGCGTATTGACGAACATCGGAAGAGGCGCCTGCAAAAACTTTTTTTACGCCACACTCAGGACACACATGATCTAGGTTATTGAAAGTTTTATAGCATTTCTTTTCCAAGTTTGGAACCAAGGCTCTCAAAACGCTGTTTGCCCAGATAATTTGATAGTCTTTGCCTATGATTGCTAAACCAGAATCAAGACTTTCCGCAACCCGCTCCAAAGCCTCGTATTTTTGTTCCAGTTCGTCTGCAGCTTTCTTTCGGTCTGTGATGTCGGTAATTATGCCAAGAATTGCTCGTCCACCTTCGTAGTCAATTAGTTTTGCGTTGATTTGAACATCGATAGTGTGCCCGTTTTTGGTGACAAGCCGATACTCGTATGGAGCCACCTCTTCACCTCGGAGGTGCTTTTTGAAAACTTCTTTAACCAGATCTTTTGATTCTGGGGCAATGAGGGTTAAGAAGTTAAAATCGGGAGCCAAGAACTCTTCTCGGCTATAACCCATGAGCTCTTGGCATTTGTTGTTCGTGTACACTACTCTACCGTTTTTATTAATGAAAATCATGTTTGGAGACTCATCAGCTAAAATCTGAAGCTTCTCGCGGGACTCTTTGGCAACATCAAGGGCTTTCTTGTAGGATGTGATGTTTTCGCATGAGGCAATAAGGTCGCCATTAGAAAGTTTAGCAGCCTTGATCGTTACGTAAACTGCGGTTCCATCTTTTGCTTTTAAAATAGATTCGCCAAAGAATTGACCTTTGCTTTTCAATTCTTCAAGTTTAGCCAATTCACTTGGTACATTCTCGGTAAACTGTAAGTCAGCAATGCTCATGGATAAAAACTCTCGTTTGGAGTAGCCAAGCATCTCACAGGCAGAAGTATTAACATACACGTATTTTCCTTGCGCATTAGCTACAAAAATCGCAATCGGAGAGCCTTCAGTGTATAATCGGAATTTTTCTTCATTTTCTTTTAAGGTTTCTTCGGCTTTTTTGCGTTCGGTTATGTCTTCGCAGGTGCCCAAGATTTGTTTTGCCTTGCCGTCTATGGTCCTAGCAAAGAGGGTGTCGTGACTTCGAAGCCAACGCCACGTTCCACTGGCGTGCTTCATTCGATAGTCCAGTTCATAAACGGCGCTGTCAGGGGCATCGGCAAATCGGGCGTGGTGTTTAGCCACGGTTTCGGCGTCATCAGGATGAAGGATGGTGGAAAACAGTGCAGAACCCATGGCTTGCACCTGTTCTGCAGTATAACCCAGAAAAGCGGTGACTTCTTTGTTAGCGTAAACATTTCGTTTCTCTATCAAATCATAAATGTAAATAAGATTAGGTGAGGAGTCGACAATTCTTTGTGTAAGGTGCTCAGTTTCATGAAGCTTATGTACCGCACGTTTACGGGCCACAGCATTTCGCATGCCGTATAAAAGTTCGCCGTAAACTGTTTCGGGGTCACCTTGCTTGTTATAGTAGCCATCTGCGCCAAGGTTCAGGGCTTTTATGGCAACTTCTTCGCGTCCTTTGCCAGTGAAAAGGATGAAGGGTAGACTATTGCCTTTTTGTTTGAGTTCTTTTAGAAAATCTAAGCCGTTCTTGATAGGCATATCATAATCACAAACAATCGCATCATAACGTTGCCCTGAAAGCTTGCCAAACGCCTCATCAGCACTACGCGCAAAATCAATTTTTATGCGGCTATCCATATCTTGCAGTATTTGTTTTGTAATTTCCAAAATTGAAGGGTCATCGTCAACATGCAGCACCCGCATAGAGTCTGGCTTGTCTTGGGGTTTTGAATGCGACATATAATTCACGGTTGCACGCTCAAATATTGTGGAGTTTTGTTTATAAGATATTTGTAAATCTATGAAAATGTAGAAAATGAAAAAAGTAGCCAAAGACAAAATTCTATAAAGATAAAAAAAACTATTTTGCCAAACACACTATTTCTGTTCGCCGCTGTCTTTTTCGATTGTATCTTTGTGCTCTTTGATGCTTCGCCCTGACGGGTCAGGTGTTTTGGCAAACTCTTTGCTCCATCTAAACGCTGTAGGAGTTGAACAAGCAATTGTTGGACCCACCGGAACTGTCAATGCTGCCGCCGCACAGGGGAAAAAGCTGTCAAAGATTTGCCGATAATAGTATTCTTCTTTGGATTGTGGGGTCTGTACGGGGAAGCGTGTTTTGGCGTTTGCCATCATTTCATCGGTAACTGAAGCTTCAGCATGCTTCTTAAGGAAGTTAATCCAGCCATAGCCAACGCCGTCACTGAACTGTTCCTTTTGGCGCCACAAAATCTCATCAGGAATGTAGCCGTCAAAGGCTTTTCTGAGCACGTATTTTTCGATTTTGTCGCCTGTGCACATTTTCTCTTCTGGGTCAAAGCTCATGGCAAAGTCTAGAAAGTCTCTGTCCAAGAACGGCACGCGGGTTTCCACGCCCCAAGCGGCGGTTGCTTTGTTTGCACGGAGGCAGTCGTATTTGCTGAGCATGAAGAGTTTACGTATGGTTTCTTCGTAGAATTCCTGTTTGTTGGGTGCTTTGTGGAAGTATAGGTATCCGCCGAAGACTTCGTCGGAGCCTTCGCCGCTGAGCACCATTTTGATGCCCATAGATTTGATTTTTCGCGCCATCAAATACATTGGAGTTGCAGCACGAATGGTGGTCACATCGAAGGTTTCTAAGTGGTATATGACGTCTTTTATGGCGTCAAAGCCTTCTTGGATGGTGAATATGATTTCGTGATGTACGGTGCCTATGTAGTCGGCGACTTTTTTGGCATATTTCAAGTCAGGGGAATCCGTTAAGCCAACAGCAAACGAATGCAACCTTGGCCACCAAGCTTCCTCCGTGTCACCCGATTCAACACGTTTCTTTCGATACTTAGAAGCGATGGCAGCTATAAGCGAGGAATCTAAGCCGCCTGAAATAAGCACACCGTAAGGAACATCAGACATCATTTGCCCCTTAACAGATGTTTCCAATGCCTCTTGCAAGTCGGAGAGCACCAGTTTTTTGGTTGGGATTTTTTCTGCCCATTCTGGTTTATACCAGCGAACAAAATCTTGGTTGCCCAGCATGTAGCTGCCAGGTGGGAATTCTTTGACGGTGGTGCAGTAGTCGGTTAGGGCTTTCATTTCGCTGGCTACATAGAGGGTTCCTTTGTCGTCTGAGCCTATGTAGAGAGGGATGATGCCGATGTGGTCTCGGGCAACAAAGTATTTGCCCGCTTTTTTATCGTAAAGAACGAAGGCGAACATGCCGTTTAGCAGGTTAAGAAAGTCTGGACCATACTCATCGTAAAGGTATAGGATGATTTCGCAGTCAGACTTGGTTTGCCACAAATGCTCCCGCTTAAGTTCTTTACGCAGAGCCATGTGGTTGTAGATTTCCCCGTTCACCGCCAAAACGTTACCAGTTTGTTTGTCGAAGAGGGGTTGGGCACCATGTTCAACATCAACGATAGAGAGGCGTTCGTGGGCGAGGATGGCTTTGTCGTCGGTGTATATGCCGCTCCAGTCGGGTCCGCGGTGCCGGATTTTGGTTGCCATTCGGAGGGCTTTTTCTCTTGCCACTGGAATGGGTTCTGTGATGTTAAAGATTCCTACAATGCCGCACATGGTTAGGGCTCCGAAGTTGGTGATGTTAAGTGAATTGATTGGGATGAAGGTGTGGTGGGGGTCATTTTTTCACTTGGCTGGTTTGTTTGTTGTCAAGGATGGGGTTAACGACAACTAATTTAAAGTTTATGGGGATATGTTCATAAAATCTGCAAATAACTGTAAATTTTACCAAATAATAGCCACTATACTAAAAATGCGTGAGAGTTACGTTGCCTAACTTGGATAAGCATCAAGCCAAGCATCCACCAACAGCGGCTAAACTTATTAGCCACCCACAAACCTCAACAAACAATGACCGAATACTCGCTTCACGCACAAATCAAAACCCACTACGCCAAGCCAAACGACCAGCTTGAAGCCAAACTAGGCAACCACATCGTCGACATCCTAAGAGGAAACTTGGTCATTGAAGTTCAAACCAAAAATTTTTCAGCCCTAAAAGAAAAACTCCAAACCCTCACAAAAAACCACCCTGTCCAAATAGTTTACCCTTTGACAGAACAAAAATGGATAACTTATGTAACCAAAGACAACGTGGTTTTGAGTCAGCGCAAATCTCCACGAAAAGGAAGACTAACAGACGTATTTCGTGAATTAGTCAGGATTCCAGATATGATTGGGGCAGAAAACGTTTCTTTGGAAATTCTCTTTATCGAGGAAGAAGAAGTGCGGTGTGCGGATGGGAAAGGAAGTTGGAGAAGAAAAGGCGTTAGCATCAAAGACCGCAAACTGCTACGCATAAACCGCAGCTTGTTCTTTCAAAGCAAAACGGACTTTCTTAAAGTGCTGCCTGAAGGTTTAAACGAAGAGTTCACCAACAGCGAATTAGCAAAGTTAGCCAAGATTCCAGCAAGAACGGCGCAGCAAATAACGTATTGTCTAAGGAAGAGTGGTATAATTTTGGTTTCCGGAAAGAAAGGGCGTGCATTGACGTTTCAGAAATTGGGGCCTAAACCAAACGGGTTCAACTTCGTGGAAAAGCGCAAAAGGGACGTCGCTGATACACCCAAAAAGTGAAACCTCGGTGAGGCTGCTTGTCGCCGTTTATTTTATAGACTAGTGGCGCGTTCGCCACATGCTGCCCCAATAAAGGCTTCTTTAGTAAATACTTAAACTGTGGTTTTTTTCATTAACTGCACAATCGATTTGGTAAGATTTAGTGGAACAATCATGTATCTGACAAAATGCTTTTAAGTGAAAACTGCCTCGAATGACTTGATGGATATGGGCAAGAGAGCCGTTGTGACGGTTATGTTCATAGTTTTGCTCTTGTCAGGCTTAGTTTCATCATCGCAGGTCTTTGCTGACCTAAATTGGGATAGTCAAGCGGTAGATGAAAAGGCTCTGCGCGGGGGCGGTTTGTCTTTGGCTTTGGACTCAAAAGATAACCCTCATTTACTATACGTTGACGCCGAAAACGGCCGCAACTACAACTATTCATACAAACCCCCGCTTAACCCCGAATACCTCATGTACGCAAGCTGGAATGGATCTAACTGGAACCTACAGACCATCGACCACGGCTCGCCAGGAAATTGGCTAGAACGCGTTAGTTACACTGCCCTCGCAATCGATTCCAAAGACGTCCCACATATTGTGTACACAGAAGGAAACAACAGCGACCTCAACTACGCCACCTTAACGGAAGGCAAGTGGAACATCAAAACTATAGACCAAGGTAGCGGAGGCTCCTTAGCCATCGATTACGCGGGTAACCCGCATATTTCTTACGTTGGAATGAATGGAGAGTTGAAGTACGCCAGTTGGACTGGGTGGAGCTGGAAGATACAGACAGCAGACGCATCAGCTAGCTTGTCTTGGTCGTTTAAACATCAGTCTTTGGCTTTAGACAACAACGGTAGACCCAACATCATTTACGGTCCCGGCGACGGTTCAGTAGTTAAATGGGCAACTTGGGACTTTATAAGCTGGAGCATCCAGATGGTGACTGCAAACGTTAGCGGCAACGGGTTAGGAAACGTAGTTTTGGACTCACATGGATATCCGCGTTTTACTTATGGTGGTGATTCAGTAATGTATGCTAGTTGGAACGGTTCTGCTTGGAATTTTCAAGCTGTGCCTTCTGCCGTTTGGGGGTTCGCTGGCAATTTTCTTGCGTTGGACTCCAGCGACAATCCAGTTGTCACCTTCACAAACTACACACTTGGCGTAGGAAGTTTTGATGCGAGTTGTGCTCGGTGGACTGGAGAGGGCTGGGACAGTCAAATGGTGCCGACTCAAAGTACAACTATGGGAGAGCGTATGCCAATAGCGTTGGATTCTGGCGGCAATCTGCACATGGCTTTCTGGGTCCTTCGCCACACACCCCCTCCAGAATTGATTGACGGAACAATCATGTACGCAATAAACAATCAAACTATTCCAACCAATTCCCCATCACCCACAGTTCCCGCTTCTCCGTCGCCAACAGTTCCTGAGTTTTCAGTATGCATGGGCATTTTATTTTTGACAACAGTCCTTGCCGTTACGTTTGTGCTAAAAAGAAATGTACGCAAGGCGTCGATAGAGCCATAGTATCCCCAGAATCCGAGCCTAAAGATTGGTGTGCCGCTGGGATTTGAACTAGACTCAGAGGCGATGTGAGCGTATATCATCGCCACTCGTATTTCTACGCAGCTACTTTCCTTTTTTCTTAAGCAATCAAAAGAGATGTGAACCTTAGTAGGAGTTCAACTAACAGATAACAAAATAGTTTAAAAACTAATTATGAGAATATCAGCTAACAAGGATTGCTTCTAAGACCGATGAAATTCTACGCTGCTCTATACTCAGCTGATAAGCTTTGAAAAAGACGAGTTTCACTCAGCCACCGCCAAAACAGTCCAAGAAGCACAACAGCTAGTCGAAGCCGGCTTTGAGTACGTTTGCGAGTTCGGCGACGTAAAACTGTTTAGAAAACGCAAATAGAGGTTCTGGGAAGTTTGCGTCACCCGACTGAAAAATTTTGGCAAAAAAGTTTTTTGTGAAAAATCGTCACTTGTCAAACAAGTAAGTGGCGGTTCTGGCGCTCTTTTTTCGTTTCTTGTAGGCTTCTGGGGATTTTTGTGTTTCTTGCTTGGGGTTATTTTTGGGGTTCTCAGTGTTATCTTGCCTAGAATGGGTTCTGTTACCTTGTCGGTAAAAAAGCGTGATTCGTTTCCTTGTTACCTTTCGGTTGATATCATTTTTTCTTATATGAACAAAATTAAAGAAACATGTGAAACATTTTGGTTAATCATTTTTATGATAGGCGTACTTGTGCTTTTGCTTTCCATTATACTATACTCTGAGGTAACTTTTGTAGTAGGCGGCATCTTGTTGATATTGAGCGCAGTTATTAAAGCAATTTCGATATTATAGGTTAAATATCGTCACCTATAGAGATGTCCTCTTGATTTTCGTTATTTTTTGGTGCATTTTCTACCCATTCGTGGACCATTTTTACTGATTCGATAAATCCGAATATTAATAACACAATGCTAATGATTCCGCCAATTTGATTGAGGGCATGTAACCGAATCTCTGACGCTGGGGCAACATGCAACTTTATTTCATTATATGTGTACTCATAAAAGGTGCTATTATTAGTAGTGGCATTCCAATTTTCTACAATAATACTTGGAGAATAATCACCTGCAACTGGAAAATTAAAGACATTTTGTATAAATGGTTCCATTTTTTCGTTCTCCGTAGAAACAAGCCAGACACCATTTGGTGAAGTTATAAAATTGTCTTGTATAACGTCTGGTGTATTGCTCCAAGTGAACGCATTCCATGGCTCAGCATAATTAAAGCCAATCCAAACATTATTAATGTTAATTCCTTTTTGGCTATTTGTTATTCTATATGTGGCACCTGTAACGTTTGTTAAAGTCAAATTTATCCCCTCAGATATAGTGCCATTTGCTTCTATGATAAAATGAACCCTTAGCCAAATTGGTTGTAATTCACCGTTTGCATTTGGTGGGTATGTTAATGTAATGGGCATTTCTGTTTTTGGTGAAGGGGGAAAAAATGGATTTATTGAAAAGTAATTTGATAACTGAACAAATAGAAGGATAATGATAAGAATAAAAGACAAAATTAAAAAAATGCCTGCCGTTTGCCGCCGTTTTCTTGAAAGCTGCATTAATTATTTCTTAGCCTCTGTTTTAACACTTATAATTTGTGGATGTGCCTGCTTTTGGTTGCGTTTTGTATTAGTGTTTTCCATTTGTTGTTGCCTTCGATTGTGATACCTGCGGCTTCGGCGGGTGTTTTTCCGTTTAGGGCTTCGTGGGGTCGGATGTAGTTGTGGTAGATTTGGTATCCTGTGATTATTGGGGTTCGTTTGCGTTTTAGTCCGCGCATGGTTTTTTCTCTATCTCGGATTTCGCCGTTTAGGCGCTCCATCTTGTTATTGTGGATTGACCCTTTTAGGGTGATTTCGCGTATGTGTTTGGTGTTTTCTTTTGGGTTGTTGGATTGGCAGAAAACATGTTCGTTAGCTATGGCGTATGAGGATAAGCCGTCGGTTATGAGGGTTTTTGGCTGTTTACGCATTAACCGTTTTGCCTTGTGGAAGAGGACTCTTGCGTCATGCTTCTGCTTTGTGTCTGCGACTTCTTGGGCTATCCAGACCCTTGTTTCGTCGTCCATCATGCTGAAGAGGTATTTCATGTTGCCGCGTACTTTGATGTAGAGTTCGTCTGCTCTCCATGTGTCGCTTACGTTTGGAACTATTTGTTCGGTGTAGTTCTCCATTAGTTGCGTGTACTTCTTTATCCAGTTCAGTACCGTTCTGTAAGAGACTTCAACGCCTAACAGTCTTAGAGATTCAGCGGTGTTTCTTAGTGATTCGCCGCTAAAGTACAGTTGCATGGCTGTGGTTACTGCTTGTGGGTTGTGTTTCATGCGTTCAAACCCGACGTTGAAGGTCATGTATTTGTGGCAGTTGTTGCAGTAGAATTTTTGGAGGTTGCCTGTTTTGTTTTTGCGTATGCCTTTCTTTTTGAGGTTGCTTGAGCCACAGTAAATACAGCTTGTGAGGTTGTCGATTGGTTTGATGGTTCGGATTTTTACTTCTGCGCGGATTGACTGAGAAAACAGTACGGCGTGTATGTGTTTGCAGGTTACGCCTCGCCATTTGTTGTCGGGGCATTCGCAGAGCCATTCGCCGTCTACTTTTGTTACTGCGTACTCGCCGTTTCCGCTCTGAGATTTAACTGTGTAGAATACTTCATCTATTCTCTGGATTTGACCGCTTAGGTTTGCGATTGCTTGTCCGCGTTCTTGTCTTGTGGTTGTAAGTTGTGCTGCCGTGTGTTTCACCCTAACGCTTTACCTATTTTACCTATGGGCTTACCTTACTTATAAAGTTATAGGTAAAGGCAAAGGCAAAATTAATATAGCCACACACACCATAATACACCTATAAAGAGGTAAACAGTGATGGGTGAAATAACTTACCTGACTAAAGCGGCATCCAAAAGCCAATCACTCAGAACAACCGTGCCCATGAGCATCGTAAAGCAATTTGGGCTTACAGAAGATGACAAACTGGATTGGATTCTAAAAGTGGATAACGGAGAATTAGCCATAGTCATTAAGCCCATCAAAAACAGGTAAAACGCGCAGGTGACGAAATTTCACATGAAGAAAATTTATTCCCTCGGTGACAAAGACTTCACAGAACCCAAATAGACCCTATTTAAATGGGGGTCTAGAGGGTTGTGGTGAGGCCGCTGGTTTTCACCACTCTGGTGGCGGATTTGAACCGCTTTTTCTCATTTTTTTGCCTTTTAGCTCTTGATTAAAATAGATAGTTTATCCATAGACTGGGAGGATGTGCTCCCAGCACGAAGTGGAATGCACACCCGTAAGTTTCCCCTTTTTCGCTTATTAGCGCTAAACTGGCAGGAAAAACAAGGATGAGCGGTTTTTTGTCCTTTTATCTTTGATGACAAAAAGATAGCTGCTTTAAGCATTCCGGTATAGTAAAATGGCCCTAAAAAAGCAACAATTCATGTCTTTTTTAATTACTCTTCAAAATTAATCGGATTAATTCTGAGCATGACTTTAAAAAGCGTTAAATAATATTCCCAATGAATCATAGATGGGACCTACTTGCCAATAAACAAACACGACGATCAAGGCGAACCTCATATTTTCATAGAACCTAGTCGCACCTACTCTCGCAAACCGTCGCACAAAGGCGGGTATGTTCCTTCCGAGTTTCATGCTAATGAAAAAGAACTGCCTATCGAAAGCCAGTTTGATAAAACACTTTCAGCCATAGAAGCAAAGAAACCAGCTGACAATTCGGCTTATTATATTCTCGATCTCAAGGTGTCTACTAAGCATCCTGTTACTTTAGCAGTTGTTAAGAGGTTCAATGCCCGAATTTTGAGCGAGCTAAGCGAAAGCGAAGTGTTGGTCACTAGCAGCGTTGACCAGTTGAGATCAGCAAAAGAAGCGCTAAAAGTGAAAAGTTTCAGAAATAACCTCTTCAATATTCATGAGTTAGTTATTAGTGATATTGTTGATCCAGACTTAAACTTCAAAGATTCGAGTGAAAAAAATTTAACAATATATTTAATGCCCAACTTGGGTTTGGAGAAAGCAAAAGAGTATGTTGAACAAGTAAAACGACACCTAGCGCAATTGAACGTTCCCATCAAGGGCCTATTTATAAACCAAGACACCGGAGATGCATACATTGATGCGAGAGTTCGGGAAGAGCAACTAAATAATTTGGTGAATAGTTTTGGATTTATTTTCAAGGCTCATGAAACAATTCACGCGCAAAGCTTTGAACCGACTAATCAGGTCACGGTAAACTCCGATCCTCAAAGGAAACTCTCTTCAGAGCAAAATTACGTTGCCTTGCCGAAAATTTGTTTGCTTGATACAGGGGTAAGTTTGGTACCACCAATAATTAATTTAATCGCTGACAGATACGTTGAACCTCCCTTTACAGATTTAAATGATTTAGATAATCATGGAACTTCTGTCGCCAGTCTTGCTATTTACGGGGATACAATTTCTAACCCTATTTTGCCAAGAGCGCGTGTGATCTCCCACAAGATAATGCATAACAAGCAGAGCGTTAACATCGTGACCGCATTAGCAAACGCCATTCAAATGCACATAGATTGCAAAACATTTAGTTGTTCGGTAAATTATACTGCCACTAAACTTGCTCTCAAACTCGCTACTCGAACAATAGATAGACTTGCCCAGACAACTAACTCGCTCGTAGTTTTTAGTGCTGGTAATATCGACGTTGACGATGTAAAAAATTCAATATCTCAAGGCTCAAGTTATCCGGACTACATAAATGAAGCTGCGGTATTTCACCCGTCAGACGCACCTTCTGTTTTTTCCGTTGGCGCTTATTCCAAATACAGTAATCAAAATAGCATAGCCCCACCAGATGCTCCAGCTCCATTTACTAGATTTGGCACAAATCTAAAGGAGTTAAAGAACTGCCCAAAACCTGAACTCGTTGAGCACGGTGGAAACGCTTGCATAGTAAATGGAGCTTATGACTGCACTAACATCGGAATACCTGTTATATCTAACAATGGGAGCATTGTCGAGGGAATAGGAACAAGCTTTTCTGCACCTCTCGTCTCGTCGCACCTTGCAAGGTTGTGGGACAAATATCGCAGTCAGGTAAAGAATTCTGAAACCTTAAAGGCAATTCTTCTTAGCACCTGCAAGCTAACCCAAAATCACCCTAGATACGTTGGTTTAGGCGCACCAAATGAAAATGAGTTATTCTCTTCAAGATTCGGTGTAGTACGGATAATTTTCGAGGGTAACCTGCCACTAGTTGGCTCGGCCGGTGGAGCCAGCGTTATTCCCACTGATGAGATCAAAGTTTTTGTGCCCGCCGATGTTACAACAATCGAACTTTTTCTTGTGCACACGGACAACTACAATCTCTCACCATTTCCCAAGCTGAATTCTTATTTGTCTGTAGAAGTAGAAAAACCTGGAAAAGGTGGGTCTGTTAATCCTTCCTTCGGATTGCCGTCCGCTCAAACACACGTGAAACACTTAATTTACCGTTATAAACGAAACATCAAAGGGGACTGGTTTTTCAGAATAATACCTCATGCGATTGGTATTTCGACATCACAAAGGGCAAATGTTTCAATTCGATATGGTGGGGTAATCAAGCTTATAACTAAAAAGCCTCGTTTCGGGCTTAGCCAGTCTGTAATCTCAGGCCTTCGCCGTGGAGGTAACATTAAAATATCCTCAAAACCTCTTGGGTCAGAGAATGACTAAGAATGCTTGAATCAAGCAAAGAAATCGGTAAATACGAGGAGCCATTGTTAAGGTCGGTGAAGAGGCTATTCCAGCATCAAGGCTACACCGTTTTGACCCACGCTCGGTTAAATGTTGCTTGGTCAAAAGTAATATCAGATATAGATGTCTTAGCAGTATCTAATGAAAAAATTATTATGGTTGAGGTCAAGTCTGATCACGACTGTTTTTACAAAGGTTTTAAGCAACTAGAGAAACTGAAGGGCTTTTCGGACGAATTATACATTGCTACTAATAGGCAAATCATCAACTTCAAAGGAGACAAGTGGCGAGACCCATCAATAGGACTGATAACAATCACTAATGGCCTAGCCGATATAGCTAGACCGGCAGTGCCTATTCAAGGATTGTGTACTGGAGAAGTGATCTCTTTACTTAAAAAGAAATGCCTAGTTAGGTTGGCGAGCTTGTTGAATATTCCAAAATGTCTACCCAAGCAAGAAATGGAGAGACGACTAAGAGAAAACTTTGACAGCGCTGATTTAAAAGAAATCGTTAAGAGTCTAATTCTTTGTGACAATGAATGCGATAGTAGTTGTTCATTAGAACCATTTTTAATAACCTCGTGCAATAATGTTAAGAGAGCTCAAAAATAATATTTTAGATAGTTTTTTAAGCATCTTGCTATATCTACTGCGGCGTTATTTGGGCGAGCGCCAGCTCCAAAAGGCTTCTTGTTTCGCCCCCTTCACCCAAAAGCTGGGAGTGCGGCTTTCTAAATTGACACATAAACGTGGAAGACGAAGTGCTAAATCAATAGAGATTCGCAGCCAATGGCAGGCAGCCCGCAAGTTTGTGCAGGACCAAGCCTTCTTCGACCGACTCAAAGGCGAGTCTGTTTGCCGCTCAACATCCAGCGATGTCGCCGACTACTTAGCTGAAGCTTTTGGGCAGCCGCTTCCTGAGGCAATTCCCAATGTGGAGCACGGCTCGGTTCTAACTGATTCAAGGGGTGAAGGAGCTTTCCAGCTGCAAATTACTTGCCCAGCAATCGCTGACTAGCAGGTGAGAGGTTATTGGAGGAAAACAAAGAAGAAATCTGCCCTGATGCCAATAAGAACCCAACTTGCCCGTACATAGCAGACATCCATGCAAACACTGCCCAGGTAAATCGAATAGAGAAGGCTCTTGTAGGCGACGACTTGCAGTCAGGGCTGGTTGCTAAGGTGCATCAGCTTGAGGTTACCCAGAAAATCCTAGTAGCTTTAGGCAGTGCAAGTCTTGCTGGCTTGATTGGCCTTGCCATATTCTTGTTTGAGAGGTTAGTTGCAAGCTAATGTCGATTGTTATTCCAGCCGCTGAAACCGTAAAAATCGGTGAGCTTAGAACTGACGGGGAAAATCCCAACAAGATGAGCAGAGAGCAGCTGGAGCGCCTTAAAGCATCCATTAAGAAATGGGGCTTTATCGTACCCATAATCACAAACAAGGACCTCTTAATCGCAGACGGCGAACAGCGCTATACCGCAGCCCAAGCGCTTGGAATGACTGAGGTTTCGGTTATTCGCTTGCCTGTGGAAGATGTTGATCGCCGATTGCTAAGGCAGGTTCTAAATAAGCTCAAAGGTAAACATGAAAAAGAGCTTGACCAAGCCGAGTATGAGCGCATTATCCAAGCGGGCAAAGAAGAGGACCTCAAATACCTGCTTATGCTGTCGGATGACAAGCTTGGGAGCCTTCTAAGCGGGGAAGAAGAGGGCGTTGCCTTTGATGCGTCTTTTGAGGTTGTGGTTGAATGCGAAGACGAGCAGCATCAGGAAGCAGTCTTCAATAAGTTGACAGGTGAGGGCTACAAGTGCCGTGTTTTGACTTTGTGAAAACGTGGAATAAACCCGCCAGTTTCCGTGCTCAATCGGTTATCGGCAGCTTTGCCCTTGTTGACTGCAAAATGGAGAAACGCTTCACTGGGCAGCTTCCAATCGAGGCTGAACCCTGGCAAATCGGTATTATCGTCGGCCGCAGTGGTACGGGCAAAACAAGCATTGCCAAGCAGCTTTTTCCTGACAGCTACATCAGAGCCTTTGTTTACACGCATGAGTCAATATTGGATGATTTTCCCGAGGGTCTGCAAGTTAACGAAATAACCAAGAACCTTTGCAGCGTAGGATTCGCTTCCCCACCGGATTGGCTCAAAAGTTATGAAGCGCTCAGTCAGGGCGAAAAGATGCGCGTAGACATTGCAAGGGCGCTAAGCTTAGACCAGCCGCTCATAGTCTTCGATGAGTTCACTAGCGTAGTTGACCGAGAGGTCGCTAAGGTGAGCGCTTACGCTATCAGTAAAGCCATTCGGCGAACAACCAAGAAATTCGTCGCAGTCACATGCCACTATGACGTCATCGATTGGCTTGATCCAGATTGGGTTTTCTGCACTGACAATATGGAGTTTAACCGAAAAAAAGAAGTCGGCCGCCCGTTGAACTCGCGGTTTATCGGTGCGGCGCTGCCATGTGGCAAACCTTTAGGCAATATCACTATCTAAACGGCAAACTCGGGGCAGGCGTCCGCTGCTACGTCGCCATGTATCAGCTAAAGCCCGTTGCGTTCATCGCAGTTGCGCATGTCCGTATGAGGTCGCATTATTATCGTGTTAGCCGTCTTGTGGTGTTGCCCGACTATCAGGGCATAGGCATCGGCAAACGCCTGCTAAACTTTGTCGCTGAGCTTTATACTTCCAAAACGAAGCTGCCGTTCTACTTAGTTACAAGCAATCCTCAGCTGGTTAGAGGCGACTTGGGCAACTGGGTTATCAAGCGTGTCGGGCATGGCAGCCACGGAAGGGGCGACACAAGAATAAACCGGGGACTAGTAAAATCGAATAGTAGAGGACGCTTAACCGTCTCGCTGAAGTATATACCAAGGGAAAAATCCGTTGGAACATAAAATAGAGGTTGGAAAGGAAAAGAGGAACAAACCAATTACTTTGGTGTGTTACCGCGACCATTCCCCGAGGGATTACCTGTCGTGCTGTGATAATTCGGGTTTCCTTTTCCGCCGCCTTTTCCACCTTTGCCCAATTTCGTCACCTCGTTCTCTGCTATGACTCGTTTAGGTTTTAAGGGTTTTCAAATGTATAATTCGCAGAATCTGCAAAAAAGTGATTATCTATGGATCAAAATCTGCTTGAAAGACGCCTCTTTGAGCTAAAGCTTGAAGGAGACGGCTTAACCCTTAAGGAAATTGTTGCAGAAACATCCATGAAATTTAGCTGTCACCCAGCCACAATCTATCGGGAGATGGCTCGCAGGGCTACATGGCAGCCTCTCTTGCAAGACTTTGTCGATGCCTTGCTCAAGGCTAAGAACTGTCACGTGCAGTTGTACCGTAAAGCTAGCTTCATATACAGCCAAGCGAAAAGCGACCGCGCGCGGATTGCCGCCTTGAATCTTATGCGCCAAATAAACATTGAACTCGCAGAGCTCAGCGGCGCTAAACCAACCGAGCAGACAGCGACCGAAGAAATCCGCATCCGATGGGAAGACCCAGAAGTATGCAAAAAACAATACTCATCCACTACAAGCCCCACCCTGGACAGCTCCAGTTCCACTATTGCCCCGCCCGTTTCCGAGTGCTTAACTGTGGAAGGCGCTGGGGCAAAACAGTCTGTGGCGCCAACGAATTCATAAGACAAATGTTGCAACAAGGCGAAGGCAGAGAAAAGGAGGGCATCGTCGGTTTTGCTGTGGCTCCGACTTATTGGCATACGCAGCGGCAATGGAGTGAATTCTTCAACTACTGCCCCGCCGAACTTATCGAGGAGATTCACCGAGCCGACCGCCATGTGCTCCTGAAGGGCAAGCGGAACATCTGGTTTAAGAGCGCCGACAACCCTGACTCGCTTCGCAGCCAAGGCATCAAGGTTCTGTGGGTCGATGAGGGCGCACAGATTGCCGAGGAAGCTTGGACTTTGGCGCTTAGGCCTGCGTTGATGGATGAGAAAGGCATCGCATTCTTCACCGGCACCCCACGGGGACACAACTGGTACTTCCAACTCTGGACACGCGGGCAAGATCCCTCACAGAAGGATTACAAGAGCTGGAGCTTCCCAAGTGCAAGCAACCCCTATCTTGACCCTGCAGAGATTGCCGCTTTCGCTCGTGACATGCCTGAGTTGGCTTACCGCCAAGAGGTTTTGGCAGAGTTTCTTGAAGATGTGGGCAGTGTTTTCCGAGGCGTTGACCGCGTAGTGAAGGGCATCTTTGAGCCGCCGAACCGCTTCAAGCAGTATGTCATGGGCGCCGACCTTGCCAAACTCGAAGACTTCACCGTCCTATGCGTCCTCGATGCTGACGGCCATCTGGTGGCTTTTGACCGTTTCAGCGAACTTGACTGGGTTTTCCAACGGAAAAGAATAGTTCAGCTTGCCCAGCGCTATGATGCACGGCTGCTCATCGACAGCTCAGGAGTCGGCGACCCAGTCTGCGACGAACTCTACCGAGAAAACGTCAGAGCGGAAGGCTACAAGTTCACTAACGCAACCAAGAAAGACCTCATAGAAAACTTGAGCATAATGATTGAGAACCAGCAGCTAACCATCCCAAACATCCCCGAGTTAATCAACGAACTAAAACTGTATGGCTACAAGACCACGGCTAGCGGCAACGTGCAGTACGGAGCACCCGAAGGCTACCATGACGACTGTGTTGTGGCTTTAGCGCTGGCAGCTTGGCAACTGAAGCGTTCTCCACCTCCGGGAATAGGCGCAGGCTTCGTTCCCCACTAAATCAAGTTTTCCAAAAGTTGCTTCTTCGGTACTTTAATGCTCCAGCAATCAAGAGTAATGCACCGAATAAGGGCAAAACTGCTAACCAAGAAAGCTCTGGAACGGATGGTGATGCAGTAGGACCATAATTAGGTAAAATAACTGGAATTGGCGATATGAGAGGATTGTTATCTTTGTTGTAAGAGTCTATAATATACGGGGTGTCACCGATTCCGTCTCTGTTAGCATCTGTTCCATTGTAGTCGCTCCAGTAGTTTTGGTCAATTGTGTTAATTGAATGGCTGCCGCCCCATGTAAGATAATAATCCTCATTAGCGGAAAATTGTATGGTGTTGTTAACAAAGTCATTATTTGATATGAAATTGTAGCTTGAACCATAAACGGATGTCCCACAACCTGAATTTGATATGTTATTCCCCATGAGGGTATTACCGTTTGGAGTGTACCATTTCGGAGGAGAGTATTCTGCCAACAATCGGACAGCTACGGCTTGGCAGTTTGTTATGGTGTTTTCTATCACCATGTTATAAGAACTACCAGCTCTAAGCTGAATGCCTTCCGTACAGCCTTCGATATAGTTATTCTTAATCAAATTGTTATTTGAGTAGCTTAATTGGATCGCTGCCGAGAGTCCTATTGATTGAAGCAGGTTTTCTGTTATGGTGCAATTTTGTGAACTGAGCAGCACTATACCATACTGAGTATGTGTTATTTTGTTTCCTGAAATTGTAGAGTAGTTTGCAGAGACAGTTATTCCCTGCCATCCGTCATATATGGTTAATCCTCTGATTGTTACGTTGTTACTCTGAACCTTTAGACCTGCAGTTACATCAATAACTGTCTCGTCTCTTTTCTCTCCAATTATAGAAACAGACTTGTTTACTATTGGGTTCTCAACGTATGTGCCTTTCTTAATGTAAATCGTGTCACCTGTGGCAGCGTTATTTATGGCATCTTGGATAGATGAGTAATCGTCGGGAACAACAATCGTTTTAGAATCAGCATTAACCGACTTAACACTAAAACCAGCAATTAATGAAACAAATACTAAGGAAAGAAGAAAGAACGTTGATAGTTTTAGTTTCATCATATAACTTGCTGGTCAACTTATCAATAAATGGTTTTTCGTCAAACTTTCTTGACTAAGCATTGTTCATAGTGATTGTATGACTGAAGAAACAATCTTAACTGCAACCGACCAGACTTCGCCTCAAGTCAAAGCGCTTGGATTAGCGTTGAACTGCAAAGCTGCTGATTTGCATGTCTACTTGGACGGCGTTGACATAACCAAGAACGTGGTTTGGGGCGAGCTAAAAGTTACTTTCGAGAAAAAGCAGTAGCGTTTGTTGGTTTTGATTTATGCCTCATAGAAGTCTTGTTAGCAGTAGCCCTTTGCTGGCCAACCGTGAAGTCCCCGCAAACGTCAGTCTAAAGCAGACGCAGCAGGAGATTCCTTACAACTGGAAAGACGACGACGTCCTCTGGGGCTACATGAACCAATTCAAAATCAGCGCCAGCGGAGCAGGCTTCATCTCGCCACCCTATACTGCGTTCTGGGATCGCATCTGGGGAGCCACGCCAATTGAAGACCTGCCGAAATACAAGGACCTCTACAACTTCACGCCCTACATCAAAGCCAGCATCGACGTCACAGTAAACCTAACCCTAAGCAACGGGTTCGAGCTGGAAGGCAGCACACCTGAAATTAGGCAATGGCTGTTTAACTGGCTTGACGAGCATGATTTTCTGCAGACTGCAAGAATCACCCTCACTGATGAGTTGGTGTTTGGAAATGGCGAGTTTGAGATTTGCCGAGACAAAGATGAAAAAGGCAACGTCATAACGGCGCCTGAGGAGTGGTGGCTCAAAAGCTTAGACCCTGTTCACATCCGCGTTCGCCGAGACCAATACGGCAACATCTTTGGCTACATCCAGCTGCTGACGTTTCCCCCTGTGGCTTTCCCCTCTCAGGACATTGTCCACTATAAGTATGGCGCTAAGAGCTGGTGGTATGAATACAGTTACGGCACAAGTCTACTGCGTCCTCTGCTTTTGGTTCAGGCTTACATCGACAGCTTTCAACGGGACATGGCAACCATCATGGCCGTCTACACCAAACCCATGCTGGTAATCAAGGCAGGCACGCCCGAACGCCCCTTCACCGATCCGCAGCGTGAAGCGCTCCAAGAAACCTTCGCCAAACGTGGACCGGCAACAGACGTGGTTGTCAGAGGCGACATCGACGTTATCAGCATGCAGAGCATGACCCGCCAAATCAATGTTGACTGGTGGATAAAGTACCTGCACGACCAGCGCCAAGCCGTCTTGGGCGTCCCAAAAATCTTCTTAGGCGAAAGCGAGGGCACCAACCGAGCCACAGCCGACATAGTCATGCAGGAATACGTTTCCCGCCTGCGGATGTTGCAGGAGAATTTTGGGGATACAACCGAAACCCGCCTCTTCAAAGAACTAATCGACGCAAAATTCGGCGAGGGCAAAGAGATTCCGCACATAAAGTGGCGCCCCATTTGGGAGCCAAGCCTTGCAGAGAAAGCAAAGCTGCTCACTGACCTGGCTGGCAGAAATATTATCGCAAGAAGTGAAGCCAGAGCCCAGCTTGGATTCGCTGAGGCTTTGCCAGCCGACTTGAAGGAAAACCAAGTTACCATGCCACCTGAACCGACGGAGGAAAAGCCATGATTGGATTTTCTGAAACACAAGACAGTATAAGATTCACTGTGCTTGAAAGCAGCAGAGAGCTTGAAAGAAGCAAACTCAAACCCTTAACGGCGGGCGTGCAGGTGATGTTCTGCCGCTTCCGAAGCTGCCAACGATGGGAAATCCAAGCCTTCCTATTCGACAAAGCCGTCTTCAAAACTCAACAGGAAGCCAGAGGATTCTTGGATAAGCACTTCAAAACTGAGATTTCGAGTCTTCTTGATTACCAAGCGTTTAACGAGAAGCGCCGCCGATTGCTCAACGCATGGATGAAAACCAGCGAGCTAAAACAAAGCTAGGAGTGAGAGTATGACTTTTCAACTGAAGTATTATGTGCCTTTCAAAGCAGCCGAAGGCATAAACACGGACCTAGCGCTCAAAGAAGGTATTTTGCCAATCGAGGGCACGGCTATTGATACTTCGGTTAATGCTAACAAGTGGCAAGTGCCGCCTGAAGACTTAGACTTCTTCACTGCGTCACTCAAGGGAGCCCAGCTAAGGATTGATCATGCCGAGTCCGTTTTGAGCATCGTCGGCAAGGTTCCTGAGGCTATTCGCAGCGGCAACCAAGTCTTCTTCCAAGCAGAAGTTGGCGAACCCTCAATCATTCCTAAAATTCTGCGAGGCTACGTTAACCATGTTAGTGTTCAGGTGGACAGCGACGACACAGAATGCAGCGTCTGCGGCAAGCAGACCCGCATAGAAGGCATCTTAACGCATCTGTGCGCTGGCGCCTGGGAGATTGTCCACAAACCCCGCGTCCGCGAACTCAGCATAGTGGCCAGCCCAGCCTACAAGAACACCGCTTTTCACCCTGTGGGGTTTGCTGCGGCTATGGCTCTTTCACAGTTATCGAGAGGTAACAAAGATGTGGGTTCTAAGGGAGACCTGCAAGAACCTGAAAACAAACCAGAAAGCAAAGACGACAAGGTGAAGCAAATGTCTCAAGCACAAACCCCTGAGGCAAATGCTTCGACCGTTCAAGCGCAAACACAGCCATCGAGCTTAACTGCTGGAAAGAAAGCAGGCGACTTGACCTATCAGGAGCTTATGAACCAGATGCAGAGCCTCAACAAACAAATTGAGACGGCTTCTGACGCTGAAATCGAAGCCATCAAGTCTAAGATTGCAGAAATAGACGCTGAAGTCGGCAAGCGTGCGACTAAGAAGGCGTTGACACAGAAGCTAAACGAGATGTCACGTAAACTCAGCGAATCCGCAGAAGACGCAGAGGATGCCTGTAGCAAGCCATCCGCATCCGTGTCTAAGCAGGCTCCGAAAGGCAACGGCATAATCGCGACGCAGGAGCCAGTTCAAGGCGCTAACCTTGGCTGGTTCCAAGACCTGCTCAAAGCCAACAGCAAACTCAAAGGCATGCAATAGGTGACCCAACATGAGTTTAGAAGGAACAACCGCCCTCATCAGCGACCGCTACCTCATCACCGCTGAAGTCGATTCTGGAGCAACCGTCACTGCAGGAAACGTTGTCTACATCAGCGCCGCAGGCTACATCCCCAAAGTCAAAGCAACCGACGGCGTCCGAAAAGACGTCATCGGCGTAGCTTTGACAAGCGGAACTGCTGGCAAAAAAATAACTGTCATCTGCAGAGGCTTAGTCCGAGTCACTGTTTCTGGCGCTGTCTCCGCAGGCCAACGAATCACAAGTTGGTCAAACGGCGCAGTGGCTGGAATCGCCGCCATGACTGCCCCAGCATCTTACGTTCAAGCTACCGTACAGACTGAACTCGACAAGACCGAGCAGTGGATCGGCAGAGCATTAACTTCAGGCACTGACACCGTCATCTACGCTTTGCTCAGCTGCCTACCATAGGTGAATTTGTATGTCTATGATTAGAGACGCTTTCACATGGGTGGACACTGGAGCTATAGCGTATCCGCAGCTTCATGCCAAAATCTTGGAGCTCACAATGCCCGCCCTCGTAGTCAAGAACTTATTCCCCGAGTTTCCACTGGTTCAGGGCAAAACCGCCAGCTTTGTTAAGCAGAAAGGCAGCCGCAGCGCCGCGATTGGCGAGGTTGCGGAGGGCGCAGAAATGCCCCTTGACTTCACACCCTACGACTACGCCACAGTAACACCCTACAAGAAGGCACTAAGAGAACGCATCACACGGGAAAACATCGAAGACCTCTACATCCCCGTCATCGAAGACCAACTCCGCAGACTAGCCAGACGCATGGCTTTCACCATCGACAGCGACTGCTTAACCGTCATCGCCAACAGCGCAGGCTTTAGCATAGAAGCCACAGGCAAAACCATGGGCGCCACAGGCACAGAAATAACCATCGCAAACACGGTGGGCAGCAAAGACGTCTTGGCGGCGGAAGCTAAAATCAAGAGCGCCAACTTCATCCCCGACGGTCTATTGATGAACCCGATTAACACGCGCGACCTAAAGTACCTGCCAACCTTCACGCTCTACAGCCAATACGGCGACCCAGTGGTCCAGAACGGAGCAATGGGCAAAGTCTACGGATACGACATCTACGAAAGCAACGTGGTTCCAGCAGGCACAGCCTACATGGTTTCAACTGGCAAGAACCTAAGCGCCAGCTATGCCCCCATGGGCTACTTCGTAATCAAACGCCCATTGGCAAGCGACACAGAACTCAAAAAAGAATTCGACTCCGTAGACGTCCTGCTAAGCACCAGATATGCCCCAATTGTTTTGAACGGCGAATGCATTTGCGCTATCACAGGCCTAGCAACAAGCTAACCAGCCATCAAATTCCCAAGCACTTTTTTCCCGCGATTTCTTTGCGGTTAAACTTTTTGTTCCCAAGTTCCAACTGTTCCAGACTTCCACAGCGTCAAGGCACCCAAAGCCAAGATGCAAGCCTCAGAAAAAAGCTCCTTTTCCCAAAACAAGCCTTTTTTGAAGAGCCTAAAACATGGAAATTGAGCGCATACCTTCTGGAACTTTGGAACGTCTGGAACTCTGAAACAAATTGACCCGTAAAACAGCGAGGCGTAGCCAGCTTGAAAAACCGAAAACTTAGGCTTCTGCTCCTACCCATCGCCATACCCATATTCATGGTTGGGTGGCTCCTGTACTACTTCAGCAGAACGCCCAAACCCCAATCTAACAAAAAGAAGGAAGACGCATGTCCACTCAAAACTTCATAACAGCAAACGAAGTTGCAAACCACCTAAACGCGGCAGGCGCCGATTCGAGCGGCAACTATGAGGTCTTTGGCTTAACTGTCTCCCAAACAGCTTTTCAAGCACACGTAGACTACGCCAACCTCTACCTCTACTCATTGACAGGGCAACAACTGCCTTTAGATGACCCGCGTTTTAACTCGGCAAAAATGGCGGCGCTTAACCTTGCTTGCCTCCGCGTTTTGGTGGCTGCCAGCGGCGGCTTACTCTTAGGCGCCTTCGATTACCGCTTAGGCGACCTGTTTATCACCAAGGGTTCAGCTAGCCGATTGGCTTTTGAAACTGCGGTTCAGGGCTTCCGTGACGAATTGCTTAGGGTTATGGTGAACCTAACTTCGCCTGTTCAATGCGTAAATTCAACCAGACACGTGCCACATTACCGGGGCCCAGAGCTTTCCCCATGATTCCCTACAGAAAACGGTGAAAGAAAAAGAAAGAGGAGTTAAAACGGTGATTTCCTGTCACTTTTAAAACTGTTGAAGTGTTACTGTTTCTTTTCTTCAGGTTTTGGTTGCTCTGCTTTCTTCTTCTTTGCCGGCATCTGCTCTTCCCTCCTGCTGGCGTTTAGCCGCGAACGAATGAGCCTTGCCTAGCATTAACGGCTTTAAATTAAAGCAGGATATACGCTTTTTACTCGGCACCTGAGGGTTTTTGCGGTTAGTCGGTGGTGTCGACTAGGTGGGCTGTGCCGTCGGGACAATACACTTTCTCGCCGACGGTAACTTTGGCGTAGCGGCGCTTGCAATCGTAAAGTTGCAGGGCGCATCCGTCACAGTCACGAGACAGCATACTTGTCACCTCTCTCTAATTTGTTGAACAAATTCCGACGTAAAAGTCGGAGCATGGAAATAAATTTTACTTTAAAGGAGACTCCGTCAATGGGCACTGTTCCTCAAGCCTACTATGATTTCATTATGCAGTTCGCCCCATACCTCTATGTTATTCCGCCTGATGTCCCCGACCCAGCGTATGGAAAAGGCGCAATGTCAGCTGCTTTTGCCATAAACTTTCTTTCCCAAGCCTACTCCTCAAGCCAGTTTGCCAGCAAAAAAACCGAAATCCGAAGCAAAATCGTGGAACTAGCCGATTGGACTCTGACCCAGCAATGCCTCGACCCGGAACGCAAAGCGTATGGCGGGTTCAAAAGCGGAGAAACCAGCACATATTACTACAGCGTTGATGCTGGCAGATGTATTCCTGCACTCCTAGAAGCCTACCAAGTAACGGGTAACGCAGCGTATTTGGATGCAGCCAAGCTTGGTGGAGTTTTCCTCAAGACGATGCAGGACAAGCAGAGCTTTGGCGGCTTCGCCAGAGCTGTATCGATTGAAGATGCATGGCTTTTGGAATTGGATGTTGAATGCCTCTACTGCTTAATCGGTCTCCAAATGCTCATGGGCATCGACGCCGACAATGCCTCGCTTTACCGGGGCATCGCAGACAAAGCCGTCACCTTCTTAAGAGTGGGGTTTGAGAATCTTTGGCTTTACTACGAACCTGCAGACAGCCAATGGCACCGAGTTGGCTTAAGCGAGAACCAGATTTATGATGACTCATTCAGCTTCGCGTTGCTTGGGCTTTTCACCTATGAGGGTTGGAGTGATAGCTGCAAAGCCGTCTATGGCAGTCTTCAGGGCATCAGAGCCGCTGAGTACCCAGCCTATAATCCCGCAGTCGGGTGGCCAGGATACATAGACGTCAAAGACCGTTGCCCCGCATGCGCCTACTACGATGGCATCACAAGCGGAATCCTTTGGCGAATCAGAGCAGCCCATGACAAACCCAGCCTTGCGTTTAGCATGCAGATCGTAGAGAAATACCAGAATGAATTCATGAATTGGGGGCCAACCTTCACTGACTACAGCCCAATCACGCCCGCCAAAGCCATGGCAAATGTCAGCTGGCTTGCTCAGCTCTTCCTAAACTACGTTGAGCCAGCAACAGACCTGAATCGAATCTTAGCTCTTAACGGCGAGAATTTGACGCTTTTTCCTCTGCTCGACGTCGGCGACAGAACCTCTTATGCGGATGGCTTACCGCTAAAAGCCCTAGTTGCCACGGGATCTGCCGGTGAGATCGTGTTTGAAGTCGGCTACGCCATTCAGGACTACATCACGGTTTACAGCTTTATGCCCCTGCGTATGCATGATAAAGTTAGACGGGCAAACGTCGACTACGAAGTGCAAACCGTCCAGCCCTTCGCAGTCAATGGCGACCCGCAGTATTTCAAGAGTGTCTGCAGGAGGCTTCTTGGCACATGAGCAGCGTGGACATTGTCGAGACACTGGTTTCTTTCTTGCAGACTAACATTCGGCTAGTGAAGGATGATGAGTCATTAGGCAAGGTCTCGGTGAGCCGAGAATGGCTTGACCGAGAACTCCTCAAAACCTATGACGCACAAGTCACAGTCGGATTAGGCAGCGTTATGGATCGCAAACTGGGGCTTTCGGCTGCTCAACGGCTAATCGTGGGCTCGCCTAAAGTCAACGTTTGGGTAACTGAGAAAGGCAGCGCCGAGTCGGGACAGAGCATTCGCCAAAAGATGCGTTTGGAAATCAACCGCGTCATCCGAGAAAACCGCACCAAGATTCCAGGCATAGCTTATGTGGATGTGGTTTCTTTCCGAGACGTCGACCGGGTGGATGTGAAGCCGTTTGTTTGGCGAACCGAGTTTACCCTGAAAACCTGGGTTTTCGAGTACGTCACAGTCACTTAAGTGACATCGAGGTGAAAAAAGAAAAATGTCGTTTGGAGCGCATGAAACCAAAATCTACTACGTACAAGAATCAAGTTACGGAGTAACTCCAACTAACCCCGCGATGCTGGGGCTGGCTACGGCAGATAATGTTGAGCCTTCTTTAGACCCGGGGCTGATTAAGGTTCGCGGTGTTGGCTCAAGAGACCCCGCCACTCTTCGCAAAGGCTTAAGAAAAGTTGGCTTAAAAGTGTCCTACGCTCTTCCAGCGGATGCTCCCATTAATTTTTTGCAGTTAATTTCAACGCTGAACTCCGCCAGCATCGAAGTCATCTACTACAAGGGCGTGTTCTCTTCTCCGATTAGCGTTGTGGATTTGCTGCATACCGGCTGCAAGATGGACAAGGTAACAGTCGAATGCTCAATCGAAGACGTCATAAAAGCCACAGCGGACTTAATCGGGCAAAACGTGACGGCGGGCACTGCCAAAATAAGCGGTGCCTCATACGCTGACTATGCGAGCGCTGTGCCCTTCTACGAGAGCTATGTGCAAAAGGGCGCTGGGGATGGTTCCAGCCTTGTCGCTGTGGACCGTGTGACCGACTGGAAATTTACCGTCGAAAACAATCTCAAAGCCCTGCCAGTCATCGGGTCTACAGGTTACCTGCTGAAGTATCTGCAGGAAAAGCATCGGGGACTCTCAGGGGAGTTGACCTTTGAGTTTGAGAGCAAACAAGAATACGACGACATCGTCAACGACAGCGAGTTTAGCCTCAAATTCGGCTTAGGCGCAACCAACAGTGCCCTCTTCAAGTACTGCAAATGGGACAAAGCCAGCATCCCCGCTAAGGTGGAGGACCTTGTTAGCTTGAAAGCCAGCTTTACCGCCCGTGACCTAATCATAAGCTAAACCGTGAGGTGAAAAACTTGAAAACTGAAGTTTTAGAGGTGGATGAACGCTTTGGCAAAGAATACGCTGGAAAATATCTCTTCACTGAGCTAACGTGGGCTAAGCGTAGCCGCATCATCCAGAAGCACACCAAATATCACCCCTCAACGGGGCAAGTTGTCAGCAGCGACTTTATCGCCATCCAAGCAGAAACCATCTGGGCAAGCCTCAAAGAGCAACCCCAAAACAACCCCATCACACTTGAGAAGCTTCTAAGCGAACATGAAGACGGAATCCCTATCTCACTTGGAGAATTGCTAAGCAAAGTCGTGAACAAGCTAAACGTTGTCTCGCTTGAAGAAACAAAAAACTCCTAAGGGCGATGAGACGCAGCAAGCCGCACCCAGCCATAACGGATTTTCGGTTTTGCAAGGAATTCGGTTGGACTCCCCGTCAACTCGCCCAGCAACCAGCCAAAAAACTGCAGGAGTTCCTTGTCATCCTCGGCGAAGTGGACCAGCAAGCGAAAGAAGAGTTGGAGAAGATCAAGCGGCAGGGAAACTTCAAATGAAGCTGTCAAAAAACTCTCTGGGAGTTAATATTTTTGTTCTCTTAAACTTGCCAAGACTAAGAAGGTGCTTGTCGCCAGTCACGATAACATCGACTCCAGCAGCTAACGCGCACTCCAGTATCTTGTTGTCTGCAGCGTCTTGGTTGACGACGTGCAGCTTTACCTTAGGCTCAACTGCTGTAGTGTTTGCCTGGAGAATTCGCAAGAGGTCCTTTTCGTTTATGTCTTTCTTTTTTAGTACCCCTGAAATTTTGGGGTACTGCAAGACCTTTGATATTTCCAGCCCGATATCATCACTGACATAAACGGTGAGGTTCTGCTTTACCCTTAAAAACTCGTCTCTAACCCGTTTCTCCATAAAGATTGAAATCCAGATGTTCGTGTCGAAGACTACTTTGACTTTCTTGCCCACTCGACTGCCTCAGCCACAAGCTTATCCACGTCGATGCCTTCTTCTTTGACTACTATGTCAATCCGTTCGCCTATTTCTTCAAGGGATGGCCCTTTAGCTTTCCTAAGCAGTATGTCTCCATCGCGGGTAAGCACCAACAGTTTTTCGCCGCCTTTTACGCCGAGCTTTTTGCGGACTTCTCTTGGAATCACGATCTGACCTTTAGAGGAGACCTTAATGACGTCTTCGATTTGCTCTTGCTCTGTCATGGCTTATCCATAATTTCCAACAAGTAAATAAGTTTTTACATTTCAGAAAGGTAAACAGCATGAGTGTTGACTTTTCAATCGAAGTGGAAACCAGAGATTTCTGTGCCGCACTTGAAAAGATAGACCAAACTATGCAAAGCTATGTCCAAGACGCTTTAGCGCAGGCAGCCCAAGGAATCATCCTTCGAGCCCGCCAGTTGGCGCCCATTCGCACAGGGCAACTTATGCAGAGTATCTACGCCGTCGGGGCAGGGCAGTGGGCAGTCAAAGTCGGCGCTTACGCAGGTTACGCTCTTTTTCAGGAATTCGGCACCAGCCACATTCAACCCCGCTATTTTTTGACTCGGGCACTGCAGGAGTGTGCACCGCAACTTTTCTCAGCCATCAGCGTAGCGGTTCAACGTGCCGTTGAGGAGGCGTCCCAATGAGTTTAGGCGAGATAAGCGGAACCATCCGCATGGTTAACGAGGCATCCCCAACCTTCGAGGCGATTAGCGCTGACGCAGCCAGCATGGGCGAAAGCATCAGGGCAACCTCCACGGGAGCGCAGGTGAGTTTTAACCAGGTTGGTGTAGCCGCGACTGAAATGGGCGCTAACGTAAGGAGCGCAAGTTCCAGCTTTAATGAGATGCAGGCGCATGCGGAGTCAACAACTGTTAGTCTAACTAAGGTTGCAGGTGGCATTAGGGAAACTGCCCTTATGGGTAGTCAGTTGACTTCTCTTGCTCAGGACTTCGGCGTGGTTGACTCGCAGTCTAGCAAGTACATTCGCACGGTTCTGCTTATGGTTCAAGTTGTCTCTAGCTGCGCTAGGATGTACAATTTCTTAACTGTGATGACTACTGGGCAGACTGCGGCTGTTGCAGTTCAAGGCGCAACCGAAACAGCTACCGCTGGCGCCGTAGCAGCTTCAGGCAACGCACTTGGCGTCAAATCAGCCATCACCTCAGTGGCAACTGGTATCCAAAACGCCCTAAACATCAGCCAAGCAACATTTCTCGCCTTGACGGGAGTGGGCATCGGCGTGATTATTGCAGCTGCTGCTGCCATGGCCTACTTTGCCTCCCAAATGAATAAGGCAACGGATAGCGTCAACGCCTACAATTCTGCTGCTTCCCAGACCCCAACCCAAACAAAGAGCATCATCCGCGCTGGGGAGCAATCATTGTATCGCAGGGGTGTTGAGTAGATGGCTGCTCCAAGTGTTGGCATCCCCAAGATGACTATTGCCCTGGGCAGCGTCGGCGTTCCTCAGGCTGATGTGGTCGATTGCACGGTGCATCTTGGCGCAACAAAAGAAGTCAGCAGCTGGGAACTAACTTTGCAGAATTTTGACGGCAAGTACAGCCCAAGCGGCGTTTACCCGCTTAGCGTGGGGCAGGACGGCTACATCTGCATCGGCAGAGGCGTCAACGTTCCTCAAATCATAACAACGCGGACGGAGAGCGTTTCCTATCAGGCGACGCCAACCGAGAGCTACGTTAAAGTTTCGGGCAGATGCTGGGGTGAACGGCTTTTCCGTCGAGTCGTCACCAAAACCTACAGCGCCCAAAAAGGAGAAGCCGTAGTTAAGGACCTGCTGGACTATTTTGCAGGGATAAGCCATAACCGCAGCGGCGCAGAGCTGGTTGAAGACACCGACACCACATACACGCTTTTGGAGTACACGGATTCGCCTGTCTGGGACATCCTCAAATACATCGCCCAATCCGCCGACAAAGCAGGCGTCATCGGCTACGACTTCCGCGTGGCGCCAGACGGCAGGTTCGAGTTTTTCCCCATGTACAGCAAAACCAACCCTACCGACTTGACGGATAGACTGGAGCAGATTGAGGACCGCACAGACATAACCCGCGTCCGAAACAAAATCACCATTTACGGCTTAGCCGACAAAAGCGTCCCAACCGATAAAGTCAGTTGGACTCGCAGCTTAACCCCCTCGGATGGCGTTTGGCAGCGGGACACGGGCACGCTCTCGGTTGATGCCACGGGTGCACCGGACGGCGGCGCCTGCATCAAAAACTCGGTCGGCAGCAACTATTGGGGCGGCTGTTACTTCGAGCTCAACTCGGGCAAAGAAGTAAATTGTGAACTGTACCCAACCCTTGACGTCCAAGCAAAACTCGCAGATACCTACTCTGGGACTGGCTTGGTAATTCTCTTTGATACAGCCAGCCGCTCAGCAAGCAAGAAAATCTCTGTTTCACCCGGAGACGGCCAATTCCACGGAGTAGAAGTAGGGGTCGGCTCAGCTTACGCTAACCAATGGGACTACGTTCAATCGGGCTTTGATTGGACGCATGTTAAAACTGTACGGTTCACTTGGTACTTTTCGCAGGGCGTCGGCAACGGCGACTTTTGGCTGCATGGACTCTACTTTGGCGGTCGCAGATACTCCGCAGTCTTGGAAGACACAGCCAGCCAAGCTGCTTATGGGTTGCGGGAATACAGCGAGACCGACGAGGAGCTATGGAGTGACAATGAATGCAACCTGAGAGCAAGGGCGCTGCTGGCTTACCTCAAATCGCCAGCCGTCTACTTGACTGTTACAAGCACGCTCATCGACTACGGCAACACACCGATTCTAGCCGCGGATAAGCTGTTTTTGCCTTTTCTGAACGCTTATTTCCGCGTTGACAGTGTCGAATACAAAGTGGACGCGACAACTCAAACGCTCACGTTAACAATTAATTTCGAGAAGGAGCCGCCCCAACTAGCCGACTACCTTTATGGCTTGAGGACCTTCACAGTCAACGTAGAAAAGCTCAGTAGAACTAAACTTGGCAGAAGAGGCATCCCCATCTCCACGGGAGGCGGCGGAGGCTCAGGTAGCAGCATCTTTGCCAGCAACGTGGAAATCGACAAAACCTCACCATGCCTAAACCTGCTGACGTCGCGAACGCTAAAAGCCGCGTTTGGCTTTGACGGCGCCAACGTCTTTGTCGTCACCTACACTGGCGACCTAATCCTATACTCCGTAAACCATCTTATCCGACCCATAACGGACGGCAGCGACGACTTAGGCAACGGAGCTTTCCGTTTCGGCTCAGCATACCTAAAAAACAACCTTTACGTGGCTGGGTGGGAAGTAGTTGCAAACACGGGCAGAATAAACATGCATTCTATGCCCCGTGACGCTGCAGGCTTGGTTTTGGAGGCTCAGGGCAATGATTTCTACCCGATGTACGTGAACCCCAACGGCAGGTATATGCCTGCTTGGCATGAAAACCACTACAACCTCTGGCCTGCCGGCGGCTCAGGCACAGGCTACTGCGGAAGCACAAGCAACTATTGGGCTTGCGTTGCAGGCGACAGCGTCTGGTACAATGCCCTTGGACACATGGACTACATGGATGACCTAGCCGTAATCAAAGGCATCAGGATGAGCAGGAAAGTTGACGAACTCGGTGTGCCTTTAATTGACAACAAGAGCCTGCCTGAAGCAATGCGCTCAAAAGAAGGCCTAATTCATGGGGGGCATCTTTTGGGTTTAGCTCTTGGCGCCATCAAGCAGTTGACTGCCAAAGTTGAGGCTCTGGAAAAAGAGTTAGCGAAAATGCAAGGTACTAATTCCTGATTAGAGGGAGGTGAAACTCGGTGGATTTGCAGACTTTGTTTGGCCCCTTCTTTCCCTACGTCGTTAGTATCGTTATTACATTGATGTATGCTACGTTGGGCAAGACGTCTAGCGGGGAACCCTTCGACGCAAAAAAGTTTCTGACAACGCTGGCTGTTCAGGCGGCTGCCATGGTCAGCATCGGCTTCGCAGGCGAACCAACCATCACGGCGTTAGCGCCCTCGGTCTTCACGGTGCTGTTCATGAAAGGCTACAGCATAATCAAAAAACAGAAAGCCAACAGAGCAGCGGCTTCCCAGACTCAGAATGCGGCTTCTTAGCGGGGTTCCTTTCTTTTTCTATTTGGGTCGATTGTTGCGGAGATGTCAAAGTGTATCCGTTCCAGGTCGCCCTTCGTGAGCAGGTCTTCTTTGGTGCGTTCAGTAATGGCGTCTTCTGCCATGTCCATGAGGAGGCATTCGCAGACTACACAGCGGTAAATGCCTTTTAACTCGTCTCGGAACAGCTTGGTTTTTGCCGCAACCATAACGGCGTCATCTTTGTCGGTGGCTAATCTGGGGATTTCAGGGCTTAATTTTTCAAGGAGGGCTTTTACTTCCTGTTCAGTTCTACGGCATATCCAGCATTGTTTTTCTTTACTCATTCCTAAATCTCACCTAAAACCAATATTTTGATTTTATTTATTTCTCTTTGGGACTAAAGCGCTGGCTGCTCGGCAGGGTTATCAGAGGTTCACCCGCAGTAGTAGCCACATCTGCCGCATGAAAGGCTTCACTATAAAAGAAGGAATAGCGGAAAAACGTCACACGAGTTTCCAGCACATAATATTTTGCTCTTTTTTAAAATCTTGAATTCTTTATATTACGCCCCTGTCAAGTGGGATCCTATCATTAGTTATAAAAAAAGAAAAAAGCAATTAATTACAAAGTAATTAGTCGGTTCTGCGGTAAATCCATGTTAACCATTTTGCTTAAAACTGCCTTTCGAGATTTCAAGATTCTCCTGCATAACGCTCTGCTTAGGGGTATAGCCACCGCTTGACCTATTAGCCGATATTTTGCTTGGGTGGTACCCGCAAATTTCCAGCTATCTGGAAAATCCTGAATCCTCGCATATTCTTTCACCGATAGAGGCCTATTTTCACAAGGATGGGCCAGCACACTACACTTGTAAACAGGAGAGGTAAGAAGGGTTGGAGCTGGTTCAGACCAGCTTAGTCTTCGGTAGAAACCTGTTCTTCCACCTTTATTGCCTTGTCCTGTAAGATCATAGGCGCCTTTTAGGGCTTCTTTTTGAAGTTCAATTGGAAGATCATGCCAGTTTCCGCCCTCAGGGATGTAAGTCATGTATTTTCCCCAAGAAGGGAAAGGCAAGTGTTCTGGTTGATTGTTTGGAAGGTTCTTAATAACTGCAGATAACGTCAACCATGGTTTTCTTTTGCCGCTCATTACGTCTTTAGTACCTAATGAACCATGTGTAGCTTTTGGTAAAGATATACTCGGGTCATATTTTGAACCGATAATTATGAGTCTTCTTCTTTTCTGTGCCGCACCAAAATCTGCGGCGTTCAGCACTCCCCAATCTATGTAGTAGCCTGTGTCTTTGAACGCCGCAAAAATGACCTCAAATGCAGAGCCCAGTCTATGTTCTTTTGCAAGCTCATTTTCTTTCCTCTTAATCCTCTCGTAAAAAGAAATATGTTTAATAGCCGCGGTAACTAACCCAGCAACGTTCTCAAAAACAAAATACTCTGGTTGTGCCTCTTTAACCACTCGCAAGAACTCGAAGACTAAGTTGCCCCTAGATTCTTCAATTGACAGTCGTTTTCCAGCGGTTGAGAAAGGCTGGCAAGGCGAACCGCCAGTTATCACAGTCGGTTCACCGACTTTTAGTTTGGCTTTCTGTAAAATCTCTTCTGTAGTTACATTTGAAATGCTCTTCGAAATCACTGTAATATTAGGGCGATTCATTTTTATTGTTTCGACAGCAGCAGGATTATTATCCAGAGCTAACCGTATGTCGAAGGCACTTTCAAACCCTAAATCCAGGCCCATAGCTCCGGTAAACAGAGAGATCAGAGTCGGTTTGTTAGCTTTGGACCGCATTATATGCTCTCAACTTTTTAAGCTTAAATCAAGCAGGGTAAATATAAGAATTATTAATCTTGAGTAAATTAAGGGAAAAATGGGTTGCAAAATTCCAGGCTACAACCAGAACTATTCGATGAAGTGAACTCTAAAAAAGCGAGTATAAGGTATGCTCTGCAAAATTGGGGTAAAACAAATTTTAGATGCTTCCCCTGGAGAGAGAAACCTACTCCTTATTCTGTACTTGTTACTGAAGTCCTCCTCAGAAGAACAACGGCTTCCGCGGTTTCAAAGATTTTTCATTCGTTTATGTTGCAATTCCCAAGTATAGAAAAACTTGCTTTGGCAGATAGAACTAAACTTGAAGAGCTTCTGCTTAGGGTAGGCTATAACAAACAACGGGCAAGAATACTTACAGAAATGGCAAAGTTCATTTGCTATAATTACAACTGCCAAATACCAAATGACAAGGAAAAGCTCCTAAACATACCACATGTGGGAAATTACACGGCGAACGCTATTATTTCTCTTGGATACGGCGTTCCTTCAGCGATGGTTGATTCCAATGTATCCAGGATAATTAGGAGACTTTTTCTTGATCAACTTACTGAAGAAGCTACACTTAACATTGTACAAGGAGTAGCTGACATATTAGCATCTGAAGACGAAAATCCAAGGTACAACCTGACTTTACTTGATTTCGGGGCACTAATCTGCACATACGGTATACCGCGATGTACCCTCTGCCCGCTTAATCCCCTATGCGATTACTATGCGAAGGGAAAACCACGAAAGTAAATTGCACTTTTTTCGTTTCAGCGATAACTCTTCGGATCGTTTTTCTTTAACGCAGCTTCTGGAATATTTGCTTCCATTCGCATCGAAAGTATAAATGTCAAAGCGGATAGTAACTCGTTCACAGAAGATTTTTGGTGTAGGGAATCGTAATCTCCTTTGTGTAAATTCATCCACTTCTTATGAGCAATATGTAGCCATCTCCTTTCGAGAGGATAGCCGCCATTGTTCCATTCTGGCGTAAACAAGTCCCATACTGTGTATCCCAGTTCAGATAATGAAGCTGCCATATGAACGATGTCTAGTTTTCTTCTGCTATAAAAGGGCACCAAGCGAGTTCTTACTTGAGCTATTGGATATTTAGTCGCAGACTCCTTCTCTTTTAACGGAATGCTATGCATTTTATCGTAAAGTTCCGCCGGTGTTCTAGATCGATAGAGCGCTAACAAGTGTGGATTTACAGCAAAAAAACTGGAAATCTTTTTCGACCATTCATTATACTCCGAATATTGCGCAAATTTTAAGACTTCAGTAAGACTCAATCGGTAATTAAAGCCATTATTTTCTATGGCCGAAAAAATACCGTTGGGCCATGCTACTTCCTTATAGTAACTCCAATCGTGTGTAATGAAAACACAATTAGTCTTGCTCTGGGCAACTTTAAGCTGATTTTTACCAATCTGCCTCTCGATGAAACCGCGGGATGCCTTCCTGTGTGAGTTAAGAAATGACGTTACTTGCAATGTTTGAGCATCGAAATCATCATCAATAAACGATAAAAAGGCAATTTCGGGGAACTGCTTCCCGAGTATCCAAGCACCAATAACAAAGACTGTTTCATCACTCGTAACTAAATCCAAGGGGTCTTCTACATTAATTTTTCTTGGTTGTGCTGGGCTTTCTCTGCTTTCCAAGAAGACTTCTGTTGAAATACGAGCGTCTATACTCCCAGTTTGGTCTTTTAGAGTTAGCCAAACGTGGTCTAAAGTTGATCCTCTCCCGTCTGGGGAACTGACCCACTTTGTATCAGTTACTTTACCAACAAGGGTGAAGAAAAATCCTAAGTTCAGCCCATCTGCCGTCTCAAAAGGTGTGAAATAGTTTAGAGCCATTCCTTTTCCGATAATTTGCGTGTCCTCGCATGTTCGCATATAAGGCATAAATTCTTTGGGAATTGATGGATAGCCGATGATTTCTTTTGATGGAGTGTAGATCCGTCTGCCCCTAACACAATGAGCTCGGTTAAAAAAACCGTAGAGGTGAACATTTTGGAGCCTAATTTTGGCTAGACGGGGAACCATTGGTTCTAGCGGGACATCCATATCCCTTGTACTGATCGCTATTGTTTTTGACAATTCAGGTATAGCCAGTAACAAATCATAAGAGGGACTCCCAAACTCCTTGGACCACCTGTCGGTAGGGATTATTTGAATGACTATAGCATCGATACCTTCATCAATAATGAGACTATTCGCTGCATTCTTCAGCTGGTCAAGAATAGTCGTATTCCCTTTCTCTGCCAAGTTAGCTAATATCCTTAGTGCATGTGCAACCTCTGAATTGTACTTTCCTGCATCCTGCCTGAGTTTGACCAGGGCTGATTTGGGGTTCCATATTAAGTCATCAATAATCTGTGGTAGGTCTTGCCTGAATTTTTCATTGCCACATGTTGCATCGTAAATCTTCATGTGCATATATGGGTAAGAATGTAGAAGAAATCTGCTTAAGGCGGAATCGTCAGACATGGCAAACCGCCCATTTTTAGTATATGCTCTAACAGGCTATGCATAGTGGAAACAAGCTCAGGATCGTTTGTATAGATACCGACTTCAAGATTATCTGTAGCACTATCCGCTTTCACGTTAGCAGAGGTTACCAGTACTGATTTGTCTGAACACCAGACCTTTGCGTGTGCTATTGACGCTTCAGTGCTTAAAAAGAAGATTCTGCCAGTTCTAAAACGCGCTTGTATAAAGGCGCTTAGATTCTGGAGTTTATAATTTACCCCACCAGCATATTTTTTCATTAATGATTCTTCGCTTGTTAATATGACAAGTTCAGCATCTTTCGCATAGATGTCCTTTAGCGCCACTTGCATTATGCCGACGTCGAGATAGGGAGTCACAATAAAGAGCCTATCATGTGTGTCCTCAGCAACGAGTCTTTGCCCTGTCAGCGTATCGTCAATGACTTCCCCAAATTTCCTATCAATTTCCTTGCCCCACATAGGCGGCACTGTTATGCAGACCTTAAGGTCTGTACCCCTGTCAATAGTTGGAATTGCGTCTTCTGATTGCATTGTCAGTGAATTAATCGCGACTACATATCTTTTGAATGCTAGACCCTCACTTGTCGCTTGTAATTGCTCTTTATTTTCAGTTATAAAACCAAATTTCCTCGCAACTATAGTCATTGATTCTATCTCAGTCCTTTTCAGATCTTCACTAGCTAACGCCGTTTTGACGTCCTCAGTAGTGGCTCTTCCATTAGCCACCGCTTCAACAATGTCGGCTAGGATTCTAAATTTCCTAGCAAGGTCTGGTGCCAATCTCTGTCTCCTCTATTTCCGGCAGAATACATTGAGGGCCAACAGCAGCTTTCTGCTAAGCTTTCTGTTAACATTGCCGCAGTTCTTTATGAAGAGGCATTGTTTACATGCATTCGAACACTCACGGGTAGGGCATTCTAGCCGTTCTTGAATGCCTTCGAACATCTTTATCAGGTTGCCTCTATCTTTCATAAGCGCAGCAAAACCGCCATTGCCACCTTCGTCCGTATCATAAACATACACTTTTGCACCTTCTTCGGGCTTGAGTACATCATACGACCCATAGAATTTCTCTGGCTCAAATCCGGTATACATCGGAGCGAGTACTAGCAGAGCATGTTTCAATGAATGAGCCGCAATTTCCTTAAGATTTTCAGGATTATCTGTGCCCTTGCTTTCTTTAGCCAATTTCTCTATCTTTTCATGGAAACTAGGTTTCAATACTAGCAAGAATCCTTGTGTTTCAGTTATGCGCCCTATAACATCATTAGCTTGACCATTTGGGTAAATAGTAGAAATACCTGTGAATCTATTACCAATTCTGTAACCATAAGTCATTTCTAATACCTGCATACGTGAAAAACCAGATTTTTCGATGTCGACAATATCTGAGTTGAACAGTAAGGGCTTCACATTTGACAGTACTTCATTGACCTCGTTTATTTCGGGATCATTGCGTATTTTATACTCTTCAACTGCTGAGACTTGCAAGGGTACGCTCATGGATTCTCTTGGGAAATCCATCTTGTACCAATGAGTCTTAGTTCTGAAGAGTCTGTCCAGCTTCTTGGTCGGTACATCAAGCCCTTTGGGGCAATGGGGGTTATATCTTCTCAGAGAGTCAATTGGCCTTTGAGGATCCTCCATCTTGAGGGAACCTAGCTTGGGAATGAAGTCATGGACACATTTACCGTCTGGACTTTGAGGGTTAATACATCGGTCGCCTGTCTTACTGTAGTGGCAGAAAATTTGGGCCGTACCCATGTTTCGAATTAAAGCTGTTTCAAGGTCGCCACCAAGGAGGGCATGTGACATCTGTTTTGGCAGTCTTTGAGGAATCCATACCGGAGCTTGGTGGACGTAGGCTTTTCTGCATCTCCTGCAAGTTGGCATTCTATCTTTGGGCGGAGTCTTGAAATAAGACAACTTGTCAAGGGTACCGCATTGTGGGTCTGAGCAGTAAACCATGTCTAAGGATTCATCAAATCGCAGATCAATCCTTGTTGGCACGGTAATCCTAACGTCATTAATTGGGATTGATCTATTGCTGTCCTCCCTTACCTGTTTCTTAAGCTTTTCAATAGCTTTACTAGTGAGCCTTTTTCCTGAGTCTGTCTCCAATTTCTTCCACATAGAGTACATCATTTCATTATTCGTATAGACTCCTGAAAGCGTTGATTTCTCTGGACCCATAACACGGAAGATAACTCCTTGATATGAAGCGAATGCTCCTGGGTAAAGGCTCCGAAGTGCATAGGAAAGCGATTTGGTTGTAGTTGTCATCTTGTCCACCTCACCTCAATCACTACTTCTCTATCTGTAGATCGAAGACTGGTCAGCTGATACCTTTCATTGATTGTGTCCATAAACCTCTTCATGAGACTATTTGATGAAATCTCGTTTTGCGCCATATTTTCCAGATCCTCAACAAAGCCTTTCAAAACAGGACTTAACTCTTTAGAGAGAACACCTTTTGAGCCTAACGCTTTTATAGCGTAGCTCTCAATTTCAGGAAGCCTTTTTTCAATACCTTTAAGGGTTCTGAAATCATCTAAGTTAAACGGTAGTGAACTTTCTGATATTATGTAATCAAAGACTGCGCCTCTAGCGTGCTTTTTGCTTGCTTCAATGTTATTTCGAGTAATTGGTATCGGTTCGATATGCAATGTTGGGCTTTTCAGCGCTTCTTTTGCATTGGAAAAATAGTAGTGATCAATGGGTTTCCAATTTTGGCATACCGTTAGTACCAGCGAATCCTTCTTTCGACCGCCTCGCCCTATTCTCTGTAAGTAGTCATTGAAGGAAAAAGGAAAGCCGTTTACAACGACCATATCTACTCTTCTGAAGTCGACGCCTACTTCCAATGTTTGGGTTGCGAAAATGCAATGAAGATCACCCCTGTTAAATGCACGTTCAATCTTGGCCCTGCTTTTTCTATCAAAGTCCGTTGTGTGACCATCAATCTTAATATCGGGAAGAACAGGTCCCACTGTTCGACGGTTTAAGGCTATTAAGTTGTTAGATGCCCTAATGGAGTTGACGAAGGTTATTGTCTGAACGAATTGATCCCAAACATCGCATTTGCCATTAAGCAATGTTGGAGGCATTCCTTGTTTGGCTCTCATCTGGACATAGTATATCGATCGACCGATGGTACTATCAGTGTTATAGGCATAGGGCATTATGTAGACGTGATGTCGCCTTACTGTGTTATCACGGTTTCCAGTCAGGTAGAAACTGTCCCTTTCTTTCTCGTCTTTTGGAACCACAATGACATCTTCTGGTTGTGCGTCAAAGAAATCTTTAGCAAATTCCTTAGGGTTAGAAATTGTAGCCGTCGAGCCTATCCTTATGAATTTGGGCTTTTGGTTATCGTGATATTGAGCACTATAAGCACGGAGCATCGCCTGCAACCGTGATATGAAGAAGGAACAATTGATTCCAAATGTGCCTTTAAACATATGGACCTCGTCGAAGACAATAAATCGGGGTACTGTCGGTTGAATAAGTTCAATATTGGCGCTTTTGCATTGGTCGTTATCGCATTTTCTTTTAACACCTTTTGCAATAAATGTGCGTCCACAATCTTGACAGACGTACACTGGTCTGCCGAAAATAGAGTGATTGAAAGGGCGCATCATGAGATCCCAAATTAGAGTATCGGGATTAGTGATCAAAATGTCTGGCGGGTTAGCATAAACCAGTTGCCGATCCCTTATTTTTACGAAGTCAATTATTTCTCCACATGAATTACATTTTAACACGTTTCCTTGAGGGCGCAATACTCCATCTTCGCAAGCAGGGCAGGACAGAGGTAGTTCCCATTCTTCTTCAGTACCTGCTTCTGGCTCCTTTGGCGAAATGTCTCCATGAAGCAAGCCAAGAGTGATCTTTTTCCCAGAAAGGCGTTGGTTGAGGTGATAAAGAATGTCAATATACCTATTTGTTTGGTCGTTGGCAAGAGCTTTTGTGGGATAAAAGACGAGAGCCTTCACACCTTGCTTGTCTCGGTTTTCTATGCAATATTGTGTGATGGGCACTAAGAACGCTTCTGTTTTTCCGCCTGCCGTTCTTGCAGAAATAAGGACAGTTTCCAGTTCAGTTGGCTTTCTCATGGCTTGTATAATTGAACGTATTGAGGCACTTTGAAACAGATAGAAATTCTTGAACCTGAGATCATGCTCAAAAACTGCCTCAAGGTTGGGGTCTAAATTAAGTTCAGAAGACAGCTCATGAGGACTGGAGCCTGGAGCCATCTGAGGGACTTCTTCCTCAAAAAGAGAATAGTCTCTGAAAACGACACTGCCTATGTAAGATTGACCACTATTTTCCAAGGACTTATCGTCGATTATACAGTTTACGGTTTTGGCGGTATCCCGTGGCGTGTACGGGTACTGCTGAGAATTTATATTCTCAGCCATTTCAACTTCCATTAAGTAGCCATACCTGTTGCCGCTAGGAGTGTTTCTAAGTCCCGGAATCTGAAACATTTTCGGTAAATAACTAGCACGTAATTGGTCTGACCCGATTATCCTCTGTAAGGCTTCATCCTCGCTTTCTAAATCGCCTGATATGCCTGGTCTTCGGTCTGGTATGACTGAACGTGGGCTTCTAGGGCTTTCGTTTCTGAGTTCCCCATTTATTATGGTGTTATCGTGGTCCAACCTTACCGTCCTTGTAAACTTAACTCTATATTTTTGTCTCGTAAGCCGGGGTTTACCCTCTTCAAAAAACAAAAATACGTCACTTAGGTCTTCAAGCGAAATTACAACCTTTTGGATGTTAGCATCTGATTGAATTTCAACTTGATTCGGTTTCAGCTCAATCAGTTCATCATTTATTCTTAATGTGATATGCGGCTTTTCAGAGATGGCGACTGTCGATATTTTTATTTCGTACTTTTTGAACACTCGACGCAACTCTTCAGGTGTGAGGCAGTACTGCAACGGGCGGTCATCTGCCTCAGAGTTTAAATCACCATCACAGCCCTCATTAACTCTGATATAGAAGACTACAGTGGCTGTCAAGGGTGATTCTCCAACGGGCTTAACGGTTAACTGATAACTCATCTTGTTAGGTACAAATTTCCAATCTGGATACTGTGCGTCTCCTTCATCGCTGTCTGTCGGTTGTGTATATTCATCTTCTTCGATGTCTGAGGGCGCATCGGTTTCATGTACTTCTTTAGTTCCGAGAACTCCAATATGTGGCAAGCCTGGCATGGTTCTTGCGCGTAAATGGTCGACGAGGTTTTGAGATGCAATCTTGGCCCAATCAGGGGGTAGTGGCATGGTTTCTCTCCAATTCTTAATTATTTACTTTGATAACTGCATATAACATTTGTTAATTCTTATGCCATGATAGAGATACCTTGCCTTGTTTTGGCTCTACATAGATTCATTTTCACCGCCCTCTCCCCTGTTTCAAACACAAGTTTCTCAGTCGCACTTTTAAAAGGGATTACGCCATAAGCGGCCGCAACAGTAGTTAACCAAAAACACACAGCGATGGAATCACATATGGTTGTATTAATCGTTAGGCGTACTGTCAGAAAGCCAGTTGTAGAAGGGAAGAAAGAGTGGTTTAGCCAGCTTGAGGATATTGAGTTTGTTTTTCCAAGAGAATATAACAAAATTCTCAGCCCAGTCTTTTGCGGTCGCTATGACTTTGATGCTAAATCAGACAACGGAGTGTTAACATTCACCCTTACACCCGTTCAGAAAATGCCTGAAATTAACGAATCAGAAGCAAAAAAACCTAAAATACAGTGCGTTGCATGATTGTCTTCCCCCAAAATCTGAGGTAGGTGAAGTCTAAGTGCGCCAAATGAAGGTTAAGCTTCAATTCAGCAAAAGCACAAGAGACTACTTGCATGGCAAAAATACCTATCTTTCAGATAGGGTTTCGCTTCATTTTCCCAAGAAGACACACGAGTTTTTCTTACCCCTGAAAGGCAGACGCTTAGCCATAGACGTATCAAAGAAAGACAGAACAATCCACATAACGCTAACAGAACTAGACGACTAAATAGCCTGCCGCTGGTTGCCTATTGCCTCTCTCAAAAGACGCTTGTTTTCCCCGCATCCTCTTTATCCTGCTCTAAAAATGCCTGAAATGTGTCCGTGAAAACGTTCCTGTATAAAGTAATCTCCACTTTGGCCTTCGGTAAAATTCAACCTATAAGCTGGCGGTGTCTCGGCATTTTTAACAAAAAAACAGCAATTGCGGTACATGTCAGCGGTTGATTCAATTTTGCCCCAGGCATTCCTGTATACAGCAAGATTTTGCCTTAGGCAAAAGCGCTTCAAACGCCTGGGTTAATGTGATAAGCCACTTCGTTGCAAACCTGAAGTTTGCTTTCTTTGCTTGGAGGGCAAAATAAAGGCGATGGCGAAGAACCATTCGGGGCTTGACGTCTTCAAAGGTCAAGAGAGAAGGCTAAACCTTGCCATTTTCTTAGTTCTATCCCTCTCGGGGCCGTTGCCTGCGCTTCAAATATACAAACAGATTATCGCACAGAAAAAACTAAGCGGAACACACCAAGGCAGCTTATACAAAAGATTAGACGATTTAGCCGAAGAAGGCTATCTTAGAATACTTCCTCCCCAGCTGGGCTCAAAAGCAAAAAATTACGAGTTGACAAACAAGGCTTTCTTGGCCATGGTTCTAGAAGACGTCAGCAAACAGGAGCTTGTTGATAAGGCGAATGAGGTAGACTCTGCAGTTCTTGTTTTTGAAGTGTTAAAGATCATTCAGAACAACATGACTGACAGCCAGAAAGTGAGACTTCAAAAAGAGTAGCCCTTATTTTTAACACAATTTTTAAAAAACTACCATTAAATTCCATTTGGCTTGGTTGGGTTTAACATTTTTAGTTATTCTCCTTGTAGGGGTCTGTTAGGAGAGTCCCAAGCAAGCCCCGCTAGGAGTCTCCAGGCAGGCGCCAATATTCCTTTATTTTTTCTGGGCGACACAGGTTTAGGTGTAAATAAATTGGTTAACTTGATTGAGGACTGGGAGGTCCTCGAAGAATACGCTGGCGAAAAACTGGGGTTCTACCAGATTCTCGCCATCGACGGGTCCTTTGAGATCCGTGTCATGACCGGAAGAATAGGTTTTAAAAGAGAATTTAAAGACGGCAACGACCCGCTGCTAAACCGCATCCT
>CAZTRN010000002.1:0-162936 GCA_964616775.1 uncultured Candidatus Bathyarchaeia archaeon
GATCGCATGCGCCCCAGGCATGTATCCTAATCCATGCTAGACGACGGCCCCGTGAGGATACATGCTTTTCAGAGCAGCCAAATGAAACAGGACAAGCAATCTTAAAAACCTTGACTTTTCTCAAGAACAACGGAAAGAGCGAAGACATCCAAAACCAAGCAGTTTGGAAACTCTGCCAAATAGGAAGAAATGTAGATATTTTTGATTCAGAAGCCGTCAAACAATATATAGTAACTGCGAAGAAAGAAAACGGCAAACCAACAAAAGCATCAACTAAAAACAAAATGGCACAAACCTACGCTGACTTTTGTGAAGTTAACAACATACCCTTTGACAAGCCATACTTCAAAGTCGAGGAAGAAATACCAATTATTCCAACTGAGGAAAACGTTAACAAGATAATCAACGCTGCAGGCAAAAACTATGCTTTAATATTTACATTATTAGCAGAAACAGGAGCAGAAGGAAAAGAACTACAAAAAACTCCGCGAAGATGCATTGACACAGCACAAGGAATCATAAACATAGTCGGCACGAAAGGACACGCCTCAGGAAGCTACAAACTAACAGAACGAACAGTGGAAATGCTCAAAGTCTACCTGCACACGCACCCCAACGAATACCCATTCCCGACCTCTAAGCAAATCGGAGAAGCATGGCGCAAAACAAGAGACAGAGCAGCAAAAAAACTTAGCTGCCCAGAACTGCACACAATACCTCTGAAAAACTTGCGCAACTATTCAGGAGCACAAAACTACTTCAAATTTAAAGACCCAATCGACACAATGCGCCATCTACGTCACAAAAAACTCGAAACCACGATGCACTACATAAGAGGCATACCAAGAGCCATCGAAGGCAAATTCATAACCAAAGTCGCAACAACAGTCGAAGAAGCATGTGAACTCTTAGCACAAGGATTCAAAGAACAAGCAATATTCGGCGACAAACACATATTCACAAAACCAAAATAGAAAATATTGGAATAGGGCCGTATAATCCAAAATTTTTTATTTCAAAATTAGCACTTTCGTTTATGAAGAAAATAAAGAAAGTTATCGATAAACTTTCTCGAAAATACTCAAGCATAAACAATCAGGGTTACATCATTACTACTAGCAACAAGATAAGCCAAGTAAACAAAATTATAATAGAAGCAAGTGTGCTATTCGCCACCATTTTTCCATCAATAGGTTTCCTGATAGCAGGAACCAACCAAGTCAAAGACCTTTACACTAACTTTGGATACATGTTATATTATTCAATCCCATTTATATTAGCAATCTTATGCGCCACAATGGCGTTTCTTTGTCCAAAGCAGAAAAAACTGATAGCAGACATAATGTCCATTTTTGCAATTACATTTTTCTTTTCAGGATTAAGCATACTATTCTTATTGGCAATAAGAGCTGCAGGTTCTATCTTGTTAGCAGGGTCATTTATGTTTATAGCGCCATATCAAAGAATTGCATCTGAAGAATTCTTTACGATGTTCCTTTTCACCAGCATCACATTTCTAACAGTAACAATTCTGTGTCTTTCAAGTAAGTTGCGAAAATACAGGAACGCATTGGGCATAATTCTTATCCTTATCTTAGTAAGCGCTATTTTCATAGCAGCAACAGCGGGAATACAAACAAAATCCAACACTGTTTCAAATAAAGTGCAACTTGACACAACGAATCAAACCATGACGATAAATCAAACATTTCAAAGTGCAGACAAAATAACAATTAGCGCCAGCACCAATGACACATTTTGTGGACTTAGCCTTTTTTCAGACCAAGATTACCAAACATATCAAAATATAGAGTTTAAAGAGAACGCACATACAATTTATCAAGCCTTTGGATACACATTCTCAGACCAAGAAGTGATAAATTACACAGATAACTATCATATAGTGTTCGATGGCTTCGGAAACAATGCAACAATGAATTACACAATAACAACATACAGTGTTAACTCATCAATCGCTCTAATAGGATATTACACCGCAATTATATCAGCAAGCATATTTCTAGGAATAGTAGTCTTTGAGACAAAACCAGCTTCAAATAACATTGATAATAGAAACAAGGAGCTTCAGCATCTTTACTTTGATTAAAATGAAATTCTCAAAAGAATTGCTAAAAAGTTAATGAGTTAAACGGGGCGGGCGGCTCCCGCTCGCCCGCACGCATCGGCGCAGCCAAACGATACGCGACACCCGACAAACAAAAAAAGAGGATTAAGGATAGACTCTAAACGTAACATAAGCCAACGAAGGCATATCATCAGCTTCAACTTGTGGAAACTCAGCCATAACAACACCATCCAACCTTATCTCCATAGAACCCCAAGTAAACTTAGAGAACTCAACAACAAACTCCGAAGTCGAATTAGGCACATTATAGATACAACAAACAGCTTCCCATTCACCATCAACACCACGACCTTCCCAAAACAACAAAAACTCCATGCTTTTTTGATAATAATCATTGCTGGAACTATTTCGCAGCGAATACCAACCGAGCACCCTATGTTCTGGGTCTGGAAAATCAGGAGTAGTATTATTTACCGTTAAACGGTCCTTAATGCCAAGCCACGTTTCCAATTCCCACGGAGTAAATTCTTGAGGCGTAGCACCAACATTAATCGGATATTCCACAGCAGATACACCACTTAAACCGCCTTTGTTAAAATTCGGAAGCAACCCGTAGCTTTGAGCCACAACAGCAATGATTAAGCAAACACAAAGAAAACATGCTAATCCAAACAGACTTCTTTTTTGCATTTTTTCACCACCATTGAATTGCATCTTTAATAGCACCCCAAATACCAGTAACCGCACTAACAACACCAGCAACAAGACCCCAGATAAACTCAGCAAACTTACGCAAAGGCTCAACACTCAAAGTTGAAATACAAGCAAACGCCATCGAAATTCCAAAACCAAAAAGCAACAACGGAGCAGCATGAATCAACGTACCAGCTATAGAAAACAAGGCACCAAACAAACTTCCAAACGCAACAAGACTCTCAAAAATACCATAATTATTTTGTTGACTAATCCGAGCATCCGAATAATCAGTATCAAGAGGAGTCATATAACCAAAATCCGACATAGCAATTGTGGCATTAACCAAACCCGAACCATCATGACCCACATACACATCACAAGTCACATCATCCCAAAATGACAACGGAACAACAAAAGTCTGATTAAAAGCAAAAATCGCACTATTATACAAATAAGCCATATCTGCCCCACCACCAGCACCAGACATAGCACCCTGAGCAGTGGTATCAGCATAGTAAACATAACCATAACAACAAACCGCAGTTGAATTAATCCGAAGCATCTGAAGCAAAAAACAAGCATTTTCACGGTCAAAATTAGAAACACTATACGGATAAGTCATATCACCCATCTTAGCAGCCTGACCACCACCAACCAAGTTCTCAGTATTAGCCACCCAAAGACTAGACCAAACCGAATCAGCCCCATGACGATAGGCTATAGCAACATAAAAATTCTTAGTATTTCCAAGGCTCCAAAATTGTTTTTGAGCATCGATACTGCAATTCACCAAAAACAAAGCGCCCATACCTTCTGAAAAAGCACCAAGTGAACCATAAGTAAAGTTTGCAAAGCCTGAAGACTCAGAACCAAGAGTAGCTAAATGAATCACATCTCCATCCTTGTAAACGTAAAGCCAATCACCAGTCACCCAACCCTCATCAGCACAAACAATTGGACAGAAACAAACAACAAGCAACAAAAACAGAAAAAAAAGAGAAGATTTTTTTGGCAACATCAAAACTTAAGCCCCTTCAGTAATCGTGGAATCAACTTGAAAATAGCCACATAAACCATCAAAGGCATCAAAGAAACCAACAAAATCGTCAACGTAGAAGTCATATCATTAATTGCTGATGAATCAACCTGAGCCGAAACACCCGAAGAAGAATAAGCAGACACTGCCGCACTAAAAGAACCCGTAAAACACGACGGATGCGTTATCGAACCATACTCATAAACATCATCTGTCCAATACCGAAAAACAGTAAGTCCAAACGTTCCAGCCGTATCCTGATATTGCTTCACACCATTTATATAGAGTTCAATTTTTTCACTATCACACCGCACACTCACAGAAGAAGCATTACAAGCGGTAAAAGTAGCCAACAAATTCTGAGTACCATTATCAATCCAAACAAACGTCACCGTATTACTACGCGCAAGATAACCCGAAAGAACATCATTCGTTGGAAAAACTTCAAAGCCCCAACCTTTCTCAGCAGAATCCAAAAACGCAAACGAAAATTTACAACCAACCGCAGAAGCATTGTTAAGCTTTACACCACCAAAAGACACTGTACCCGTGAAGTTCTCAGTAAGACCGCTTACCGTCTTACCACTCCACACATTTGTTATATCCCAATTGGATAAACTCCAACTGTTCGTGGTCGCATTCGCGACACCGACAGAGAACACCAACGACAGCAGCGCTAAGCAAAGAACCACAGTGAAGACCCGCCCACGCAGACTACAGAAATTTTTAGACATACACTAATGACCCCCGTCGAACCTTAGAACTTGAAACCTCGGAGCAGCTTTGGAATCAACTTAAAGACAGCCATATAAATCATCAGAGGCATCATAGCAATCAGCAAAGCAAGAACGGTGTTCATCATGTCGGACATTTGACCCGTGTCTATACTCATTTTTTTAAACTCCTTTTGATTTTAACCCTTTCAGGCATTTGACCCTTTATGGTAATTGACTATATAAAAAAATCTATAAGGAATACTACAAAAAATTAGCGATGACCACACCACTTCTTACGCTCTAAATATGCATGATATTCATCCTCAAGTTCCCGAATGTCTAACGTCAACGGGTCTGCCTCAGTATCAAAAAAATTACAAACCGGTCTAGGGTCAAAACGGTAACGGTGAAACCGATAACCATACTTTGTATAACACGGAACTTTAACACGATGAATGCGCGGCTTATAACTCGGTTCACAAAAAACGTCGGTAATGAACCGTACCCTCAAATCAACCTGTTTATGGTCTTGTTCAGTGATAACAACCCACCATTTACGCTTCCGACTACGCAGCATAAACATATCCATTATGTCAACCATCAAACCACGCTTACGACTATCCGCAAGCTGCCAACCTTCATCAAGTCCCAAAAAACAAGGAAAATTAATGCTAAACAACATTTTAGCAGAAGTTAAAGCAATAAAATTAGGCAAATTAATCGGAATATTAGCAACAATAGGTCTATCAGGATAAAGATAATGATACCAACACGCCTCACGAACCAACACAACAGTTTTATTAGTTCCTAAACCACCAAACACACATTCCCGAAGCGACGTATCCTTAAAAGTTGGGTCATAAGCAAAACGACAACTTTCCAGAATCTTCTTAGAATCCGCTATAGCCCGTTCAATATCTAAACCGTATTCAGCCTGTTTAATACGGTCATCAACAGAAGATGAAAAAGAACGTGAAGAAGAATGATGAAAACTCATTCTCTCACGAAATCCCGTTTAAACGCGCCTTTGATTCTATCGGTCAAGCCAAATTTTTCTTCAGCGCCAACACCATTCATATTCTTTAAAGCTTCAGCCAACAACCGAGCACGAACACCTTTATCAGTAGAGCATGCCAGCAACAGCTTATCATCAGCAATCTTGCTTAGAAATTCAAAGCCTTTACGCCGACTAAACGCATACATTGAAACTATCCTATGCGCATCTTGCTCACTCTTGAGATAAGACATCACCTTCTTGTACTTCTCACCAAAGAAGGCGTGAAGTGCCTGAGCAAGCGCTTCATCAGCCTCTAAATCCGCATCGTCTTCATCTCTAATTTCTGGTGGTAATTCTTTATTCATAGTTTTCACCTATATGGTCACCCATTCGCATTACGTCATTCTCAGTCAAACCCCAAAGGCGACGAAGAATGACCCCGCCAACAATAAACCAGAAAGAAAGGGGAAAAGAAAGGAATGCCAAGACCTTAAATCGCTTAGTTTCCATGATTTCTTCAAACCTGTTCAACTGTGCTCACCTCTCGAACTTTCTTTTTTGCTTCGCGTCTCACTTGAACACCAAGTTTGATTTCATCGTAGAAAACAGCGACAGCAATAGCAAAACCGCCAACAAAAGCAGCCATAGGCAGCACCAATTCACTAATCAATGCTCTTTTCACCCCCTGAAGCAACAAATTTCACGCCCAGATTATTCTTAGCCTCAAGTAACAAAGCATGACATTTTTCACATCCAGTAACCTGATAATGGGCGTTAAGTTCTTCTAGAGCCTTCGGGAACCATTTGGCAAAATCAACCGCCAACTTTGCAGTTCGTATTTTTTCCAAACATTCACCCCCTCACTTCAAAATACCAATAAGAATTTGGATACCACCAAGAACGCCAGCGCCAGCACCCATCAGCGCCAACATCTGCCAAGATTCAATACTGGTAGAACCCCAATATTTGAACAACTTATCTTCGCAAGCCACAGAAAGCAAATTAGCCAACTCTTCATCAACAGGCATCGACTTACCCAAATTAACAGCTAAATGAGTAGCCACATTTACAATAATCAACGGCTGATTTTTCGGAGAAGTATAAATCACAGCATCATTTGGAATCCCAACGGCTTCAGCCTTAAAAAGCGCCGACTTAAAACGACCAACACGTTTCATCGGGTCAAAAACGCCTTTTTTAATGCCAAGAAATTGGCCATGTAAGAAATCATTATATGGGTAGTTTTCAAAACCCGATTCAGTGTCTTCACCATTTATGAGCATAAACACGCATTTCTGCATCATACTTTAGACAACTCCAAAAGGGTATCAATCCCCAGCTCAAGGCAAGATTGACGAATTTGAGGTTCAGTCTTTCTCAATCTCCGAGAAAGCAACTTCACCTTATTTTCATAATCAACACGAACATACACACTTTCTGTAGCCATATAGTCACCGACCATTTTAATCTTAAGATATAGTCAGTTACTATAAAAAATTTACGCATTACCGGACAACAAAAAAAGGAAAGGGACCATCAACAATTTTTTGGAAAAAAGAAAAAAGGGAACAAAAAAGGAAGAGTTTTCCAAAAGGCTGATTACCGACCACGGTAATACGGACGCATGTACTGAATAGTCTTGGGCATTTTTTCCCTTTGGAATTGTCCTATGATTTCGCTGAAGAGATACTGGCCCACTTTTCTGAAGGCTTTGCGACCGTCAGGAAGAACAACGGCAATCTTGAAATCCTTGCTTATATATTCTCTACCACTTCGACGGTCTTTGCGCGGAGTTTCTACCTCTTCAAACTCACCATAAACAATTTCCACACGTTCCCCTTCTTGGAGCCAACGCGCAGTGTTGTCGATTTCATTCTTTTTCTGCAACCACTTATCTTCTGTCATACATTTCACCAATTATGGTAATTGACTATAAACCCGACAAACACCTTATAACATTTTCTATAATAGTCAATGACTAAAAATAAACAAAATATTATAAGCCCAGATAACAGAAAAGAACAAGATACCAATGACAAACAAAACAATGGTCACAATACTAGCCATCATCATAGCAGCCACCATCATAACTCCAATAGCCTACATTCAACTAACCCAAACAGATTCAAACACAAACCTCGCCAAACAAGAACCAATCAATAATATCGCAATATCCAAAACAGACGCAAATGACCCACAAGCAAAATTAACCGTCTATTTACAATGGCTTGGACAAAACAGCACAACCATAACAACCATAGGAATAACAGACAAAGGCTTAGAGGGTAGTCAAAAATCAATCGTAGCTGACAATGGAAGCATATTCAAAATTTACATATATCCAACCCAAGAAGTAGGATACGGCACATACAGAATTGAATATCACGATACAGATAACCTGATAACCAGAATGACCGAACTAACGTCCAATGGAACACTCATAAAAATACAATAAAGAAAAACATTGAAAATCAGTTTTAATGGGATGATTTAATCCACTTAGGAAACCCACGCCAATCAAGCAAATCATCCTCAAATTCCTTTATCCAAAACTCCGACAAAATTTCCTTGATTGGACGCTCACCAACATAATGCAACTTTTCAAGTTCATGCTGACAAATAGGACAAAGAGTTCCTTCTTTTTTATCCTTCGTAACCTTCAACTTATGATAACTACAAGTACCAAACCAAGTAGCGATAACAGGTCGTTTTGAACTAACCTTAAATGACGAATGATTAAGCTGATACCAAGCCGTTCCATGAATTGACTTTCGCTTACCCGCAACTTTCACAATATAACCTGAACCAGACCGCCCACCTTCTTTTTCATAACAGCGCCTAGTACGACCTTCAAAACCATCACAAGACAAACAAGCCATACTTGATTTAATACAATGCCGACACTTACTATAACCACTCTTAATGTAACCCAAACAATGAAAATGCGGCGACCAATACCACCCCATAGGCGCACATTTACGAAAAGCTTCTTCACTATTTCGATAACGGAATGCGTGAAATATTAAAACGCCACCATGAACCCCACGATTAGCCAAGATTTTGATAGTTTTGGCTTTCAATTTCTCAAAACTCAAACCATAGTCAGCTTCAGGAACGGAGATAATAATATGTTCAACCACTCCGAACCTTTTTGAACACTGAGCAAGCCGGCGTTCAATTGCTGAAGCTTCACGAACTGCCCAACCTCGCTTAAAGCAAATAGGACACGTAGGCTTATCACAACTATGAAAAAACTTTCGAACAAATACCTTACCTTTATGGCTAACACCATCAAGCGTTATCTTATCATGCAAATCAACATTAAGACACCCGTAAAAACCATAAAATTTACCACACTTTTCATTTGTACGTTGACCGTTACCTACAAGCCGATATTCGCCAAAATTACCCCACTCGTTTGAACAATCATCGGCTTCCAAATCGTGAAAATCCGTTATTGCGCCTTTCTCATCACAATCAGCAACAAAGGAACGCTCATAACCAAGCCATGCATCAATCTCTTCCTTGGTAAAGCCTGATTTTGCTCTCATGAAACGAACTCCGAACCGTTGAACATGAGAGACGAACCATCACATGCAACAGTCCAAAGTTCTCTGTCAGTTACTGCAAAAGCACAATTTTCAACATTAAACCAAAAAACCAAAAACAAATCAAACGGGTCACAACTTACCAGCAAACCATCTACAACATTGCAAACCTTTGGTTTGGTGGACTTAGATATTAACATAATTTCCTTGTTATGGTAATTGACTATAAATAATTTGCTATTGGTCAATTACTATATTAAAAATGCAGAACACTTCAACAGAAAGTTTAACTCACACATCAAACATACCAGACAGACAAGCATAAAAAGATTATTTAGTCACCAACTATAGGAAAGGCTTTTTAGAAAAACCCGCACAAAGTAAACAAAATAAATGCAACTCGTCAGCAAAACTAAACGAGGTAAAAAAATGAGTGAAATGACAGATGAACAACGCCGAATATACGAAGAACTCAGACGAGTAGCAGACCGCGAATATGCCCGAAAACGCCGAGACATATTATGTTATAAATGCAAAACCATACTACCTGAAGGAACAGCAATTTGTCCAAAATGCGGCACACGCAAACGAAAATACGCACCGCGCTCAACCCGAAAAAACGGCAGCATCCAACCAAAAACTATCAAAAAGAGCGCACCGTAAAGACCGCCCCGCTGGGACCCGTCAGACCCCCTCAAGTTCTAAAAGTTCTGCCTTTTAGAAGGTTTTATTCTTGCCTTAGACTCGCCGCCATAAGTCAAGATAAAACCCTGCAACCCTCTCGGCAACAGAGGGTCTTGCTTGAGGGGCTGACCCCACTTTACTCTTGGGGCCCAAGCCTTGCACACCCCACTAAAAGTGGGGAAGCATTGCTAACTGGCTCCTGAATCCCGTGGATTTGCGGAGCCAGCCCCCCAAGTGCGCATTTAAAGCAAAACCCTTTTCTAGAGAAAGCGCATATAGTAAATGACTATAAGAGGCACACAAAAATGGAAAAACAAAAAATCAGTAAACTAAAACTCTCAGGAAAAATGGTAGCAATACCAATAGAACAGAAATCAATCCTTGAGCAAAACGTTGCAAAGTTCTTTGAAATTAGATTCAATATGAAACCAGAACACGACCCATATTATTACGAAGAATGGGTACACCGATTCAGAGACTACACAATGAAACAATTAATCAAAGTCATGGATAACCAATCCAAACAAGCATGGAAACAAGTAACAGGAATAACAATCCCAGAGGAATAAAAATGAAAACCCCAGTAACAATAACCATCAAATACAAAGCCGACAAAAACCCATTCACACTAACCTACCGACTCAACATAGAACTACCCGAAAACACAAACATCCTAACCGCAAAAGTAACAACCCCAAACCAAACAATAGAGGCACACTAAATGTCAGACAATCAAGCAATCTCTCAAAAACTACTTAGCCCTAAGGCATGTATCCTAATCCATGCTAGACGACGGCCCCACAAGACCGCCAACATCTGTTTGGGGTAAAATTTTCATTGTACGGGTTCACTTAAAGGTTCCGTCACGCAAGTGCCTGCTGGGGCGTGGCTTGTTTGGTTTTTGGATTAAGATTTGGGGTTCAGAAGGTTTTTTATGTTTTCAAGTAGAGTTAGATTTGGCTTCAGGGGTACGGGACGTTGGCAGTTAAGCCTAAAAAGTGCATCTTCGTTGAGGATCTTGCCAGAGGACAAGCAGAGATGCGGCTGCGTTATCGGGCGGGTTTGCTTGAAGCGTTAGGGCAAGCGGTTGTCGCCACGGACCCAAATGGAAAAATCAGCTACTGGAATGCGGCAGCTGAGGAGCTTTTTGGCTGGACCCAAAAGGAGATGCTGGGTAAAAGCACGCGCGAAGTCTTCAAAGATGTAGTTTTGGGAGGCACCAAAGAAATTGGCACCCACGCAAAAAATGGGTTGCCTTGGAAAGGTGAAGTCGTCATCAAAAAACGCGACGGCGAATACGTAGCGACCATGCTGATAAATCAGCCCGTTGTGGTGGATGACAGGCTTTGCGGCATGGTGGGCATTTTCACAGACATTTCAGATTTAAAATGGATGCAAGAAATGCTAGAAGAAGCCATCAAAACCGTCACAGAACTCAACGAAAAACTACGCGTTGTAGACAGCATAACGCGGCATGATTTGCGCAACAAGTTAACAGCCATAAACGGGTTGTTTTACATAATCAAGAAGCGCCATGGACATGAACCAGACTGCATGAGCTTGCTGGCGGATATGGAGAAGATTTCGAAGCAGATGTTGCAGATTTTGAGTTTTCAGCAGTACTATGTGCAGGTGGGTTCAGAGGAGCTGCGGGAAGTGAACGTGGCGAATTTTGTGCATGAAGCGGTGGAGCTTTTCTCGAACCTGAAAAACGTCAAGCTGTTTAACGACTGCGACGGGTTGAAGGTGCTGGCGGATTCGCTGCTAAGGCAAGTATTTTACAACCTCATCGACAACACCCTCAAATACGGAGAGAAAACCCAACACATAACCATACGCTTCAAAGAACAAAACAACAATCTGCTGCTAATTTACGAAGACGACGGCAAGGGAATTTCCAGCGAAGAAAAAAGTCAACTGTTCACCGAGGGCTATGGCACGGGAACGGGGTATGGGTTGTATTTGATTCGCCGAATCTGCGAAGCTTACGGCTGGACCATACAAGAGACGGGTTCACCTGAAAAAGGCGCCCAATTCACCATAACCATACCTAAAGGCGAAGTGGACGGCAAAAAACGCTACACCCTCGCTGCAGACATGTGATTTGTCTCTATCGGGTTTGTTGGATTGAAGGCTTGTTAGTTGGCGCGTTGAGGGCGTTTTGTTTTTGGTAGTTTTGGGTTTTCTTGCACGGTTGCAGCAAGTCGTTTGGCGTCAGCTAAAACTGCCAGTACCGCATCGTTAGGTCGCTTGGCAACTTCTATACCCCCCTTATTTAAACTATAAATAGCACGCTGTTTTCGAGTCAAAACAAGGGATTATCCGTAAAATGCAACAACAAAGCACTGCACAAACGGGCAATGGGATGTTAAAAACCGCGCCTCTATTGCGTTTTTCCTATCATTTTTGCTTGGCAGACGACTTTTCAGGGAACCGCCGTGACCAAGAGAGCTAATCAAATTCGTGTAAACAATTTTTAAATACGTAAATGATGGAAGAAAAGCCAAGTCGATAGTTGCCTAACGGGGGGCAAGACTTTCCGGTCGGAGATAAAGGGGCTCAAGTGACTCTGAAAAGAGCCAGTCACGCCAAATTTATCCCTCATTGCCCTTAAATTAGGCAACTATCTTAATGTGACGTTTTGTTGATACCGCTATAAATATTTACCGTTGTCAGCCATAAAAGAGACAGCATCTTCCTTATCATAATTCGAGTTTTAGCAATATTTCAGCATTATTTACGAAAAAACTCACCTAATTAAACCCGTCTTCTGCTTCAAAACATAAGCAAAAGGAGAAAAACCCCATATAAGGCTATGTGAACCTTCTGAAAGGTTAGGTAGCGCTATGTTAAACTCGTATGTGTTTTCAGTATATGAGTAATATCTTGAATCCTGTGGAGTGATTGTTTTTGTTGTGGTTTTAACTGGCTCCAAGAGGTCAATTCGTGCCTCTTCCACCGTCAGGTCACCTGAACCATCAAAGATGTAAAAAAATCGACAGTATCCAGATAAATGCTCCCAGGTTGTTTTTATTGTCAATATGAATGGTACATCGTTTGTATGGTAGGTCATGTTTTTTGGGGAAGTAACAATAAATGTCTCATAGCTGGGTAGGCCATTTTTCCAGTGGTGGGGTCATAAGGATTAGCCACTGCAGGTTCGCCCAATAAAACCAACCCAACAATTGACCCAAATAACAAAACCAACAGATACAGCGCTAAAGCGCGACCTGTACGATTAGACGCAAAGGAATGCAAACAAGCAATCCTCCTACCTTCACCAACACAAACCACCTTTTGAGCATATTTGTAAATTTTTCTTGACACAAAAATTCTGCTACGTTCTTATATTTCGTTAATGAATGGATACATCGGTGCAACATTTGGCTAGGCTACTAGACCCTTTGGCTGTGGGTGGCTTCACTTTGCGAAACCGTATAGTTATGCCGCCGATGCAGTCAGGCCGAGCCACCTTTGAAGGCGAAGTCACTAACCGCCTCATCAACTTTTACACCAAACGCTCCACCAATCTTGGCTTACCCATCGTGGAGCACGCCTACATTTCGTTAACAGGCAAATTGAGCCCCAAGCAGCTGGGCATTTATAGTGATTCTATGGTGCCCGGGTTTGAGAAGCTAGCTTCAGAAATTCACGCAACAGGAGCGCCGGCAGTGCTGCAGATTACCCATGCAGGTGTAGCGGCAAGCCGACGCGTCACCGGCACCCAAGCGGCGGGACCATCTGCAGGCGGAAAAGCCCGCGCGCTGGAAAAAGAAGAACTCACAGCCGTCGCAGATGACTTTGCAGCCGCAGCCGAACGCGCCCTCAAAGCAGGCTTTGATGGCATCGAACTGCATGGCGCCCACGGTTATCTGCTTAACCAATTCCTCACCCCACTGCTTAACAAGCGCGAAGACGAGTACGGCGGTAGCCCAGAAAACCGCATCCGCTTCCCCCTGATGGTTACCGAACGCGTCCACAAGGTGCTCCACGGCGAACTGCTACTGTATCGCATGGGCTGTGACGACTTGACTGAGAAGGGAACCAAAATGGCAGACGCTATCCAATTTGGACAAGCCCTCGAAAAAGCAGGCGTGGACATCTTGGACATTTCGGGGGGCATGTGTGGCAGTGAACCTCACCAGCTGGAAGGCATAAAGGGCTATTTTGTGCCGCAAGCGCATGAAATTCGCCAAGCCGTCCACTTGCCCGTTATCGGCGTTGGCGGAATCAAACACCCCATTTTCGCGGACAAGTTGGTGCGAGACGAAATGGTGGATTTGGTGGCAGTCGGCAGAGTGCTGCTTAAAGAGCCTGACTGGGCAGACCGAGCAATCCAGCGGCTAAAAGAAGCATAACGCCCATAGCTTGACATGGTTCGTTTGTTTGGGTGTTAAAATTTTATTAGCCACCTACCCGTAACCCAAGGTGAGCGTGAACACCGTGACTGGAAAAGCAATCATCCTAATGGGCTCAGAAAGAGACATAGAATTTTGCAAAGAAATAGCCAAACATCTCAAAGCCTTAAACGTGGACTACGAGTTCCGAGTTGCCTCCGCCCACAAAACCCCCCAAAAAGTGCTCCAAATCATCCAAGAATTCCAGAACCAAAACATCGTTTACGTCACTGTTGCAGGTCGCTCGAATGCACTTAGCGCGTTTGTGGACGCTAACACCACGAAGCCTGTTGTGGCTTGCCCACCATACTCCGAAAAATACGGGGGCGTGGATGTGTTTTCTTCGCTGCGGGTGCCCAGCGGAGTGGGTTGCGTAGTCACAATCGAAGCTGAAGCAGCCGCAATCGCCGTAGCCAAAATTTTTGCGCTCCAAGACAAACAATCCGAAGCAACAATAGCGGCGTATCAGCGACAAAAGAAAGTTGAGATAGAAAAAGCCGACGAAACCATCAAAAACATGAAATAGTTGCGGGCGAAAGCTGTAGCTGCCTATCAACTTACAGGTTGAAAGTAACATGACGCGTGCAGAAACAGCAGAAAGAAAAATTCCCGCCACCATGTCCACTCAACACCCCGACAACGTGAACGTGCCTGAGTGGAGCACAAACAAAATCATCGACGGTGACGCCGAAGTCTACGAAGCTTTCTATGTTTATCAGACGTTGGGCTGCCAAGAAGTCATGTGGGACAGTGAAGGTAAAGACGCTGACACGCATGTCGTTCGAAAGTTACTGAACCATTACTGGGACTATTTTGAGGACCGCAAAATCGGCGAAGACCTCTACTTAACGTACCGCATCGGAAACCCCACCATCGAAGCAGTGGAACGCAAAGTGGTTTTGGAAACCCTCCAAAACATCCCCGTCACCTACGACGTAGCCTCCACCTGCTACAAAAAAGACATCGCCCCAATTTTCGAAGTCATCTTGCCGTTCACCACCAGCGGCAAAGAGCCCATCTGGCTCTACAACTACTACAAACAAGCCGTCGTCGGCAACGAAGACGCCATGCTTGACGAAACCACCAAAGCCAAAGACTGGATTGGCACCTTCAAACCAGAAAGCATAAGCGTCATTCCACTCGTCGAAGACTTTGACAGCATCCTGCATGTAGATGCCATCGTGAAACCCTACATCGAAACCGTGAAACCCAAATACCTACGCGCCTTCATCGCCCGCTCAGACCCCGCCCTCAACTACGGATTACTCTCCGCGATGTTGCTGTCTAAGATTGGGTTATCGAAGTTTGAGAAAGTGGAAAAAGAAACAGGCGTGCCCATTCACCCCATCATTGGAGTGGGGTCAAAACCGTTCCGCGGTCACCTCGCACCAGACAACTTGGAGCGCTTTTTGGAAGAATACAAAGGCGTCTCCACCGTGACCATCCAGTCTGCAGCACGCTACGATTACCCACTTGAACAAGTCAAAAAGTTCGTGCAAGCACTCAACGAAAAACTCCCCAACGGCACCGCACCAGAGATTGATGCGGAAGAAGAAAAAGTGCTCATGGGAATTTTGCAGAAGACGCGCCGCCAATACGAAGCCGTAGCAGAAGTTTTTGCACCGTTCATCAACAGCATCTCGCCCTACGTGCCGCCAAGACGCGCCCGAAAACTCCACATCGGCTTATTCGGGTACAGCCGCAACGTCGCAGGCGTCAGCTTGCCCCGCGCCATCACATTCGCCGCCTCCTTATACAGCATCGGCGTGCCCCCCGAATTCATAGGCGCCAAAGCCCTCGACGACTTAACCGACAAAGAAATGTGCGCCCTGCAAAAACACTACGTAAACCTCAAACAAGACTTCGCCTCAGTCAGCGGTTTAGTGTCTATGGAAAACATCAACATGCTCATGGCTATGCATACACGCATTGCGAAACGTGCCAACATGAACGTAGATAACTTGCGGTTGGCGTTGACGCGGATTTTGGCGGACCTAAAAACCGTTGAAGAAACTTTAGATGTCAAACTTGGACCCCGCACCTCCACGCAGCGCAAGCACGAGAACTTCACCAACAACTTCCTCATCTCATACTTGGAAAACGAGGAGAAAGAGGCAAAGAAGGCGTTGGTGGAAGCCGCAAAGCTGCGTAACTGCCTTGGCTAAAAACCAACCGCGTCCTTTTCTTCTCCTGCTTTAACCGCTAAGAAGGGCTTGCAAAGAGAATTGGAACAAAATTTATTTACAGAAGCCTCGTAACAGGTTTGGCTGACCATACATTGTTTACCCAACGAGTCCGCAAAAAAATAATCTGCAGCGTCTTGCTTTTACTTGTAGTCCTTGTAGGAAGTAGCTTGATTAGTTGCGCCAGTGCAGCGGTGGTGGAGATTCAGGAACCGCAGCAAGTCGTTTACGAAAGCAATTCGATTTCGGTAGTTTTTAGCTATGAACTGCCAAATTTAGGTGACCAAGCTGAGGTGAAGCTGGGCGAGTTTTCGTACGTCTTAGACGGAGTTGAGGTCGGTTTCACGCCAAGCAGCACAGATTCTGAGTGCAGAGTCAGAATCTTGGGGTTAACTGAAGGCAACCACACCCTGAGTATGCGGGTAAGCTACTATACCAGCAACACAAACCCCATCGACTACAGCATTGCAGAGAAGGTAACTATGAGCTCAACTATGGTAAAGTTCGCGATAAACGCGGCAGCGCCAAAAGTCCAAGTTCTATCCATTGATAATTTTGAATCGTTCAATGGCACGCAGATTCCGTTGGTTTTTAGCATAAGCGAGCCAGCAGCTTGGATGGGTTACAGCATAGATGACCAAGAAACAGTAACCATTTCGGGCAACACAACACTGACAATTCCCTCCGAAGGCGTACATTCACTGGTTGTTTACGCTAGGGACGTCTTTGGAAGCGAGGGCAACCAAACAGTGTACCTCAAAGTCGTCTCGTCACAATCTACAGCCACGCCTGACACAACAACTACAACGACTACAGCTCCAGCTACAACAACACAAAGCTCCAGCACCCCAACTTCAACATCCGCAGAACCTGCAGAGGGCACATCCACGATAGAATCAATTCTGTATTTTGTTGCAGGAATGGTTGTCGGCGCAGTGCTTTTGGGAATCACCATGCAGGTAAGGAAACGCGCATCGCCCAAACCATAGAAAACAGCTTCGGCTAAACAGCCGCTTAATTATTTCTATTTTTCAAACAGAGCTTAATGAGTTTTTGTGAAGTGGATTTGGCTTTTGACCGCAGCGAAATCTTATATACCGCCCGCGGCTAGGAGCAGAAACTGGACTAAAAAAAATAAACATCAGCCCAGTCCAGCGAAATCAAGTTTACAGGTAACGTACATGGCAACTGACTTAGTCATTGAAACTCACCAGCTTCGAAAAATCTTCGTCTCCAAAGAGAAGGGCACCAAAAAAGAGGTTGAAGCCGTCAAAAGCATAGACCTCGAGGTGAACCGAGGCGAAATCTTCGGGTTTTTGGGACCCAACGGCGCAGGCAAATCCACCACCCAAAAAATGCTTTCCACACTCCTATCGCCAACCAGCGGAGAAGCTAAAGTTCTCGGCTACGACTTAGCCACTCAGCAAGAACAAATCCGCCAAAACATCGGTTGCGTAAGCCAAGCAGGCGGCGCAGACCTCGCCTCAACGGGCATAGAGAATCTGGTTCTTCAAGCCCAACTGTACGGCTTAGACCAAGCAACGGCTAAAAAATACGCCGACGAATTTGCTGAACGTTTTCAGATGAGTTCTTTCATAAAACGCCTAGCCCAAACCTATTCTGGCGGACAAAGGCGCCGACTTGACCTCGCGTTGGGCATGATTCATCACCCGCAGTTGTTGCTGCTTGACGAACCCACCACGGGTCTGGACCCCCAAAGCAGAGCGTACTTGTGGGAAGAAATTCGAAAACTCAAAGCGGAAAACATAACCATCTTCCTAACCACGCATTACATGGATGAAGCAGACAAACTTTGCGACCGCATAGCCATAATTGATAACGGCGAAATCATTGTAACAGGAACCCCCGATGAGCTGAAAAGCAGCGTCGGCGGCGACACCATCACCTTCAGTTTCGCCTCCAAAGAGGCAGCGCAAAACGCCCAAACCTTGTTAGCTAAAACGGTGCAGGTTGAAAAAATTCAAGTCACCGACAACTCGGTTTATCTTAGCATAAAAGAAGGGGCAACCATGATGCCAGAACTGTTGCGGTTGCTTGACTCCAAAAACTTAGGTGCCCAAAGCGTTACATTATCTCGACCCAGTATCGACGATGTGTTTTTGATGTATACGGGGCGTTCGTTGCGGGAGGACGATAAAGCATGAAGCTGTTTAACGACACCAAACTGATGTTTATCCGCAACATGCAGCATACACTTCGGAACCCCGTTTTCATAGCGGTCAGCATGTTCCAGCCCCTCATGTACCTGTTCCTGTTCATGCCCCTTCTAAACGGGTTAGGCGGTGTCCCGGGCATACCTGCAGGACATGCCGTGGATGTGTTCATTCCGGGGCTTTTGGTTTTGCAGGCGCTCTTTGGAACCGCATTCGTAGGCTTCTCGCTTATCGATGATATTCGTGCGGGGGTAATTGAACGCTTTCTGGTAAGTCCAGTTAGCCGCTCCGCCATCTTGCTAGGTAGAGTTCTGCGTGATGTCGTGGTCTTGCTCGCCCAGTGTGTGCTGATTACGTTGGTGGCGATTCCGTTTGGGCTAAACGTAAACGCTGCAGGATTTTTGGCTTCACTGGCACTTTATGCCTTCATTGGCATAACCATGGCATCCATGTCCTACGGATTCGCCATCATCTACAAAGTTGAAGACGCCCTTGCACCAACCTTGAACACGATAACTATGCCAGTTTCGTTACTGTCAGGCATCATTCTGCCACTGGCGCTTGCACCCATCTGGCTTAAAGACTTAGCCAAAATCAACCCATTCTCATACACAGTAGATGCGACGCGGGAGTTGTTTGCGGGGAACTTTTTGAACTGGGGCGTTGCGGAAGGGTTTGTGGTTATTGTGATGCTGGCGGTTGTGGTGTTTTGGTGGAGTTTGCGGGCGCTTAAGAAAATGGCAGCCTAAGAACTTCACATACATCAAACAAAACACAAAAATCAACCCTAACTTGCCAAACTAAAAGAAATAAGCTGATATAGCTTTACGCAGAATACACTCATCAACAACTTACAGTAACGAAGTGAAACAAGATGGGCAGTGTTAAGGATTTAGAAGTAATCAAGAAAGCCACCCCCGAAGCTATGGGGCTAGGCAGATTCCGCTTTTCAGACCGCTTCAGCGTTTTTGATTGGGGCGAAATGCCCGACCAAATCCCCGGCAAAGGCGCCGCACTGTGCCTCATGGGCGCCTACTGCTTTGAACGCCTAGAAGAAAAAGGCATACGAACCCACTACAAAGGCGTAGTAGACTCAAACGGCAAAACCACCCCCTTCAAACAAGTCAACCAACCCACCAGCACAATGGAAGTTTGCCTCGTCAACGTTTACCGCCCTGAGACCCGCCGCAGCCCAGAAGGAAAACTATTGCACGATTACAGCGCTTACACGCCAAACCTCAAAAATTGCCTTATCCCCCTTGAAATCATCTACCGCAACGGCTTGCCCGAAGGCAGCAGCGTCTTCAAACGCCTCGAACAAGGTAAAACCACCCCCGAAGCATTGGGCTTAGACCACTACCCCAAACCCGGCGAACGCTTCACCCAACCCATCTTTGATGTCAGCACCAAACTCGAAGAAACAGACCGCTACATCACTTGGGAAGAAGCCAAGAAAATTGCGGGCTTAACAGATGGAGAACTGAAAGAAATAAAAACGGTGCTTGCCAAAACTAACGAGGTCATAACCGAGATGGCTGCCCGCGCGGGACTCGTAAACGAAGACGGCAAAATCGAATTAGCCTTTGACGACCAACGCAAACTCATCGTCGTAGACGTGGTGGGCACATTAGATGAGTGCAGGTTCACCTACAAGGGCTTGCATGTTAGCAAAGAGATTGCCCGCCAATTCTACAAAAAGACCCCATGGTACGCAGACCTTGAGGAAGCAAAAAAGGCTGCAGAAACGCAAGGTGTCAAGGACTGGAAGGCACTGTGCAAGTCGCAGCCGCCTAAACTGGACCCCAAACTGCGCACCATCATAAGCGAGATGTACATCGCCACCGCCAACGAAGTCACCGGCCGCAAACTGTTTAACGCGCCAACTCTGGCGGACGTCATCAAGGACTATGAGAAGTTTATAGGCGAAAAGGCATGATGAAAAACCAAATCGACCAAACCCTCCAAAACTATGACCCCGCAAAAGTCCGCATCGGCGTCTTGGGCAGCCACAGCGCCCTCGAAATCGCTGCGGGCGCTCGAGAGGAAGGCTTTGAAACCGTGGTGGTCTGCCAGAAAGGCAGAGAAAAAACATACGCCCACTACTACAAAACCCTCTTTAACCACTTCATTTTCCTCGACAAATTCTCAGACATAACCAACCCCCAAACCGTCAAACAACTCACCGACCTAAACACCATATTTGTGCCCAACCGCTCATTCAGCGTCTACGCAGGCTACGAAGCGGTGGAGCAGAACTTTGCGGTTCCGTTAATGGGCAACCGGGCGCTGCTGCGAACAGAAGAACGCAACACGCCGCGCAATCAACTTTACTTGCTTCAGAAAGCAGGCATAAAAACGCCTCGAACCTTCCAGTCACCCGCCGAAATTGACCGCTTAGCCATAGTCAAAGTACCAGAAAAGGAACGCGCCATCGAACGCGCCTTCTTCTACGCATCCTCACCTGAAGAATACGAAAAAACCTCTCAGCAACGCATCAAACAAGGCATCATAACCGAAGAAGCCCTCAAACAAGCCGTCATCGAAGAGTACGTGTTGGGCGCCAAGTTTAATGCGAACTTGTTCTGGTCTCCGTTGACTGGCGAGATTGATTTGCTTGGGTTTGACCGCCGCATCCAAACCGACTTAGACGGCGTTCTGGATTTGCCTGCAGAAGAGCAGATGGAACTCAAGATTCCAACCCAAAACATCGAAATCGGACACATGGGCGCCACCATGCGCGAAAGCCAAATCGAAAAAGTCTTTGACGCAGCCGAACGTTTCGTGGCTGCCTGCAAACAGGAATACCCACCAGGCATGATTGGCTTGTTCGCACTGCAGGGTGCAGTGACAAAAGATTTGGAGTTCTACGTGTTTGACGTTAGCCCCCGTGTACCCGGCTGCCCCTGTGTGGAAGCAACATCGCCGTACATGAAGTACAAGTACGGCGTCGAAGTGGGTCCAGGCAAACGGGTAGCGATGGAAATTAAACAGGCACTCAAAGAAAGACGCCTCAGCGAGGTAGTAACATGACCGCCACAACAGAAATGCCCAGCGTCCTAGCAAAATACGACCAAACCAAACTCGCCATAGGCACACTTGGCAGCCACAGTTCACTTAACATTTTCAAAGGCGCCAAAGAAGAAGGCTTCCGAACCGTCTGCATCTGCAAAGAAAAAGACACAATCATCTACCAAAAATTCCCCCTCGTCGACGAACTCATCGTCGTCAAAGACTTCTCCGAATTACTCAACGAAGAGTTGCAAGAAAAGCTGCGGCGGTTAAATGTAGTTTTGATTCCGCACGGCTCGTTCACGGCTTATTTGAGCACAGAAGATTTGCAAAACAAACTCATGGTGCCCATGTTTGGCAACCGGGAACTGCTGCATTGGGAAGCAGACCGCAACCGCCAAGCAGACTGGCTTAGCCAAGCAGGACTCCGACTGCCCAAAGTTTTCGGAAAACCTGAAGAAATCGACCGCTTAGTAATAGCCAAATTGCCCGGCGCCAAAGGAGGCAGAGGCTACTTCCTTGCCAACTCCCCCCAAGCGTTTTACAAGAAATTCACCGAAATGCTAGCCCGCCAACTACTCACAGATGAGGACATAGAAAAAATCCACCTCCAAGAATATGCCTTAGGCGTCAACGTGTACCCCAGTTACTTTAGCAGCGTTATCCGCGGTGACGTGGAACTGTTGGCGATGGACCGCCGCTATGAATCCGCCGTGGACAGCATCGGCAAAATCCCCGCAGCCCAACAACTCGAAATCGAAGTAAACCCCACATACACAGTAGTCGGCAACTTCCCCATCGTAGCCCGCGAATCCCTGCTGCCGGAGATTTTGCGCATGGGCGACGGAGTGCACAACAAAGCCCGCGAACTCGCGCCGCCAGGCATCGTTGGACCCTTCTGCCTTGAAACCGTCATCACTGAAGACCTCAAAATCTTCACCTTCGAAATCTCAGCACGCATAGTCGCTGGCACCAACGTTGGCATCGGCACCTCCCCCTACGCGTACCTGCGTTACGGCGAAAACATGTACATGGGCAGACGCATAGCCGTCGAACTTAAAGAAGCCGTCCAACAGAACCGACTTCGCGAAGTCGCCCTCTAAACCCCTTTTTATTCAAGACACACTTTAAGCACTGCCTCAAAGCCGCGGTCAGTGCGGTTTTTTCGGTAGTCACGTAGCGCCGCGATTATAGTTTCTTTGTTTTTCGGTCCAAGGGTTGCCGAGATGGTTTGGGCTACTTCGCCTGTACTGTTAAAAAGAAAATGGGCTATGGCGGAAACGTTTGCGGTTTTACGGGCAACACTGGCGGTTTCGAAATCCACAATCCACGGCACACACGCAGAATCAATTATGACGTGTTTAGGGGCTTTGCTGAGTTCGCCGTGGTCTAAACCCGCTTGGTCAAGTTGGAAACATTGCCACAGAACGCGCCTCAAAACCGTTTTTACTTGTGTAGGTTCTTTGTGGGTTTGCAGCCAGTCAGGCAAAAGCTCACCTTCGATAAGTTGCATGAGCAAAAAGTTTTTGCTTGCCCCAACCACCCGCGGCGCCACCCCAACCGCATTAGCTTTAGCTAACATGTTGGCTTCATGCATTAAATCAGCGCGGTCGGAGTCTAGGCGCCGAATCTTAAGCGCCAACCGTTCGCCACCACGATAAGCAACAACAACTATGCCGACAAACCCTTTACCAACCACAGGCGCCGATGAACCAAATATGGTGGCTTTGCCCACAAACTCCACTGCTGTTACGCCGTGGCGGACAAGTTCTTGGATGCGGGTTTGGGCTTCGGCTTCGCTGGGTTTAGGAAAGCAAAGAATGGTGGCGTAGGGTTCTTGGTTAAGCTGCTCCACGGGCACGGTTGTGGGGTTCAAAGGGTTACCTTCTGCTTGAACATGTCGCCTAAAAGAAAAAGACTTTTCGCTGGCACGCAACTGTTCACGTTTTCTAATTTTCTGGGATAGTTAATAAACTGAGACTGCGTTAGTAAGGCAATCAAGGACAGGTAATCGTGAGCAAAGCAAGCGCGATGGCTAAAACCTCGGCAAAGGGCAGTTTCAACATTTTCGGGGGACTAGCCGCTTCCACTATAATCTCTGCCATAGGCGTAGTGGTCTTGGCGCGTATCTTGCCGCCCAGCGAGTACGGTTTGGTCGCCGTCACGCTTGTAGCACCCCAGTTTATCATGACATTCACCGATTTAGGCATAAACTCCGCCATCATCAAATATTCAGCCCAATACCGCGCGGAAAACAGAGAAGAACACCTCAAAAGCATTCTAACCGCAGGCGTCATCTTCCAAATACTGATAGGCGCAGTCTTTACGATTCTTTGTTTTCTGCTTTCAGGCGTCTTGGCATCAGATATGCTTCAACGCCCCGAAATCGAGCCACTTATCCGAATAGCCTCTTTGAACATATTTGCGGGCGTTTTGATTACAACTTCACAATCGGTCTTTGTAGGACACGAACGGATGGAACTTTACGCCGCTACCCAAATTCTGCAAGCCTCCATCAAAGGCGTTTTGGCGTCTGCGTTGGTCATTATGGGATTGGGTGTTTTCGGCGCAATTCTGGGGACATCCATCGCCTTCGTAATTTCAGGCGCAGTCACCATCCTGCTTTACTACTTTGCAATCTACAGACGCGTGCATAAAGAAAAAGCGGAAGCCCTCAATGCTGCAACTGCCATCAAAAAGATGCTCAAATATGGGCTGCCGCTTTCTGCCTCAGCGATCATTGGAAGTTTTCTGTTACAATTCTACAATCTGCTCATAGCCATCTACTCTTCAGACGCCGCCATCGGCAACTACAACGTGGCAGTTAACTTCACTGTTTTTGTGACGTTCTTTATTACGCCTATCGCTACGGTGCTGTTTCCGTTGTTCTCTAAAATTAATCCTGAAACAGAAAATGAGACGCTTTCCAAAGCTTTTCGTTTCTCTGTGAAGTACGCTGCCCTGTTTGTTACGCCTGCGGCTGCTGCACTCATAGCGCTAGCAACGCCAGTCATTAGCACGCTGTTTGGTCACCAGTACGTGGAGGCGCCGCTGTACTTGGCGTTGTATGTGTTGGTTATGTGTGTTTACTCAGCGTTTGGCAGCATGACCATAGATAACGTCTTGAATGGGTTGGGAAAAACCAAAGTGACCTTAGCACTCACCCTTGCAACCTTAGCAATAGGGCTACCCTTGAGTGTGCTGTTGGTGCCCATATTTGGAATCGTAGGGTTGATTGGCGCGACGTTGGTGGCGGGGATTCCTGACGTAGCCATTGGATTGTGGTGGCTCAAAAAACATTACACACTCGGCATAGACTGGGTGGCATCTTCAAAGATTCTGTTGTGCTCCGTTATTGCAGCGTTCGTTACTTACTTTGTCGTTTCGCACGTAAGTTTGTCGAGTTGGATACAGTTGATTGTTGGAGCAGTGGTTTTTCTTGCCATATACTTAACAGCCTCGCCCCTGCTGGGTTCAGTTAACAAGACAGATGTGAAAAATCTTAAGCAGATGCTGGGTGGAATAGGATTTGTGGCAACAGTGTTAGCCATTCCCCTTGGCATAATGGAACGACTCGCTCGAGAATCCTCAGACAAGAAGCAGGAAACGGGGAATTCTTAAAAACTTATATTTTTACCCAACATAATAGAAAGCAGTTCAACGTTTTCGGGGGCGTTTCAAGAAAAATGATGCAAGTTAATTGGCAAAAACTCGTTTGTTTGCAAAGCTGTTTAGCTGGAGTTGAGAACACTTGAACACTCAACTGCCACTGGTTTCCATAGTGACAAACTCTTTCAACTATGGTAGATTCATAGAGGACACCTTGCTTAGCGTCAAGAACCAAGACTACCCCAACATAGAACACATAGTGGTAGACGGGGGCTCAACCGACAACACATGTGACATACTCCGAAAATACGAAAACCAATACAACCTGAAATGGGTCTCTGAACCCGACAGAGGACAAACGCACGCCATAAACAAAGGTTTCCGACGAAGCAAAGGCGAAATCATCGGCTGGCTTGACGCCGACGATGTCTATTTTGACAAACACTGCATCTCTTTTGTGGCAGAAACCTTCTGTAACCATCCAGACCTTGACGCCATCTTTGGCAACGATGTTTTGATGAACGAAAACAACGTTATCTTCCGGGCACGCCACTTTCCGCAGTGGAGCTACAAACGGATCCTGAGACGATTCTACATTTCGCAGCCGACAACGTTTTTCAGAAGCCGAGTTACCCAAAACTATGCCATGGATGAAAATCTCAAGTTCGGCATGGACTTGGAGTATTTTTTGAGGATAGGCAAAACCTGCAAAATCGAGCACAGGAACCGAATCTTGGCTGCAACGCGTGTACATTCAGGCAGAAAATCCATATCAAAAAAGATGCTTGCCGTACAAGAAGACAACGAAGTCTTGAGAAAGTTTGGACACAAATTCGACTTAAGCTATTACCTGTACACATTTTTTGTGGATTTTCCCGCAACGACTGCAGAGCGGATGCTGGGTATAAGTGAGATTCTTAACATGAAAGAAAACCTGAAGCACTTGGCATTCGATGCCACGGCAAGAGACAGGCGGCATTCTTTTGTGAGTCAGTTTGCCCCAGAATCCATGCTGGGCAGGCTTCTGCAGTAACATGAACATGCTGGATGTATGAGGAGAAAACAGGATAAATCCAAAATCAACGTTTCATTAAAAGAGGTACACCAGACACGTATGTTACAACTGCCACGAAACATTAACTTGTAGTCCAGAATCAAAAGTGGCTAATTCATGATTAAACGGGGAAATGGAAAAAAATTATAAGGTAAAAAACTGTATTTACCATTAATTGAAGCCGATACATTATCGGCGCTTCAATTTGCGAAGGATTCTATGAGAAATTAGAATCTTTGGCATTTATTTCGTTAAAAAAGTAGTGTGGAGTGGGTAAGACTTTGAATTTGGATGATTTAGCAGAAAGACGCGTTTTAGTGACTGGGGGAGCCGGTTTTATCGGCTCTGAAGTTGTTAAACAACTTTGTGAAAATGACGCTGAGGTTTCTATTCTTGATAATTTCAGTTCTGGAAAAAGAGCATACATTCCCAACGCACCGAATATTGAGGTCATCCATGGCGATATATGCGACAAACCGCTGGTAAAACGGATTGTCAAGGACTGCGAAATGATAATTCACATAGCGGCTCTACCGTTCATTCCTTACTCCTACAACAGTCCTGAAGAATTTTTCAAAGTAAACGTGATGGGCACGTTAAATGTCCTCTGTGAAGCAATAAGCGCAGAAACGGTAACCAAATTTGTGCAGCTTTCCTCAAGCGAAGTTTATGGCTCCGCAAAATATGTGCCCATGGACGAAGACCACCCATTATCACCCCACTCCACGTATGCCGTCAGCAAATTAGCTTCCGCCAGACTGGTGTTGCTGTCCTACAAAGAGCACGGGTTCCCCGCAACTGTGATGAGACCGTTCAACGCGTTTGGACCAAACATAACACAGCCCTATATAATTCCCGAAATAATCGCACAATTGTTGAGAGGTAACACCAGAATCCAATTAGGCAACGTTGAAAGCTCTCGAGATTTCACCTACGTCAGCGACACCGCCCGAGCCATACTGTTAGCAGCTGAGAAAGATTCTGTTTTAGGCGAAGTTGTAAACGTGGGCTCTGGACGCGTCATAACAATTAGGGACTTGGCGTATCTTATAGCGTCGATTATGGGCGTTAAGATTGAAGTTGTCCAAGATGAAACCAGACTAAGACCCTTCGACGTTACAAGGTTAGTCTGTGATTGGAGTAAAGCCAGAAGACTCCTCGGTTGGCATCCAGAAGTAAGCTTAGAAGAAGGTTTACGAAAAGTCGTCAGTTGGTTAAGAGCAAAACCAGAAATCGTTCAGAACTGGGTTCCGTACACCGAAAGAAAAGCATTCGAAGGCCCGCTGCTAGCTCATGCAGTTTAAGAAAATCTTTGTCCCTGGCGGAAATGGATTCGTAGGCAGTAGAGTAGTTAAGAAGCTGAAAGACCGAAACCTCCCGTTTCTGTCTTTGTCGCTCAGAAACGGCATTGACTTCCGCGAGTTTGAATCCACCAAGAAGCTGTTTGAAGAAGAAAAATTCGATGCCGTCATAAACTGTGCAGCTTTCGTGGGCGGAATCCAATTCGGCTACAGGCGCCCAGGAGAAATTTTCTTCAACAATGTAACAATGAGCACTAATTTGATGGAGGCAGCGCGGCTAACGGGTGTAAAGCGGTTCATAAATCCGCTGTCAAACTGCACCTACCCTGAGCAATTCAGCGAACTCAAAGAAGACCAATGGTGGAACGGACAACTCCATGAAACCGTCTTAGCCTACGGAACAGCAAAGAAAGCAAGTTGGGTGCAAAGCTGGGCTTACCAGCAGCAGTACGGGTTTGAAACAGTAAATCTCATCTTGCCCAACATGTTTGGGGTGGGCGACCACTTTGATGAGGTGCGCTCGCATGCTTTGGGTGCGTTGATTGGCAAGTTTGTAGAAGCTAAACTAAGAAAACTGCCCAGTGTCACAGTTTGGGGCACAGGCAAACCGATCCGAGAATGGCTCTACGTGGACGATGGCGCCGAGGCACTCATCCGAGCACTCAACATAGACCACGTGGTGGACCCAATAAATGTGGGGGTCGGCAAAGGCATCTCCACCCTTGAACTTGCAGCCCTGATAAAAGGCATCGTAGGTTACGAGGGCAACATAACTTTAGACCCCACAAAACCAGACGGCGCACCTTGCAAAATAATGAACATTGCCAAAATGAAGCAAATCTTCAACTGGACACCCCAAACCAGCCTGCGGGAAGGCATAGAAAAAACCGTCGAATGGTACACGGAGGCATACCTTTGAAAAAAGAGGTAATAAAAGACCGCGAAACCGTTTTGGCGATTCTGATTCGCGGCGCTGACTGGGAAAACGGACTAAACTTTGCCTCCTCACAAGACGACTTCATTCAAGCTGGCACTTGGAAGTATGACAAAGGAACCAAACTGTTGGCACATATTCACAAAACAGTGCCGCGGCGCGTACTGCGGACGCAAGAAGTCATGTTTGTTAAAGAAGGACGGGTGAAGGCAGACATCTACACGGAAAAACATGAACGCCTCCAGACACTAGAACTGGGAAAAAATGACGCTCTGATTCTACTTTGCGGCGGACACGGCTTTGAGGTGCTTGAGGACGGCACGCAGGTGCTTGAAGTGAAAAATGGACCTTACGTGGGAGCGGAGAAAGATAGAGAAAGAATCTGAAAAAACAATTAAACTTCACTTAGGATGCGGCAAACGCTACATTCCAGGGTTCATCCATGTAGATTTAGCTGACTACCCCCACATCGATTACAGGCGGGAGATTTCTAGGCTGCCCGACTTTGCGGATGAAACGGCGGATTTGATTTACTGTTCGCACGCTTTGGAATATTTTGACCGATACGAAGCCGCCAAAGTCCTAAAAGAGTGGCGCAGAGTCCTAAAGCGGGGCGGAGTTCTAAGGCTTGCTGTGCCCGATTTTGAAGCGCTCGTCGAAGTTTACTTGGCGCATAAGGACCTGGATTTGATTCATGGTCCCCTCTATGGGCGCATGCCTGTTGAAACGCCCAGCGGAGAGAAAGTGTTTTACCACAAGACCTGCTACGATTTTGAGGCACTAAAGCGGCTTTTGGAAAGCTGCGGATTTGTAGATGTCCGCAGGTATGAGTGGCGAGAAACCGTGCACAAGGACCATGACGATTTTTCCCAAGCGTACATTCCCCACATGGACAAAGAACACGGCAAACTCATCAGCCTAAATGTTGAGGCACGTAAGCCATGAAAAAAATTGGGCAAATGGAACCGTGGATAGGCAAAGAAGAACGCGACGCCGTTTCAGAATATTTGGATTCGGGTGGGTGGCTTACGGAATTTGACCGTACCCGCGACTTTGAACAGACAATTGCCCGCTACGTTGGCAGCAAACACGCTTGTGCAGTTAACAACGGCACGGTCAGTTTAGCTGCTGCAGTCATGGCGCTTGGGTTGGAACGGGGTGGCGAGGTCATTGTTCCCGACTTCACCATGATTGCCTCCGCAAATGCCGTGGTTCTCGCTGGAGCAAAACCCGTCCTCGTCGATGTGAACCGCAGCAGTTTATGCCTTGATTCGGGCTTGATTGAAGATTCACTTACCGAAAAAACCAGAGCCATCATGCATGTAAGCTTGAACGGACGCTGCCCCGGCATGGAAGATATTGTGGCGTTGGCTCGTAAACGTGGTTTGTTTCTCATAGAAGACGCGGCGCAGTCGCTGGGTTCGTGTTACAGAGGCAAACACGTTGGCACTTTCGGAGACATCGGAAGTTTTTCGTTTAGCTACGCCAAAATCATAACCACGGGGCAAGGCGGCGTTTTAGTCACTGACAACGAGGAACTGTACAATCGGCTGCTTTTGATTAAAGACTACGGACGCCCCAAAAGCGGCGTCGACTACCATGCCGTGATGGGTTACAACTTTAAGTTCACTGATCTGCAGGCAGTCATCGGCATTGAGCAAATGAAAAAGCTTGATTGGCGTGTTAAAAGGAAAAAAGAAATGTATCGACTGTATCATGACCTGTTGCAGGGCGTTTCTCAAGTGTCTTTTGTGGAGACGGATTTGCAGGATACGGCGCCGTGGTTCATTGATGTGTTGGTTGAGGCAAAAAGGGCGCAGTTGGTGGAATTCTTGAAGGCACAAGGTATTGGGGCTAGACCGGTTTATCCGCCGATTCACACCCAGCCGCCCTACGCCCACGTTAAAGGCGACTTCAAAAACGCAAACTACATCGCTCAGCGGGGATTGTGGCTGCCTTCGTCCAGCTTCTTAGCCGACGCAGACATAGAGCGGGTTTGTCAGGCAATCAAAGAATTCGTCAAGCCGTAACCCGCCGCAACTGGTTTGTGTGTTTGCGGTTATAACTTTAATAAGGGAACGCAGGTACAGGGATTCTGTTTGCGTGTTAACGATGCCGCGGTTTAAGCACCTCACCGAAATTCAGCAACTCATGAGCAAAAAAGAAGCCATCCGCAATCTGGGAATAATCGCGCACATTGACCACGGCAAAACCACCCTTGCCGATGCCCTCTTAGCGGGTGCAGGGCTGCTTTCTTTGCAGATGGCAGGCGAAGCCCGGGTACTAGACTATCTTGAAGAGGAGCAGAAGCGCAAAATCACCATCAAAGCCGCCAACATTACTTTACTTTACAAGCATGGCGGCGAATCGTACATCGTTAACTTGGTGGACACACCAGGGCATGTTGATTTTACGGGTAAAGTTACACGGGCACTACGCGCCATCGACGGCGTGGTTGTGGTAGTGGATGCAGTGGAGGAAATTATGGCACAAACCGAAATCGTCACCCGCCAAGCCCTCCAAGAACGCGTCCGCCCCGTTTTGTTCATTAACAAAATCGACCGCCTGATCACCGAACTCCAACTAAACGAGCAACAGATTTTGGCGAAACTGGACCACATAATCAGCGCATTTAACGATTTAATTGAACTATACGCAGAAGAACCCTTCAAAACCCAGTGGAAAGTGAATCCAGCGAAGGGAAATGTGGCGTTTGGTTCGGCGCTGCATGGGTGGGGTTTCACGTTGGAGCAGGCAAAAAAGGCGGGCATACGGTTTCCCGACATCATCAAAGCCTACGCCGACCAAACCCAGACAGAGCTGCGGCGAAAGCTTGCGGTTCATGAAGCGGTTTTGGCTATGGCGTTTGCACATCTCCCTAACCCCCGACAGGCGCAGGCATATCGCGTGGACCGCATTTGGGCAGGCATAAAAACTTCGCCTGCAGGTCAAGCTATCGCAGCCTGCAACGACAACTTGTTCGCGGTTATGTGCGTGACAAACGTTTTAGCCCAAGAAGATGGCGGCAGCATCGTAACGGGGCGGGTGTTTTCGGGCAAAATCAAAGCAGGCGACACCCTCTACCGAGTTAATGGCCAGATGGACGTTGCTGTGGATAGGGTGTATGTTTCTATGGGGTCGTTCGGAGAAGAAGTGGCAGAGGTTTCGGCTGGAAACATCGCGGTTTTGGCGACGCAGAAAATCATGAACGTCGGCGAAACACTAGTCAGCAGCGACTGCAAAGAAGGCGTGGTGCCGTTTGAAAGCATAAACTACGTTTCGGAACCCGTCATGACCGCCGCGGTGGAACCCAAAAACCCCCAAGACATCCTCACGCTGCTAAAAGCGTTGCAGAAACTGGTAACTGAAGACCCAAACCTCACGTTTGCCGTGGATAAAGAAACGGGCGAGTACCTGCTGAACGTGATGGGCGAGTTGCATTTGGAGGTGGCTTTGAATCAGCTTAAGTCGGTCAGCGGGGGCTTGGAGCTTACAGTTTCTACGCCGCGGGTAGTGTATAGGGAGAGCGTCACCAAAAAAGGCACCCAAGCCATAGCCAGAAGCCCCAACAAGAAAAATCAATTCATAATCCAAGTAGAACCCCAAGACGCCCAAACAAACCAGCTGACCGTAGAGGAGGCAGGCAGTATTCTTTCGTTTGATGAACAGCGAAACGTGTTGGTGGATTGTTCGGGGAAGACCGAGGGGATTGATGGGCAAGCGTTGGAGGCAGTTATCGGCGGCTTCGAGTTCGCTTGCAAGGCGGGTCCGCTTTGTGGGGAACCAATGCGCCACGTCAAAGTCAATCTTGCAGACCTGCAACTAAGCAAAGACGCTGAAGAGCAGGGAACAGCAGAGCTAATGCGAGGCGTAGGCAAAGCCATCTTCGGTTCGTTCTTAACTGCTAAACCTGTGCTGCTTGAACCAGTCTACAAAACCATCATAACCGTCCCCACCGAGTTGGCAGGCGAATGTTCCCGCATCATCAGCACTCGGCGCGGCAAAATTAGTTCCTTCGAACAAAAAGGGCTGCTAACAGTTATCGTGGGGCATATTCCCGTGGCAGAAACATTCGGGTTATCCAAGGAGCTGCGGACAACCACGTCTGGCAGGGCATTTTGGCAAAACATGCCTGACACTTGGGAACAGCTACCCGAAAAACTGGCTTTAAAAGTTACAACTGAAATCCGCCAACGCAAAGGCTTAGCTCCGCAGGTTCCCGCTGCAAACAGGTTTCTGGAGGAAAACTAAACTGAACTGTAGCAGCATCCCCTTCTATTTGGATGTGACGTTGTGTTGTGGGCAGGTTTTTCGCTGGGACAAGATTGGCGACTGGTGGTATGGTGTTTCTGGCACCCGCGTGTTTAAGGCAAGACAGGTCGGTGACGAATTCGAGTACGATTACGTTGACGAGAAATTTGTTACTCACTATTTTGGGTTAGATTTGGATTTGGAGAAGGTTTTAGCCAGCGTAAACAAAGACGTGCATATTGAGAAGGCAGTCAAGGATTATTGGGGGCTGCGGATGATTCGTCAAGACCCCTGGGAATGTCTCATTTCATATATCTGTGCAACCTACAAAAGCATCCCCGCCATCCGCCACATGCTCAATAACATCGGGCGCAAGTTCGGAGAGAAAGTGTGTTTGGACGGAAAAGAATTCTACACGTTCCCAGACTGCCAACGTCTCGCCCAAGCATCCGAAGCAGACCTTGCAACGTGTGGACTGGGCTACAGGGCAAAATACGTCTTGGGTACCGTGAGAAAAGTTCGAGAAGGCGCGGTAGATTTTGAGGAATTGCAGCGGATGGGATATGAGGAGGCGAAGGCGACGTTGATGGAGTTGCCAGGTGTGGGAGCGAAGGTAGCGGACTGTGTTTCGCTGTTTTCACTGGGCAAAACCGAAGCGTTCCCTGTGGATGTCTGGGTGAAGCGAGTGCTGCTAAACCACTACGAAGACCAACTGGAGCCAAAGCTGCGTCAAAAACTGCTCAGCACGCCCACACTAAGCGACAGCGATTACAAACAGTTGAATCTGTTTGGCAGAAACTACTTTGGTAAGTATGCGGGGTACGCACAGGAGTACTTGTATCACAGCGAACGCATGATGATTTAGCCCCTTTCCAAAAAGGGCTCTAATTACAGTTCAGGAAGACCTTGTGTCGCAAACAATGCTTCCAGTAAATACATACTTGCATTTTTGAGATACCCTTTTATGGTTAGCCAAAGAAAACAAAATACGGGGGTCTTCGTGAAAACGTCCATGCTGGAAAAATTAGCTGAAAAAACAATAACCAAAACAGAATGCTACCAAGCGGTTACCCAAGATTTCAGTCTGCTCCCCGAAGTGCTTAGCGGCGTTTCTTCACCAAAAGCCTCCGTCAGGTACGGATGCAGCAGCGTACTACTGGAGTTAAGCGCCAAGTATCCCGAAAAACTGTACCCCCACATCGACACCTTCATCAACCTCTTAGACAGCCCATACCGTATCCTCAAATGGAACGCAACTGCAATTCTTGCCAACCTCGCCCGCGTAGACGCTCAGAAAAAGTTGGATGCCCAAATGGGCAAGTACTTTGGTTTGATTAATGATGGCTACTTGGTTACCGCGGCAAACGTGGTGGCCAACGCAGGGAAAATTGCCGTTGCCAAGCCATATTTGGCGGGGCAAATTACAGCGGAACTGTTGAAGGTTCCTGATTTGGCGGTGACACCGCATTTGACAGAGGAGTGCAAGCGGGTTCTTGCAGAGCATGCGATTCGGTCGTTTGGGCAGTTTTTTAATGGTTTGGGGGAGCAAGAGAAGGCGGCGGTTTTGGGTTTTGTCCGTAACCAACAGGGAAGTTCGAGAAAAACGCTGCAAGCAGAAGCTGACGCATTTCTGAAACGGTGGAGTGCATAAGTTTTGCATTCCAAAAAGAAATGAGGAAAGTAATAAGTGTGAGTTTGCAGTCAAAAACAGTAACGTTAATCTAAGTTGTATTCCATACTGGAAATGATACATGTGCCAGCCGAAACAACAAACCGCCTAAAAAAAGCGATATTCACCATTCTTGGAACCATCTTCGTAGTCTTAGCCACAATCGGCATAGTCCTGCCCATACTGCCGACCACCCCGTTTCTGCTGCTTGCAGCCGCCTGCTATCTCAAAGGCTCCACGCGCATGCACAACTGGCTACTCAACAACAGAATTTTCGGAACCTACATCAAGAATTATCGAGAAGGCAAAGGCATGACGGCAAGGGCGAAGGTGTTTACGTTGACGCTGCTTTGGATAACCATTGCGTACAGCGCCGTCTTTTTGGTGCCCATGCTTGTGGTGCAGGTGATACTTTTTGCAGTCTGCATCGGCGTAACAGCGCACCTGCTAAAAATCCCCACATACAAACAAACAGCGATAATTAACCAACAGATAAATAAAAAGAAGAAAAAGTGGTTTAATTCGGTTTCCAAACGCAACTGATAGCGCCCTGTGGACAAGCCAAAATACAAGGCGTTTTACCGTCAGCAGGCTTACAAGCCGCACACGTATACGCAACTTTCTTTCGGTGATGTTCACTTACGGCAACCACGATTTTGTCCTCCAAATCCACAAACTCAGTCACCAACTCCAACGCCTTCTGCGGACACACAGCAACGCATTTGCTGCAGCCGTTGCATTTGTCGGAGTCAACCACGATTAAGTATTCGCCTGAACCATCAATGTAGCCGTAGTGAGTAAGCACCGCATTTAGGCTCCTTGAGATTTAACGTAAAGAGCTTTGCCTAGCGACGCGGCGCCGATGGCTCCTGCAAGCATGGGGTCTAATCCGCCTTCCCGCCAATTCGGCGAGGGCAACGTTTTCACACCCAAAATGGTCTCGATGCGAGATACTATACCGGCGTTTTTGGATTGCCCACCTGTGATGACAAACTCTCTTTCAAGCCCAACACGGTTAATCAGGTTTGCCATGCGAATCGCCATAGCCCGAGTGTACGCCGCCAACACTTTTTCCCGTGACCAGCCCTTGCGCAAAAGCCCGATGGCTTCAGTTTTAGCAAACGCTACACAGGTACAGCTGACTGGCGGAGGTTCCTCGTCGATGCTTAGAGAGACTTTACCGATTTCTTCAATGGGAATCTTGAGCAAATCGGCAAACACTTCCATGCCTCGCCCCGTGCCCGCGGCACATTTATCATTCATCAAAAACGACGTGACCCGTCCCGCTTCGTCGCAGTGGATGGCTTTGATGTCTTGACCGCCCACATCTAGAATTGTGCGGACGCTGGGTCCCCAGATGTAGTTGGCGCCTTTGGCGTGGCAGGCAATTTCGGTAATGGCTTTGTTAGCCATAGGAACGTTGACTCGTCCATAGCCTGTGCCCACAGTGTATTTGATGTCCTTTTCGGTTAGTCCCGTGTCTTGCAGAGCCATACCCATGACTTTTTTGGCGCTGTCAGGGCTGTTGCTGCCAGTGCGGGTGACAGCTAAAGCATAAACTTCACCATCAATCATGATAGCAGCTTTGGAACCGACAGAACCTACGTCTACGCCTGCGGTGATAAGGTCTTTGTTGCCAAATTTTTTGTCTGAGAATACGCGGTGGTATTCTTGCCAACGCCAGTATTCTTGTGGTTTTTCGGTCATTTTGCTCCCCCTTTGCGGCTTGCAGCGGTAAGTGCAGCGCCTAAAGCGCCCACGTACTCAGGATTATCAGGAACCAAGATGTTTATGCCTAACTTTCTTTTCAAAGATGCAATGAAGCCGACGTCTTTAGCAACACCACCCACCAAGACCACTTCAGGGTTTATGCCCAGTCGGTGCACCATGGAAGAGACGCGGTCTGCCATGGCGTCGAAGACAGCGCGGGCAATTTCAGGCTTAGATTCTTGACGATGAATCAACGAAACCACATCAGATTCGCCGAAAATGACGCAACTTGCATTTATGGGGCTTGCGCGTTCCGCCTGCAAACTCAGTGGTCCCATGTCTTCCATTTTGACTTCTAAGGCGCGTGCCATGGCTTCGATGAAAGTTCCAGCGCCCGCTGCACAGCGTTCGTTGACGACAAAGTCAAGCATGATGCCGCGTTCATCGCATTTAACGGCTCGGGCTTCTTCCGCGCCGACATCGATGACGGTTCGTGCTGCGGGGAACAAGTTGACCCCAGCTCTGGCGTCTGCGCCCATCATGCTCACGTTACCATTTGAGTAGGGCGCCATGTCCATGCCTGAACCCGTCGCCAAAACCAATTCAACCGCATCCTGCTTGATGCCAGCAGTTTGGAGCGCTTCCGCGAAGGCCTGCTCCGCAGCTTTTGTTGGTTCAAACCCAGAAAAGGTCTTAGCTCGGGCAGCAACGACGCCGTCTTTGAGGACAACAACCTTAACGGTTTGTATGCCCATGTCAATTCCGACAGTAATCAGTCCTAATTGCCTCCTAGAAGTCCACTCTAGCCGAAAGCATCTCTAAAAATGCTTCGACGCGGGTTTTCATTTGACCCACATCTTCTCGAGTGTACTCAGTGTCTAGGTAGTAAACGGGTATGCCCAGTTTGTCAAGAGCACGTTTAACGCGGGCGTATTCCATGGCGTAGAGGATGCAGCCTCGAACCACGTAGTAGATGACGCCGTTGGCTTTGGTTTCTTTAACTTTGGTTATGAGCCAGTTAACGCGGTCTTCGTTGCCATCTTTGCTGGTGAAGCATGGACATGTTGAAGCCATAAGGTAACGTTCAGCGATGCCGTTAATCATGTCATCCATAGTCCATTCATCAATGCCTACGGGGTCGTAGAGAACGCGGTCGCTGCTGCACATTTCGTCGCCCACCAGCAAACCCTGCGGCGTAGCTTCCTCAATCAGGCTGGGCAGCTTCCAGTTGTCAGGCCAAAACATCGGCGTCCCAGTAACAACCACACGAGGAGTATCAGGACTAACCGCCCAAGACTTCGCCGCCATACGCTTCTCCAACTCATCACAAAGCGCTTCCGTTTTTTGAGTCCAACGTTTAATGTCATCCCACATAGCAGCCTGATTAACTAACATCGCGTCACGACCCATGATAACTGGGTTGCCTTTGCGCAGTTCTTGAAGGCGACGGAAGGCTTTGGTGGCACGTTGCATAGTTTCGATGGCTTCTTTAAGTTTTTTAGGAGTAATTTTGTTGCCTGTAAGTTTTTCAATTTGAGTTTTTATGACTTTGATTTCTTCCCGCCACAACTGCAAAGACTGCGCAGAGTCTTTAACACGAGGCGGAGTCATAGACCAGATGGGTTTGGCGTCGCTGAGGATTTCACTAAGTTTAGTCATGCCATCACAAGTTAAGGTGCTGATGACAGCGTCGGCGAGTTCAAGGTAGGGGGAAAGCCCAATCATCTTGGCACCTATGGTTGAGCGGATAACGGGGCAAACTTCCACTGGCACAATGCGGTCACCCAACTTAGACGTATCATACCAGCCTGAGTTAACACGAACAGGAATGGCGTCAGCAGCTAAAATCAACTCAACTGGAGCAAAAACGCAGAAGTAACCGATGACTTTTCTGCCGCTGGCTTTGGCTTCTTGAATTTCTTTTTGGCGTTGCCCAAAAAAGTTGGAAATATCATCAAAATACTGCATAGCAGCAGGGCGGTTAGCGTCAGCTTGCTTCATTCGAGCAATGTTGTCAGCCATGATTTTAATCGACGCTGACTTGACAGATTCGTTTAGTTCCTGAATTTCCTTTTGAGGCACTTCAGGCATATACTTTTTTTCTGGGCTTTCACTTTTCATGGTTTTTCCTTCATTTTATGTTTGATGGTTCTAACCAGTTGCGTGATTCAACTATTGTTTTTCCTGCCAACTTCATTTTTAGGCAGCCCTCATAGGGGCACATTTCAATGCAGCGCATGCAAGACAGACAGGTGGACGGGGCGATTTTTCCGCCTTTATCTTCGTAAACTTCGGTGACCTGTACAGGGCACACTCGTTTACAGATGCCGCATTTGGTGCATTTCTCTTCAACTTTATTGATGTGAAGCATGGGCATCCACTTAAACGCTTGGAAGCGATTCAAAGCGGCGATGGATATTCCAGTTGGGCAGAAACGGCACCAAAACCGTCTATAAACGAAAGTAGAAACTAAGGTTAAGCCGATAAAAATGTAAATCAACGCCGTAGTCAAGAGGGGCACGTTGATGTTGACGTAGTATTGGATGTCTCGGGCGTAGGGGTAGCTGAAGCTCCATTGAATAAAGCCCAAGTCAGCGAGTACACCTGTCCAAGGCACCACAAGAGGCTCCAGCGGACTCAGCATCATGTCCACAGCGCGGTAGGGTCCACGTAGAAACTCTGCTTGGATAGCCGACTGAGGCGTTATGGTTAAGGCACCCAAAAACAGGGGAGATATCAAAATAACCGCCGCAATCACGTACCTGAGTTTATGCAAGTATACGTTGATGCGATCAGGCAACGTACGATAACGCGCTCCGAGCCTTTGACGAATCAAAGCTACAATATCCATATAGAAACCAAAGGGACAAATCCACCCGCAAAAGAACCTGCCGCTGAAAAAGGTGAATCCTAAAATAACTAGCAAGAAAAGTGACAGCCAAAGTGAAAGGGTAAAGGAATAAAAGATGCCTATTAGAGAGGCAAATTGGATGAAAAAGCGCAGGTAGCTAAGTTTTTTTGTGCGGTCTTTTTTCCAGATTACGATAATCAGGAGACCTGCAATTGCTAGCCCTATTAACACCGTTGCAGCAAACATGGTGCCGAGTAGCGCTTTGTACATATCCGTCAGCCTTTAATCAATCAATTAATGGGTTTAAATAATTATTGCGTTAATCAGCGTTATCGAGCCTAAAATTATTAATGTGATGCCGCCGAAACGGGAAATCCATACCCGAAACAGGGGCGCCTTGTTCAGCAGCCATCCTGTTGCGCCGCCAAGCAAAATTATTGGCGACAAGGCAGTTCCCACGCCAAACAGGACGGCAAGCAGCAAACTGTCAATGGGTGAGGCAAATGATGCAGCATACACCAAAATAGCCATCAATGGTGCACACAAAATTAAGCCGCGAGTTAAACCCAACGAGTAAGCCCTTAAGTCAAAGTGGTCCAGTAAGCGGTGTTTGCCCGCAGGTTTTATTTGGTCGGCAACACAGTTGCAGCCACGAGATTTACGAACAAGGACGCTAACGCCAATTATAATTGTGACTATACCAAAAATGAAGGCAGAATACGTTTGAAACGCGAACTGAATGGATTCATCCACTAACAGCCGCAGTCCGCCAATAGCGCCGCCAATCAAGGCATAAGCAGTTATGCGTCCGCCATTAAACATTAAGGTGACAGATACGCCTTTGCGGAAATCTGCATTGATGCCGGCGATGTAGCTTGCCACGTAGGGCAAGCAGGTGGAGGTGCAAAAAACTAAGCCGTAAAGAAAGCCCATGGCTAAGGCAGCAACATATGGGTTGGCTATTTCAGGCAATAACGACATGAAACTCGCTTTTAACAAAATGAGCGCAAATAGCTTTTAAACATTTTATTATTTGCCAGATTCAATGAAGGATCCTTTGAAAAGCTGAAAACAAACAAAAATCTTAACTCTCAACTGGATGTTCATCGTCAGGGTTAAGCCAGTCTCTAGATTGGGCAAGGGTTTTTCCAGCAAATTTAACTTTCAAGCACCCCTCGTAAGGACACATCTCAACACATCGCAAACAAAGCATACACATAGAAGTGCCAACTTTTCCGCCTCGGCGCTTATAAACTTCAGTAACTTGAACCGTGCACACCCGCTGGCATATTCCACATTTAGTGCACTTTTCTTCAGTTTTCTCGATATGAAGAAGCGGCAACCACCTAAAACCTTTAAACCGATTTAAAACTGCCACTGAAGCACCCGTGGGACAAAAACGGCACCAAAACCGCCTAACAAGAAGAGAGCTAACGAGTGAAAAACCAATAAATGTCAATACACAAAGCACTGCGTAGTTTTGTGGAGAGTAATACACTATCTGGTCTAGGTAGGGAAAGTTTAGGTTTGTGTTGGGGAAGGTTTGCCAAGGAGCCAACACTGGAACTAAAGGTGCCAACAAAATCCTAAGAGGATTCAGTGGCCCAGAAAGAAAAATGATTGAAGACGAAGTTAATCGTTGGGTGTTAATTAAAAAAACAGGCCAAACCACAAGAACCCCCAACAAGACGTATCTTAACCAATGAAGCCCACGATTAAGGGATTCAGGGAGAGCTAAGTAGCGTTTTTTGACAGTTTGCCGAAGCAAGCTTAGCAAATCCATGTAGAAACCAAAAGGGCAAATCCAACCGCAAAAGAACCTGCCCACAAGAACAGTCAACAACAATACAAAAACCAATACGAGACTAAGCCACAGCGAGAAAGAAATAAGGTAAAAGATGACCACTTGCGAAAGCAATTGAACAAAGAGGCGGAAGTAACTTATTTTTTTAGCAGGATTTTTGACCCACGTTTGAATTGCCACTATGCCAGCTAAAGCAAACCCAATAATTATCACTATTTTTAGGGCTTCGGTGATAGCAGTTACTGCCATTTTAGGGGCTCCTGTTAATCATAAAGGGCGTCCTGTCTATCATAGGCAGGTTCAAATTAAAGAGTCCACCGCAAAAACAAAAAAGAAAAAAGAAAGAGGACTTATGGTCCACTTTGAGCAGGCAAAATTACCCGCGTGTTGTATTCTTCTAGGTAGGCTATGTGTGCAGCGTCATAGGGGTAGCTTTCTGTTGCAAGCGGATAGGGGAAGCCACTCATGTAATGGAAAGGCAACGGGTCTACGGTAAAACCGTTGTTTCCCGGTCCGAAACCGTAGTTAGCGTATTCCACTTTGAACCAGCAAGCTATGAAGAAGAAGTAGTCTCTTTGCATGCCAGCAGCGGGAGCGGTCAAGTTTGCTGTGGAGAATTCGATTGTTACAGCGTCACCTTGTCGACCAATTACAAACATATCATCCTCATTAAGCAACAACTCAGTGACATCACCGTACCGTGTGAAGTTGCCTGAAGAGTTTGCGTTTTCTGGAACCTGCTCTTGAGAGAGGTTAGCGTCACCATCTATCCGTATAACAGTAGTGTTTAAGGGCAAAGAGGTGTCAACGGCAACATAGTCGAAGGTCACGTTCCAGAAGTTGTTTATTCTAATCGAGTAGTCATTGGTTGGGAATAAGCCAGTTAGGTCGACAACGAATGTTCTTGGAACACCATCAGGGGGCAGTGGGAACTGGCGGCTTTCAGGCACACGAATCCAGTTACCATTTACATCTTTGACTTCAAGGAATGGGGTAGGCGTAGGTTCAGTGCTGTCTGGAACTTGAGTGCTGTAGAACTTGTCCATCCACAGAGTATAGCTTTCTGCAGGACCCCAGTCAACAATTGACCGAACAACTAACTTCATTTCAGAGGCCCCAGTTAGATTGCCCAAGTCTACAGTAAGGCGGTTCCAAGTCTGATTATTCCAAGCTTCACTATATTTGCCGTTAAAGCCACTGGTAAACACTCCATCCATAGAAGCAATCTGAGATAATGCATCGGTTTGTCCACTATATGAAACCACTGCGCCGTTATAGACGTTGATAACTTCATTGAAAGCAGATACTGGCGTTAGCGGAGTCTTGCTCACCGTATAAATTTGACCCATGTATTCTGGGTCGAGGTATTGTTCAACCATTGTTGAATACACATTTTCGGAAGCAGGGTGGTCAACGACAAGCATGTATGCGGAGTCCATGAGGAAGATTTCGTTCCATTTTTGTAGCAATTTGATTTCGTAATTACCATCGGCGTTGGCTTGAAGTAGACTGCTGTTCAGAGGAATATAATCCCACGGATTGTTTCGCCAATACTCCAAAGACCCGTCTGAATTAACAAATTTGGTGTAGCCTAGCCAACCGTGGTTAGAAACATCAGACACATAGGTGTAGCCAGCGCCGTTCCACATAAACAGGGACGGACATGAAGAGCCACCAGAATATCGGGCAACAAAATCTACACGGCTTTGAAGGTTAGCTTGCCGTGTAAGTGAAGTGCCGCGATTATCAGTCCAATATTCAAAGGAAACTTTGCCTGTTGGGTCAGTTAAGGGCATGACTACCGTGTAGGTTCCCACAGGTAGCAGAGCACTGTAAGGTGTTGTACGCACCTCGGTGACGCCGCTTGGCAGGATAAGGTTGAAGTCAGCATCGCCGTTAGGTGTAATGTCCACGCTTAAGGTGTGGTAGCCGTCTTTGACCACATCATAAGAGCCTTTGAGGCCGCTCAAATCGATTGTGTGGTGAGCAATGTTTCCGCCTTGAAGGGCAGGTGCAATAAACGAGAAGGAGGGCGTCAAGAAAGACCCGGGCGCAAACTGCATCGTTTGACTTTGCAACAAGACGCCGTCAACTTTTAAGTTAAATTCATATCCAGCCACAACACTGCCGGTGTTGGTTGCTCTAACTGAAACCTTTACAGTTTGACCGCCCCAAACTTCAATTGGCGAAACAACAAAGTTTGAGAATTCAAACTTTGCAGGCTCCTGAACAAGAAGGGTAGTTGAAGCATCCCCGATTTTAATATTGTAACTGCCTGTTGCGGATTCTGAAACCGTGAAGCTGACGGTTACGGTTTCTCCGCCGGCTAACTGCAAGTCTTTGCTGCCAACGGTTTGGTCGTTGACAGTTAAGGTGGCGGTGTAGCTTCCGCTTAGTTCACCGATGTTGGTGACTGAAGCGGTTATGGTAGCTGAAGCCCCTTTCTGTACGACGCTAGGATTAACTGCTAAGTTGGAAACTTGAAATTCAGCGGGTTTTGCTGGAGGCGCCTCTGGGTTTACTTGGAAACTGCCACTTAAGCCGCCCACCTGAACTTGGTAGGTTCCTTCGGCGGGTTCAGAAACTTCGAAGAGCACGGTGGTGCTGGTTTCTCCGTTCACTTGTCCGGTTTTGGTCTGAACTTGCGCGCCGTTAATTGTTAAAGTTAAACTGTAGCTTGTGGTGCTTGTGGCTTTGTTGGCTACGGTCAATGTTATGCCTATGGGTTCGTTGATAGCGGCTTGAGTGCGATTAAAGGCGAGGTTAGAATATTCTAGTTGGCTGTTAATGGTGAAACTTGTTTCTAGGCTGCCAACTGTCACGATGTGAGTTCCTTCAGAAGCGCCAGAAATTGTAAATTGAACTTGTTTAGTTTCGCCGTCTCCAAGCTGGAAGATTTGAGTTTGACTTATCTGTCCATCCAACACCAGATTAGCCACGTATTTACCTGATTCGCCCGCCACATTAGTGACGTTAAATAACACGTTTATCGGTTCGTTGGGGAGCGCAGTTACGGGGGTAACTTGCAGACCTGCGAGCTGAACGTCCGATGAGGATAGTTCAGGACCCGGCAACGTGGACACATAAAAGTATCCAGCTGCGGCACAAGAGACTACAATTAAGTCGATAAGTAGTATAGCTTGAAGATGTGTAACGGCTGACTTGGAGACCATAAGAGGAAATTAATGCATGATACTTATAAGATTATGGAAGGTTTTTTAATTCAACTATACAGTATCACCAAAAGGAATTTGCATTTTTTCAAAACATTTAATGTATACATAAATTTTGTCAGGCAAACGTTAAGGAATATAGTTATTGGGGTATGGCGATAGCTTTTATGCTTGAAAAACTTAAGTTAAGTAAAACAAATTTTCGGCGACCCAAAACTTGCCAGCCAACACCGAGTACGCAATAGAAACCGTCAACCTCACAAAAAACTACACCTCCAAATTTGCAGTGCCTAGATTAAAAAACCAATTTTTCAGTCACCGCCAAACTCGAACCACAGCCGCCGTCAAAAACCTTAACCTGCAAGTTAACAAAGGCGAACTCTTCGGCCTACTTGGACCCAACGGTGCAGGCAAAACCACGCTCGTCAAAATGCTCTGCACACTGCTTCCACCTGATGAAGGAACAGCAACGGTAAACGGGTTTGATGTAGTTAGGCAGCAAATGCAGACCAAACAGTCGCTGGGCACCTTGTTTAGTGTGGGGGAACGCGGCTTTTTTTGGCGACTAAGCGGGTTTAGTAACTTGGAATTTTTCGCTGCCATAAATAACGTGCCCCGTCATGGACGACGCGAAAGGATTCTGGAGGTGCTTGAGCTTGTGGGTTTGACAGACAAAGCCTTTGAGTTGTTCCAGAAGTACTCGGGCGGCATGAAACGAAAGTTGGCTTTGGCGCGGGCGCTACTTCCTGACCCACCCATTCTGCTACTAGATGAGCCCACAACAGGTTTAGACGTTAACTCATCAAGGGCAATTCGCGACTTCATCAAAAACGACCTAGTCCAAAAACAAGGCAAAACCGTGCTTTACACGACACACTACATCGAAGAGGTAGCGCAGATGTGCGACCGCGTGGGCATCATGAAAAAAGGCACCCTCATCGCACTAGACACCCCTGATGCCCTGCGAGGCATGGCAAAGAAAGGCGAAGTCACCGATTTAGTCGTCAAAAACATGTCGCCTACACAGATTGACAGACTAAAAAATGTTGAAGGCATAGCCAGTTTAAACGCTGAAGTGCAAGACGCCGTTTTGGGACAGACACACCTGCGCATTCGCCTAGAAAGCATTGATGCGTTGCCGTCAGTTTTGGATTTCTTTTTCAGAGAAAAAATTAAAGTCATCAACTTCCGACAAGAAGAACCCACCTTAGAAGACGCATTCATTGACTTAACAGGAGCGGGCATCACAGAGTGACACTGCTCCAAGAACTAGACAAAATTTACTACTTCATGAAACGAGATATGATCTCGTTTTCCACGTACAAAACGAACATTTTGTTAAGTGTTGTGAGTGCTCTTTTTGGCGCGTTGTCGTATGCTTTTTTGGGCGCCAACGCCTCAATGCCCAGTGTCACCGAAATCTACAACATCCCCTTCACCACATACCTGCTCATCGGATTAGCATTCAACACGTACCTTTCGCAGAGTCTTACGTTGGTTCAGCGAACCATCAACCCTTGGAGTTTGGAGGAGGTTTTGGTTTCGCCGACGGGGCTGGTGACGTTTATAGTGGGCAGTTCGCTTTGGGGCTTCATCTGGAGTACCCTTGTTATCATTATCTACTTAGGGGTCGGGGTGTTGGCGTTTGGCGTCGTGTTAAGCATAAACCTTTTGGGCACAATGTTGGTCGTCGCGTTGGGCATTGGAACCTTCATCGGGTTCAGCATGATTGGCGCAGGCGTCCTCATCCTCACTAAGCAAGGCGACCCCATAACCACCATCATCACCATAGCCACCAACCTGTTCGGCAACGTCCTGTTCCCAATCACCGTCATGCCCCTACAACTTCGCATAATCTCGTTTTTTGTGCCGCAATACTACTTTTTCAGTTGCATCCGCCCTATGCTAACAGGCTCTTCAATTCTGGCGATTTTACCTGATTTGGCGGTTCTTGGCGTGATGTGCGCCATTATTTTGCCTTTGGGCTACTTTGCGTATTCATGGTGTCTAAAGACAGCCCGCAAAAACGGCACCCTCTCATGGTTCTGAAATGCACGATACAGAAGGGCAGGTTTGCTGCAAAACCTATATTGCCCATATCATCTAAGTTGAAGCAACAAGGTGTCCCCATTGTCGGAAGCTGAAACGCTACGCAAAGAAATCCATGAAGCCAACATTGCAGTGCACCGAGTCGAAGCTTCATACTACCGGATGTTTCACCCCGAAATTTACAGCCGACAAGAACAAAAACGCGTAACCGCCGCCCTCCAACAAGCCGACCAACTGGTGACCGAGAACCGTCGACGGGCGCTTGATTTTGGGGCAGGCATCGGAAACTTGACAGATAAACTGCTGGAGTTGGGTTATACGGTGACGGCGGTGGATATTTCTGCAGAAATGTGCCAAGCCCTCCGTGGCAGGCACCCGCAAGAGGATAAAGCGGGCAGATTAATCGTGGTCAATTCACCGATTGAAGATGTGGATTTTGAGGCAGGGCAGTTTGATTTAGTAACTTGCTATTCGGTGCTGCACCATTTGCCCGACTACGAGGCAGCCCTGCGTAAACTGTGCACGTTTGTTAAGCATGGGGGAGTCATGTTTTTGGACCATGAGGCTTCGGCAAACTTTTGGAAACCCGAACACGGCATGCTGGCGCAGTTGGTTAAAAGCGCAAACTTCCACTCCAACCCTATGCTGAACACAATATACTTTAGTATGGTGGGCTTGAAGCTGCCTACGCTAGATTACACAGTGTCGGATTACTGGTTCAAAAGAGAACACCACGTGAACCACACCAAAATCAAGCGCATATTTGAGGAACAGAACTTCAGCCAGTTCCAACGCACCGACTACTTCTCGCGGGAAAGCTGGATAATTAACCCAATTTCACTGGTTTACAGGCAGTTGTGTAGACCAGACACGAGCTTGTGGATTGCCAAAAAATAGCTATGCCTGCACAGATTCGGGGGTGTTGGCAGGTTCTTGTTGCGGATAGGGTTTGATGGCGACTTTTTTAAGCAGCAACCAAACAGCGAAGACAGATCCTATAGTTAAGAATATGATTTGGGCAATTCGAGAGACTTCGGAAGTTGTTGCTACGCCTAGAAAGCCGATGGAGTTGTTTAAGCCGTGAACCACTGCCATGGCAACAAGGTTACCGCCTGAATAGTAGTAGGTAAGACACATGGCTAAAGAGAATGTGAACAGTTGGATGAAGAACACTGGACTGACTATGGTGTAAGTTAAGGCGTAGTAACCGTGTGCTGACGTGAAGATTAAGCTTGAAATGACTGCCATAAGCAGCCAGTGTTTGCCTTTAGAGACACTTAAAAGTCCACCAAACAGAAAGCCTCGGAAAAGGTACTCTTCCGCTGGACCGATAACCAGCATCGAAATGGCCATCATAATCCAAGCTACATTTGGAGAAACATCAAGCACAGGGTTAGGTATGTCTAAAAGGCTAGTGGCAGAGGCGTCAAACTGCAAAATAATCATCAAAGCAACCGCACTAGCAATTACGCCCACTAAGTAAAAAGAGCTGAAAAAACCCAATCCGTATCGGAAGGCGTCTTTGTTGTTTTTTGCTGCGCGACTTAAAAGTTGGCGCCCAAAAAACAAGCTCACAACTACAATGGGGAGACCGTAGACAACCAAATAGCCCAAAACACCACTTAAGGGCACAAAGTAGGGTGCTGCCACAGCAGCAACAATCACGACTGCTCCAATGATGTACTGATAGAGGGGCAAGGGCTTTTGGCTTTCGAACATGGTGCTCCATCTAATGGTTAATCTTCAACCTTAAAGGTGTTAGCCAGAATTCAAGCCGGGCACGTTACTGTCGCTATTTTTTTAAGCTGTCACAACAAAATATTATTGCAGACAGGTGGGCAGGCGGTTGTTCTTTAAGCAAACAGGAGAGAGCATTCTTTGAAAAGAAGGACTTTGATATTGGCGGCTGTTTTGGTGCTGGTTGTTGCTTTGACGGCGGTGCTTGTTGAAGTTAACTTGCCTCGTACACAGACCCAAACGCCCTCCAGTTACTTTGGGGTAGATGTGGGATTTGGAGACGAAGATGACGTTTACAAGGTAGCTGACGCCACTCAAGGTTACGCAAATCTGATTATCATAGGCTCCACAATTGTCACCAGCGACACCCCCAAGTTGACGCGGGTCTGCAACTACCTGTATGAACGTGGATTCAGCTTCATCATATTCATAAACTATGACCCCGTGGCGCCTATTGGACCGGATAGGAATTTCTTTAGTGAAACGGCCAAACAGTGGGGCGACAAAATGTTGGGTGCATACATTTTTGATGAGCCAGGCGGAAAACAACTTGACTACGCCCCAGGCACACCCCACTACATTGACAAACCAGTAAAACAAGCCGACAACTACACAGATGCTGCCCAAAAATTTGTCACCACCCTGTTTTGGTCACTGGTCGCGTACACGGGACCTGACTACTACAACACGCCCACACTGCCTTTGTACACTTCCGACTATGCCCTGTACTGGTTTGATAACCTGCTAGGCTACAATGTGGTGTTTGGGGAGTTTGTGGGCAACCAGAGCAGGCAGTTGGCGGTTGCACTTTGCAGGGGCGCAGCTAACGTGCAGCACCGCGACTGGGGAACCATGATCACATGGAAATACAACCAAGCCCCCTTCTTAGAAGACGCCGAGGAACTTTACAATGATATGGTTTTAGCTTACGAAAACGACGCCAAATACATCATAGTTTTCAATTCACCCGATAACCAAACAGCAACCACCGACCTAGGCATTCTTACATCTGAACATTTAGATGCTATGAAGAAGTTCTGGAATTACGCTCAAACCCACCCAGAACCCACAGAAAGCCCAGCTAACATAGCCTACGTGTTGCCACCCGACTACGGTTTTGGTTTTCGCAACCCTGCTGACACTATCTGGGGGTTATTCTCCGCCGACGAGTTGACGGCAAAAATTTGGAACGACGCGAACAGCCTCATTGATCAGTATGGTAAAAACGTAGACATAGTGTTTGAGACATGGATTGACGAAATTCCCGCCAGATTACTTTATGATAAGTTGATTTTTTGGAATGGCACAGTCATAGGTTAATCTCCCCTAACACCGTCAGGAATTGGTTGGCGGGGAGCGAGAGGTAAAGTCAAGGTGATTGTTGTGCCTTTACCTTGGATGCTTGTTGCAGAGATTGTGCCGCCATGCGCCTCCGCAATGCGTTTGCAGATAGGCAAACCAAAACCCATACCCTTAGGTTTGGTAGTGAAAAGTAACGTCCAAATGCGCCGTAACGTTTCCGCCGTCATACCCACACCAGTATCTGAGAAGCTGATTTCAAGAAAGTCTTCCGTTTGGCAGGTTTTTACGGTTAACGTGCCGCCGTTAGGCATTGCATCAAGAGCGTTTTTCAATATATTCACAAAGACGCGGCACATGTGAGAAGAGTCAACTTCAAGTGTGGTTTCGCAAGTTAAATCCACCAAGGTGACTTCTTGAGGAACAGAAAGCAGCTCTAAGGCATTGGTTAACAAAGCTTTGGGGGTTGTCGTGGTAAGTTCTAGGCGAATTACACCTGAAAAGTCAGAGAGGTCTTTTACAATTTTATTTGAATACTGAATGCTTCGTTCGATTGTGGAGAGCATTTCTTGACCACCAGCGTCCATTTGGGGACCGTACTTTCGTTTCAGATAGAAGGTGGCGCCTTGGATGCTGGTCAACGGATTGCGCAAATCATGCCCGACCATACCTGCTAATTCACCAATCAAAGCAAATCGTTGTGCATTCACAAGTTTCTGCTCAATTTCTTTTTGGGGAGTCAAATCGTGGATAACACAGATTACTCCTAAGGGTTTCCCTTTTTTGTTTCTAACAAAAGAACCAGAGACACTCACGATGCGCTCTTCGCCAGTTTTAGTTTTTAACGTTATTTCATGATTACGAACATCTTCAGTTCGAATAAACTCTGCTATAGCAGCATCATACTGTTCTTCAGACGGAAACAGCATCTTGATAGGTTTGCCCTTGAGTTCTTTCTCCGTATAGCCAAGCAAATTAGTTAAGGAAGCGTTCGCTCGCAGGATGGTTCGATTGATGTCGGCTAAGATGAGTGAGTCAGGCATTGTGCGCAGGATAGTTTCAGCGGCAATTTCAGGGCCCAGCTGAAACAGGCGGTATTTCCAGATGGCATACGCCACAAAGATGCTCATAAAAGCACTAAACGTGTTGCCCAATTCTGGAACTTTCATACCAAACGCTGGAAAAAGCACTTCGGTGACACTGAAGGTTAAAACGGGAACAGCAAGCCCAATTGTTACAAACTTGGCTTGCTTTCGCTTCAAAGTGTCCGTTACCCGCACATAATATAGTACGCATAACAAGATGGCGGAGTAAGCAACTACGCCTGACCAAACGTTGCAGAGTATGCTGATCCAACTCAAAGAACAGTTGTAAGTGTAGCCCCAAAACGCGTATGTTATGGTTCCGACAATTTCCTCCGTAAACAGCCCAACTATGGAAAACACCAGTGGGGGACCATAGAGCAAGAGATAATTTCGGCGTTTTTTAAGAAAAGAGTTCTCTGTGAAGACAAGCGTAAAATGTATCAGAAAGGCAGAAAAGAACGGCCAAATGAAGGAGGCACGATTCCAAAAATAAGCCGCTTCAGTGGTTAAAGCTGTTCGGGTGAGGTATTCGGTTAGTGCCCAGTAGCCGCCTGTTAAAACCGCTAAAGCAAAAACCCGATTTAGAGTGGCTTTTCGATTAAGAGAATACACAATCACGCCTAAAGAGAAACACACAATGCTTGCAGCTAAAGAAAGCACGGCAAAGACTGAGATCAAAGCCTGTTAGACCACCTGTGCGTTGCCATCTTGTACCTAACCATAGGCAGTGTATCTTCAGAAGCATAAGTGCACGTTACACAAATAAATTAAAGGGTACGTCTTAACGTGTACAGTCAATTTTTAATGAAGCGCGCAAAAAGCTGCAAGCTGTCCACGTCAGGTAGGTCTGCAAAATATTGCATGAAATATGTAACGCCCAAGTCAAGGTATGGTTTCAATGTGTCGGCGTACTGCTGGGGCGTGCCTAAGAAGTGAGCTTTTCCGAAGGCAGCTCTGCTGACGCCTTTAGGTTTTAGGGTGCTGATTTTCTGTTCAAGTTCCGTTTTGTCGCGTCCAAGAATGATTTGTCCTTGAGGCCAGCAGGATCGTTCGATTTCGTTGAAGTTTCGTCCTGCAGTTTTGCAGTGTTTCTCCAGAACTGCCAGTTTATGGCGATACAACTCTATGGTGGGCAGGTAGCTGAAGTCAAAGCGGTCTGCATGTTCTGCGGTGACCTTTAACAAGTAACGTTCTCCACCCCCGCCGACAACTATTGGCGGGTGGGGTTTCTGAAGAGGTTTAGGTTCGCACACTGCATCAACCATTTGGTAATGGGTGCCTTTGTAGGTGGTTTTCTCGCGGGTCCATAGAGATTTTATTATTTCTATGGATTCGTTTAGCCGCTGTACCCGCATGTTAAGTGCAGGAAAAGAGAAACCGTAAGCGGTATGCTCTTGACTTTGGACGCCTGCGCCTAACCCTAACTCTAGGCGACCGCCTGAAACCAAATCTACGGTGGCAGCCATCTTTGCCAATACGGCGGGGTTTCGGAAAGCGTGGGAGGTCACCATGGTGCCCAGCCGAATCCGCGAGGTAACAGAAGCGAGAGCGGCGAGGGTGGTCCAGCACTCTAAAATCGGCATTTTCCCATACATCAAGTGGTCATCAAGCCAAACTGAATCATAACCCAAACGTTCACATTCTAAAACGACGGTTTTGAGTTTGGTAAATAGCATTTTAGGGTCTGTTACGTCGCGATAGAGGTAGAAGGGTAGGAATACGCCGAATTTGGGTTTGTTCACGGTATCCACTTAAGAACAAATATTGTGGGTTGTCATAAAAATTTGCCGACCAGCATGAAGCAAAAAATGTGGGGAAGGCTACCTTTTGCCTTCTTGGTATAGGCGTACGCGCAGACAGCAATGACCTCATTTGGTTACGGTCTGTCTCGGCTGCTTCAATTCGTTAAATCACAAACAAAGCCACAAGATGACGCATAACTAACACGTCAACAATTTTTGCCGCCTATTTGCAGCGGCTTCACAAGAAACAACTAAAAGCCGCCACACCGTATCAGGCTACATGCGAGAATTCCTGCTTTACAGCCGCATGGGCAAAACTGACCCCCACTGGAACAACCTCCACGACGCAGGCAGACTAGACATCGCCTACGAATGCATCGTAACAAGCCTGTTTCTGTCGCATGGTTTGCGTCGTAACGTGAACTTTCACGCCATACTCAATGGGGCACCTAATCCGCCACTTCACATCCAAATCGTAGGCGCAGAACTCTACGACGTGCGCACCGACATAGCAACATGGGATACAATCCTACGCAAAGCGGTTGCTGGCAAAAGTCACCCCGGCGTCACCGCCCAAAAAACTGGCTTTGAAACGTTACTTAAAGAAAAAGCCCAAACTCACACCATTTACATCTTAGAGGAAGGCGGTGCAGACATAGCCAAAACCCAAATTGCAGAGAACCCGCTGTTTGTGCTCGGAGACCATGTTGGGTTGCCTAAAAATGCAGAGCGATTTGCCCAGCGCTTTGGCACAAAAATCAGCTTGGGAAAAACCCCTTACTTGGCGGCATCATGCATAACGGTTATCAATTATTTATTGGACCAAAAAGACAAAGCTGAACCTGTTAGCTTTTGAAGTGTTCGTAGCCGCGGGGTTCAACTTGGTGTTCTTGTCCTTCTGAATGGTAGGTTATGTGGCGTTTGGAGGTGGCGATGCCTATGGGAAGCAGGGCGCCGCCGACAGAAGCCACCGCTGTCTGCGCCGCAAGCCACAACTGCGGTTTAACTGTTAAAACCAACTCGTATTCTTCACCACCATACAAAGCCAAACCCGCGCCAGCTATGCCGTTTAGTTGGGCAAACTGGGCTGCCTCAGCGGCTAACGGTAAATCTGAAACCTCAAACCCCACCTCACTTTGAGCCGCCAACTCATGCAGGCACCAAGCTAAACCGTCACTGGAATCCATAGCGGAAGTCACAGCACCAGTTGCTGCCAACGCTAAGCCTTCAGCGAGACGGGCTTTGGGCATAAGAACGGAATCTAGGAGCGTTTGTCCTAACGGTTCAGGGGCAGTGTCGTTTTTGAGTAGGAGGCATAGTCCGGCGGGGGGGTTGCCGAAGAAGCCGGTAACAGCTAAAATGTCGCCTGATTGGGCGCCGCTTCGCAGCATCAGTTGCTGTTTTTTTGCTGTGCCATAAAGGTGAACGGCAATTGTTAGGTTGCTAGCTTGAGCGGTGTCACCGCCCACAATGTAGACACCGTACTCTTGGGCACCGCTGTTAAGACCCTGAGCAAGTGCTTCAAAATCGGCAGTTGTGAATCCTTCTGGAAGCCCAAGAGCAACGGTGGCAGCTATGGGTTTGGCGCCTTTGGCTGCAAAATCACTTATCGGCGCGATAGCAGCTTTTCGGGCTGCCTGCCACAACGTCATAGTTGGGGGAACATCAGTTTGGGCAACGAGCATATCCGTTTTAAGCACCGCAACTTCACCTTCACCAATTGGAACGGTGGAGACATCGTCGCCAAACGGCAAGGCATCTGGCATAGGAGTGAAGTGCTGGCGCATAAGCGTAATGATGGCATGCTCTCCAAGTTGGATAGGCATGTTAGTTCCCTAGATGATTGTGGTGTTAAACATTTAAAAAGTTCTTTCTCATCCTTTTAGGCGGGTTTGTGCCTCGATAGCTCAGCCCAGCAGAGCGGCTGCCTCGTAAGCAGCAGGCCGCGGGAGCAAAGCCCGCTCGAGGCTCCACCCGTTCCCTTCCGTAGCCCCGCCTCAAGCTTTTAAATTTCCACGCAACTCCGTGGGCATGCAAACCAACCACTTGATACATGACTATGAGCAGCGGCTTTTTCCGCGCCACGCTACCTCAAAACGAGGCGCAACGACGAAATTGCGCAAGATTCCTAGAACTACTTAAATGCTTGAGGACTCAGCCTTGCCCGCGTAGTTTTTTCCACCTAATGAGCACTGTTACAAGTACTGTTATTGTTAGAAATGTAGTTGTTAGAGTAAGTAATGGTAACTCGGGTATTGTAGGTGATAGTGTTGGCAACGGGGTTGATGTTGCCGAGGGTGTTGGGCTTGAAGTAGGCACGTAAGTGAGAGTAAGTGAAGGGGTGGGGCTAGGGGAAGTAGTTGGAGTGGTTGTTGATGAAGGCTCTGGGATCGTAGATGAAGGACTCGGGGTCAATAGTGCTGGCTCCTCAACATTGAAGTTGATTGGTCCGGTATCAACAGACTTCAGTTCCATTACATGGATGGTTTCAAAGAAGCCGTACTTGGCGTAGAAATCGCTCTGTTGCGAACCGTAAAACCGCACAGATACAGAGGCGGTTATTCTTATGCTATGCTGACCACCTGATAATCCAGTGAGAGTATTTTCACTCGAGTTTAAGGCTATTTCATTTCCGTCTAAATAGCAAGTGAAGTTTGAGTATGTTACAGATGCCCATGGGATCAGGATTCCTGAAAAATACAATAGAACGCTGCTGGAAGTGTAAGTGTAATCGTTTTCTATTGACAATTCAATTCCTGGATACGGGTAGGGATTGGTTGTTTGAGCTTTACAAATCTCTGTTATTTGTAAAGTAAACAAAGAAAACGACAAACCAACAAGAACCAGCACCAGTGCTGTTTTCATCTTCTCTTCCTCTTAAAGTAAAAAATCAAACCTAAAATTACAAGTAGACACACAATTCCAACTAATATTGGCAGCGTGCAATTTGCTCCGAGATTACCTGCCGGGCTATTGGTAGATGATGGTTCTAAAGTCGACGTTAGAGAGGGATAAAGCGAAGACGAAGAAGAAGCAGCAGGTGTCGGAAGCACTACATTAAACATAACGGTATCCGATTTGCCCACGTTGCCCGCAGGGTCTTTTGCATAGATAACAAGACTATGCGACCCCTCAACTAATCCAGACAGAGTTATGTTTCCCGCCAATGAAACGTTACCAGCGCCGTCCAGACTATAAACACACGACGCAGGCCGATCAAGCTCAAAAGTTACTGGAACCGAAACCTCACTATATGTCGCATCTTGAGGAGATATCACTGATATTTGAGGGCTAGTATACCATACCGAAAAAGATGTTGTAACTGAACAATTTACAATCTGTCGAGTTCTATAAGGATCAGAAGAGAAGCGGTCAGGATAGAAACTGCCAAATGCGGTAATTTTAAGCAAATGTCTTCCCTCAGCAACACTTAGGGTTTGAGAAAAGCGCAGCTTGGTGCTCAATTGATTTTTGTAGAAAACATGAGGGGTACAATCATCTATCGGGAATGTCTGGTTTATTTTTCCGTCCAAGATGCATTCGATATAATCTATTCGTCCATAGCAGCCATACCCCCTTATGTAATCCGTTTTGGGATTAGGGGGCCATGACCCCAATGGGTTCCAAGTCCAGTAGTCACTGTAAAACCAAGAGCTTGGCTTAACTATTTCTAAGCTTAAATTTATAATGCTTGAATTATAAACTTGGATGGGGGTCGGAGAATGAAGAATTATTCGTGGTTGGTTAAGGTCAAGGCTATCTGCTCGTGAAATTTCTGCCGATTGCATGCCCACAGATAGCAAAATCAAAATAGCTACTATTGCTGTTAGGGTTGCTTTCTTCATTTTCCTCATAATTATTATCCAAAAGTAATTCTTAACGCTGCCTGCGGAACATCACCGTTCCGCCAAAAGAACAACCAGCTTTAGTGCAGCCGGGTTGTACGGTAAGCATACTGCACGACAAAATGCCTTTGTGCCAAGTTTTGCAATGCCTACTCAACGCCGCCGATGAACACTACAGACAGTTCATGGGGACGTTTTGAGGTTTAGCATTGCTGCCTTGGGTCTTTTTGTAAAGTGTAGCGACAATTAGCAGAACAATTGATATCACAGCAATGACGGCAGGGGAAAATTCTGGGACAGAGGGAGACGGAACAGGCGATTGCGATGCTACAGGTGACTCTGATGCAGATATGGTAAAAAGATTGGTTTCAGCCAGTTTTAGGGTTATTGACCAGCTAGTTGATGTATCCCCAGTTTGGCTGCTGTAGGCATATTCTACCTGTGTGAGCACACCTGTAGCTTGGTCCCAGTATGCATTTGTGGAAACGTCCGAGTAGCCTTCGACGGCTAAAACAATTGAGAGATGAAGTAAAGTTCTAGATTGAGAACCAAACGTTTGAGTAGTGGTGTCGTTGACGTAACAGACATCTGCAGGGGCACCTTCTTGACCACTGTTTGGAACTACATCACCTACGCCCAGATTTGCAGGGATAAAGAAGGGCAAATAACCGCCGTAGTAATCTATTGTGGCTATTTCCATATAGACCCCGTTACTGTAAAAGTAGCTGGAATTAGCAGTAACCGCTATTCCATCCACACTCAGTATAATAGCCCCAATGTATGTCAAGTCATATTGACCTTGCAGGGAAGTGGGAAGTTCGGCGCCCGTTTGGTTAGATTGATAGAATCCAGTGAAGCCATAGATGAAGTCGTCGCCTGCCTTGATTCCTAAAGAGGAACTTTCCGCAGACGCCGCTGAAATAAAAACAGAGAAAACCAAAAGAGAAAGCAGGAAAGCTACAGCCAGAACAGGTTTAGCCATGTTGCATCGGTTGTAGTACGCTGGGAGCTATTTTTATGGCTTGCGGTAAGAGAGGTAAATTTGGCTGCAAACAATTTTGAGGAGGATTGGCTAAGGTTTTTATGGTTCATGATAAATTATTGTTGTCCTAGCTTCCAATGAGTGGGGCTGTCGGCTAGCATGGTCCAGGCTTGTAGACTTGGGCTCTATAGACCCCGGTTCAAATCCGGGCAGCCCCACCACAAAACGGTTGTTTGAGTATAAGCAGATTTTTCTACACAAGAAACTTTGACAAGAACCCTCTTAAGTAAAAACAATCAATATACCAGTTGTGGTAATAAAGAAGGCTGTTACGCTGCTTTGCCTGCTAGTAACGTCTTTTATAGGGTTTGGACTTGTTAACTTAATTCAAGCCAACCCCTATTCTGCTGTTGATGTCCCACCAATATATGACCGCCCCGCCATAAGTTTCGTTTCTCCAATTAATGGAACAGCCCAAAAAAACCAAATTATAATTTTTAATTTGGAAATGCCTGAAACATGGAAATATACTAAATCTTTTTCGACAGGTGAGCGTTATGAATTCTACGTGGGTACGATAAGAAATGTCACATGCACCTTAGATAACAACATAGTAATGGTCAATAACACAGTCTATGGCAGAGATGCAAATTTACCCTACGAAAGCGTGAAGGGACATTTTCCCAGCAGCTCAAACATTACCTATTTCCAAGATGTAGGCGTTCTTTCGTCTGGACTACATAATATCACTGTTTTGGTTAGAGCAGACACTTGGTCAATTATAATAAGCAGCCCGTCTGATGCCTATTCTGGTTACTTTGATGTTTCTACGACTTCTACATATTCCTTTGTAGTCAGTTCCACTCCAACAATAGCTATATGTGTGAATGCAACCTATGAGCAATCTACTGTTCCATTATTGGTTAATATTAAGGAAACTGGATTAGAATTGGAACCTTGCTGGATTGGATACAGCATAGATAACCAAAGTAATCAAACAATAAGTGGCAATTCAACATTAACAGGACTAACAAAGGGCACCCACAGCTTGGTTGTTTACGCCAATGACTCTTTTGGGAATATGGGTAAATCAGACACAGTCTTCTTTAATATAGCACAACAAACACCATCATCTACAATTTCTTCAGACCTTAACCGTACAATAACTCCAACTACCTCAAAGGACACATCACTTTCTCCATTTCAAACTTTGGAACCCACATTAAAACCCAGCACATCGGCAGAAAACATGCAAACACAAGACTACACTCTGCTAATAGCCCTGTCCGGGGTTGCTTTGGTTGCTGTAGCTATTGGTTTAATAATCTACCTAAAGAAACGTAAGTAGAATTAAGAGAGCGCAAAGAGACACTATTTTTGGCACATCTCTTAATCGTCTTACCTAATGACTGCGGGTCTGCTTTAAGTAATAAGCTAGAAATGTACTCTTACCAATACGTCCCTGCAATAAGTCTATCTCCTCAGAAAGCAAGCCATATTGTCTCATGGTTGTTGCATAGTAGCTTCTTAACTTCTTTATCTTCATGTGTAAGCCTGCTCTGACTATTTTCTTATTGATTGCGTTGTAGGAAACTTTGCTAGAATAAGCCATCTGGAGTAAGAAAAGTTAAGGAGTTAAGATGCTTCGTAAATGCCTGCTCCGATAAGCCAATCCTGATTTACCATAACGACATAGCTGACTTTAGGTTTAACAGTGAAGCCATCTGCAGGGTCCACATACGAATAACGCACGAAACCGCCACCAGACTGCGCCGTTTGAATTATTTGCTGAATAAATGCGGTTCCATTCGCATCTGTTGCGTTCCAGCGGTTTGTCCCAATAAGGTCTGGTTGAAAGGGAAGAGCTAACGTGTTACCTGACATGCCATAGGCAAAGATGTAAAGTTCGCCGTCAACAAACGCACCAGTCTGGTTATTAAATACACTTAAAGCCGCTTCTTGACCATTTTGTTGTGCATAATCGTAGGCATCCTGAACGAATTCAACGAGTTCTTCGGGAGAGGTAGTGGTTCCTTGTGTTGGAACATAGCGTCTTAGAATTTTTTCATAAGTAGATATGCCAGAGGCGTCTTTTTCTTGTTTAAGAGAATCGATTGCCTGCTGGAAAGAGGCAACTGTTGAGTCTGGAATGTCTTTGCTGAACGCATAATAGTAGTCGTAATAGCTTAGGGTGAAGGCGTTTTTGAAGGCGTAGTAATTGCCAGTTATCTGCTCGGTGAGGGTTCGTCCCACTATTTGAGCATAGCACCAAAAGTCTATGTCGCCACTTGAGAGGTTATCTATGATAACCGAGGCATTTGTGAAGTACACCAGTTGGCTCTCATACACGCCTGCATTTGTGAGCTTTGTGATGGCAGCTGAATCTTGGATTACACCAATTCTGTATTCGTTAAGGTCGCTGGCATTTTGGATTGTAACATTGTTATCCCATCGGGTGAAGAGGGCGTATGTATCCATAAACAAAGGACCTGCCCACTTGAAAGAATCCTCTCGCACAGGCAACCGTGCGGTTGAAAAAAGAACAGTGTTCTCGCCAGTTAAAGTTGCTTGGTAGGCTTCTGTCCAAGGAACTAGCTGAATTTGGTCAGGCGATATTTTGCTGCCCATTTTATCAGCAATTTCGGTTAAGAGGTCAACTGCTATACCTGTCACTGTGCCATTTTCTTGGTAGTTACAGGGAGGAAACTGTTCGGTATAGTAAGTAAAAGTGCTTATGGAGCTTGCAGGTTGTTGGTCATTAAAAACATACACAGATACTGCTGCTGCCGACAACGAGACTACGAGAACGATAATCAAAAAGTAACAAACGCTACGTCGGAACATACCAATAAGGTCGAATATTTATATTTAAAACTTTTTTCTACGCTTTACTGACAGAATTCGATAATTCATTAAACGGCCTCCCAGAAGCATTTCGACTACACGTTGATTTATCTGCCCAAGTGGCTGCTTTGCCTCTTTACGGGTTCCTTTGTCTGTTTCTTGGAGTGCAAGCGCGGGTTCTTTTACGGAATGGAGGATAACCATGCTGACGCCTACGCCCAAAGAGACAGCGACAATCATAGGAGGGATACTGGTGGACACTATGTCAAGTGCCACAGAATAAGGCTGCACAATCAACAAGGCTAGCCCACCATGCATCAACTCCACAGCAACAGCAAACAGCATAGCAGGCACCGCGCCCAATAGTTTACCTTTATTCGCGCGGAAAATGAGCCCAGCCAGCAAACCCGCCAAAACAGTGGCTATCGAGCAGGGAACACAACTTACTCCTCCAACAAAAAACCGATGCAGACCCCCAACCAGTCCAACTGCAGTTCCCACCAAAGGACCTGCCACAAACCCAGCGATTATCGGCGCCAAGTCTCGAATGTTAGTGATGGCACCAGAGTTTTCGGTTGTTCCAATGTAGGTGCCAAATATGGAAAATAACCCGAAAAGGGCGATGAAAACGGCGTAGTTTTTTAGGGTTGCTTGCTGGAAGATGACGCCTCGAATGATTCCAATTCGGGAAGAGATTTCCATGAAAACGAAGATAAAGATTTCAGTGTTGGCAAAAAGCTCCAAGTAGTGACCCAAGGTTGTGGAGGACAGAGACATGGCAAGTAGCGACATAAGCCTCCATAATTTGTTACATCAAAGAGCAGATAATATTTTCTATAAGAAAAGATGTATCAGAAAAATTTCGTTTGAAAACTATTACAGAATAAGTTAACGATGCTCTATACGGAACTAAAAAACAGGCACTGTTCGTGTAGGTGGATAAGATAAACACTTGAGTTAGTTAAATAAAAAAAGAAAAAAGAAAGAGGGAGGGTTACTGACTCTTTTTGGTTCGCTTGTTGTATACGTATGCACCGATGCCAATTACGACTAAAACTACGACTGCGACAGCTAAGTAGATGTATTCAACAGGTATGCCGCTAGCTGTATTTGCGTCAGTTGGTTGTTGTGTGGTTCCGTCAGGTGTTGATTCAGGAGTTGCGGTAACTTGAGGTTCTGAAGAACCACCACTAGGAGCAGAGACGACACTTATCGTATTCCATTCGCTGTAGACTTCATTGTAAGTTATACCTGTTCTGTTGCTGCCTTCATAGTAAGCTACCCAGCCCCATGCACCGAGTTCGGTTGGACTGCAGGAAATCGTGAAGTAGCCATTGTTGTCAGTTGTAGCAGTTAAATCCATGTTTTCTTGCGCAGGTGTCGTAAATGATACGTGAACTGTTGCGTTCGGAAGACCAGGATGCATACTGCTTGCAACAGCTACGTATTGACCTTCACTCCAAGTGAGTTCGTTTGGATTCGCATTTAGGTATCCAGAGATTGTTATGGTTTCGTTGTTCCACATTTCAGAGCTTTTGCTAGATTCTGCGTGAAGAGTGAAACCAACTGCGGGAGAGTCATCGAAACAATATACATTACCGTCGCCTGAGCCAACGTAGAGTTTTCCTTCCCAAACTGCTGGAGAAGAATCAACATTTCCTTTAGTCTGATATGCCGATAGTGGTTTTCCTGTTTCAGCATCAAGACAAGTAACGCTGCCAACGTCGCTAGTCACGTAAACTTTTGGACCACTTACGTCATCAACGTACAAAATTGACGAAAGTATCTGATAGCCAATCCACTGTGTCCAAGTTCTGTTTCCAGGTTGATCACCGCCAAATCCAACGATGCTTACGGAGCCAGAACGTGGACTTGTAGCATTCATTGCAGTCACATGCATAAACTCAGAGATGTATAGTGTGCCGTCATGGTAGGTGGGGATAAAGAACGCCTGAGAGTTACCTGTCAAAGACTGGTTCCATATGCTTGCACCAGTTGCGGCATTGAAAGCGAACATCAGAATACCACCGCCCATAGCACCGTTAGGTCTAGTCTGGTCTTTGCCAGTATAGTCGTACCCACTGACAGCAATTCCATAAATGGAGCCACCGCCAACGAAAACTTTGCCATCAGCGATATTTGGTGTTCCAGCACACCACATGTCACAGTACGTTGGAATGCCGACACCAGGATTAAGTGGGAAGCTCTTCCAAACAAGTTGACCGTTGTTAGCATTGAGAGCATACAGGTAGGAGTCGGTAGAAGTGATGTAGATTACGCCGTTGGAATATGCAGGTGAACCACCGATAGGTCCGCTGGTAGTGTAAGTCCACGCTTCGCTGCCATCGTCAATGTTTAGGCAATAAACTTTGCCATCTAAAGCACCAACATAGAGTTTATCGCCAACGATAATTGGTGAAGAACGAGGCTGCCACTCAACAGGGAAGATGACGTTTTCAATCAGTCCACCAGCGTAGTGCTCCCAAATCTTTGTACCTGAAGCAGCGTCCAAACAGTAAACATAACCGTCATCAGCACCAGTGTAAACTCTACCATCAACAACTGCAGCAGAAGACATTACCCTAAAATCGACAGGAAAGCTCCAGATTTCTTCGCCAGTGTAAGCATCGAGACAGTACCAGTTTTGGTCATGAGAACCAACATAAACTCTGCCATCAACAACTGCAGGTGAACTAGTCACTTCGCCGCCAGTCTTGAAGCTCCATTTAGGATAGGACAGATCTGATGGACCTGACTGACCAGTTGCTACTCGTTGGTTTTCGAGGTTTCCAGCAAAGCCAAAGTTCCAATCTTGTACTTCATCGCCGATGCAATACAGATAACCGCCAGTGATGAAGTAAACATTTCCATATGCAATTGTAGGATTGGCAACGCTTACGCCTTCAATTGTCCATAGTTGTTCACCAGTGAATGCGTCAAAGCAAGTGAAAGCATATCCAGGCATCTCTAAACCTGCAGTAGCACTTCCGGGTGCTTGGTCACATTTGCTGGCGTACACTTTTCCGTCTGCTATGGCAACGGTGTTGTATGCGATGTTGTAGTATGCAGGTTGTTTCCACAGTAAGTCACCAGTTTCTGCGTCCCAACAGACAACCCAACCGCTAGGATAAGTGGAGATACAGCAGTCGTAGACTCGACCGTATGCCGCGGCGCCCTTATAGGCGTAGTATGCGCGGGTACCCAGACTGCTTGAGTCAAATTCCCATTCGACTTCGCCAGTTTCGGTATCAATACAGGTCATAACCTGAGATACGGCAGCACTGTACAGTTTACCATTATAGTAAAGGGCAGATTGCTGCGGCAAGCCGCTTTTTTCTGTTCGCCACAAAAAGGTTCCGTCTTCACCATCCAAAGCGTAAACGGCTGCCTGTGTGGTACCTAAAAAGACTTTGCCCCCACCAGTGCTAATAATTTCGGAAGCCTCGTTAGCAACATATTCCCATGCAACTACTGGATTTGTAGGGTCTGCTAAACTAATTGCTATAACCTTACCTTCACTTGTTGAGCCATCATAAGCCGTTATGTACTCCATCATTAAGTCGCTAGAATATCCACCATAGAAGTATTGTCCACTACCAGGCATACGACTGTAATCATTCAGAGTCAAGTTAGAAACATATGACCCATCTGAGATTCTATGAACTTCTGGACCTGCAGTGTTCACAAAGAAGTAAGTATCGTCAATCTTTGCAACGGAGGTAGTTCCGAATCCTGATGCACTCTGCTTTAAGGTTGTGTTCCATACGCTTGCGCCAGTATATGCATTGTAGGCGTATATGGTTGCACCTGAAACTACGAAGGCTAAGCCATTGAAGACTTCAACTTGCCCAGAGCCAGAAGCAGCGACTTTGAAAAGCACATTATTAGTGTCTGGAGCTGCGCCTGGATTAAAGCCTGTTTGACCGTCGTCGCAGCCATATTGGGGCCATTCATATCCGTTTGAGTTTGTCTGCGCTTGAGCCGTAGAAAGGGTCTGGTTTAGGGCTATGCCAGCAACAGTAGAGACTATCAATACAACAAGTAGGGGTATAGCTTTGTTGAAAGGTATTTTGTTTATTTTTCTTGCCTCCTTTATAATATTGGTAGTCGTCAGTTACCCCATTGTGAGTTTATAACAACTGGTGAGTGAAAGATGTCGCCAGCAACAGCATAACATGACGTGCTCAAAATTGCACTAATAACAGAACAGGTGACGCCCAATAAGTCGCAACCACAAAACAATACGCCGAGTGAAAAACTGTTAGCGTCCAAAAAACAAAACGGGAAGGTTACAGCCGAGTATTCCAATTCTTATCAAAAATATTTCGGGCTATAGCTACAAAAATGGGGTCTTTTGACCAATAAGCTGGAACATCACAAGTCCATGTTTCTTTATCTGACGAAATTAGAACGCCTGTGTTGTCATATATGCACATATAAGTAGGAATCTGGCTGTATACAAACTTCATTTTGAAGTTTGAATCATATTGAAGCTCATCTAACGGTTCTAACGAAAGCTCTTTATCTTCAAGATTTTCAACCAGAAAACGAACCTTAACCCCCCGAGCCAAAAGATGCTTACAGTCCTCATAATAGGATTCTATGTAACGAACAAATTCACCCAGACACGTGATGACATCGAAGCTCTTTTTGACATTAAAAAATATTTTTGCCTGTAAATTGTTCAAATGACCCCCTGAAGGAATCAAGAACGTTTTGGAGCAATCCTCTTCGAAAGACTTCTTGCGAGCGATTATATTACAATCGTTGATTATGCGTTGCGCTTGTTTTTGGATTTCCAGTGTTTCACGTTTTTTCCGCTCAAGTAAGATAGAAAAGCCTTCTGAAATCGGAATTGGTTTGAACCTGATTGGGGAATCTATAATTTTCTCTATTAAACCAAGTTCAAAAAGTTTAGCCACTACTCTGTAAGTTTCTCCGCGGTCCATTTCTGCTGCTTTTGAAATTGTTTTTACTGGAGCATCTCTTAATGTTAGGATAGTGACATAAATTTTTGCTTGGGAAGAACTTAAACCAGCCTTCACTAAAGTATTCGTTACCTTATCAGTGATCATAAAAATGACCTCCTTCTAAAGATTTAGTCATGAAAACGATAGCGGGGTCAAGTGTTTGAATACTCACGGTCAATTGAGGAATAACAAATGCATAGTTCACCAAATCAATACCGCTATACAATATAACCACATTTATTTCGCTTTAAAGCTAAATATGCGATATAATAATAAAAAATTATTCTATATTCCCCCCGAATTGACAAAAAATAAAATGAAAAACAGCATTCAAAAAAGGGGTAGGCTTTCATTATACACCTGTACTATACATCAACAGTCTATGCATCAGTCTTGTGTGAGTTTGCTTTGGTTTTTGAGTTCTTTGGCTTTTTCAGTGTAAGGATTCTTTAAAACTTCGTTTTCCAGTTTATTGCCTTCACTAAAGAAGTCGTCTATGCCTTTACCCATCGCTTTTCCCCGCGCTGTGTGCATATCAAGGGCAAAGTCAGGTATAGGCAAAAACTTGCCATGGTCTCTTTCGGCGTAAACAATGTTTAACAGGTCGTCGGTTATTCTGCTTTTTTGGCTGCGGCACAAACAAACAACCGCATTGATTAGAAAGAGTTTGGAGGCGCTTTCGGCAAGTTTTGATTTCTCCGCAAAATACTGTTTCTGCAAGCAATCAATCAAAAGGGGAATGACCGGGTTGGCGGGTCCGATATCTTCGCAAGCGATAATTTTCAGGCGGTTCCAAAGCATAGTGGGGTTAAATTCTTCCAGTTCCACAGCGAAATGGGCTGCTTCGTATTCCATGCCTCGTCGGATGCATTTCTGCAGCGCACTTAGCAATTCATAGTGGTCGTATCCATGTTTTGTGTTAGCCACCAAGTTTCCCTCCCACTCAAAACCTCTTAAAATGGCAGATAAGCTTTTGGTTTGCCATTACGGCAATAGCGCGCTCAAAACTGGAACCCACCAAAACCCACAAATATTTTTTTTAAAAAAAGTAAGGGGGTGGTTGTTTATTTTTTGCGTTTGGTGTAAACGTATGCACCTACAGCAACGATAACAATGATGACAACTACGATGATAGCATACAAATATTCCATCGGAATAGAATCAGCTGACGCTGTTACTGTGGAAGTGGATGCTTGAGTTTCTTCAGAAGTTGGCATTGTCGTCGGTGTTCCACTATCTGGCGCTGCAATCACGTTCACAGGAGTCCATTCGGAGTATGATTCTGCATATGTAATCCAAGGTTTTTCTTGACCGTCATACCAGACTACCCAGCCAGAACTTCCCGCAGCAGTAGGGGTATAGGACACCATGAAGCTACCTGTTTCGTCCGTGGTTGCTGTAAAGTCCTCAGTGGTCGAGTCAGGTTTAGTGAAGGATATGTAGACTGTGGCGTTTTGCAAAGGAGAATAGAACACTTGAGGCTCTTGTATGGGGTAGAGCGGCGTAAAGGTTGTCACTGCAAAGAGTTGACCGCTTATTTCCAAATTCTCGTTTACGAACATTTCAGAGCCTTTGTTAGTCCAGCCACGAATCTCTGTGTAAGCCATGGGTTCGTCTCGGAAGGCGTACAGGTGACCGTCTTGGCTTCCAACGTAGACTGTGCCATCATAGATAGCTGCTGTGGAAAATACTTGTGCTCTAGTCACAAAAGTGGAAAGCACTGAACCATCAGTGAGGTTAAAGCAGGTAAAGCCGTAGGCATCGTTGCCGACATAGCCTTTAGGTTGGCCAAGTGTGTCAGCCACTACTAGAGATGCAAAGATTTGGTGACCTACCCATTGTTCCCAGATGCGTACTACGCCAGTGGTGTTTGCGATGAAGGGCGCATTTGTTGTGCCCAGATTTGTTCCCGCTTTTATGATTGCATAGGCTGAAACGTGCATACCTTCACTGAGGTATAGCATATCTAAGGTTCGGGTGGTGCTGCCATTGAGAATGTAGGGTGTTCCGCTTGGGTTAAGGTTGGTTCCATTGGGGACAACCACCGAGCTGGCGGCGCGGTATGAAGGCGTCCACATCATTGGAGTTGAACCAGTTGCACGTGTTAAGCTGCCTTCCCATAGCATTGAACCATCGGCAGTACTAAAGCCACGTATGCGCATGTTGCCCATAAAGGTGCCTGCAGTAGTGCCCAGTATTACGGTGTCATCAACCACGATGGGTGTAGAAGCAACGTGACGATACCTGTCCACGGGGTCAGTTGAACGTATATGCCATATCTGTGAACCATCGGAAGTTCTTAAAGCACTAAGCCAGCCATCAAGAGCAGCGATGTAAAGTACCCCATTGGAGACCGTAGGAGAACCTGCAATTCCAAAGGAACTATTTGTGAGCTGAGTTCGCCATCGTAACTGTCCATTTTCAGTGTTTAATGCATAAACATAGCCATCCATTCCGCCCACGTACAATGTTTGACCAACGACTTGTGGGGATGAGCGAATCTGGAAAGCTGGGTCAATGTGTGCACCGCCTGCTCTTCCAGCTGCAACGCTCCATATTTTTTCGCCTGTTGCGGCATTCAAGCAGTAAACGTTGCCGTCGTCAGCACCTGTGTAGAGTCTTCCTCCAGTCACAGTGGGTGTTGATGCAATTCGGTAAGTTGTTGAGAAGGTCCAGATTTCTGTGCCAGTTTTAGAGTTAATGCAGTAGTATTTTCCATTGTATGCACCAAAGTATACTTTGCCCTCTACTGCTACAGGGGAACCACATATGGGACCACCTGCAGTGAAGGCCCAGACTGGGTTGTTGATGTCGGATGGCGCGTATTGACCTACTGCCACACCGGTGGTTGGACGGTTTTGCCACTCCGACCAATCTTTGTTGTCACCTATGCAGTATAATGTACCGCTTTGGACGAAGTACAAGTTACCGTAGGCAACTATAGGTGTGGAGGGGTTAATTCCAGGAAGTTCCCAGATCAACGTGCCAGAAAATGCGTCTAAGCAGACAAAACTTGCACCAGGACTTGGGTATCCTGCTACTTGTGAGCCTGCGCCTTGGTCAGAAGCGCGTGCATAGACTTTGCCGTCAGCCACTATAACGGTGTCATAGCTGATAGTGTAGTGTGCGGGGTATTTCCATCGTTGTGCGCCTGTTTCAGCATCCCATGCGCCGATGTAGCCTGCGCCAGGAAGCATGCTTTGGTCGAAGTACATTCCATAGGCATACGCACCACCGTAAGCGAAGAAGGAACGGTCACCTGTGTCGGTGTCAAAGATTATGTCGCCGTTTGTTGCGTTGTAGCAGGTAATTCTTGTAGATGATGCTGAATGGTAAAGTTTGCCGTCACTGTAGGTTGCAGCATAGCCTGCGTTACCAACCTTGAAGCTGCGCCATACCAGATCGCCAGTTGTTGCGTTCAACGCGTAGATTTCGCCTTCACCGTATCCGCCAAAGTAAGCTAGTCCACCACCAGAGCCTAAATGCTCAAGGCCTGTAGGAGCAACCCATGTCCAGGCGATCGATGCGCCAGCTGTTGGGTTTGAAAGGTCAAAAGCGATACATAGCGGTTCGTTAGTTCCGTATTTTTGTCCAATTGAGTACTTCATTTTGTTTTCGCTGTCGTAGAAGCCACCCCAGTACATGCATGGAAAGCCGCCTAGAGAAGCTATGCCGTCAGTTGCTGCATCTATGACGTTTTTGGCTATGAATTGACCGTCGCTTATTCGGTAAACGACTTGACCGTCAGTTGCTTCGTAGCCTATGTAGGTGTCATCAATTTGGTATACTGCACCAGTTCCAAAGCCTCGGAAGCCACCCTTCATTTCTGTTTGCCATATAAGTGCACCTGTTTGGGCGTTAAAGGCCCAAAGTTGGTTTCCACCATAACCGATGATTTTGCCGTCTATGGCGATTGGAGGTGCTCCAGATATGGATTCGCCAGTGTCAGGGCGCCTAGTAGACCAAAGTACGTTAGGTGTGTCGGGTGCAGGTCCAGGGTTAAAGTTGGTGTTATGTGAGTCTCGCATGTGCATTGGCCAGTCGTATTGAAGGATGTCGCCGTAAGAGGTTGTTTCGTCGGTGGATTGTGCAAAAGCAAACATTGCAAAGCAAGAAGACAACAATAGAACCGTTAGGATCGCAGTTATTGATTTTTTAAAAGGAAATGGATTTACTCTTTTTCCCTCCCTGTTAACTTTTTTTGTGGAAAAACCCTTTTATAATTTTTGTATAAAACGCCACATTTGTTACCAATATTAATTATATTTGAAGCAAAACCAATTCTTTAATTCTCAAAAACACTTAATCAACACCACAATTATTTCTTTTGAAAATGCAAAAAAACTCCACATTCACTAGTTTAATTCGTTAAAAAATAAAGAAGCCATGCAGCTTTAGAAAAAGAGGAAGTCTGGTAAACAGCCAGATTGTCCTTAACTGGTGGAGTTGAACAGTTCAGGATGGATTGCTTTTGCGATGCTTTCTAAGCCGTTGATGATGTTCGGGCTGCCGACGGTAATTGAGTTTTCGTTGACTAAGTAGATTTGGTTGTTTTTAACCGCGTTAGTTTCGCTCCATCCGGGTCTGTCAGCAATTACACTGGGAGTTAAGCCTGCAAGCGAAGACATGACACCATCACTAATGATTATAACGTCAGGGTTTGCTTTGAGCACTTCTTCGCTGCTAGTGGTTACGTATTGACCTGAGAAACCGGCAAATACGTTTACGCCTCCAGCTATGGATATGAGGTCGTTTACGTAGCTGGAGCTGCCATAGCTGCCAAAACCTTCAGAGCTAAAGTAGTATTCAACGTAAATACGGGGTTTGCTTAGACCGCTGGTTTGGTCCATGATTGCTTGAGCACGGCTGTTTAGGTCAGTGACAATAGTTTCCTGTTGGCTTATGCGCCCAGTCAGGTTCCCAACTAAAGCGATGTCGTTCAGTACGCCTGCAAAGCTGGTGGGTGAAAGGCTGAAAACTGGGATATTCAGCTCTGTAAGCTGTTGGGAGGTGGGATCTTGGTAGCCGCCTGTTCCAATCACTAGGTCAGGCTCCAATGATACCACTGCTTCCACACTAACCCGCGAAAAGCTGCCCACCACTGTCACGCCAGATGCATTCATCCAATCCTTGACAGATTGAGTGTAGCCAGAATAAGAGACCACACCTACCGTCTGATTCTCTAACCCTAAAGCAACCAAAATTTCAGTACAACTAGGAGCCAAAGACACGATGCGCGTTGGGTAACTATCTAACGTCACTGTTCTGCCGACGTCATCCATGAGCGCTGTAGGTACACTTGGAGTCACCGAAGAGACAGGGGGTTGTTGTAGCACAAAAAACGCCGCGACCACAACCACCAAAATCAGGAGAACACCTGCTAAAGCCATTATCAACTGTTTCATAGTTCCACTGGACGGATTATCCATCTATAAATTATAAATGCTTCGCCGACAAGCTCACGTAGAAGGTTATGGGGTGCAGCAGGTTGCCAAAACGGGAATTACAAGGCGGAGTTGTGTAGAGTTTTCCCAGAGGAGTTTTCGTCCGTGGTGTGTGATGTTGTATTTACGGCGTGCTTTGCCGGCTACGACTTCTAGGGTTGAGTGGATTAAGCCGTTTTGTTCTAGTTGTTGGAGTTCGGGGTAAAGGGTGGAGGCACCTAGTCGGATGCCGAATCGTTTTTGCATTGCTGTGGATATGGCGTAGCCGTGTACACCGTGGGGTGAGTCGTTGATGTATCCTAGTAGGATTGTTTGGAGCAGTGCTCCGCGGAAGAGTTTTCGATTCACAAAGCTTCCTCCAGAAAAACAAGCAGAAAAACAAACGCTATCTTAATACTGCCTACATAAGGTAATTAAAAACATGTTGTAACGCAGACACAACCACAATCAGTCCGTAATCTGCTTCAGTACGCGGCGTTTAAGGGCAGCCATGAACTCGCTATCCACTGTGTCAATGACTTCAAAAATTTGTGCATCTGCAATGGCATACATCCGTCTTGTTCCATCCTTGCGGTAACTTACAAGACCTATGTCTTTGAGGATTTTTAGGTGCCGTGAAACCACTGGCTGAATCTGGTTAAGGTGGGGAACAATCTCGCAAACGCATCGCTCGCCATCACGCAAAAAAATCAGTATCTTCAGTCGCTCAGGAGCGGCTATTGCGTGAAAAATTTTAGCCTTAAACTTTACGTCTTCATATAAGGGGGGCATACTTAAGCAGTGAATATAACAATATTAAAATATTAACACGCTTGCCAATTAGTTTGAAGGGACAAGTGTGCGTGGGATACGGGGGATAACGAAGGGGAAGAAACAGCGAGTTGTTCGCTGCATCGTACTTTTGATTTTGATGTTTTTTGTTTTGAGCATTTCCGTTGTTTCAGCGACATCTTCGGATGATTGGTCCACGTTTAGGCATAATTTAACTCGAACAGGTGCCTCAGACACTCAGGCACCAACAACGGCGGTGGTGCAGATTTGGGCGTTTCCAACTGGAAGCGTAATTTGGTCGTCTCCTTCGGTTGCTGGGGGCAACGTGTACATCGGTTCAGACGACAGAAATGTGTACTGCTTAGACGCACAAACGGGGCAAAAAATATGGAACTACACGACGCACGGCGCAGCAGGTTCGCCTCCAACGATTGTAGGCGACTTTGTTTATGTAGGGTCTTATGACGGTAACGTTTACTGTTTGGATGCGGCAACAGGCAACAAAATTTGGAATTACACTACTGACGGGTATGTGGAGTCTTCGCCAGCAGTGGTTGGGGACTATGTGTATGTGGGGTCGTATGATGGGAATGTTTATTGTTTAGACGCTGTGAGCGGAAATAAAGTGTGGAACTTCACAACAGGAAGCTTGGTGGAATCCTCACCCGCAGTGGTGGAAAACTATCTTTATGTCGGTTCTTGTGATGGTAACATTTACTGCTTAGACGCTACGACCGGTGAGCGGATTTGGAATTTTACCACCGGCAACGTGGTGGAGTCCTCTCCAGCAGTTGTTGAGGGTTACTTGTATTCGGGGTCAGAAGATGGAAACGTTTACTGTCTCAACGCATACACAGGCTATAAAATATGGAACTACACCACGTTAGATCGCATATACGCTTCCCCAGCAGTCATGAATGGCTACGTTTACATTGGATCGTATGACAAGCATGTTTACTGTTTGGACGCTGCCTCAGGAGACCAAATCTGGAATTACACCACACAAGGTTTGGTTTCATCGTCGCCTGCTGTAGCAAGTGGTTGTGTATATACAGGCTCATACGACGGCAACTTGTACTGTCTTAACGCCACTAATGGCGATCAACTTTGGAGCCACCGCATCGGGTCAGCGATTGCATGTTCACCAGCCGTGTCTGACGGCAAAATCTTTGTGGGCGCATGGAACAAGGTGATTTACGCGTTTGCCGCCGAAATGCCAACACCATCACCCACAACTACCCCCACAGATACTCCAACTGCCACACCGTCAGCAAGCCCATCAACTACAGCTTCAGACCAAACGTCACCTTCGCCTTCAGCCACGCCGCAGGACACGCTTGAAATTTCAATGAGTAATATGCTTGTGATTGCGGGTGTGGTTGTTGTGATACTTGTTATAGTGGTGTTTTTGGTGAAGGGCAAAAAAGTGTAATTTCTGCTTGCTGGCATGAATAGCTGACAGGTTTCAAAAGTGTTTAATAGCAATAATTAAATATTCGCATAAACAATAGGGGAGTTGGTGCAAACATGTCCAAAGGCTTAAAGGACTTAAAACTGAAAGACATCCTATTCGCCGTAATACTTCCCACTATCGTCTGTTTGATTATAATCTGGTTCCCTCTTAACGAGCGAACTCTTGCAAGAATTAATGAAGCCTTTCAAGGCATCTTCGTTTTTGGCGTCCAAGAAGTCATAATGATTGTTGCAGTCCCTATGCTGTTGGGGCTACTTTGGAACAAATGGGCAGGTGGAGCCAGCGGGTTTCTCCTTGGCAGTATATACGCCCTATGGTATGGACTCTACGGTTCCATGTCACCAGCATGGATACACAACATAAGCCTTCTAGGTTACTTGCTTAGTGCCATGCTCATTGGCTACATGGCTGGCGCGTTGAACCAAAAATCCACCAAACTATCAAGACTACTATTCTCTGGGTTAATATCTGGACTCGTTGGCGGTTTATTCCTCTTCTTCACCGAACAGCAAGCACAAGTGAACTTAGTTTATGGTTGGTATGGCTTCTTCATAACCATGACACCACGACTAGTTTTCGGTATCGTAATGCCTTTGGTTGCTAAAGCAGTTATTCGACATCAAGAAAAAGCAGCCAAAGCCATGCCCATCGAGCAAGCACACCTTTAACGCCCATACCCCTAAACTTAAATGTGAAAATCATGGCGAAAGCAAACCAAGAAACTTATCGTGGAGTGCCCCGAGACAAAATTCCTTGGGGACCAACCATAAACTACGAGAAATGCATAAGCTGCGGCAAATGCGCCACTTACTGCCACAACAAGGTGTTTACCTTGCAGAAAAAAGACGGCAAACAACAACCCATTGTCACTAACCCAAACGGGTGCGTCGTGTTCTGCACTGGATGCGAGGACATTTGTCCAGCAGGTGCCATAACGCATCCGTCAAAAGAAGAAACTCGGAAGCTTATCCGTAAACTCCAAAAAGAGCAGAAAAAAGGCTGCTCTTAGAGGGTTGCGGCTGGGCGAGTGCCCAAAGTCAAGGTAACCTGTTTAGTTGCATTATCTCGCACGAAGGTCACAACTAGGTTGTCGTTGGGAAGAGTTTTTTCTTCTAAGTAGCTGGCTAAGTTGTCGTTGCTTTGGATTTTTGTGCCATTTAACGCGATGATTAAGTCGCCGTCTGCCAGTTTGCCATCTGAAGGGCCATCAGGCTCAATTAGGGTCTGTCCTGTTCCGCTGGGAATCCAAACGCCGTAAGTGATGTTGAAATTTTGCTGTTGAGCTAATTCGTAAGTCATGTCAACCACATGAATACCTAAGTAGGAGTGGCCAGAGTAACCGCCCGTGGCAATTAGAGACCCGATTTCTTTAAGAATTGTATTTGAGGGGACAGCGAAAACCAAACCTTGGGAGTTGGTGATTCTGGAGTTGGTTATCCCGACTACGTTACCCAGAGAGTTAAGCAGGGGTCCTCCAGAACTGCCAGGGTTAATTGGGGTGCTAGTTTGAATCATGTTTGCTATCGAGAACTGGGAAGTGAAGTCAGCGGTTTCTGAGCGCCCAAGAGCACTTACCACACCAGTGGTTAAAGAACCCACAAGACCATAGGGGTTCCCGATGGCGATAACTTGGTCGCCTACTTGCAAACTTGAAGAACTAACAATGGTTAAGGGTTTCAATTCGTCTACAGGAGCATCAACTAAAAGAACAGCCAAATCTGCATACGGATCGGTGCCCAAAACAGTTGCTAAATAGCCATTTCCGTTTGAAAAAGTTACGCTTAAACTAGTCATGTCTTCTACAACATGATAATTAGTCAATACAACCAGAGTACCAGTGTGGTTGTAGACGAAACCAGAAGCTTGCACTGTGCCGAGGTCGTTGCTTCCGTGAACCAAAACAACGGATTGGCTCACTTCCGTGTATATGTCAGTGAGAGAAGTGTTGTTTTGGTAGATGATTATGGTTTGGTTAGCTATAGTTTGGTTTTGGGCGTTAGATAATAGAGAGACACGGTTTTGCAGGTCCGTGATTTGGTCGGTTAAGTTGGCGGTTTGGCGAGTGCTTAGATAATAGATGCCTAATCCACCCACAATTAAGCCCATAACAAATAGTAAAGCAAAGAGAGTTGCAGAGGCTTTTCGCGCCTTGTTGGTTGACACGAGCATTATATGTTACCTTAAGCAAGAGTGGCTAACTGGGAATAGATAAGATTATTCCCAGTTCTCTTCAAAAACAAGAAATTAACAGGACCTGCGGTCGATAAGGTCTAATGCATCAGGTCCAGTTCCAATCATCACAACAGGTATACCCGTTCGAGATTCGACTTCTTTAACAAACTGTTTAGCATCTGCAGGTAAATCATCAAATTTGCGTTTACCTTGGCAACTGGGGAAAATGCAGTCAAGTTTAGTTAAGGCAGCTTGGGTAGCGCCATTTATTCGGGCGTTTTGTTTAGCTAAATCAAAGTCAAAGGGAGCGCTACGTCGGTCGCGGCCAGTGCCTGCGGCGACTTCGAACCAGCCACGTTTTTGGGCTTCTTCTTTGGTGATTTCGCCTGGCAGAGGCCCTGCACCTACACGGGTCATGAAGCTCTTGTAAACGATAATCACGTCATCTACGCGGGTTGGACCCACACCAGCTTCGGAGGCGATTGCTGATGCACCAGTGTCGCGTCCTGTAACATAGGGATATCCACCACCTAAGAAAAGAGACAACATGAAGCCTTGGGTGCCTTCTAGGATGACTTTTTTGCCGGCATCTAAGCCGTCGTTAATTTCGGTTACGCTGTCGGCTAAGTAGGGTTTGAGTTCGGGGAGGTCTTTGGCGAGTTTTGCGGTTCGGCGTACACGTTCTTCTAAGGCAGGTCCCACACCCCAACCAGTGGTGCCTATGCCTTTGTTTACTGCGCTGGTTTTGTCGGCTATGCTGTGTTTTTCTTCAATGATGGAGGCTGCTTGGTCTACGCCTAGTCGGGTGCCGACTTGGGTTAATTCAAGTTCTTTGAACATTTGACCGACATGCACGTTTGCACCTGCAGCAATAAGCAGGCGGGTTTTTGGGTTAATGAACGCAGCTGGAACCATGTGCAGAGCGAATTTTTTGCCTTCGTGCAACACGGTGTGTGCAGCGTTAACGGAGCCAGTTCGGACACAAAAATCGATATTGTCTTTGAGGGCGAGGTAGCTGATGATTTTGCCTTTACCTTCGTCGCCCCAGAATGCGCCAACTATAACAGTGCAGGGCATAACGGTTCACCCTTGTAAGGGTCAGGCAGGAATTATTTAAAACTGTTGGCAATCCATCGCGTTATGAAGTCATTATTTTGAATAAAAAGCAAGAAAAAAATAATTGTTATTTGAGTTGTTTTTTGTCTTCGCTCATTAGTTCAGATAGTCGGTAGGTGACGTAGGCTGAGAAGCTGCGTATGCCTTTTTTGATTGTGTATTCGTCTTTGACTTTTAGCCATTCGTTGAAGAAGTAGTCGTAGATTTCCGACTTGACAGTGATGCTTTTGAAGCCAGGTTTTGGCGTTGATGTCCCCTCGTCCAAACGTATGTACGGAACCTTCACTATTTAAGTTTTGACGTTAGTCTTGAAGCGTAAAGCGAATTTTTTTGGAATGACATGTTTGTGCGTATCGATTGTGACGCAATAAACGTTTATATTACCAAAGTACCGTAAAGTACGGCAAGGAGATAAAGGAGGCCCAGCTACGCCCAGAAAAGGATACCGCACGATATGCGTAACTGACGCGGTCTACGTTTGCATCCAACAAAAAGCCAAAGCAACCAACCGCACAATACCTGAATATATTAAGTATCTTCTGGAAAAAGAATGATAATTCAAAATAAGAAAGCCTAAGTAGCTGGTATGGATGCAGTTAGTAAAAACTAGCTTGTAAATGAACATGTCTCGAATAAATGGAGAAGACGCCAGTGCCAGTAGAAGTTATCCAATCTAATGGACGGGTTTCAGAGGTCCGGCTGATATGCGATCAATGTGGAAAACTTATTGGTACCTGTGTTATGCCAAATGCCCAAGTGAAAGCTCAAAAGGTCGTAGTTTGTCAAAACTGTCGTCAAACCACAGATACACGCTAACTATTGGGGTTTTCGTGTTTTTGCTTCTCGGTCAATTGTTTCTAAGATTTTAGTCACGTCTTTGCCTTTTCTGCTTTTTTCCTCGGCGGTGATTGTGGCTTGGGCACAACAAATAGAATCCACCACAATGCCAGCTTCTTCATCAAGAATAACAGGGTAAACGTGGCAGCCCACAGGTCGGAAAACGTAAATTTCGCAGCACTTCTCGGTGGGGTTGTAGAAAACGCAGTGACCCTGGCGATTGCGCAGCAAAGCGTAACCTTCGGGGTCAAACCGCACAAAACTTTCTCGGTGGTGCCCCTGCTTTTCTATGCGGGCAATGTCTGCCTCGGAAAGCAGCATATCGGTTTGTTGGCAACAAACCCCACAACGCATACAACGCATAATAAAACTATTTTTTGCCCATATATCAGGCTATTTGCCACTATTCGGGTTCTTTACGTTGTAGGTTAGCCAAACGTAGTCGCCGCTAAAAACTTGGGTCTGCCGCAGTTCTAAAGTAACAGAGCGAGGCAAGCCACTAAATATGGTATAAGCATTGACACCGACAATTACGGGGTGGACAAGCAAACTAACTTCGGAAACCAAGTTCTGCTGCAGTAAAACGTTGCTAAGAATTCGACCTGTATCCGCTAATATGGTGGGGGTGGAATATTTTTCGGAGAGCAGTTTGAACGCTTGAGGCAAATCCACTTCGGTTTCGCCGACAAGGTAGTGGTCGTAGTTTCTTTCGTTTAGGTAGTTTAGGTAGTCTTGGGGTGTTTGTTTAGATACAAGTACGATTGGGTCTTTGCAGAATTCGCTTCTTCGGCAATAGTGAAGTTTTCCTTTTAGAGAGCCTTTGGTGTCAGGTATTACCCAGTAGGAAAGGGCAGCAGATTTAGTTGGTTTGTTAAAGTCGGCGTTGGTTTCTGCAGGGATGTCGCCGAACATTTCGAGTCCTGTTTTCACGGTGTTTGAGCCCACTAAGTAGAGTTGGGGCTGATATTTGCCGACGATTTCGTAATGCAATGGCAAGTTTGGTTGAAAGCCTGTTAAGGAACCATCCAAACTGATGGAGTTGTGTACAATCACCGAATACAACAAAACACCACTAGGCGGTTAAGCTAGAAGGGTCATGAGGTTTAGGAGTTCTGCCCATGCAACGTTGCGCAGGGGAATTTTGGCGGTTCTGCGGTTGCCATATGGTTTGTATTCTACGAGGTTGCTTTTACCGAAATCATTTTTGCAGATGTTGACGAGATGAACGTTGACGATTACTGAGCCGTCTTTGAGGTGTAGGTTCACGTTTTTGCCGATGAATGATTTAGCGCTGTTTAAGCTAAAGCTTTCCATTAAAATCACCATTCGACTTCTGATTCAGCAAGACTTGTCCAGCATTGCTTGCAAATCGGGCGGACTTCGCCGTGGACCATAATATAGAGTTTGATGTTTTCGCTGTGGCAGGTTTCTTTCCAGGGGTTTTGGCAACTTTCCATTTTGGTGCCTCCTTATTCTGGTTGGGTGTTGGTGGAAGTTGCTTTTAAGCCCCGTTAACAAGCGGATACTGGAGGCAGGGGGGAGGGATCTGTTAAAGTGAACAGGGTCCACCGAAAAGTGGTTAGAGTTCGATGATTTCGGGCTTAATTTCTTCTTTTGTCACCTTGAGCAAGGCTACGGAGGGCTTGCAAAGAAACGGCGGTTGGGGACAAGTTGGGCTGCCGGGGTTCACAAAAAGAGTTTTACCCACCCAAACAATGGAAGCAGTATGCGTGTGCCCATAAACAAGGACGTCAAAGCCGTTTTCAGTGGCGATTTGTTGCAGGCGACTCAAATCGGTTAAGCTGCCAGGGTCATGTACGAGGCCGATTTTCCAAGCAAACAGCTTCAACACGTTAACTTCAGGCAGTAACTCGCCGATTTTGCCTGTGTCCATGTTTCCGCGGACCGCCAAAACGGGGGCAACTTGCTCTAACTCGTCAATAACTGACAAATTCACCAAGTCGCCGGCATGCAAAATGAAGTCGGCTTTTTCGAAGGCAGTCAACACGCCGTTAGGCAGGGTGTGGGCGCGGGTTGGAACGTGGGTATCGCTGATTAAGCCTATAATTTTGGCGGGTTCGTTTTTCGGGATTTTTGTGGGAAGCAACGTTTGGCTATGTTCCAAATGTGGGGCCTCGGTTGCTTTCACTTGCAGGTTTGATTTTATAAAGTTTCGGTGAATTAAGCGTCCATTTGCAGACCGCGCTGCATTTTTATCTGTCAAATGTCTAAGTTACGGCGGGAAGGTTGGTCATGAAAGTTGTTGCATTTAACGGGAGCGCCCGAAAAGACGGAAACACCGCTACGTATCTTAAACGTGTCCTTGATGTTTTGGAGCAGGAGGGCATCGAAACAGAGTTAGTTCAGCTGGCGGGACAGCAAATTCAAGGTTGCACTGCTTGCCGAGTGTGCATTGAAAAGAAAAACCAACGTTGCACCAACGAAAAAGACAACGTGAACCTCTACATCCAAAAGATGGCGGAGGCAGACGGGGTTTTGTTGGGTTCGCCGACGTATTTTGGGACGTTAACGCCTGAGTTGAAGGCGCTCATTGACAGGGCAGGCTACGTTGCCCGTGGACAGCCTGAAATGCTCCGATACAAGGTTGGTGCGGCGGTGGTTTCTGTGCGCAGAGCAGGCGGCATGACCACTTTTGATGACATAAATCACTTTTTCCTGATTAGCCAAATGATTGTTCCTGGTTCCTCGTATTGGAACATTGGGGTGGCTCACAAGTTGGGTGATGCAGAAAAAGATGAAGAAGGGATAAAGACTATGGAGGATTTAGGTCGCAACATGGCGTGGCTTTTAAAGAAAATAAAAGCTAACCCCTAAAGGGTTTAGCCGAGGATTGCTTTGAGGTCTTCGTCTGCTGTTTTTATAGGCATGATGTTGAAATTGTCAACGAGTACCTTGAGCATGTTGGGCGTCACGAACGCGGGTAGGCTTGGTCCTAGTCGGATGTTGCGTACGCCAAGATAAAGCAGCGACAACAAAATTGCCACGGCTTTTTGCTCATACCAAGACAGAATCATCGACAGCGGCAACTCGTTTAAGTTTACGTTGAAGGCTTTTGCTAATGCCTGTGCAATCGCCACTGCAGAGTACGCGTCGTTGCATTGTCCCACATCCAGTAGTCGGGGGATTCCGCCTATATCACCGAGGTCTTTGTCAAAGAAGCGGTATTTGCCACACGCCAACGTCAAAATAACGGTGTCTTGGGGAGCTTTCTCGACAAATTCAGTGTAGTAGCTGCGTCCAGGTTTTGCACCGTCACATCCGCCAACGAGGAAGAAGTGTTTGATTTTGCCCTGTTTTACAGCATCCACCACGGCGCCAGCAACGTTTAACACGGCGTTTCGTGCAAAGCCAACCATGACGGTTTTGCCTTCAACATCGTCGGAAAAGCCAGGCATAGAGAGGGCTTTTTCGATTACGGGGGAGAAGTCTTCGTTGGGTATGTGTTTTACGCCTGGCCAACCGACTGGTCCAGAGGTGAAGATGTTGTCTTTGTAGGTTTCAGTGGGTTTTTGGATGCAGTTGGTGGTCATGAGGATGGTACCGGGAAAGTTGGGGAATTCGCGGACTTGGTTTTGCCATGCGGTGCCATAGTTGCCGTAGAGGTTGGGGTACTTTTTGAGTTCAGGGTAGCCGTGCGCGGGCAGCATTTCGCCGTGGGTGTAGATGGTTATGCCTGTGCCTTGGGTTTGTTTGAGGAGTTCTTCGAGGTCTTTTAGGTCGTGTCCGCTGACAAGGATTGCTTTACCTTTTTTGTGTCCCAGCGGAACTTTTGTGGGGGTAGGGTGACCAAAAGTTTGGGTGTTGCCTGCATCAAGCAGTTCCATGGCGCGAATGTTAACTTTCCCGCACTTCAAACAGAGCCCGATAAATGCGTTGAGGTCTAGGGCGGGGTTTTGGGTGGCGGCGAGACCTTCTTCGATGAATTGGAAAACGGAGTCATCTTTCTGGTTTAGTTTGTAAGCGTGGTATGTGTAGGCTGCAACGCCTTTGAGACCGTAAGTAAGCAGCCATTGGGCACCTTTCAAATCGGTGTCAGGTGCATCTGCGGCGTCTATGCCGTACAGTTTGCCCTGTTTCGCCATCCCATCAAGGCTGGGCTCCAACGCCAAATTCGCTGCCGCTTCCCAGTTGGTTTTTCCGCCTGCCGCTGCCACTTTGCGTTTGAGGGCTTCACGGGTTTCCATAACGGATGTGAGGTAGCGGGCTAGGTCTTCGGGGTCGAAGTTGACGTTTGTTAGGGTGGCGAAGAGGGCTTCGCTTATGAGTAGGTCGGTTTTTTCGTCTTTTACGCCGACTTTACGGGCGTCCAACATGACTTGGGATAAGCCGCGAAGCGCGTAAACAAGTAGGTCTTGAAGACGAGCGGTTTGGGGGGATTTGCCGCAAACGCCAAAAGTGGTGCAGCCTGTGCCTTTGGCGGTTTGCTCGCATTGCCAACAAAACATTTCGGTTTGACTCATTTAGCTCACCTTGGTTGATTATGATTGGGGTTGGGCACAGATAGTGGTTGTCCCGTATAGGTAAGGGGTTTACAGAAACACGTTGAGACAACTACAAGAAAAAGCAGCCGCAGATAATTTAACAGTTTTGTTTAGGTCTGTCATCTGAGGTAGACCCCCCTCTATAGTTTGTGGTTGTGGTTTGGGTTGCTTTTTTGGTTCAGGTTGTGAAATGGTTTTTTCTTGCGTGCCAAAAAGGGTTTAAACGTGCAGAAAAGGGTCAAAAAGGGTCAAGTAGCATGTGTTAAGGCAAAACACAGCTACCCACACAGGGCGCTTGCCAGTTTGGGGCAAATAAGAAATAGCTGCAAGACGCATCTCTGGTTATGAAACGTCTAGGCGTTATTGTTCCCTCATCAAACACCACCGTTGAAACCGAATTCTCGGCTGCCCTGCGTGGTTCCCGCATCAGCCTGCACACCGCCCGCATCCCCCTCCAAGACGTCACCGTCGAAGGACTCTCCGCCATGGAAAAAGAAACAGAAGCCGCCGCATCCTTACTTAAAGATGCCGACGTAAGTGCCGTCGTGTTCGCCTGCACCTCAGGCAGCCTCATCAAAGGCATCGGACATGACAAGGCTATCGCAGAGAAAATCGGCAAAATAGTGGAGCGCCCTGTTGTTGTCACCGCAAGCGCCGTTGTTCAGGCATTAAACGAAGTGGGGGCACACAACGTTAGCTTGGCAACGCCGTATGTGGAAGAAGTTAACAAGAAAGAAGTCAAGTTTTTGGAAGAAAGCGGCTTTGACGTAGTTAGCATGCGAGCATACAACCTAAAACGTAACCTAGACATCGGACAGCTAACCCTAAACGACACATCGGTGCTGGCTCGAAGCGCCAACTCCACCTTCGCGGATGCCCTGTTCATCAGCTGCACCAACCTAAACACCTTCGGAGTAATCCCCGCCTTAGAAAAAGAACTGCAAAAACCAGTCATAAGCAGCAACTCCGCAACACTTTGGGCAAGCCTAAACGTGCTTAAAAGCAAATTCCGTCCCCACCTAGGCAGACTGTTTGAGGTTTTTAGGTTTCACTCTTAAAATAGTTCTCCAAAAGCCGCCGCATCCCCCGCCGCGTAATCTCCGACAACGTCGAAGGACTAATCCCAAGCCGCTTCGCCAACGCAGCAGTTTCAATCCTTCGGGGATAATCAAAAAAGCCACCTTTCAGCGCCAACCAAAAAATGCGTTCCTGTTTTTCCGTAAGCACCCCTGCTTGTGGCTCAAATTTACCCATCTTCAAAACCTTAACTTCAAGCCCCATGGATTTCATGGCGGAAACGATTTTTTGGAAGGCTTCAAAGCTGGGAACCATAAAGCTGTACATAATCGTGTAGCCTGTGAGGCTTTTGCCCGAAACCAAAAAAGCATCACAAGACAAAATGGTGTGGCAGACGCCACAGCCTTCACTTTCCATCCACAACGAAGCTTTGTCCTCAGTTTTACCTTGGAGGGCAGCTTTGAGTTCAGGCGGCGGATTTTTAATTTGACGCAACTCAGCAGGGTCAAGCTCGATAAGGTGTTTAACAGAATTCGGATTAGAACTGCGGATGTCAGCAACTTTGACATGCTTTAGCCCAAAGGGGGCAAGCCGCTTAGCTATGGTACATTGACGATTTTCAACTTCTAAAACAACATGGTAAGGCTTGCTCCACTGCTCAGTCATAGAACCACACCAGAAACATCCGCTTCGCAATATAAGATTATTACCGGACCTGCCAGCCACAAAGGCTAATTTTGTGGGATTTCTCAGAACTTCCAACTGCACTTTTCAAACGTTTCCCGTCATTTTCCAACTGGACTTCGCAATCCACCAAAACGCATTTCACAAAATGGCATAAAAAACCCCAAAGCTCCCTTGAGAAACGAGAAGGCAAAAAAACGCATGCATAAAAAGACACATTGGCAGAAGGTTTTAGGATTTACGATAGTCACAGTTTGTGTGATGGCAACTTTTTTTGTGGGCAGCGTGCAAGCAGCAACTTCGCAGTCAACAACAACCACGTCACCACAGCAGCTAAACAGTAGCTTTTCAGCCATACCGCTGGTGTTTCTTTTGTTACCCATCGCCGCGGCAGCAGCATACATTCTGGAATGGGGAACCGCCAAAACCCACAAACCAGAAAAACAAAAAGACCCCGCAGACTAAAGCGCCGCCATGGCGCGTTAATTCCCACTGTTCCAGTAAGGGCTAAATACCCCCAAAGCATTCTCCGTTCAACAACTACCTTCAGGACTGTTAACCATGGAAGACTTCAACGAGATAGTCCTCAAACTTTTGCAAGCCACAAAAGCCCACGAACAATACCGCGACCAAGAATGCATAAACATGATTGCCAGCGAAGGCATCAAAAGCCCCGCTGTCCGCGAAATGCAAACACTCTGCAGCGATCTGGAAGGACGCTACGCCGAAGGCGACAACGACATGCAAGGCCACGTCAAAAGACGCTACTACCAAGGTCAAAAGTACATTTCACCAATTGAGGACTACGCCACCGACCTCATGAAGCAACTCTTCAAATGTAACTGGGCAGATTCTCGTCTGGTTAGCGGCACCCACGCCAACCTCGCCACCTTCAAAGGCTTGGCGATGGCAACACACACCTGCAAAATGGTCGTAACTCCCCTAAGTTGTGGCGCCCACATCAGCCACGACTACACTGGCCTCTCAGGCGCAGTGCTGGGTATCGCAAACATCAACCACGTTTACAACATTAACGAAATGAACATAGACCCCGACCGAAGCGCAGACGTTATCCGCGCAGCCAAACCGGGGATTGTCACTTTTGGCGGCAGCCTATTTTTGTTCCCGCACCCCATTAAAGAACTTAAAGAGGTCTGCGACGAAGTGGGCGCATTTGTCGCCTACGACGCCAGCCACGTACTGGGCTTAATTGCGGGCGGTCAATTCCAAGACCCCCTGCGTGAAGGCGCAGACTTCATTTCTGCATCCACGCACAAAACATTCCCGGGCCCTCAAGGCGGCATCATCATGGGCGACTGCACGCCACGAACAGAAGAAGCCATCAAAAAGATTCAGTACGCCGTTTTCCCCCTAAGCGCCTCAAGCACCCACCTTGGTCGTTTACCTGCACTTGGGGTGGCAGCGCTTGAAATGAAAGTGTTCGGTCAAGACTTAGCAAAACAAATCGTCAAAAACGCCCAAACAGCCGGCCAATACCTCTACGAAAACGGCGTCAAGGTGCTTTGCGAACACAAAGGCTTCACCAAGAGCCACCAAATCGCTGTTGACATCCGAGCCTTTGGTGGCGGTAACAAAATCGCCCAAGCCCTCGAAGACGCCAACATTATCTGCAACAAGAACCTGTTGCCTTATGATGACCAAGGCAGCAAAGGTGACCCCTCAGGCTTGCGCATAGGTTTCCAAGATGTGACACGACGCGGTTTTCGCGAAGGTGACATAAAGCACCTTTGTGACCTCATACTTGACGTTGTCAAAGCCAAACGTACCCCCGCGGAAGTCCAAAAAGATGTCATTGCCCTCAAGAAAGAGTTTGGCAAAGTTAAGTTCGGGTTCCAAAGCGCCGAAGAAGCCTTAGCTTACGTTGGCAAGGCATAACCGCTTCATCTTTTCTTTCTTTTGTTTCTTTCTTTTCAGCTAAAGCTTAATAGCAAACCGTGACTCTTTCGGTCTGGAGTACCTATGGACATCTTACTGCTAATGGTGCCACTCATAATCGTCATGTTCACCATCATATTCGTCTTGCTGCCTCGATATGGTCCGCATTATACGTCGCGGCTTACGTGTCCACGGTGCAAACGGAACTTTAACTATCACTGGGTGCCAGGCGGCTCGTTTTTAGCGTTGCGCTATGGGAACCACCGAAAGCTCAAGTGCCCGTATTGTCAGACGGTGTCGATGTTTGATATTGCACATACGCGTGTAAGCCAAACCAAACGCCGCTAAACAGACTTCTTGAGCAGCCGCACACAAACCAAAAAAGGCTAAACAGTGGGGCTGCATTGCAATCAATTTATAATTCACTTCCCCAATGTACTTAACTTCGAAAGAACCACACTATAACAGGGGTCTGCCAAGTGAAAGTACTACTAAATGATGGTTTAGAAAAAGAAGGCTTACAACTCTTCCAAGAAATGGGCATAGAAACCGACACCAAAAAACGTGACCCACAAGCGCTCGTCGCCGAAATCGGACAATTCGACGCATTAGTTGTCCGAAGCGCCACCAAGGTCACCCGCCAAGTCATCGAAGCAGGAGCCAAAGGCAAACTCAAAATCATCGGACGCAGCGGCGTCGGCTACGACAACATTGACGCAGAAGCCGCCTCCGAATTCGGCATCGTCGTTAAAATTGCGCCGTACGGAAGCACCAACGCAGTTGCCGAGTTAGCCATCGGCTTAATGTTAGGCGTCTCACGCAACATTCCACAAGCCCACGCCACACTCAAAAAAGGAGTGTGGGAAAAGAAAGCCCTCAAAGGCAACGAACTTTACAAGAAAAAGCTGGGTCTGTTGGGCTGTGGCAGAATTGGGCAACGCGTCGCCGAGCTAGCGCACCGCGGCTTTGACATGGAAGTCATCGGCTACGACATCAAACCATGCCCCGATTCAGGCATCAACTTCTTAACCAAAGAAGAAGTGCTCTGCCAATCAGACTACATCAGCATCCACACAGGCGGCAAAGCCGTCATTGTGGGCGCTAACGAATTAGCTATGATGAAGCCAACGGCGTTTCTCATTAACACGAGCCGAGGCGGAAACGTCGACCAAGAAGCCCTCTACAACGCCTTGAAAGAAAAGAAAATTGCAGGTGCCGCCGTGGATGTTTATGTGAATGAGCCTAAAGGGGAAGGCGAACCCTTCGCTGACAAGCTGGGGGACCTGAACAACGTGGTTTTATGTGCACATTTGGGTGCATCCACTGAGGAGGGGCAACGAGAAACCAGCACCGAAATCGCTCGTGTCGTGTCAGGCTACTTGCTAGGCGGCGACTTCACCAACGCAGTGAACGCTGGCGAAAGCATCGAACTCGAAGAAAAAGCCGTGTACACACTGTTCATCCACCACAAAGACGTGCCCGGAGTGTTCGCAAACATCGACAAGGTCTTAGCTGACAATGACATCAACATCCGCGCGAACTATTCGCGGCAAATCGGCAAAGGCGGCTACGCCGTGTCAGTTTACGTGGTGCACAAGCCAGTGGGCGCAGCAATCATTGAGACCCTAAAGAAGATACCCAACGTAAGCGACATAAAAGTCTAATTTTTCTTTTCTTTTTGTTTTTCGTGCCCAGAGTTTTGTAGTTTAGCAAGTAGCGGTAGCACGTCACGTTGAGAGGTCAAGTTGTAGCGGGCTTTGCTTGGACCCAACCCAACTTTAATGGAGTACGCCATCGGAGGAAGCGCCCCAAAAAGGTCTTCGTCGGTTTTGTCGTCGCCCAACGCCAAAATGAAGCCCCAACCCTTGGAGAGCCAGTGGCTTGCTGCGCGTCCTTTGTTGACGATGGCGTTTTTGATTTCAATCACCTTCTTGCCTTCCACAACCACTAACCCAAAATTAGAAGTCAAATGAACCAAATCATCTTTGAGTTCTTTAGCACGCAGCGACCCTAGCACGGGGTCGGTTTTGCGGTAGTGCCAAACCAATGAATCGGGTTTTTCTTCAATGAACGAGCCAGGGGTGCGGTCAGTGCAGAGCTCTACTAAGGGCAGAATTTCTTTTTTCCATTCATCTGACAAAAGGCGGGGGGCATGCATTTTGCCAGAACGTTCCCGTATCCAAGCGCCATGCTCAGCGATTAAGCCTATGTCCAAGTTTCCGAACCATTCAAGCAGGGTGTTTCGGTTTCTGCCGCTGGTTATGACCACTTCGTTTTGGGGAGACGCAGCGAGGGCTTTTAGGAGACTTCGCACTTCCTGCGTAGGTGGGGCATGTTCGGGTTTGTCGGCAAACGAAACCAGCGTGCCGTCGTAGTCAAGCAAGAACAGCCGCCGATTGCTGTCAGCGTAATCTGCGACCAGTTGTTTTTGGACGGCTGAGGTGAGGAGGCTTTGGGTGTTTGTTTGTTGCATACTCCAAGCATCGTCAAGGCGAGTGAGGAAGTCAGCCACCCAGCGGTTAATGTCGTAGCGCATGAGGCGCTTTTGCATTATACGGTTAAGGCGTTGTTGTTCTTCGGGGGGCATTTTTAGGGCTTTGTCGATGGCGTTGACCAGTTCGTCTTGGCTGTTGGGGTTAACGATTATGGCTTCGCCTAGTTCCTGCGCGGCGCCCGCCATCTCCGAAAGAACCAACGTGCCTAAAGCGTTAACTTTGCTTGCCAGAAACTCTTTCGCCATCAAGTTCATGCCGTCCCGCAACGGCGTAACCACAGCCACATCTGCAATGTTGTAAAATGCAATCAACGTGTCAAACGGTAAAACGTGACTGAAATAGTGTACGGGCGTCCAGTCGGTGGTGGCGTATTTGCCGTTTATGCGTCCCACTAACTCGTCAATTTGTTTTTTCAACAACTGATACTGCTTAACGTTGGTGCGTGAAGGAACCGCAACAACCACCAAAGAAACTTTCCCACGGTATTCGGGTTTTTTGCTCAGCAAAACGTCAAACGCTTCAAGGCGTAGAGGGATGCCTTTGGTGTAGTCTAGGCGGTCGAAGGAGAGGATGATTTTTTGGGTTCCGAATTTGCGGCGGGTGCGTTCTACGTCTCGACGGACGACGTTGCTGGATGCGTGAGTTAAGAAGCGTTGGTAGTCTATGCCCATGGGGAAGAGGTCTACGCGTACAAGTTGGGTTCCTGTTTGAACCTCGTTCATGGTGTGTTCGTGTCCCAAGATGCGGCGTACGCTGGAAAGAAAGTGCCGCACATAATCGTAAGTGTGAAAGCCCACCAAGTCAGAGCCAAGCAACCCCTCCAGTAACTCGGCGCGCCAAGGCAAAAGCCGAAACAGCTCATACGACGGAAACGGAATGTGCAAGAAGAAGCCGATTTTGGCGTTAGGCAGTCGTTCCCGAATCATCTGGGGCAGCAACATGAGGTGGTAGTCGTGTATCCAGAAGGTGTCGTCGGGTTGGGCAATGGCAACCAAGGCATCACAGAATTTCTGGTTAACCGTGCAGTAGCTGTCCCACCATTTCTGGTCATATTTTGCGTAGAGGAAAAAGTAGTGGAATAGCGGCCAGAGGGTGTTGTTGCAAAAGCCGCCGTAGTACTGTTTGACTTCGTTGGGGGTGAGGTTGACGGGGTAGCATTTGTGTTTGGCAAGCATATCCATGACTTGTTGGTGTTCGTCAGGTGGCAGGTTTTGGATATTGAAGCCTGACCATCCGACCCAGAGGCTTTCTTGGTTTTTGTAAAATGAGCCAATGCCTGTTGCTAATCCGCCCACGCTGTGTTCCACTCGGAGTTTACCGTCACGTTTTGAAATGTTAACGGGCAAGCGATTAGAAACAATCAATAAACGACCCATTGCGCGCGCTACAACCGTACAATTAAACTAAGAACAGAGTTTCGGCTTGACAAATTAATTTTACGGAACAAAAACAGCGAAAGATCCGTTCAACCACAAAATGGTTTTTAAAAAAGGAGTTAGGGTTGTTGTTTTTCTTGGAACAGCTTGCGAACTGCAGCCATACGAGACTTCTGCGCCAACACATCACTAGTAACCACCGACAACGCTTTTTCGGGGCATTCCTGCACGCATTGAGGCCCTGAGGGGTTATCTTTGCAGAGGTCACAGACGTAGACAATTTTTGTTTCGGGGTTCAGCATAATGGCACCGTAATCACAGGCTTCAATGCACCAGCCACACCCATTGCACTTGTCCTTGTCTACGGTGATTACGCCTGTGTCTTTGTCTTGCGTTAAGGCATCTCGGGGACATGCCGCTATACAAGCAGGGTCCTCACAGAGCCGACAGGTCACAGCCATGTTCACAATCTGGTTTTGGCGAACTACGCGGATGCGGCTTTTGATGGGGTTGAAGGCTTTTTCTTTGGTGAAGCTGCAGGTGTATTCGCAGATTTGGCAGCCTACGCATCGGTCAGGGTCGCAAGAAACGAATTTGCGTTCATGAAGTTTAACCATGCTTAAGCCTCCACCTTCGCATTTGCTGTGTTGTCTAGGTTTAGCCGTTTGAGAGTTTCAGGGGTGGGGACGCCCTGTTTGTCCCATCCACGTTCAGCGTAATAGTCGTCTAAGAGCAAGTCTAATTCACGTTCAGTCACCACAGCCCCTTTGACAGGTCCCTCGTCGGGGATGGGTTCATGCAGAACCTTCCACGGCAAGGCATCATCTTGGCGGGTTAAGCCTTCACGCAGGTTTATGAGGCGAGCTAACGTGTTGATGCGTTCCGCCGCCACAGACATGTACTGGGCGGTTACGTCAGTTCCCGTGACAACGCTGTAGAGTTTTGCTAGGTCATCTGTGTCTTTTTGGAATAAGCCGCGGGCATTCTTGCAAACAATCAACGAATCCACCAACGCATAAACGTCCTCAAGGGTCTTGACTATGCGTCCTCGTCCACGCTCAGCTTTCAGACGGTTCACGGAGCCTTTCAAGTCTACTGCGTAGGCGCCACTTCGGTTCTGGTCCGCACCACGAAAAGAAACCGCCGCAGCCAACGCTGCCGTCTTCAAACACCGCAAATCATACCCCGTAACCTCCAAGCCCTTGATGTGTTGGGCAAGTTGGGGGGCACCTTTGCCGATTTTCTCTGCCGCTGCCTTAACGCCGTCCGCTAATATGTCGCCGATGCCTTCGCGTTTGCCCATCTCTTCGATAAGCTGTAGCATGGCTTCTGCGTTGCCAAAGTGAGCGTCTACGCCGCCGAGGTCATCGTGGGTTAGGATGCCTTTTTCGTGGCAATCCATCGCGAAGCCGACGGTTACGCCGACACTTTGGGCATCCATACCGTACTGGGTGCAGAGTGCGGCGGCTTTGATGATGGCGTCAGGTCGATTCACGCCCGTGTAGGGTCCAAGTGCCCAGACGGATTCGTATTCGATGCGTGCCATGGTGCCCTTGTAGGGTCCGTCACGAACTACGGCTTCGTGTTCGCATCGCATGGGGCAGGTGCTGCAGGCGATTATTTTTGCGACGTATTTGTCGTTGAGGACTTCGCCGCTGACTTTTTCGGCGTCCTCAAAGTGGGCGTTACGGTAGTTGCGAGTCGGCATACAATACGCCGTGTTATTAATGAGAATGGATTCGACTGTGCCTAAGCCACGGTACTTTTCGGTGGCGGGTCCCAAGGCACGTTCGCGGTACTCTTTCACCAACGCCATGAACGCTTCGGGGTTTGCGGGAACGATGTCGTGGGTGCCGCGCACGGCGATGGCTTTGAGGTTTTTAGAGCCCATGACGGCGCCTAAGCCGGTGCGTCCTGCTGCGCGGGTCTTCTCGTTGAGGATGCAGGCGAGTTTGCTTTGTTTTTCTCCTGCCAACCCGATGGAGGCGACGCGGACATAGTAGTCGCCAAGGTCGTCTTTGATGGCTTCTTCGGTTTCGCTTGGCGATTTGCCCCACAAGTGGGCAGCATCAAGAAGCTGGATGGATTCGTTGTCTATCCAGAGGTAAACGGGCTTCTCCGCCTTACCCGAAATAACTATGGCGTCGTAGCCAGCGCGCTTCAGTTCCGCGCCAAATGCGCCGTGCGAAACTGCCTCGCCCAAGCTGCCAGTGGCAGGAGACTTAGAAATAAACGCGTGACCATTTCCGCCCGTGGGGAAAACTGTGCCAGCAACGGGACCCAACGCCAAAACCAGCGGGTTCTCTGGGCTCAGAGCGTCGGTACGTGGCGTAGAGTGGTCCATCCAAAGCCGCATACCCAACCCGATGCCGCCGATGTACTGTTTGGCGGTTTCTTCATCGAGGTCTTCGGTGCTGGTTTTGGATGCGGTCAAGTCGACGTAGAGAATTTTGCCTGCGTAACCAAACAAAGCAGTGTACCTTCGAGGTGTTTGAAAAGGTATGCCTTTGAAAACTATATTAATTTACTGGCGTTCATGGAAAAATAGTCCCGTGGATAAACGGCTGGGCGGTTTTTAGTTTAAAAACAAAATCCGAGCTGCACTATTTTTTCTCAACGGACTGAAACAGCCCTTTAACCGCTTTCACTCTGCGCTTCTGCGCCAACTTTTCTGCCGTCACAAACTCCAACGCGTTTTCGGGGCAGCATTTGACGCATTGGGGTTCTTTTTCAGGCGTGTCAGCGCAGTTGTTGCAGGTGAACACTTTCTTCTTTTCGGGGTGCAGGTTCATGGCGCCAAATTGGCAGGCGGGGATGCACCAGCCGCAACCGTTGCAGGCAGATTCGTCCACTATTATGTTGCCTGTGACTGGGTCCTGCTTTAGGGCATCTCGGGGACACGCAGCCACGCAGTCTGGAGTTTCGCAGTGACGACAAGCAACCGCCATACTATCAAGCGGACCTAGCCGAACAACGCGAATCCGCGACTTAGTGGGATTAAAGGTTTTCTCGTTAACCATTGAGCAGGTGTACTCGCACACAGCGCAGCCTGTGCATTTTGCAGGATCTGCGGCAACGAATTTTCGGTCTTGAGGACGCCCCATGGTCAATTAGCCCCCTTGATTATAGGTTCGTATTGGGTGAGGTGGAGTTCGGCAAGTTTTTGGGCAGTCGGAATGCCTTTTTTGTTCCAGCCGCAGGCAGCGTAATAGCCGTCTAAGCCTTGCTGAAGTTCGGAGCCACTTACAACGGCGCCTTTGGCAACTCCCGCATCAACGACGGGCACGTTCAGGATTTTGTAGGGCAACGTGTCGTTTTGGCGGGTGCCTTTGCCTTCGCGGATAGCAAAGAGGCGAGCCAAATTCTCAACCCGTTCCCCAATGCGCAGTAGGTCGTCTGCCGTTACAGAGACGCCTGTTGCGAGAGCGTAATATTTTACCAATTCAGCCAAGCCGCCAGTGAAAACTTCAGGGCTGTACTTGCAGACGATAAGGGAGTTGGCGACGTTGCAGAGGTCGGCATTTTCGGCTACGGTTTTGCCGCTATCCTGCCCCAACTTAAACCGCTTCGATGCACCTGATAAATCAGAAGAAGCACTCAAACTACAAGACCCCTCAAACGCCACAGCCGCAGCTAAAGCGGCAGTTTTAAGGCTACGCAAATCGTACCCCGCAAGCTCCAACCCCTTGACATGCACTGCATACTTGGGGGCTTCGCCGCCGACAAGTTCAGCAGCTTTCAAGACGCCGTCAGCTAAGGTGTTGCCCAGCCAGCCTTCGCGTTTGCCAATCTTGTGAATAACGGCGAGGAGCGCTTGGGCGTTTCCGAAAGAAAGGTCAATGCCTTCGGCTTGTTTTTTAGACAAAACACCCTGCCCATAAAGGTCCATGGCAAACGCGACCGCGGCGCCTGTGGATACGGGGTCAAGTCCATATTCGTTGGCAAGGCGGGTGGCTTCGATTATGGCGTCAGGTTGGTCTACGCCGCAGAGTGGACCAAAACTGGACAGCGCGGCGAAGTTGAGGCGTGCCACGGCGCCTTTGTAGGGTCCGTTTTCGACGGCAGCTATGCTTTCGCAGTGTAAACCGCATGCTGCACATGAGGCAGCTTTCTTTAGGTAAGTTTGCTTCAACGACACGCCGCTGACTTTGCTGATGCCACCAAAGGTGCTGTGGTTCCAGTTTTGGGTGGCTAAAGCTGACTGGGAATTCAACGCATCCACATCCCACACAGCCGACTCGCCCAGTGCAGGGGTGCGTTGATTGATTAGGTTGACGAATTCGCGAAAGCCCGCTAAATCCGCCACGTTAACGTCTTGGGTTCCCCGAACCGCCACTGCCTTAAGATTCTTAGACCCCATGATGGCACCGAAGCCTCCGCGCCCAAAGCTACACAACTCGTCATCGACAACTGCAGCAAAGCGGCACAGGTTTTCGCCTGCCTGCCCAATGCTTAAGACGCGAATGTAAAAGTCGCCGAGTTCTTCGCGGATGGCGTTTTGGGTTCGACTGGCAGATGCGCCTTTGAGGTGCGTGGCGGAGAGAAGTTCAGTTTTGTCGTCATCAATCCAGAGGGAAGACAGTTTGGGCGCTTTGCCCGTGATTACGATGGCGTCGTAGCCGGCGCGTTTGAGTTCGGGACCCCAAAAGCTGTGCCCTGTGGCTTGGGCGGCGGTGCCTGTTGCAGGCGACTTCGATATCAAAGCGTAACCGTTTCCTGCTGTGGGACCTAATGTGCCAGTCAAAGGGCCCAAAGCACAAACAAGAGGATTTTGAGGGTCAAACGCGTCAGTTTTAGGCACAGAATGCTCCATTAACAGATGCATCCCCAAACCAACGCCGCCAAGAAACGCTTTTGCGGACTCGTCGGTGAGGGGGTGGGTTTTGGTTTCGCCGGTGGCTAAGTTTATGTGCAGAATTTTTCCCGCATAAGAATTCATTGCTGTGCCTCCAAGCGCGCCTGCGGTATTTGCATTGTTTAGCGGATATAAACATAATGGGGTCAAAAAACTGATGCCTACGACAAACCCCGCAACTTACGGAAGAAGAGAAAGCAACACTGAAGCGACCTGTTTAGCAGATTGGGCAACCGCTTCCGAAAGCCCTTCGCCGAAATCGGTGTTTTCAGGCTCAATCAGCAACAGCGCGATTTTAGTTTGGGTTAGCTTGGTGAGGTAGTCGCAGAAGACCCGAATGGGCAATGTGTGGGTGCTGATGCTGGGCATGTTGGCGACTTTTTCAGCGTCATAAAGCCGCGCCTCGCCAGATTTCAACCCAAGCAACGCTGCGTCCACAAGCAAAACATGCGAAGGCTGCAACTCCACGATTTCGTCCATGAAGCTTTCAGGCACCGTCTCGCACTCAATTAAATGCACTTTGCTGGAGACTTTGTCTGTGAGGTCTTGGACGATTTTGACGCCGACGAAGTCGTCTTGGCGAATTGCGTTGCCGATGCCCGCTACGACTACGCGGGAGGCACCTTTGAGCCAGTCTTGAAGCTGCGTTTCATAGCCTTGCGAGTTAACCATCGCACACACCTGTAAACTCAATATCGGTATTACTGAAGGTTCTAGAAATTATCAATTTGCCTTCCAAAAGACAAGCACTCAAGAAAAGACAAGAAAGAAAGGGATGGGACGCTTATCGCGTCAAAGTTTGAACTACGTGCTTTTGACTGTCATACACCGTGACAGTCATAGGCATTTGTCCGACCGCAAAGTGGGTGGCGCATCCAAAGCAGGGGTCGTAGGCACGGAAAGCCATTTCGACTTTGTTGAGGATGCCTTGGTCGCATTTGCCGTCTTTGATTAAGCCTTTGGCGGCGTCGCGGATGCTCATGCAAATCGCAGGGTAATTGTTGGTGGTTGCGACAATCATGTTCACGTCTTTAACCAGCGCATCTTGGTCGAGCACGTAGTGGTGGATGAGTGTGCCTCTGGCGGCTTCAACCACGCCGACCCCTTCCGTTGGGGCGCCGGGTTTGTTGCGCACGTTTGTGCTGGTGATTTCGGGGTCTTTAGCCAACTCTACCGCATGTTCAGAAGCGTAAAGCAACTCAATTAGTCGCGCCCAGTGGAACGCTAAAGTTCCATGTACGGGTCGACCTAGCGTCTGGAACATCGCGTCGTACTCTTTTTGAGCCAACGGAGTCGCTACACCCTCAGAAGCATTCAAACGCCCCAAAGGACCTACACGGTACACGCCACTGCCTGCACCATCAGCAAGACCTTTCCAGCCGGCTTTCTTGAGGTAGGGGAACTTACTGTAAGTCCATTCTTCTACGTGTTCACCGATGTGGGAGAGGTAGTCTTTGCCTTCGAATTTCTCAAATTCTTTGCCAGACGGATCTACGACGCGGATTTTGCCGTCATAAAAGTTCACCTTGTTCTGGGCGTCCACGGTGCCCATATAGTAGGTTTTCATGGTGTAAGCGTCGCTTTTTATCATATCCAAGTAAGAAGAGTTGTCCAGCACCATCTTGTGGAAAAGCCCAAGCGAAAACTGGGCAAACTTGACACAACTATTAGCCATGTCTAAGATGCTTTGACGGTTTTCTTCACTCAAAGACTTAGAAAGGCCCCCAGGCAAACCACTGACAGGGTGAGTTGCTTTGCCGCCGATGATTTCGGTAATTTTCTGACCATACGCACGGTGCTTAATGACATCTTTAGCTACATCTAAGCCTGCTTTTTCAATAACGCCCAAGATGTTGCGTTTCTCTGCAGGAGCATCAGGACCAACAATGAAGTCAGGACCCCCCAGATAATAGAAGTGCAAAATGTGATCATAGATGAAGTAGCCCATGTATTGGAGTTCACGCAGTTTCTTAGCAGCAGAAGGAGGCTCCACACTGAAAGCTTGGTCTAACGCTTTAACCGCCGCATAGTGATGCGCCACAGGACAAACCCCACAAATGCGGGTGGTAAGCTGAGGCATAAGTTCAGCGCGTCGCCCAATGCAAAACTTTTCAAAACCACGCAACTCAGGAATTTTCAAATACGCATTCTCAACGTCACCTTGGTCGTTAAGGAATATAGATACGTTACCGTGGCCTTCAAGCCGCGTAATTGGGTCAATTATTACTTCTTTCATTGTTTCTTCACCTTTCGGTTTAAAATTGAACAGGGCAAACTGTACATGTAAAATGTGCCCACAGGGTCTTTAATTTGAGCCATCAACTTAGCCACATCCTCATCGGTGTATTGGCTGGGGTCTTTGTCTATGCCCAAAACGGACGCCAACGCCGTAATCATGCCAGCGCCAACTTCAGGCTGATTCGGAACCGCACCGCCACAACCCGTACAAGGCATATCCACCTTCAAACATTGAGCACCACAGCCACTACGCGTAGCCATACCCATACAAATTATGCCTTGCTCCATCAAACAACGCTCAGGGTCAGGCTCTTTTTCATAGACGCGATAAATTTGGCTAATTTTCTTGTTTTCCCGTTTCTTTTTGCACTCATCACAAACAGCCTTCGGGGGAGCAAGAACCGAGCCTTTAGGCGGCAACTTACCTGCAGCAATAGCGTCAATAGCATTGACAATTAAGCTTACTGGCGGGGGGCAACCAGGCAAGAAATAGTCAACATCCACCGTTTGAGCCAAAGTGCGAACAGTATCGAAGAACTCGGGAATCTTGAGCGTACCTTCTTTAACGCGGGATTCAGTTTTCGGCAGAACCTGGTCGGGATTAACGTTTGATTTATCTTTGACATAGACTTGTTCAAAGATTTCGGCTTTGTCATTGAGGTTTGCTAAGCCAGGAACGCAGCCTTCATGGGCACATGAACCAAACGCCACCAACGTCTTAGACTTAGCCCGCAACAGCTTCGCCATGTGTTCTTGTTCACTGTTGCGTATGGAGCCGTTAAAGAACGTGATGTCGATGTACTTGTCAGGCATCGCGTCTACGTCCTTGTATTTGACGTCCAAAGCTACAGGCCAAAATACTATGTCGGCTATGTTCACTACTTCAAGGATTTTTTCGTTGATATCTAACACGGCGATTTCGCAGCCGCCGCAACTTGCAGCCCAATAGAAGGCTATTTTCAGTTTATTGGTCATTTTGTTTTTCCCCTTCGCTGACTTGTTTTATTAAATTTGATGTGTTAACTTTGAGTTCGTTAAACGCAAGCTCCTGCGGGGTCATGCCCAACGCCAACCCCAACAACTGCGGGTAATGAAGCACCGGTATGCCGTAGGTTTCGCTGAACAGTTTTTCGATGCGCAACTCGTTGGTGTCATACATAATGTGGCAGAACGGACAAATCGTAATTAAAGCCTGCGCCTCAACTTGCTTCACATGATTCAATTTATCGCGGGCTAACTGCAAAGCCACCTTGTCACTAACTCCAACACTGGGCGCGCCGCAGCACTCCGTTTCATCCATGTAATCTAAACAGGTAGCGCCCGTTGCCTCCACCAAGGTCTTAAGCATCTGGGGGTCTTCAGGGTCATCAAACCCGATGTACTCTTTGGGGCGAAGAATATGACACCCGTTATGTTCAGCAACTTTGAGCATCGTTAACGGCTTAACGACGGCTTTTTTGATGTTATCTATGCCCACATCTTCAGTTAAGACCTGCATCAAGTGCTTAACGGTGGTTGTGCCCTTGAATTCTAAGCCAGACTCTTGCAAATGCGCATTGATTTGCTGTTTCAAAGCGGGGTCACGATTCAGAATGGTGTTGACTTTTTTGAGAGTGCCCGCACACCCCGGACATAAAGCCACGACAGGAAGATTCTGCTGCTCAGCCAACGCTAAATTCCGCGCCGCCAAAATCAACATCGCCTCATGACTCACAGGGTCAAGAGGCAACCCACAGCAGTTAAACTCAGGCATCTCCACCAACTCCACGCCCAACTTAGCCAACACCTTGCGTGCCGAAATCTCGTAAGCCGAAGCCCGATAGGGCACAGCACAGCCAAGGAAAATCAGGTACTTACTGGGCATGGCTTTCACCTTTATTTTCGATGTGCTTTAAGATTCTAAGACCTTTGAGGCTCTTTTTTACACTTTCAGGGTTGCCTTTGGGTAACGGTGGCAAACCTTGGCTAGCTCGCTTCTTTAAACGTAAATCAGGAATCTTGAACGCGTAACCAGACTCGAGAACACTGGCAAACTGATCTTTGAAAACCTGTGGAAACAGACCTTCTTCGGCTGCCAAGTTGCGAAATACGCGGATTACGCTGGCAACCTCCACATCCTGCGGACAACGATCCGTACAGGTGAAACAGGCAGCGCAAAGCCAAAGCGTGTCACTTTTCAACACACGGTCCTTAAGACCCATAGAAGCCATACGGATGAGAGTCCGCGGCCTGTAAGAGTCGCTGTAGCGGGCTACAGGGCAGTCGCTGGTACAGGTTCCACATTGGAAGCATTTGAGAATTTTTTCGCCACCATGCAGTTTGACGAGTTCGTATTTGAATTTGGGATCGAACTCGGCAGCCTTAATTGGCTCTTTTGTTTGGTCATTTCTTTGGGTGGCGGCGTTTTCTGCCATTAAATTTTAACCCCCGCAGTCGCGCACAAGGTACACTCGCCTAAGATAGGCACAAAGCATACACCCTACGCGCGTATGGAGATTTCAAGAGCGGGTTTCCACTACATAAGGATTAAGCCAACTTTTCTTAAAAAACCTCAACAAAAATCCAAAAAACTAGCAAACAAACAGACAAAAAGAAAGCCAGCAAAAGCTGGGGGAATTTAAGCGGGAGAGGCTACTTCCGACTTTTTGGATTTAGGAGTAACAACTTCAACTTCCGCTTTTGGTGCAGGTTCCTTTGGCGCTGGAGCCGCTTGCTTTTCCTTAGCAGGAGCAGCCTCGCAGACAACGGGCTTTTCGGGTTCAGGTGCCGCAGGGGGAACAGCACAGATTTCTGCTGGAAACTCGTCTTTGAGGTCCACTGTGCCTTTGATGGTGCCGTCAGAAAGGCATTCGATGTCAAAACCCATTTTCTTAGTTAAGCTTAAGGCACGGTAGTTATCTGGCAACATGATGGAGTAGACGCTTTCAACACCTTTGCGAGCCGCGATGTCTAAAACGTAATCCACCAACTGAGTGCCCAGACCCATGTTTTGCCAACGGTCACCCACAATGAAGGCTAACTCACCGCTTTTACCATCTGGTTCAGCACTTAAACGAGCAACACCTAAAATTTTGCGTCTGCCTTCCTCAGTGGATTCAGCAACCATAGCGATTTCGCGGTCATAGTCAATGTTACAGTAACGAACGCGAACAGCGTGCGGAGTATCTTTTAGCATTTGGAAGAAGCGGTAGCGGATGGATTCTTCGGAAAGACTCTGGAACCACTCTAGCCACATCGGTTCATCTTCAGGTTTTACGGGGCGAAGAAGAACCGTGCGCCCGTTTTTTAGGGTCCAAATTTTTTCGCTCTTTTTAGGATAAGGGCTGATTACAAGGTGTTCGTGAGGCTTGAATTTCTTGCAGAGACTTTTTTTGTCGATGACTATGCGTGCATCAAGGATGACGGCTTGGCGTTCGTTGATGAGCATGGGGTTTATGTCGATTTCTTTGATTTGCGGGAAGTCCATGAGCAGTTGGCTAAAGAGCTGTAGGGTTTCTTCTAAGCGTTTGATGTCAGCAGGTGTGGAGCCGCGGTAGCCTTTGAGGAGCTTGTAGATTTTGGTTTCCTCCATCATCCGACGAATCAAAGTCGAGTTCAGAGGAGGCAACCCCATCGCGTAGTCCTTGAACAGTTCTACACCGACACCGCCCATGCCGAAAAGAATAACTGGACCGAAAATGGGGTCAGTTTTTCCGCCTATGATGACTTCGTAGCCTTTCTGCTGGACCATAGGCTGCACGGTTACGCCGATTATTTGCGCATTAGGATTGTATGCCGTTGCCCGCTGAATTAGGGTTTCAAAGGCTTTGCGAACTTCATCGACGTTGTGAATGTTAAGGATAACACCGCCTGCATCGCTTTTGTGGATGATTTGGGGAGACAGAATCTTCATGACAACGGGGAAGCCCATTTGCTGCGCGTAAGCGATTGCTTCGTCGACATTGTTGGCAACTTCAGTTCGAACAACAGGGAAGTTGTAGTATTTGAGAATCTTTTTCGCTTCATCTTCAGTGAGAACTTCACGGTCTTCCAGAGCAGCGTTCTTGATTATGACACTAACGGGACGTCTTGGTGGCGCATCAACTTGGATTTCTTCAGGCGTCTCGTACAAGAGGTCAACATTGCGTTGGTACTGGTACATGGTCATGTAGGTTTTGACGGCTTGTTCAGGCGTAGAGTAAGTGGGGATGTTGTTGGCATTCAAGATGCTGTTGGCTTCCAAAACTGCGCCATAACCCATGAAGCTTGTTAGGATGGTCTTGTTCTGGTAAGACTTGTTTCGAACCAACTCCACGATGCTCTTGGCGATGCCAACGGCATCTGAAACTGCTTGCTGAGTGAAAATAACCAAAATACCGTCAATATTTTCGTCGTTAAGACAAGCCTCCACAGCCGCACGGTAACGGTCTGCTTTAGCATCACCTAAAACGTCAATGGGGTTACCATGACTCCAAAACGGCGGCAAAACCGCATTCAAAGATTCAATGGTTTCTTTGCTGATTTTAGCGAGTTTTCCTCCGCGTCCAATCAACGCATCAGTGGTCATAACGCCGGGACCGCCAGCGTTGGTGATGATGGCTAAGTTGGGGCCTTTAGGCAGGGGTTGAGTGCCAAGCACTTCAGCGGAGTTAAACAGGTCGGCGATTTCGTCCACACGGACCACGCCGGCGCGTTTGAATGCAGCATCATAAATTGAATCTTCACCTGAGAGCGAGCCAGTGTGCGACGCTGCAGCTTTGGCGCTTTCTGTGAACTTGCCAGATTTAACCACAATTATGGGTTTTGTTCGGGCAAAATGTCGGGCTGCACTCATAAATTTGCGTGCTTCAGTGATGCCTTCAACGTACATAAGAATGCTTTTGGTTTTGGGATCACTGCCAAAATAGTCAATGAGGTCACCGAAGTCAACATCAATCATGCTACCAACGGAGACAAAGTTGCTAAAGCCAATGTTTTCGTGAATCGCCCAGTCCAGTATGGCTGAACCTAAGGCGCCACTTTGGCTCAAGAAGGCGATATTGCCTGCCTTGGGAACCTTGTCAAGGAAAGTAGCGTTGAAGTTAATTCGGGGACGAATAACACCGATGCAGTTTGGACCCACAATGCGGATTTTGTATTTTTTGGCAACTTCCAGAACCTTTTCCTCAAGAGCTTTGCCTTCAGGACCGATTTCTTTGAAGCCAGCCGAGACAATGATGGCGCTTTTAACGCCTGCCTTGCCGCAGTCTTCAATTACGTCTGGAACCGTTTTAGCCGGTGTTGCAATCATGGCTAAATCGATTGGTTCAGGAATTGATTCAACATTGGGGTAGGTTTTCGTTCCCAAAATTTCGGGTTTTCTTTGATTAACAAAATAAACTTTGCCAGCATAGCCAATTCGTGTGAAGTTCTTCACAATGGCGTTTCCAACAGAGCCTTCCACATCACTCGCGCCAACGATTGCTACACTTTGCGGATTGAAGATTTTGTCGAGGTTTAATGTACCCATGTGGCGTTTCCTCTACGGATATTTAAGGCTCCCCAGTTTCACAGATTAAAAGCTTATGCATACACAATCACCCTATCATTGGAAATTAGACCTTAGCAGCAAGATAAAGCTGTATAGTAAGCATGATTTTTGCGGCGCATACGGTGTCCTAACATTTTGAGTAATTGTTTGCTGATGGATATCTACAGTCGCAGGCGCTTTTGCACTTTTGTTCAGTTAAACCACCGCAAAGTATATCTCTAATCCGCAAATTGCTTAAGCCAACTTCAGAAACCAGAGGGAAACAGTATGGTCATTAAAGCCGTTATATTCGATTTAGACGGAACCATCGCAGCCTTCAACCTAGATTACAAGACTGTTCGTGGCGAGATTCGAGCGTACTTGATGCGGGTCGGCGTACCAGAATCAATCATCAACCTCAAAGACAACGTATTTGAAATGGTGACCAAAGCGCGAATATTCCTGATTCACGCAGATAAACCAGCGGCTTTGGTGGAGGAAGTTCAAAGAGAAGCTTTGAAGATGGCTGAGAAATACGAGTTAGAAGCCGCCACACGAACAAGTCTTTTGCCAGGTGTGATGGAAACCCTCAAAGAAGTAAAAAAAGCAGGCATGAAAACGGCTTTGTGCACCATAAACAGCGCTAATTCCACGGAACATATTTTGCAAAGATTCAAAATTGCTCAATACTTCGATGTGGTGGTGCCACGAAACAAGGTAACACAGTTTAAGCCAAATCCAGAACACTTTGGCGCTGCCTTGAAAGTTTTAGGGGTTCCACCGTCAGAAACTTTGGTTATTGGAGACAGCATTACGGACGTGAAAGCGGCACAAGAAGTGAAAGCCATTTCTGCGGGGTTACCCACAGGCATCTCCACACAAGAACAACTGGTTGCACAAGGAGTCAACTACATTTTGACTTCAATTACAGACCTACCAGCCCTAATCCTACGAATAAACAGCCAAAAATAAACACTATTGTGAACACAATTTTCTGCTGCTTAAAACAAGACACAACAATTTCAACCTATGTAAAGCCGCAAAAGCCCAATTTGGGGATGGGGAGCGGCGTGCATCCATTTTAACTCAAAGAGGAGAGAGGGGAGGAAGAGGAATCACAAAACTGGATGCACGCCACACAAGTGTCTAATGGTTGTCGAATTTGAGAACGGTGACAAGGCGGGTTTTCATTTTTTGGCAAACGGGGTCGGTCGGGTTTATCTTCTCGGCAGCTTTGCTTGTTATGAACACAGATTCACCTTGCTCAAGATGCCGCTGCACAGCAAAGTAGTCAATTTGGCCGACCTCATGCACTTCAACGTTTTGACTTGGGTCGTCATGTAAAAAGAGCACTTGAAAACTTTTAGGTTTTATTTTTTCAATATCTAGCAAAGTAAACAGCCTTCTCTCTGTTTATGAATAAAGCTTCAAAAGACCGACTGAATTTCAAATGTACTTTCTTTGGAGAATTCTTAAACATATGTGACTGTTAGCCCACAGCTACAGCGACAAAAAAGGCGCTATCCAAAAATAAACCGAGATATAGCGTCTTTTTCGCTTAGTGAAGGGACAATGAGGTCAGGTTGGGCTTTTGCCAACTCTGAAGCTGTATAGGCGCCCTGCGTAACCGCGATGCATTTCATTTTACCAGCTTTAGCAGCTTGTACACCAAAAATGGAATCCTCCAAAACCACGCAGTCCACAGGGTTTTGCTCAAGTTTGTGGGCAGTTGTGAGAAAAATCTCAGGGTCAGGTTTGGTTTTGACAACTTCATCAACAGTTATGACTGCATCAAAATACTTGGCAACATCCAGAGTTTGAGTCAAGCAGTCTATAACTTGGCGATTATTCATAGACGCCAATCCTACGGGAAGTTTTCCGTGCAGCATCTGGAGCAGTTCGCGGGCGCCAGAAAACAGTTCCACTTGACCAGCGTTTTCTATCGCCACACGAATTTTAACCTCAACCATGCGTTTAATGAGGTCGGTGTCGATGGGCAAGTTTTTGGCTTGAAGAATCTCGCGAAAAGTCCACGCCGCACCCACGCCAATGCGACGTTCAATAAACTCGTCTGAAACATCTAGCCCCGCAACCTCCTGCAAAGCATCATGAAAAGAAGTTAAAATGGCAGCTTTGGTGTCTGCTAAGGTTCCATCCCAATCGAATATGACCGCCCCAAACATCACGAACGCCTATGGTTTTTTGTTGAGCTTTTCGCGAATTGCAGCACTTTTCAAGGTGGCTTGTTCGACGGCGTTCATGATTGCTTGGCGAACTTGGCTGCTTTCTAAAGCATAGATGGCTTCGATGGTTGTGCCGCCAGGTGTGGTGACCATGTCTCGGATTCGGGCGGGATGCTCGGGCAAATCCAAAATCAGCTTGGCAGTGCCTAGCATGTTTTGGGCTGCCGCTTTCTCGGCGATGTTGCGGGGTAATCCAACCTTTAAGCCCGCGTAAATAAGCGCTTCGGCAATGATGGAGAGGTAGCCAGGTCCACTGCCGCTTAATCCAGTGATGGCATCCATGTATTTTTCGTCCATTTCTTCGCAGCTACCCATCAGGTTCAGGATGGTTTTGACTTTTTGTTTGTCTTCTTCAGTGACGTTACTATCACAGCAAAACGCTGTGTAGGAAGCTTGAACCAACGCAGCAACGTTAGGCATGATACGTACAACACGGGCGCCAGTGGCATTACGAGTCAAGTAGGACAGAGGCACAGTGGCGGCTGTGGAAATAAGCAGTTTACCTGCCACATCTTTGCTGAGTTCGTTGAGAACTTTTTCTAGGTCGCCAGGTTTAACTGCGATAAGAACGATGTTGGCTTCTGCAGCGGCTTTATGGTTGTCAGCGGTGGTTGCTGCACCTAACGCGGAAAGCTGCGCTAGTTTATCTGCCATGAAGTCGGCTGCTATGATTTTGCCAGGGTATTTGCCTTTGAGGAGGCTTTGGACGATGGCGCCGCCCATCATGCCGGTGCCAATAACCGCGATTGTGTCAGCCATGCTTGGATTCTCCTGTTTGCTTGTACTTTCTGCGGTTTTGGCTCTTAAACTTTTATTTGAACTATCTAATCGTTAACCAGCCACTTTGTGGGTTAGTCAAATTTTCCTTACAAAAAGGTTATATTATGAGTAGAACTAACCCAATTTGGCGATATGTGATGAAAAAAAGTTCACTTGTCGCTCTTTCAATTGTGGCATTTATCATGACTACTAGTTTCTGTAGTTGTTCGAGAGCAAATCCTGTAGGCATTGTAGCATCCACGCCCAGAATCTCTGTAATTTCTCCGAACGAAGAAGTTTACGGACAAAACAGTGTATCACTATCTTTTAGTGGTCAAGCTGTTACATGGCTGTCAGTAGAATATTCCAACGTAAAATACTGGTTAGACGGTAACCTGCGAGGGCAAATCGATAGCCTAGAGGAATCAAAGACTTTTTCCACAGAACTAAGTGGTTTAGCCGACGGAGTACATTACATCGAAGTAACCGCAGTTGTTATCGAGTTACAGCGAGCCTACCCTTATGTTGAGGTCCCTTGGGGACCATCACTATTCATAACGTCTGAAAAAATGAGTTTCACCGTAGACACTACTAAACCCCAAATCACAATTTTACCGCTATCCATTAACTATTTTGAGGACAGAGGCATTGTCAATTTTACTGTAAATGAACCAGTGGTTTGGGTCAGTTATAGCCTAAACGAAAACAATAATGCCACCATAACAGACACAATTTTAACTCGGTCTTACGGTCAATACAACTATCAATTTGCCATAAGTAATCTGACTGAAGGAGCAAACAGCCTGACAGTTTACGCCAAAGATGCAGCAGGAAACGAAGCCTCATCCAAGATAGTCTATTTCACGCATTCATCAATATCACCAAGTCTATCGCCTAAGCCGTCTCTGAATCTAACTGAAGTCCCAACGTCGTCTCCTTCGAACTATCTTGATACACAAACTACTTCGGCAGAGCAATCTACACCACTGTCCCCTCAAACAGACGAGCAAGCAACAAACGAAGTTAATACAGAAACCTACTTTCTAATAATAGGACTGTTCAGCATAATAGCGGTCAGTATCATGATGGGCGCTTCAGTTTACCTAAAAATGAGAAACAATAAAAAATAACCTCGATAGGTTATTAGACTTATTGAGTCAAAGTCTTCAAGATTTTCTGCATCGTCAAAGCAGGGGCATCAGTTCGGACCCCTCGAGTGTTAAAGTGCGTTGCCACAGCTTGAAAACCAGATTCTTTTAAAGCCTTGAAAAATAGAGCCCCCGCCGGCGCAGACAAACCCAGTTTTCCACTCAACTTATCCAACACATAATAGGTTGCGGGCGCTTCCGACTCAGCTTTAACTTGACCCAAAAGCTTGCTGATTTTAACGCAGTTACGAAACGCGAAATGAACATTCTCCTGTTGTATGCGTTCAATGAACGCTGTGTCAAAGATGCTACCTATCCACAGTGGACCTGCATAGTCCATTTTTGCGCCGCATTCGGGGCATTTTAAGCCGTTGTCAGGGAAGGGTTTGTGGGCGATTTCGCGGTGTTGACAGGCGTAGCAGTGCAAGATGTAGCCGACGTTTTTGAGGGATTCATCGGCTTTTTGGGCACCATAGCCTATTTGGGTATAGACGCGGATGTAGTGGTCGCTGCAGTGGCTAAAGAGCACTTTGATGCCGATGTCGTGTTTAGCTGCGGCGTATGCAACAGCGGAAGTTAAGAGGCGGATGGCAAGTTCGTGGCAGTACTCGGTGCGCAGAGGTCTGCCGCCGTATTTGCGGACACATGCTTTGGCATGAACCCCGCAAAGCGGTGCCATGTCAGTGGCGGTAACTGCCAACAATCCACGGTTTCGCAACGCCTGAACCGCAGCATCCAAATGCGGCACGGGGGTCCCAAACGGGTCAATGTCAACAACATCAAAGCGTTGCTTAGGGGCGCTGTGCTCACAAAGCAGTCGGTTAGCGTCTTTGTGCTCAATTTTCACTTTCACGTCTAACCCGTTAAGCTTAACGTTGTGGGCGGCAAGTTGGGCAGCGTGAAAGTTTATGTCACCACTGACTACCTCGGATACGCCGTGAAGCTCAGCAGCAAACCGAAGCCCCCGGATACCCGTTGCCGTCAGGGGTTCACAGATGTTTATTTCGTGGTCAACCATATGCTGGTAAGCTTGAAACGCTAAAATCGTCAAGTCCCGATTAAACTCCATGACAGGATTGTAGAATACGGGAGCTTTGCTGGGCGCGTAGTCGGAGGGGCAGACGCCGTACGCTTTCAGGTCAGGAACAAGAAGCTGAATTTTGCCTTCCGTCACGGTTACGGCGGGAAAGGTGGGTGTGTAAGTTTCTGTCATTGATTACGCCAGTATGGATGGAAGAAGCAGGTTATTGAGATATTAGAGTTCTGGTTGGGGTTGAGGAAACGATGTGTGTCGAGTAGAAATTGTAGTTTGTTGTAGTGTACACACAGTCACAAGTTTTTATTAGCAATTCCAAGGGTAAGGAGTACTTAGTGTCCTGAAGCCATCAAGCGTTGCATCAAGTTTGGCGGATCAGGATTTAACAAAACGCGGAAGTGTCCCCTCATTCCCCAGTACAGTGTCCTTTTTCCAGCCGCGTGGAGTTAACAAGCCGAGATCCGCCAAACGATAATTTTGGAAATCAGCTATAGCAGGAAACGAAGTTCATTAAGCCGTGTTTGAATAACCTCAACCAGTCGAAGCTTCAAATCCGAATCAGAAAGTCCCGAGTCAATATGGTTAATGCGATGGACAAGTTCCTTGTCACCAAGCGTTTGTCCAATCCAGTTTTGGAAGTCTTTTCGGTTAAAATGAAAACGTACGGTTTGAGGCTCTGCCTTCTTCAGTTGTTCACAGAAATTTGGCAGGTTTATGGCGGTTTCTCCCGTATATAGACCAATATCGCTGAAAAAATGAAAACCACGCTCATAGGGAACCGAAGTCAAAATATTGTTAACAGAGGCGGTTTCAAGCGGTTTTTTGGTAGTCTTAAACAAACACAACTCACCCATAGTAATTCGTGAAAAATCCATTAAATCCGTTTGTGGTTGTGGGAAAACTGTTACATCAAGGAATACAAAGATTATTTTGAGACTGATTTGTTGCTGTAAACAAGCAGTCACAAATTTATATTAATTTTTTTAGGGTAACGTGTATTTGTGTCCTGAAGCCATCAAGCGTTGCATCAAGTTTGGCGGATCAGATGTTGGCGACAACGCAGATCATTTGTCCCCTCATTCCCCAGTACAGTGTCCTTTTCCACTCTGCGCCCAACCAACAATCGAGATCCGCCAAACGATAATTTTGGCTAAACCGAAACTGAGTTGATAAAGCAAGCTCGAAGGTTATTTTACCAAAAGGGCGCACAAACAAGAAACGAAAAAGCAGATTCTCAGAACCCCCTAAAGGGGCTAAACCGTGGGCGGCTTGTGGTATAGGCTTAAATAATTTCTACAGGCTACTTGTTTGGGAAACAGCATGACCAAGGAACCCAGCAACCTTCGACTCTTTAACACACTGACTCGTCAGAAGGACAAGTTTGTTCCCATTGAAGCAGGCAAAGTTGGGCTGTACACATGTGGACCAACCGTTTATGATTACGCGCACATAGGCAACTTTCGCGCCTTCATTTTTGAAGACCTGCTGAAACGTTGGCTGGAGTACCGAGGCTTCAAAGTTAATCACGTCATGAACCTCACCGACGTGGATGATAAAACCATCAAAGGCAGCCAAAAACAGCAAAAACCTCTACGCCAATACACCAACTTCTATGCAAACGCCTTTTTTGAAGATATAAAAATTCTCAACATCCAACCTGCCACCGTTTATCCTCGAGCCACTGACCACATTCCCGAAATGGTGAAACTCGTTCAAACCCTAATTCAGAAGGGTTACGCGTACAAAGGTGAAGACGGCAGCATCTATTTTGCCATCAACAAGTTTCCAGCGTATGGTCAACTTAGCCACATAAAAGTCGCGGAACTTAAAGCGGGTGCCCGCGTCAGCCAAGACGAATACGCCAAAGAAGAAGCTCAAGACTTCGCGCTCTGGAAAGCCTACACACCAGAAGATGGCGACGTATTCTGGGAGACTGAACTGGGCAAAGGACGTCCCGGCTGGCACATCGAATGCAGTGCCATGAGTATGCAGTATCTTGGCAAGACATTTGACATTCACTGCGGCGGCGTCGACAACATGTTTCCCCATCATGAGAACGAGATTGCTCAAAGTGAAGCCGCCACAGACAAGCCATTTGTTCACTACTGGATGCACAACGAACACCTGCAGGTAGAAGGCAAAAAGATGGCTAAGCGGTTGGGCAACTTTTACACTCTCCGCGACCTGCTGGCAAAAGGCTTGGACCCATTGGCGATTCGTTACTTGCTTATGAGCACGCATTATCGGCAGCAATTCAACTTCACCTTTGAGGGGCTGGAAGCTGCAAAGGGTGCCATTGAACGGCTAGCAAATCTGCAGCGGCGACTTCAAGATGCTAACGGCACAGCAAGATGTGAGAACCTGCCAAGCATTGTTGCAAGCGTGCAGAGACGTTTCGATGCAGCCATGGACGACGACTTAGACATCAGCACTGCGTTAGCATCGATGTTTGATTTTGTGCGGGAAATAAACAACCTGCTAGATGCAAATGCGTTAACCAAGCAAGACGCCTCAAAAGTCTCCGCAGTTATAGCCGAATTTGACAGCGTTTTAGGTGTGATTCCTAAGCCGCAAGAAGAAGCCTTGCCAAAAGAAGCGGAAGAGCTCATCCAGAAACGTCAAGAAGCCCGCAAAGCCAAAGACTGGAAAACCGCTGATGCTGTCCGCGACCAGTTGAAGGCGATGGGAATTGTAGTGGAGGACACCGCGCAGGGCATAAGGTGGAAACAAGAAAAAACCTAAAACCAAATGCACTTTTGAAAAAGAGAGTTCGATACTACTCTGCAGTTGTGCCGCTAACATTCCAGTTTGCTGTTGTGTATTTTTCTTTGTAAAGCTTTTGGGCAAGCTCTTGCTCGTGCACAGTCAAATCATGACCAACCGTTTGCACATTCTCTATTACCTGAATGTTCAACGCCACCGCAAACCCATGAGCAATAGTGTTAGCCACCGTTTCAGGCGTTACCGAATGCCCCAACTCACCCGCCAGACTGGTAATTTTGTCTTTAGCCACATTCACAGCGTCCGTATAACTGTTTGCCCAAGGCACGCGAAGAATCGAAAACATACGCGACAAATCCACATCCAATAGCAATGTACCATGTTGAAGAACCACACTTCCTTTGTTTGCTTGGGCGCTTCCACTGATTTTTTTCCCATGAACCGTAAGGTTAGGGCAATTTTTAGCAGTGCCAGGACTGTAATCGGTTTGGATGCCAAACATGCCTAGTGCCTGACTTATGGCGGCGTAGATGCGGCTGTAGACATCGGTTATGTCTTTAGCGCCAAGACCCTCAGTTTTTGCTATGACACTATACGTTAATTCATGGTCTGCATCATGGAAAACGGTGCCGCCGCCGCTTATTCTTCGCACAACGTCTACGCCGAGTTTTTTGCAGGTTTCCAAGTTAACTTCGTTTTCCAACTTCTGGAAACGCCCAATGGACACTGCGGAAGGATGCCACTGATAAAAGCGCAGAGTGTTAGGCACTTCGTCGGCTACCCGACAACGCAAAATGGCTTCATCGATTGCCATGTTCATGGCGGCGTTGAAGGCTTCAACTTTGAGTATGCGCCAAGTGTTCATTGGGATTCCTTCCTGTTGATTTGTCAGGCACCTATTAAATATTACAAAAACCAGCAGCTTCTTTGCGGTGTCGGCAGTCTAAATAGAATCAGCTTTTTAATGTAAATGATGATGCGGGAGAAAATATGGAAAAATCTTTTTAGCTGACGCCTCGATGACTAACTCTGATGTCTAAAAGTGAGGGGCATAACACGTTAAAGTACAAAGCATTAATTTCAGTATTTGTTGCAACCATAATTTTGACAGCATATGCGCTTCCCGTCTTTGCCATCGACTATAACGTAGGCGTTACCGTTGGGCAATATGTTAAATTTGGCAACTTTGACGCGGGAGGCGTAGGACCCTATGAAGATTACAGTTGGGTAAAGGTTTCAGTAGACAGCATTTCAGGTAAGGAGGTAACCCTATTGGTAACTGGCCGACTACAAGGTGGCGGTCCCACACCAAACAATGGCTTGTCGTATGTTTGGAACATCGAAGAAGGAACTATCGACGGTTCCTATGGAACTGAAGGACCAATAATTGCGGCAAACCTAAACGCAGGTGACCCCATTCCGCCAGCTGACAGCTATACGGTTACTAAAACAGAAAACCGGGTTTATCTTGGAACTGTCAGAACCGTATGTGTTCTAGTGGTTACGAGCTTTGGCGATAACTACACGGACAGGTTTGAATATGTTTATGACAGGGCATCGGGCATGATGCTAGAAATGTCGGAAGCCGTTGAAGGACCAGATGAAGCTTCAACATATTCGTACTCGTACAGTGTTACGGAAACAAACATTTTCTCGTCAGGTTCAGCCACAGCTACACCGACACCTCAACAAACGACAACCGCTCCAACCACAACAGCACCAACAACATCTGCATCGACATCATCATCTGCTCAACCTACTCAAACAACCACACCAAACGGTGACTCAGGCTTTCCAGTTCTGTACATAGTTGTTGCAGTCGTGGTTATTGCGGCAGTTGCCGTTGGCTTGGGCTTAATTATGAAAAAACGAAAGTAGGGTTTCTTTAAACCCACCATTTTTTGTCCTTTCCGAAGGAATATAAGGCGGTTTTTGGCGTGACACCATTGTTAAATGTAAAAGTGCGCTCCACTAAATCGCGGTATACTTGCAAGGTTTAGGATGCTTAAGCATTTGGCAGAACCCATAAAAGTTTACGTGAAGTTCGAACATGCCCAATTTTTATATAATTGCCCGTGAAAATAACAGGTGGCTAGTAGCTAACTTATTGGACTGTGCAACTGATGAGGAAGACCATATTCAAGAAGCTTGAGGCGCAGGGCTTAATTGCCAATTACAACAGGTTACGCAAGAACCTGCCGCCTAAGTTGCCTGACCGTGTGTACATGGTTGACGAGACGTTCCGTGAAGGCATTAAAGCGCCCATGGTTTTCTTGACTTACGTCGAGAAAGTGAAGCTGGCTAAAATGATGGATGAAGCCGGCATGTCAGTCATAAACATTGGGTTTCCAGGACTTAGTGATGAAGAGAAACGTAGTGTCAGGCGTATTGTGAATGAATCGTTTGAAAATGCAAAGCTTACAGCTTCGTCAGCAGCCACCAAGGCACATGTAGATGCATGCCTTGAGGTTGGCATGAAAGAAATTAACATCGAAGCACCCATCAACGGCTTAAACCTGCAATACCGCCTTAAAGTAAACAAACAAGAAGCACTAAAACGCATAGTAGAAAGCATAGAATACGCCAAAAAACACGGTGTAAACGTCAGTTTTGTCCTTTCGGACGGAAGCCGAACGCCGCTGGAGGAAATTTTGGAGGTTTTTGAAGCGGCTGTCGCTGCAGGCGCAAATAAACTGGCAATAGCAGACACTGTTGGTTTTCTGCGACCCTTAGCTATGCGTTATTTGATGAGCCACATCCGAGATGGCTTGTCAGAGACGGCACGCCAGAAAGCACCTTTGTCGGTGCACTGCCACAACGACTTTGGGTTAGCCACCGCAAACACGTTAGCATCCGTGGAAGAAGACGCCACCTACCTGCATACGACGCTTATTGGGTTTGGGGAACGGGCAGGACTGGCACCGTTTGAAGAAGTCGTCAGCGCCCTCGAATTGCTCTACAACATTGACACAGGCATAGATTTAGAACGCATTTACCGGCTTGCTCAGTTAACTGAGAAATCGTTTGCGTTGCCCATCCAGTTCCATAAACCCATAGTGGGCGACAACACCTTTACCCATGAGGTAGACGAACATGTGGAAGGCATGTTGGCGCATCCGTTGATGTTTGAGCCGTTCCCGCCTGAAATTGTCGGTCGTGAAACTGCCCTGTTCGTCGGTCGCAACACGGGGCAAACGTTGTTGCAGGGTTTGCTGGAAAAAGCTGGCATCCGCGCCTCACCACGACAAATCGACGAAATCTTGCGCCACGTCAAAGGTCCCGCGGAAAGCCTCGACAAAGGCGAAGCCCAAATGACGTTCTACCAAGTCAAAAAGTTGCTGCGGGACTTGCAGAAGGGGCTGGTTTTGCCTGAGTTTTGGCGGTTGGTGGAGCAGGTTACGCGGCAAAAGCCCAAGTTGCCTCAGCCTGGAGAAAAGTCAGGCAAAGCACTTACGCCCGTAACCACCTAAACCTCTTTTCTTACAAGAACTTGGTTAGTTGTTTTTTGAATTCAGCTATTTCTGCTTTGGTGGGCGGCTTGGGGTAGTTGTAGATGGGACCGCTAGGTTTTTCGTTGTAGTAGGGGCGGTTGCAGTCGGGGCATCCCGAGGTGCAAAACGGTGCACCTGACTCGACGGCGGCTAGCAGCAGGTCGTTGGCAACGCCAAAATCAGTCAGTTCACCAGCCACATTAAACGCCATATCCTCACCTCGTGCAAAGCCCTTAACAAGCAAGTATCTGGCTAGCTGCATACGGCGGTATGCTTGGAGAGAAGGCGAGTTTCGCTTGGCTAAAGCGGTTCCTCGAACAGGCGTGAACGCAAAAAGGGCAGGCAATACCCCCATATCTACACATCGTTGCATCACTGCCACCACATCTTTTTCAGTTTCCCCTAACCCGAAAATGAGATGCGTGCTAACGTTGCCTTCGCCAAATATGCCCACAGCGGTACCCAATAATTCAAATTCAGTGTACCAACGGTATGGGCCACCAACAGCTTCCCCTTTAGTTTGGTTAAACAGCGGTTCTGTTGCGGCATCTAAGGCTATGCCAACTCGTTCCACCCCTGCATGTGCAAGGCTCCAAAGGTTGGAGCTGTTTTGCGGCTGACAGGACACAGAAACAGGAACACCTGTTTGCTGCTTTAAGGCGTGAACAAAGTTAGTTATGTCTTGAAAGGCTTGGGGGTAGTTGAGGGTTTGGATGCAAACTCGGCGTATGGCGCCGTTGCGGTGGGCGTTGGCAATTTGGGTAACGACATTTGAGCTGCTAAACTGGGGCCAAGAGACGCGGGAGAGCAGGTCGGTTTTGCTTTGGCTGCTTTGGGCTTGAGAACAAAACGTGCAGTTGGCGCTGCATTTGTTGGTGGTGTAGGTCATGAGGTATGCTGTGGTTGGGGCAGCATCAAGTTTGCCTTCCAGCATGCTTAACGCGAGGGCGGTTCCTATGGAGACCCGGATTTGCGCCGTAGAGGCGACTGTGAGTGTTTTAGCCAAAAGGTTCGCCTCGATATATATTCGGTTAAAGATGAATATTAGGTTAAGCCAATTCCCCGTTAAGAGGAAAAAATAAGACAACTAGTTAGGTGTGTCCTAAACTAGTTGCGGAAGGGTAAAGGTGAGAGCGTTTATTTACCGACTTTTTGTTCGTGCTTTGCTTTCTTGGCTTTGTTTTTCTTTTCCAGAGATGGCATGAATAACCCCAAAGGAACGTGGAAGGATGCTGCTTAAAAGAGTTTTCACAACATAAGAAAAAAGGAAAAAGAAAACAAACAATTAAGCTAAAACTACGTTAACTTCGTCAACAAAATAGCTCAGGTTTGTTTCCCATCTAACGGAAATTCCCAGCGCAACATATGCAGCACCGTTTTCGTCTGCGATGACGTCAGCAGTGAAGTTGTAGGTTTTCCAGCCTTCCACTTGATTAGCTGCACCTAAAACTTGGAAGCTACCTTCACCTTGGGGCGCCTTGGTTCCCCCGTATCCAACCACAGCAGCTATAGTGTTGAAGCTTTCGCTTGAGCTCCATAGCTGGAAGGTGACGTTGAGGGTTTTCTGGGTGTTTGCTTGCAGGTTGAGTTGGTGCTGAATCCAGATGGTTCCGTCGTCTTGTAAACCGTCTATGGTGAAGAGGGCGGAGTGGCTACCCAAATAGGACTGGTTGGCGGATTGTGTAATGGCCCATTCGACAGGTTGACCATCTACGGTTGGCACATCTGCACCTGTAACCCAGTTGCTTAAGCCGTTTTCAAAGCCATCATTAAACGGGACAGCAGGAGCTGAAACAGGTTTAGGATAAAAAGCCCAGATAGAAACAGCGGTAAATACAATTAAAACGATGATAAGTGCTGAGAGAGCGTATTTGATGCTTTGTTCTTTCATGTGTTTCACTTGCTGACTGGTGGCAGCTGCGGAATTTATGGCTACGTTCTGGAACTGTTGTTCGAAACTGTGGAACGCTAACTTTGTACGTCGATGGTTGCCTGCGTTACGGGGAGGCAAATGAGGAATTTTGTGCCTTTGCCTTCTTGGCTTTCAAAAGTTATACTACCGCTTTGCGCTTCGATGACGCGTCTGCAAACCGCCAACCCAAAGCCTTGCCCCTTTGACTTGGTGGTAAACAGGGGCTGGAAAATTCGGTCTTTGATTTTTTCACTTATCCCCACGCCGGTGTCTTCAACTGTAATAATTATAACTTCGCGGGGTTGGCATGACGCAGATATGGTTAGGTCACCACCTTCAGGCATAGCTTGTACTGCATTGGTAACCAAGTTTATGAGCACTCGGCGCATTAATTCTGGGTCTGCGACGAGGGTCAAATCGTCTGCCATGTTAATGTTTACCTGGACTTTTTTGGGCACGCGTACCTGCGCAATCACTGACCCCACAAACTGGCTTAATTGGATGTTTTTCGTGTGAACCGTCACGGGGCGCACAAAAGTTTGCAAGTCACTGACAATTTTGTCCATATATCCAATTTGCTCGGCGACAATTTCCACGCAATCTTCAAGAAGACGTCGCAGGTCTCCTTCGGGCAAGCTTATGATTTCGGTTTTTGCCAAATAGACTTGCCCAATTATGGTTTGCAGGGGGTTACGGAGGTCATGTCCAACCATGGCGGCGGTTGCGCCGATGGCGGCTAGGCGTTCAGTTTCTTGCAAGGTTTTTTCCATTTTTTTGCGTTCAGTGACGTCTCTTGCGGATGCGAACACGCCTTGAACTTCGCCTGCTTCATTTTTAAAAACCGTTGCATTATACAACACATCCGCAACTTTACCAGACTTATGTCGAATAACTGAGGGGTAGTCTTTTACGAAGCCGTCAGTGAAAACTCGTTTGTACACTGCGTTGGCTTTTTCAGGTTCAGTAAAATAGTTAGAGAAGTCACTGCCGATGAGTTCAGCCCGAGGATACCCAGTCGCTATTTCAGTAGCTTTGTTTACATCAGTGATTTTTCCTTCCGCGCTGATAGTTATGAGAGGATCAAGGCTGGCTTCAATCAAGTTTCGTGCATACATGGCGGCGACAGCGAGTTTTTCTGTCCGTTCCTGAACCAGTTTCTCTAGGTTTTTGTTGGTGTCTTCTAAGGCGACTTCGGCGCGTTTACGTTTGGTTATATCTGTCCAGTAGATGGCTATGCCTTCGGCGGTTGGGTAGACTTTTTCTTCATACCAACGTTCGGTAAGTATGCCGCATGTTTGGAAAGTTATGGTATTTCTCTGTTTCATGACGCGGCGGTAGTGTTTTTCTGCATCTGTTCCCACAATTTTAGGAAAAGCCTCCCAAATGTTTTTGCCGATCAATTCTTCAGGTGTAAATCCGAGGTTACTTGCAGCTCGACTGTTGATGTAGATAAAACGCCAGTCCTGGTCTAACGACATGAACCCGTTATCGACGTTTTCTAGAATGGCAGTCATTTCATCTTTGATGCGAAGCAAGTGGTCTTCAGTTCGTTTTCGTGTGGTGGTTTCGACAAGCGAAAAAAGTAAACCACCAACTTTGCCAGTTGCGGTTTTGGTAGGTTCGAGTGTTCCATCCCAATAGGTAACTGCTTCTTTGGGTTGGTTGAAGAAAACAAGGGGTTTATTGTGAAAGTGTATTGGAACGCCGCTTTCGCGGACTTGCATGAAAAAGGCGTGGGTTTCTTTGTCGGGGTGAAAGGTGAAGGGGGTTTTTCCGACGAGTTCTTGGGGGGTGCAGCCACAGATTTGGGCGAATGCGTGATTTACTATGACGTATTTTAAGTTGCGATTTAAGTATGCTAGGCATATCCCTTTGGTATTTTTGTTGAGGAGAGCGTGAAGAAGGACAGTTTCAGGTTTAGAGGGAACTAGGGCAGAAGAATCAAGCATAACAAAGAGCCCTTTTGCAGGGGTTAATACATAAATGGTTAAGAAACATTCAGAATACGACTACTTGCTAGCTTGCCAGAAACAACAAAAAGGGTGTGAGTGTAGAGCGAGTTTTTAAGCCAAACCCTGCAGAAAAACCTCAAGCATGCCCCATAAATGCGAACAAAACATTTTGGAAACCTGTTTTGGGGGATAATTCTTAATTATGTCCACTTATTACAGTGTCAGTTCTGAGGCACAATTCATGGTCAAGATAGACTTTGGCGGCGTCACAGAAGACGTCATCACCCGAAAAGAGTTCACCGTAGCACAAGCCCAACAGACCCTAAAAGACGAAGTTGTCGTCTCCCTTGGCTACGGCATTCAAGGTCAAGCACAATCGCTAAACATGCGCGACCAAGGAATAAAAGTCATCATCGGACAAGAAAAAGAAGGCGTATTCAAAAAAGAATGGGACAAAGCAGTCGCTGACGGCTGGGTTCCAGGCGAAAACCTCTTCCCGCTTGAAGAGGCCGCTAAAAAAGGAACCATCAAAATGTTCTTGCTCACTGATGCTGGACAAAAAGTGGTTTGGCCAAAAGTTAAAGCCACCCTCAAGAAAGGCGACGCTATTTACTTCAGCCACGGCTTTAGCATAGTCTACAAAGAGCAAACAGGTGTTATTCCACCGGACGATGTGGATGTGATTCTTGTTGCGCCTAAAGGCAGCGGAACCAGTGTCCGTCGTAACTTTGTGGATGGCAGCGGCATAAACTGCAGCTTTGCAGTGTTCCAAGATGCCACTGGCAGAGCCCAGGAACGCGCCAAAGCGTTAGGCATCGCCATAGGCGGAGGTTACCTGTTCCCCACCACTTTCGAAAAAGAAGTCTACAGCGACTTAACTGGCGAACGCGGCACTTTGATGGGTGCATTGGAAGGTATACTGGAAGCCCAATACAACACCTTGCGTTCTCGCGGTCACAGCCCAAGTGAAGCCTTTAACGAAACCGTTGAAGAACTTACCCAGAGCCTGATTCGCCTCGTAGACGAAAACGGCATGGACTGGATGTACTGCAACTGCAGTGAAACAGCCCGCATTGGCGCATTGCGTTGGAAGGAACGTTTCCGCAGCGCGACCCAGCCAGTGTTTGACAGCCTCTACGACCTTGTTGCGGCAGGCGAAGAAACTCGCATCGTGCTGGAAAAGAGTAAAGCACCTGACTACCGCCAGAAACTCGCTGATGAACTCAAAGAAATGGGCAACAGCGAAATGTGGCGTGCAGGCGAAACCGTGCGCAGTTTACGTCCGGGCAAAGTAAAGAAAGAGTAAACTCTTTCACCTTTTTTCAGTTTTTCTTTATCCAATAGTTTTACGAATTATTTTGTGGAAGGCAGTTAGCTAATTTTTTATACCCGAAGCTGTCGCCTGCTTACTATGCGAGGCTCAGTTTGGAGTACGTAACCGCTGCGGCGATTTCAGTTTTTGCCGTCACCCTGTTTTTGATGGTTAAGCGTCCATGGGGGTTGCGGTTGGGTTACGCGGCAGGCATTGGTGCGGCAGCGTCGCTGCTTTTGGGGACTGTGTCGTTGGGGCAGGCGGCGCAGTCGTTTTTGGACGTTTGGGATGCGGCGTTGGCGTTTATCGGCATTGTGGCGTTGTCGGTTACGTTGGATGCGTTGGGGTTTTTCCGTTGGGCGGCGTTGCGGGTGGTGAAGTGGGCGGATGGCAGTGGCTTGAAACTGTACTTTTATGTTGCGTTGTTGACGGCTGCGGTGAGCATCTTGTTTGCCAATGACAGCGCCGTCTTAATCTTAACGCCCATCGTGCTGGAAATTGTCACCTGCCTTGGAATAGAAGGCAAAGGTAAACTGGCGTACCTGTTTGCGGCAGGTTTAATCGCTGACACCGCTGCCATGCCCCTTATAACCAGCAACCCCATCAACATCCTCAGCGCCGACTTTTTCCACTACACCTTCCTAGAGCATGCCGTGTTTATGGCGCCTGTGGCTTTGGCGACTATTGGCTGCAGCTTAGGAGTGGTGTATTTGTTTTTCCGCAAGCAAATTCCCAAAACGCTTAACGCTTTCACAGCAGAACAACTGAGCTTAGCAAAAGGGCAAATTTCGCCCAAGATGCTGCGGGTCAGCGTTGCCACGTTGGTGGCTATTGATGTTGGGTACGTGTTGACGTCGCTTGGGCGGGTTCCAGTTTCGCTGGTGATTTGCAGTGGCGCACTGTTTCTCATTGTTGTGTACTGGGCAAACCGCAACGGGAATGGAGGAAAGAAAAGTGTGACGGGTTTAGCACGGGAAATTAACTGGGACATCATCTTGTTTATGCTTAGCATTTTTTTGGTTGTGCAAGGTTTGGAAAACGCGGGAGTGGTGCAGCTTTTGTCTTCGGCGTTGGTTGCGGCTAGCCAGTTGCCATCTGCGTTAGGTGTGTTGGCGCCAAGCTTCATCGTTACGGTTGGGGCGAGTTTCATGAACAACTGGCCTATGACCATTTTGGGGTTGTTGGCAGTGCAGCATGTGGCGGCAAGTTTGAATCCAGCTGCGTTCACGGGGCTGGTTTTTAGCAACATAATTGGCAATAACCTTGGACCGCACTTTTTCCCGCTGGGGTCGCTGGCGATTTTGATGTGGATAGAAACCATGCGGCGCAAAGGCGTCAACATCACGCTTAAAGAGTATCTCAAAGTGGGGGCGGTGGTTTCGGTGGTGGAGGTAACTGTGGCATCGCTGGTGTTGTGGCTGGAACTGAATGCGGGTTTCACTTTGCAACTCTGATGTGCGATTTTGTTCTATAGCCCCCCTTATTTAAAGCGGGCTTTCGGGTGACTCTACGGTACTTGATTAAATTGTTGCGGTTTGAAGCCACATATCCTTAAGAGTTCTGCTAAGTACCCCCAATTTGTCAGGTATTCGGAGGTGAATTTTTTGGGATCTAAAAAATCTGACATGCCCGAACCACGCATGACCTCCAGCGGCAAATTCCAATGCCCCGAAGACAACCAAGAATATGACACCCGCGCAGATTACAACGAACACTGCATGAAAGAACACGCCAGCAGCAGCTCAAGCAACAAATCTGAAAGGTGGTAAGAAACCAAACGGTCGGGCGCTTTTACCCCTTTTTTGCCATCAAGGGTCAGTTTTGGGCGGAGTCTTTTTTCGGTGGGTAACGCAGACTCTGCACAGGCGAATCCGCCGCGACTTGGCGAGCTTTTTGGCGATATTTAGTTTCTGCTTTTTTGGCACAGCATTCGTTGTCGCTAAATTCCACGCTGTTTTCCAGTTTACGAATGGTACGACCGATACGACGTTCGCCTTTAGTACGTACAGCTCTCATAACAGTCACCAAAAAATAACGTGCACGTTCAGAAATATAACTTGTGCTTGCGGTAACCTGAAATAACCTTCTGCCATATACTGAGAGAGCGACGGTTATGAAGGCAGAAGAACTCACCAAAGAACAGCTGTGGCAGCTTTTAGTTGATTTTACACATGTCAGCGTCATGTACCCCACCCACAAAGCTTACACCCGCGACGTCATCCTCAAAGCCACCCCAGAAATCACACCCGAAGAACTCGCCCTCAGACTCAACATGCCCATAGGAGAAGCCATAGTTATCCTCCAAGAACTCGCAACCGCCCAAAAACCCGCCTAGCCGCACGTTTGATTAAACTTATAAGTTCAGTCTTCCCACTTCATAATGGATGACCACCCGGTGGAAACATAAGCCCTCATTCAAGGTCTGGATTGAATGTGACGGAAAACCGGTACTGGGCAAAGGTGGAGCAGAAATTCTTGCAGGCATAAACTCTGAAAAATCGTTAACCAAAGCCGCCGAAAAACTCGACATGTCCTACCGATATGTATGGAATTACATCCAACGAATCGAAAAAGCCGTCGACGAACCCATCGTGGAAACCTACAAAGGCGGCAAACAAGGCGGCGGAGGAGCAAAACTTACCCAAACAGGCCAAAACTTGCTAACAGAGTACCGACAGTTAGAGGGTTACCTAAGTGAGATAATTGCGGAAGGCAACACGTCGGAGGTGAAAGATTTGAAGTTAAGTGCACGAAACGATTTACCTGGAAAAATAGTCAGCATCGACAAAGGTATGATTACTGCAAAAGTTAAACTGGAAATCACTGCACCCACCACCATAACTGCAGTCATTACAAAAGAAGCAGTTGATGAATTGGACCTCAAAGTAGGCGACAAAGTCAGCGCCATAATAAAATCTACAGAAATTATAATAGGAAAATAAAGAAAGAACGGTTTATTCCACTACATAGCGGTAAGCGATATGTTCGCCCGCTGTGGAACTTTTTCTTATCACACGCAAAACGTCTCCAGGTTTAGCTCCGATGGCTTTCACCGCGGGGTCTGTAGAGCCTATCTGCGGCATCTGATAAGGCTTAACCTTGTATTGGGCAAGTAGCTGAGTCCTTTCTTTTTCAGTTAAAATCTCATGCCTAGGCACCAAAGCATGCTCAAAAATGTCAAAGACAGGGAACGATTTGAGCAGCAGTTCGACTTTCTTTTTCTTGGCACCTTGTTTTACGGCGTGTGTGTAGCGTCCTTCGGTGATGACTATGGCGCGGTCGATTTCTTTTTCTTTCATAATTTTGTAGAGCAGGTTCATGGCAACGATGCCGACGGTGGCTTGGTCAAGTATGCACCAGATTAGGGCTTTCTCTTTGTCTTCAGGAATATCTACAGTATAGCCGAAGGCGCCTTCGAATTTTTCTTTTTCCAGCATCTTATATTTGCGCAGTTTTATGAGAACTTCAGCCTTACGCTCTTCCACAGTTTCTCCTTTAACGCTCACACGACAAACCTCAAGTTCAAAGTACGCGAACCTAAACAAGATTTAGCCCTTAAACTTTTCCCTCAGGCAAACCCGAATTAGGCTCCAAAAACCAGCCGCCGACAAAATCGAAGCCCAAGTGGGGAAAAAAGCGGTCATAGAGGAAGTTGTGGAAATATTTCTTAAATGGTTGTGACTGCACGATGCCTACAACAAAGCACTCTAAACGAAACCAAGGGGGGAGTAAAAGAAAGGAAGGGCAGCGAACAGCCCAAAAGTTAGACACGCAAGACGACAGTTTTGACGCACTTGCGCAGTTCCTGCACAAAGCAATCAATCACTTCAGGCGCATAAGGCCGCAACACCTGAAAAGTCTTATCCAATGTGTCATCAGCAACAAACTGCTGCAACGCCAACACATCAGCCCCCCGCACCACTTCACCAATTCCAGCCAAGTCTTCAGATGTAACCAAGTCAGGAACTAACGTGGTTCGAAACTCATACGGCACCTTGCCCATTTTCAAAAGCGCCGCAGACCGCAACAACCCCTCCGTGTTGTCCGCGCCAAGTCGACTGTACTTTTGAGGCGCCGTTTTCACATCCATAGCCACGTAGTCTACGCTGCTTAAGCATTCTTCAAGCACTTCTGGGAAGTACCCGTTTGTGTCCAGCTTTACTTGAAAGCCACGTTCCTTAAGTTTCGCGAGGAACTTGGGGAGTTCTTTGTGTATACAGGGTTCGCCGCCTGTTACCACAACAGCGTCCACGTAACGTTTGCGGGCTTCCAGAATGTCCAGTGCGGTGGCTTCTTGCAGAAAAGGCGGCTGCGGATCAACCGCAATGCGCCAGTTGTGGCAAAAGCCACACCGCAAATTACAGCCAGGCGTAAAGAGCACAGAGGCAACCTTGTTGGGGTAATCCACCAAGCTAATTTTTTGCAGTCCACTAAACTTCATACATTCACGCCTGAACTGCTACAGGAGCAGCGGACATCACTAAAGATTTGTCAAAGGTTTTGCGCATGGCAAATTCGGCTTGTTTGCCGTCGTTCCATTGGTCCACGGGGCGCAGGTAGCCGACGACGCGGCTGTAGATTTCGCAGGTTGCACCGCACACAGGGCACTTGTGGTGTTCGCCGCTGGTGTAGCCGTGAGTGGGGCAAATGCTGAAGGTCGGCGTCAAAGTAAAGTACGGCAAGTGGCTGTTCCAAGAGACTTTCTTTATGAGTTCAGCAGCAGATTTCCAAGAGTGAAGCCGTTCCCCTAAGAATATGTGAAAGACCGTTCCGCCAGTGTAGAGGGTTTGTAGGTTTTCTTGGTTTTCCAAAGCCTCAAAGAGGTCTCCATCATAGTCAACAGGAAGTTGGCTGCTGTTGGTATAGAAGGGTTCAGCATTGTTGGCGACGACTTGGCGTTGGTTTGCGGCGATGATGTTTGGGTAGCGGCGTTTGTCTAAGCGAGCAAGACGATAGGAGGTGCCTTCAGCAGGGGTTGCTTCAAGGTTATAGATGTCGCCTGTTTCCTCTTGGAAGCGAACCAGCTTGTCACGCATAAACGACAACGTCTTGACAGCAAAAGCTAAGCCATCCTTGGTTCCCAGACCTTGCCCAAGCAAGTTCACCAAAGACTCATTTATGCCAACTAAGCCGATGGTAGAGAAGTGGTTCTTCCAGTATTTGCCGTGGCGAGTTTTCACGCCGCTAAGGTAATGCCGAGAGTACGGATACAAACCGTTTTCGGTGAAGGCTTCAAGCACTTTGCGCTTAATTTCTAAGCTTGAACGGGCAACGTCCATTACGCGTTCGATGCGCTCGAAGTATTCGTCTTCATCTTTGGAGAGGTACCCGATGCGGGGCATGTTCAACGTAACCACGCCGATGCTACCCGTCAAGGGGTTAGCGCCAAAGAAACCACCACCCCGTTTGCGCAATTCACGGTTGTCGATTCTTAGGCGGCAACACATGCTCCGGACATCTTCAGGATTCATGTCACTGTTAACGAAGTTAGAGAAGTAGGGCACACCATATTTGGCGGTAACTTCAAAGATATGCTGTGAAACCTCAGAGTCCCAGTCGAAGTCCTTGGTGATGTTGTAGGTAGGAATGGGAAAAGTGAACACACGTCCTTTGGAGTCACCTTCGCTCATGACGTTGGCAAAAGCCGTGTTAAGCATGTCCATTTCCTTAGAAAAGTCACCGTAGGTTTCATCCATAACTTTACCGTTGTAAATGACGCCTTCGTTTTTCATGAAAGAGGGCACAGTCAAATCCAACGTCAAGTTGGTGAAGGGCGTTTGGAAACCCACCCGTGTGGGAACGTTCATGTTGAAGAAGAACTCTTGCAGGCATTGTTCAACATCTTTTTGACTTAGACCGTCGTAGCGGATGTAGGGAGCCAGATGGGTGTCAAAGTTGCTGAAGGCTTGGGCACCTGCAGCTTCACCTTGCAAGGTATAAAAGAAGTTGACAATTTGTCCCAGCGCGGTTCGGAAGTGCTTGGCAGGTTTGCTTTCGATTTTGCCGTTCACACCACCAAAGCCAGCTAGCAACAAGTCGCTGATGGACCAGCCTACACAGTAAGGACCTAAAACACCTAAGTCGTGGATGTGTATGTCGCCTGCAAAGTGCGATTCAGCGATGCTGGTAGGGTAAATTCGGCTAATCCAGTACTTGGCGATAACAGTGGAGGAAAGGTAATTGTTGAGCCCTTGCAGCGAATAGCTCATGTTGCTGTTTTCTTTCACACGCCAATCTTCCACTTCCAAATACTGATCAACCAGATCCGCGCTGCTTAACAGGGCAGCGAGTTCACGCATATCAGAGTGTTGTTTGCGGTAAAGGATGTAAGCTTTGGCGGTTTGGGCGTGCCCGTTTTCGATGAGCATTTTTTCCACTAAGTCTTGGATTTCTTCTACCGTGGGGCAGCCGTCTTCGCCGAATCGGCTTTGAAGTTCAGTTACCACTTGGTTGCTGATTTTTTTGGCTTGTTCACGGTCTCGTCCGCCTACAGCTTTAGCGGCTTTCCAGATAGCCGTGGTTATTCTTTCTTGATCGAAGGGTTCTAGTTTTCCATCACGTTTTCTGACATACTTCATTTTTTCTTCACCTCAAGGAGTAACTGCCGAAAATCTTCCGGCTCCTCAAATTTCTTGTAAACCGACGCAAACCGGATGTATGCGACACGGTCCAAGTCTTTGAGGTACTTCATGACTAAGTCGCCAATTTCTTGCGAGGACACTTCTTCTTTGCCTTTTGACATTAGGTCTTGTCTTACTGAGCCTGCTAATTGGTGAATTTGGTCCATGGTTATGGGGCGTTTTTCGCAGGCTTTTTGCATCCCGCGGATGATTTTGTTAACGTCGAAGCGTTCGAGTTTGGTGTCTTTTTTCCGTACCATGATTTCGACGGTTTCTACGTATTCGTAGGTTGTGAAGCGTTTGCCGCAGGTTACGCATTCTTTGCGTCTGCGGGTTGTGTTTTGTAGGGAGTCGCGTGTTTCTAGGGTTTTGAATTCTTCGGAGTTACAATAGGGGCATTTCACGGTAGTGGTTCACGCTTAATCTACACGCTATGCTTAGCGCCTATTTAAGTTGTTTTTACATCAAATGTGCAACCGCAACAAACCATACACACAAGCACAACATGAAAATACACAAAATGCAGCTAATCAAAAACCCAAACAAACAGTTATTTCAAGGAAAAAGCTTCAAAAACAACCACGCAAAAACACCAATAAAATTTTCTCAAAAAACACACCCAAACACCAACAAATGGAACGCATCCTAAAGAAAGCCCTTAAAAAGGCAGGCCACCAGCGCCAAAGTTTCCTAAAGCAAACCACGGTATATTAAGTAAACATGAAGAAAAAAGAGCAACAGAACGGTTAATCGTCCTTTTCAGCGGCAGCATATTCCTCGCTGTCAAGTTCTTTAACGCGTGCCTCGATGAACTCAGCAATTCGTTCTTCCGAATACGCCTTATCATTCGTTTGAGCCTTCAACTGTTCTTTGATGGTTAAGAGGATTTTTTCGACATCAAAAGGTTTCATGATGTATGCGTCAGCGCCTTTGTTTACGGCAGCCACGGCGTTTTGCAGGGTTGGGTAACCAGTTACTATGATTTTGCGCATTTTGGGTTTGGTGTCGCGCAGTTTGGTGAGCAATTCAATGCCTTCCATGTCAGGTAAACGAACGTCAATTAGCGCCAAATTGTAAAAAGCAGTCTCTGACTTTTCAATCCCTTTCTTGGCTGTTTCCACAGCTTCAGTTATGTAGCCTTCGTCTGTGAGGATAGTTTGAAGAACTTTTCGTATGTTTTCGTCGTCGTCAATGATGAGGATTCGGGCGGACTTTTGCTTGTTTTCTTGCTTATCCACTGTTTTCAACTCCTAGACGGAGTTAATTAAAAACAGATTGTACAACACAAAATAAAGGCATTATGAACAGCAAATCAATATTAAAAATAGACGCAAGCTAGTTTTTGATTGTGTTTGAAAGATACGTTTCTTTGGCAGCTTCGGTATATTTAATGAATTCCAGCTGAGCGTTGCTGTTCATGCTGAGGGGGGAGTCTATTTTTTTGTAAAGGTTTTTCATGATGAGAATTTCAATGAAACGGGCGCCGACGCCGAAGATTTTTTCCAAAGCCATTTGAAAGTCAGGAAGGTTTTTGGGAATTTGGTTTCTGGGCACGCTGAAGGTGTTTTCTATGTGGAAGTATATAGATTGTCTGGCGGATTCACCTAGAGAAAGCAGAGCGTCATCTATCGAGGTTAAGAGAAGTCTGTCGAAGTCTTTGGATTTCGTCGTCATCGTGAATCAACGTTCGGTTTAGTGCCACTCTGCCTGAAACCGAGTGCTCAGAACATATACTAAACATTTTCTCAATTTAAAGCTAATGAATCTCAAAGCCCCCATTTTACCATTATGAAGCCTTTTTATGAAGTTCAAACTGTACAACACATAAACAGAAAAATCAATTCACAGTTTAGTGTCTCCTTTTGATTTATGCAGAGTCTCTCGCACCATGCTCAACTCTTTGGCGTAATCCATAAAGACCGTTAGCAGAGAATACTACCAACAAACCACCGCAGACACCCTACAAGACCAAGCACCCCACACCCTAACAATAACCAAAACATGCTACCAAAAATATACCAAGAACTTTGGTCTAGAGGAAAAGACGAAATGGGCAGTTAGACTTGCTAAAACGCAGCTATTTTTACTGCATCTGGGAACTCCAGCAGTAAGTTTAGTAGCCGCAGACTCAGAGAACAAGATAATTTTGGGGTTATGAGAAACAGGCAAGTTTTAAATCCGAAGTACTCTAATGAGAGGTATGCTTCGGAGCCGCTTTGGGGGTCTGCTGCTTGCGGGATTGCTCTGTTTTTCTTTAGCAGCAGCATGTTCCTCTGCCTGTGCATGGAGTAATGGCGGCTACAGCAGTAACCATGCAAACCCCAACTATGGCACCCACGACTGGATCGCCCAACACGCCCTCGACTGGCTGCCTACACAGGAACAGCAGTTCTTCACTGATTACCTCACCATTTACCTCTACGGAACGGAACTGCCCGACAACCCCAACACCCCAGATGGCATAGGCGACACCACCAAACACCACATCTACTTCACAGCCAATGGTTCACTGCAAGACGGCGTTGCTGCAGTTCGCGCCGGCCAAGAATACACCAACGCTGTGGAAGCATTGAAGCAGGGGAATGTGTCGGCGGCGGTTGAACATTTAGGCATGGTGACCCATTACATTTCGGATGCGGCGGTTTTTGGGCATGTGATGTCTGCTGCAACGGCTTGGGGCTCTGAAACTCATCACAGCGACTACGAAAAATACGTGCTAAACCAAACTGACACGTATGAGGATGACTTTAATGTGTATCTCAGTTTTGATGGCTCGTTAACGGTGGTTTCGGCGTATGACGCGGCGGTGGCAGTGGCGCGGGATACAACGTTTGGCGGCGCTTCGGGGTTGTCGTGTGTTTGGATGGATAATCAAATTGATTGGGGGAATCCGACGTTTAAGGGGCGTTGTGGGGAGTCGTTGAATTTGGCGGTGAATGCGGTGGCGGATGTGTTGCATACGTTTTATGTGGAAAACGTGGAGGTGCCCTCTCCGACACCTGAGGAGTCTACTGGTTTGGCGTCGCCGACTGAGAGTCCCTCGATGCCCGAGTTTCCCGCGGCGGCGCTGGTGGGTTTGGCAGTTCTGGTTAGCGCGGCGGTTTGCTTGGGTAGAAAAGACATTTTAAAGAAAGCGAAGTAAAAACAGCGATTTCTAAAGACCATTAAACAAAACATCATTAAACAAAGCTTATTTAACAAATACATCTTCAAATCACTATTTTATTTCTGAAAATTCCTTAAATCTACTGCATCCACCCATTTTAATCCAGATGCTGAACGAGTTTGACAAACGTAACAGTAAACGACGCCCGCGGCGCCATAAACATCACCAAAGAAAACGAATGGAAATACCGCATATCCATAGGCGCCTACGGCAGCATAGACATCGAAGCACCCTCCAAAGAAGAAGCCCTAGACCTCTTCAAAGAAGTCACCAAAACCAAAACTCGCAGCCAACTTGACGCCGCCATCCGATAAAAAAAAACAGCTAATTGTAGCAACCTGCTTCCGCTTTAGCGAAGACTCCACCCTTAGTTTAGCGGGGTCGGTGATGCCGTTTCCCCATCAACGTAACCGCCATCACATGACTACACCGCCCCTTCTGCAAATACCCCGGACAATTACAACTCAACTTGCCCTCAAAATCCTCCGTCACCGCATACGTGCCATGGTCACCGATGACGTTGTAGACGTTGTTGCCGAGAAATTCTATGCGTCCGCTGTCGGCGAGTTTGCGGGCTTTTTCATACATGACGTCTCGGGTGTGGTGGTGCATGGGCGGTTTCATGGGTAAGGTTATGTGTCGCTGGGGGATAAAGGTTGTCAAAGAATTTGGGATTGCTAAGGCTTATAACCGCAGAGCAACAAAGTAGAGACGGCGAAAACGTTGGCTAAGGCGGACCGGCAAAAAGTTGCAGCTGAAATCCAGAGCATGCAAGAAGAGTTGCAGAATTTGCAGCGAGCGTTGGCTCAGTTGGTGGATGCGCTGATTGAGGAGGAAAAGCCTGGGCCAAAGAAGATCAAGCAGCTAACAGAGTTGAAGAAGCAGGCGTTGAATCCGGAAACGGCGAAACCCAAAGGGAAGGGAAGCCGCAAAAAAGCTGCGGATACTGTTTCAAAAGCTTAAATTGAGATCCAAAACAAGTGCCGTAGCTATAGTTGTTACTTTGGCGTCAACCTCAAAATACTTTGGGCAACCGTTAGAGATGATTTGCCGCCTTTGAAGCAGTTTATCCAAAAAATGCTCAAGGACATAAAAGAAACCTAATTTGAATTGTCATAATCTTCAAAATCAATTCTAAGACAGTTAAATCAACGGTTTCTATATTAATTTATAAATTTATTTATGAATTTCGTGACATTTTAAAAGCTACCTCGCCCCCCAACGCTTGGAGACCAACAAAATGAAAGAAGTCCCAAGCCAAATCAAACAACTCCACCCCGGCGACCTCGTCCAAATCCAATGGAACGACGCCTCCATCGGCAAAAGCCTCAGCAACGGCCTAAGCGGCATCGACGTGCCCGTCCAAAGCTGGGGCATCTACATCGGCGTTTTGGGCAAACGCCAGCAGCACATCATTTTGGCGCAGAATGCGTTTCGTTACAGTGACGGCCTGTTCGACATTGACTACACCGCCGTTCCCGTGCCTTGGACCACCAGCGCCGTCGTCCTCGCCAAAGCCCATGTGCCACCCGACGAAGCCCAAGTGCTCCTGCACAGTTTTACCATAAACGAAAAAGCCAAAACCAACCAGCACACGCTGGGGCGATGCCTGCGGCAGCGGAGGATGCGTAACCATTGACCGACTGGATCCGCGAAGCCCTCACCCAAAAGCGTCGAACCACCGACAAAACCGCTCTGCAATCCGCCGCCGAAGAGGTTGCCCCCAGCGAACGTCTGGTTTTGGGCACTAAATTTGCCATTGCCTTGACGTTTTGTTTCACGGCTATTGAGATTGCGCATTTGGCGTTGCTTGGCACGTGGAATAGTGAGGTGTTTGCGGGCATTATGGGGCTGTCGGGAACCATCACGGGGATTTTGATTTCACAAAAATCAGGAGAGTAGAAGCCATGAGTGAACCCACCATTCCGCCTTTAAATAAGGGGGGTATAGAAACAAAATCGCAACAGGTCAGAACAGCCAAAGACCTCATTGAGAAAGAGTGGCAAATCATCGATAAACTCCAAAAAGTTGCCGACGACCCCCACTACGGAAGCCAACGAGCATTCTATTACCAAACATTGGCAAGCCATGTGCGCACCTTAAGCATGCTTCTAAAACTTCACGGTCAACATGACCAAAGCCAAGACTTAGCCAAACTGTTGAGCCAAATCGACTCTGACGCCAACAAACTTGCAAAGAGGCTAAAACAAAGATGTCGACGATAGACAAACCCTCACTTCTGAAACTAAAAGACAGCCCAGCCATCTTTGCCCAAGCGATTCTCCACTTTAAGCCCTTCAGCTACCAAGAAAAGCTTCTCAACGACAACGCAGAACGCATAATCGCCTGTATGGGCAGACAAACAGGCAAAACCACAACCATCGCCACCAAAGCCGTCCACTACGCCTTCACCCACCCCAACACCACCACACTCATCGTCAGCCCTTCACTGCGGCAAAGCATGATAATGTTTGACAAAGTCCTCCAATTTGTCCAGTCCAACAAGTTCCTCCAAAAAAGCGTAACCCGCAAAACCCGAACCATCATCCAACTCACCAACAACTCAACCATAATCGCTCTGCCCTGTAGCGAGCACTTGCTCAGAGGCTACACCGCCCACCTCGCCATAGCCGACGAAGCCGCCTTCATCCCCGAAGGCGTCCTCACCGAAATCATCTTCCCCATGCTCAGCACCACCAAAGGAACAGCCATCATGCTATCTACGCCATGGGACAAAAACCACTTCTTCTACAAAGCCTTCCTCAACCCAGCCTACAGCACTCACAAAATCCGCTCCGCAGAAAACCCCCTCATCCCTGAAACGTTTCTGGCAGAAATGGCACAAAACATGACCACCGAAGCCTACAAACGCGAATACCAAGCAGAGTTCACTGAAGCTGCGTCATGCTATTTCCCGCAAGAACTCATACGCCGCTGCATCGAACACGCCCAAAGAATCGGGCTAGAACCGTTTGTAGACCTTGAGCAGGCGATTCCAGCAGGCGACTACGTTGGCGGATTAGATTTGGGCAAGCTACAAGACCACAGCGTTCTTGTAGTTCTGCAAAAAACGTCTGAAACCCTCAAACTCGTCTACCTGCGCCAGTTCCCCCTCGAAACCCCCTACACCGAAGTCATAGCCACCGCCGCACGCATGAATCAGCAGTTTCACCTCCAAAAACTCTTAGTGGACCAAACAGGCATCGGCGAACCCATTCTTGAAGCCCTCAACGAACAAGGACTCCCCGCAGAAGGCGAAACGTTAACCCAAGACATCAAAGCCGAACTCTTAACCAACCTCAAACTCACCATGGAACAACAGCAACTTGCTCTTCCTTACAACAAGCAACTCTGCCAACAAATCAACGACCAACAATACGCCTACAGCAAAAACGGCAAACTCACCTTCCAGCATCCACCCAACAGCCACGACGACCAACTCTGGGCACTGGCACTTGCCGCGTTTGCAACCAAAGAGGTGGAGCAGGCACCGCAACTTTGGGTTATAGGTGACTAACATGCGGCGCCACGAAACCTTCCAAGTCCAAAAAGTCCGCCGCACCTATGACCGCCAAAACGGCACTTTTACCTTCAACATCAGCTACCAAACCGCGCCCACAACCCGCAGCAACCGCACCGCCGAAGTCGCCGAAGCCTTTGGACTTGGAGAAGACCAAACCCAAACCTTCCAACTCTACGACCACACCCAACTCAAAATCCGCCCCACCGACATCATCCTCATCACTGGCGACAGCGGAAGCGGGAAAAGTGTGTTGCTCAAAGCCCTCAAAGCCGACTTAGGCACAGAAGCGCAAGACGCAAAAGAGTTGCAAATTGACCCCGACCAGCCAATTATCGAAACAGTTGGCAAAAACACCACCCAAGCCCTCGAAATACTTGGCAAGGTAGGATTAAATGACGCTTTTTTGTTTCTGCGTAGCTACCGCCAACTCAGCGATGGACAAAAACACCGCTACCAAATCGCCAAACTCGCCCAAACCACAGCAAAATGGTGGATACTAGACGAATTCACCAGCACATTGGACCGTGACACCGCCAAAATCGTCGCCTACAACCTGCAACGATTAGCCCGTGAACAGGGCAAAACCGTAATAGCCGCCACCACCCACCCTGACCTACAACGCGACTTGGCACCCAACGCACACATCCACAAACGGTACGGCAAAGAAATCACAATCCACTACCGCCCTAAGGCAAAAACGCAAACCTGCAGCCTCACCCGCCAAATGCACCTCACCGAAGGCACAACCGCCGACTACAAAACACTCAGCCCGTTCCATTACCGAACAGGCAAATGCCCACCACCACGAAAAATCTTCACCCTTAAACGCAAAACCGAAACCTGCGCAGTAATCGTCTACAGCTATCCATCACCGCTGTGTTTTGGCAGAAGCAAAGTCTGGAAAGGCACCTTCACGCAACTCCAGCAACAAGTCAGCATAGTTAGTCGTGTGATTGTGCATCCGAAGTACCGCAGCATTGGGTTAGGCGAAAAATTGGTCGCAAAAACCCTTCCATTAGCAGGAACGCCAAATGTGGAAGCTGTTGCGGTTATGGCAAAATACAACCCCTTCTTCGAAAAAGCAGGCATGCAAAAAATTGCGCAAAGTCAACCCTCCGCTGCAGTTACCAAAGCCCTAAACAAACTCGAAGAACAAGGATTCGACAGAACCGCACTCACCAGCGAAGCTTACAACCAAAAAATCCTCGCCCAAACAGGCACAACCCCAGTTTTAGAAATCCTTGAGGAGCTGTCCCGAAAAGACGCTGCCACACGCAAACGCCTCGCCAACTTGCCCAGCGTGTACCCCCGACATGAAGAATTCACAACCAAACTCCACAGCCTAGACGCCGAAGCGTTGGCAAAGTTGTTGAAGCGGCTAAGTTTTGCAGCCCAAACCAAAGTGTACCTGTTCTGGACCGCAACCTAAACGTCGGCTAGGCTGCTGAACTCTTTTTTTATCTCTTCCTGCTTGATGGGTCCAATGCGGTAAAGCACTTCTTCTTCGTGCCCATCGTTACCAAAGTCCGCTTGGCTAAACAACAGTTCTTCATGACAGCCAGCGTGGAGCATTTCGGCGAGTTTGTGAAAGCTGCATTTGGAAGCGGCGTTGGAGGGATTTACGGTGGCTTCAAAATACGTCACTTCGGAGAGCAAGATTTGGCGCAGAAGCATACGCCGCTGCAACCCATGCCCACGATACGTCTCGTCCACCACAATTTCCCAATTAAACAAAGTGTCCTTCCGTTTAGGCGGAACATAACAAGTACAAAACGCCACAATTTTGCCATCGCACTCCGCTACACTGCAGGTGTCTGAGAAATCACGCGCCAAAAGAAAATACGTGTAACGCGAGTTTAAACCCACATACGGACGATTAGCAACCAGCAAACGGTAGACATGTTTTATGTCTGCAACGGTGACTTGGCGGATGATGAAAGTTGGGGTAGACATCCCCGCAACCCTACGGGGTGTCTTTTTTGCGACGTTTGACACGCAGATTTCCGCTTGGAATTAAAGAGATGTCTGCGTCAGCGTCTGTAAGCAGCTTCTCGACTCCGATGGCAGATTTATCATACTCTTTCAAAGTCAACTGCAAGGGGCATTTGTCACAGTCACGGTCACATGAAATGGACTTGTAATCATCAGGCTCCTTGTAGGTGGTTATGACACCTTCGTAGTTGCGCAATACAATCTTGTTAGTAGACCAAGACAGGATATAGTTGGGCATGACAGGAATTTTTCCACCACCCCCAGGAGCATCAATAACATAGGTTGGCACAGCTAAGCCGCTGGTGTGCCCGATGAGGCTTTCCATGATTTCAATGCCTTTGCCCACGGGTGTACGGAAATGGGTCAACCCTTCTGAAAGGTCACACTGGAACAAATAGTAAGGACGCACACGGTTTGCAACCAGTTTCTGGTTAAGTTTTTTCATGATTTGAGGACAATCGTTTACGCCTGCAAGCAACACCGACTGGTTACCCAACGGAATACCCGCGTCAGCCAGCCGCCTTAAGGCTTCCTGCGCTGAAGGCGTAAGTTCCCGCGGATGATTAAAATGCGTATTAAGCCACAACGGATGATGCTTCTTAAGCATGGTCACCAACTCTTTGGTTACTCGATAAGGCAAAACAACAGGAATCCGCGAACCAATACGAATAACTTCCACATGTGGAATCTTTCTCAACTCCGTCAAAACCCAATCCAAAAAATCATCAGGCAACATCAACGGGTCGCCACCTGAAAGCAAAACATCCCTAATTTTGGGGTTATTTTTGATGTATTCGATGCCTTTGAGAATTTGTTCCTTAGAAGGAATATGGTCAGGGTCACCGACCTTGCGTTTGCGAGTACAATGCCGACAGTACATGGCACAGCAGTTGCTGACCAAAAACAGCACCCGATCAGGATACCTGTGGGTTATGCCTTTGGTAGGGCTATCTTTGTCCTCATGCAAGGGGTCTGCCATGTCGTATTTGCAGATTTCCAGTTCCTCCACACGAGGAAAAGCTTGCTTAAAAATGGGGTCATTTTGGTAATTATCCTTATCAATCAAAGAAGCATAATACGGCGTAATGTTGAGGGGAAACTTGGCTATGGTTTGCTCAATTTCTTCACGTTCCGCCGCAGAAAATTTAATGCCAGTTAAAGCCTCAAAAGCGTCCACAGTTTTAATGGAGTTTCGCAGCTGCCACTTATAGTCTAACCATTCAGCGACAGTTATATTGGCACCAACGTTTCTCTTAAGATACGACTGGTAACTGACAAGGTTTTCAGTTTTTTCAACAATCACAGCGTGTCCCTCCGAAGTTGCTTGCAATCGGTGCCCTTTAAAAGTTTTACACTTTTTATACCTTTTTGACAACAAAACTTAACCAAAACGTAAACCGTGATTAGCAGGCAAACACAACTTCAGGCGAGCAACAAACCCGCTGACGCCCAAAATACCTAAAAAATCAAACAAAACCACCCAAAAACAAAGAAAAAACCAACCTGCAACAGTCCTCAAGGTTGCAACTGTAAAAATAGCCGCCTGTTTTGTTAAAATATTCACCACTAAAGCGTCAAAGCATGTGGGGGTAAAAGAGTAAAAAAGGGAGGTTAAGGCGCTATCGTTAACGGTGGCGAAGCGGCAGCAGCTGTGGGGAAAGGTTGAGTTTGGTTAAATAGAGCATCGGTTTGGTTAAGGATGGTGTTTTCGATTTCTTTAAGGCGGTCAAGCTGAGGAATATCAGTTGTTTGCAGTGTGGTCTGTATGACGCAAATTGCGTAGTCAATCACCACGCAAGTCATCACAACAGATGCCGTAATCAGAAGTAGAGTTGCAACTGTTGCTTGCATGAAGCCTTCTTCTCCTCACCTCTGGCTATGTTCACTTTATTTTAATGACTTATTTCAAAACACACAATATGTCGAACGAGGAAAGCCCCAAAAAACAAGCACCACTTCACCAGTGCGGCAATGTGGCAAAACGTTAAAAAAGCTAACCTATTTGGAATCTTTGTCGAATTTTCTGCTAAAACCTTTTATAACTGGATATCAAATCATGCTACATCACATTAACTCATGTAACCAATGAAGCTCCCTGAAGCTTTTGAAAAGATGCATGAAGAACGTTTGTGATAGGAGAATAGAAACACGTTAGAAGTTCAATCATTTAAAGACCTACCATTGAGTATGGAGGTCTCGAAAAGCATCCAGGAGCTTGGGTTCACCACTCTTTTTCCCATCCAAGCTCAAGCAATCTTGCCTCTACTGGAAGGCAAAGACATCATCGGGCAAGCCCAAACAGGAACGGGCAAAACCGCCGCGTTCGGCGTGCCCATGGTTGAGCGACTTGACCCCCAAGTCCGCAAAGTTCAAGGCTTAATTTTGGCACCTACACGCGAACTCGCAATGCAGGTTGCCCAAAACATGCAACAATTCGCCAAGTACAAACGGCTCCGTGTGTTGCCCGTTTATGGCGGTGCATCCATAGAACGCCAAGTTCAAGAACTAAACCGCGGTGCTCAAATAATTGTGGGCACTCCAGGCAGAGTCATTGACCTGCTGGAAAGAGGCGTTTTGAATTTGTCGTACGTGAAAGTTTTGGTTCTTGACGAAGCGGACCGCATGCTCGACATGGGTTTCATTGATGACATCACCTACATTCTTTCCAAGGCACCCGCAAACCGTCAAACCAGCCTTTTCAGCGCAACCATCGACAAAACTGTGATGAACGTCTGCAACCGCTACATGAAAAACCCAGTCAAAATCTTAGTCAGCAAAGACGAAATCGGCGTCACCCAAATGAAACAGTACTTCACCGTCGTTAATCAAGGAGCCAAATTTGACGCCCTCTGCAACATCTTAAAGGAAGAAAACGTTGAACGCGCCATTATCTTCTGCCGCACACGCCACGAAACCACCAAAATCGCTGACAAACTCAACCGCAAAGGCTTCCGCACCCAAGCACTCCACGCAGGCTACACCCAAAACCAACGCGAACGTGCCATCAGCGCTTTCCGCGCAGGCAAACTTAACCTGCTTGTCGCCACAGATGTTGCTGCTAGAGGCTTAGACATCGAAGGCATCACCCACATCATCAACTTTGATGTGCCACAAGACCCGCCAGTGTATTTCCACCGTGTCGGACGCACCGCACGCAAAGGCTGCGAAGGCACCGCCATCACGCTGGTTAGTTATGGTGAAATGAGCGACTTTAACAACATCAAAGCCATCACCAAAACCAAAATCGAAAAACTCAAAGACGAAGCCAATCAGGGTTCGGATGATTCGCCTATTGTTGGTTTCTTTTAAACCAACAACCATAATAGGCGGCACCTCCACTCTGTTTTGAGGTTAAGGCACAAGCAAATGTATAGAGACCCAGTCTGCGGCATGGTTTTAGACGAAAGCACAGCAAAGTTCAAAATAACCTATGAAGGCGAAACATATCACTTCTGCAGTTTGCAATGCAAAAAACGCTTCAAGCGACAGCCAACAAAATTCATAAAATAAAAGTCGTCTATAACCCGCGTAGTTTTAGTTTCAAGCCCAGACTGAAACAACAAAAAGAAGATGTGTCAACCTATTTCTCGGATAGATAGAGCAACAAAGAAGGGTTAGAGGATGTCTTCTTTGGAAATATCCATCATAGCCATACCTGAAACGGGCTTCGGATAGAAATCCGTAGACTTCTCAGGCAACCGCTCATGCTTCTGGGCGACTTCCCAAACCACTTCAGGACCAATCGGGTTCACCAAGAAAGCCAGTTTGGCATCACCATTGTCAATTTTGTCCATCGCGGTACGTGTTGAGCGTTCGTAGAGGATGTCTTCTTCGATTGCCATTTCCCCAGTCTTCATCATGATTTTGAAGACCACTTCTTTGAGAAGAACCACATCAAGCAGCCGAGAAGACGCAGCTGTCACAGGGTCAAGAAGACTCCGGATACGTGCGTCATCACGCAAAAGCAACGCATACGCCTTAATGCCATCATAGATGCAGAACGCGTGGTCAGCTTTGTGTTCATGCAGGAAATCTTCAACAGCTACAACTGTTGGAGGCAGTTCAGAAATCTCAAAAAACGACGCCAACGCCTCCAAAGTTTCGATGGTTAAATCAAACTTGCGAAGCAAACGGTGCGTAGGCAAAATGACTAGACCTTCGTCTTGAACGGGCACCATGTAGCTCATGTGGAAGTTGAAAGCCATGTCTGGTGAGCCGTCAACTTGTTTTTGGCGTTCGTCACGGTATGCGAGGGCGCTTTCGTATCGGTGGTGCCCATCGGTTATGACGAGCTTCTTTGAGTCTAACGCTTTCTGCAATAACCCAATTTTTTCGGGGTCAGTGATTCGCCAAATCTTATGAATTATATGGAACTCGTCTTCCACAACTGCAGTTGGCTCAGTTTGGGTTATCTCCACAAACAAATCCAGCGTGGTTCGTTCAGGATCGGAATAAATCAGAAAAACAGGCTCCAAATCCTTCTGGATATGTCGCAGCATGTTTAGGCGGTCAGCTTTGGGCGCTGCATAGGTGGTTTCATGCGGAAACACCATGCCTTCACTGTACGGGTACAGTCGAAGCGCAGCAAGCAACCCTGTGCGTGTACAGTTTTTGCCGTCTAAACGGAACTCTTGGCGGAAAACAAAAACGGCAGGCTCAGAATCCTTAGCTAACACGTTCTCGTTGAGCCACTCATACAGCCGCTGATGCACTGTTTCGTAACGGTTCTCTTCGATTGGCAAAATTAGGCGGCAATAGTTGTAGGGGGATTTCTCGTAGTATTCGCGTTGCATGTCTTGGTTGATTTTGTCGTAGGGCTGCGTAACGAGGTTTTCTAGGTTCCCAGCTTTTTCGGTGTAGCGGATGGCACGGAAGGGGCGAACGTCAACCATGAGGCTCAACTCAAAAAAGGTATAGAAGGAACCGTTTAAAGGTTCCAGATTTCGTCGATAGCTGCGATGACGTCTTTGATTTCGGGCAGCGTCCATTCGCCCATGTGACCGATGCGGAAGGTTTTGTCTGCCAGTTTGCCATAGCCGTTGCTGATGTTAAGGCCTTTTTCGGCAAGTTTCTTGTTGAGGTCGGCGACGTCTTTGTTTTGGGTGTTCTTGACACAGCTTACGGTCACGGAACTGTAGCCTTCTTCGGGGAACATGGCAAAATGTTTCTTAGCCCAAGCCTGCGTGTACTCAGCCATGTCCTTGTGGCGCTGGTAAACTTTATTGTAAGTTTCCGCTAGCAGCAGGTCCATGCGTTTGTCCAAAGCGTAAAGCAGCGAAATGTTGGGTGTGTAGGGGGTTTGGTGTTTCTTTTCGAATTCAAAGATTTCCGCCATGTCTGTGTAGCCACCGCGGTTAGGCACCTGCTTAGCCCGTTCAATGGCACGGTCATGAACCAATGCGACTGCTAAGCCAGGAGGCAAAGCAAAACATTTCTGGGTAGAAGCAAAGATAACGTCACAGCCAATTTCAGAAGGAATCAACTTATCGCCAGCAAGACTGGAAACGCTGTCGATGACAAACATGACATCAGGATAGTCTTTGCGGACCATTTTGCCGATTTCATGCACAGGACTGCGAACGCCAGTGGAGGTTTCGTTCTGGCAAACAACGAGAGTGTCGTATTCGCCGCTTTCTAACTTGGGTGCAATAGCTTCAGGTTTTGCAGCTTTGCCCCACTCAATGTCAATCCAGTCAGCTTGTTTGCCGCAGCCACGGATGATTTCGCCGAATCGTTGAGAAAAAGCGCCGTTAACGCAGACCAACGCCTTGTTTTTGACGACGCTACGACCGACGATGTCGAACCAAAGCGTTCCCGAACTGGTGGTTACAGTAGGTTTGTATTCGGGGGTTAACTCGAAGAATTTGGCGAGTTTATTGGTGATTCCCTCATACAGGGCGGTGAAGTCTTTGCTTCGGTGCCCTATCATGAAGCGGGCTTGTTCCTGTAGGATTTGTTGGCTAACTTCTGTGGGTCCAGGGATGAGGAGTTTTTTATGCATATGGGTTTTCTCCGTATGACTTGGCTTGCAGGGTTACCTGTAACCAGACGCTGCACAGTTTATCCGCCGTCAAGTGAACAGTTTTTAGGTCCAAAACCAAACAGCCACCAAGCAAGCACAGAACTGGGTTAACTGCCTAGTAGGCACATGATCCAGAGCCATGTCCAGATCCTACACCAAGATAGGTATAAACGGCGGTTGCGACGCGCGTGGTCATCCAATTAACCCTCAAAGCACAAGGGGAGAGTATTTTCGATATAAATCTTATGCTGCCATAAATCGTCTGTTGACATCCACAGGCAACTGGCAGTCATTAAATGTTCACAAGGCAGATTTTGATGCTGAAGTTACAGCCCTGTTTAGAAACGCTGCCTTTGTTGGCGACAAATCGGCGGCAAAACAACTGAAACTTCGGTGCACAACCAGAAAAACAGAAACAAGAGTTACCACAAAACTGCAAAATCATGTACAAATAGGTTAATAAAAAGACGAAAAAGAAGTGTTCAACAGTAAACTGTTACCGTTTAGTTTTCGAGTTCTTTGAACACTCCCAAGAGAAGTTCAGCGACTTTTTTGCCTAGCGGCGTGATGAGATAGTATCGTTTAAGGGGGTCAATGCGTTCGCTTTTTGCTAGGCCTAATTGTTCGATTTCAATCATACGTGCACGGAAAGTGCCGTCACTTAGCGTCAAGTTGTTTTCGCGCATAAAGTCTTTGGCATCTTTCCATTTGCCACGGTTTATGTAAAGCAGCAAAATGCAGTCAATCGCGTGGTCTTTTTCCAGCATTGTTTTTATGGCAGACATTCTGCTGTCAGTCAATAGTTGCCTAACCTTCTCCTCTTCTCCACTTTTCTTCATAGCTTTCATGCACCTATCCTGATGTTTGCTTAACTGTGATTATGCCCGAGTAGATTTAAATCGTATTACGATTTGTGAAACATATCAGCAGTCGCGTCCGTCTATATTCAGGATTTCTAGGAATTGTCATTCTGAGCTTGCTTATAAGCCAACCGCAAAAATAGGCGTTGCGGATGAAGCTGAATGTAAAAAGAGCGGCTATTAGTTGTTGTTTTTTGATAGCATGCGTGCGATTGTTCAGAAATCTAGTTTAGAGGTTAATTATAGGTTATACAATAAATGGATAAACAAAAAATGGTTGAAAGAAATAGTTAAGCGAAGTTGCGGTTTTCTTTGCGTTTCTCAGCTTCTTCGGTAAAACGCAAAATTTCATCCACAATCTCCACATTGGAAAGCAGCATGCGTCGGCAACAGTACCGCTTTACGCCCAAAGAGTCCAAGACATCCTTTGCGTTCTCGCCAGTACGAATACGACGAGTAAACTCGTCCCATTTGTCGCCGACAAGTTTGCCGCAAGTGAAACATCTTACAGGGATAATCATTTGGGGTTTGCGTCTCCTGTTTACCTGTAGCTTTTCTGCTCTTTAGACCTTGCGCCTGAACCACCGAACTTTTTAGGTTCTTTAGCGCGTGCATCACCGGCAACCATGGTTCGGTCGTAGTCAGTGAAGACCGTTCGCAGGTGACTGCTCTTAGTCCATTTGAGTATGCCGTTAGCGATGGCCATACGTGCCGCTTCTGCTTGCCCCATGTAGCCGCCGCCTAAGGTTTTAACATCCATATCTAGCTGTTTCCAGGTGGCTTCGCCAGCTTGCAGGAGAGGTTCCATAATTTTCTCTCGGGCAACAGCGGGCTCGTAGATTTCAATTGGGGTTTTGTTTACGCGGATTTTGCCGACGCCTTGTTTAACGACGGCGCGTGAAGTTGCGGTTTTGCGTTTGCCGCTAACAACTAATACTTTTTTGCCTGGCATGATTATGCACCTTTGTTCCAGCCGATTTCCGTTGCTAACTCACCCAAGGTGAAGTGGGCGTTAGTTAGTTTAGAAGCGCTGGCTTGTTCGATTGTTTCTAATTGAAGGTCCTTAAATTCTTCGGGAATGCTCATGTAGACTTTGAGCCGTTTGTAGGCAGTTTTGCCTTTTGGCTGATGCCATGGAATCATTCCGCGAACGGTTTTACGGACAATACGGTCGGGTCTGCGAGAGTGGAAAGGCCCATGGTCAGGAGCCCCGACTTCTAGGAATTTGTGTGCTTCAGCAACTTTGACTTTTTTCTTGCCTGAGATTATGATTTTTTCGGCGTTCACGATGATTATTTGTTCGCCGTTAAGGATACGTTTAGCAATTTTGCTACACATGCGACCCAGAATTAAGCCTTCGCCATTAACGATGGCAGGCGCGGATTTAGTGGGAGCTTTGGTTGTTTGCATTTTTTTCACCCAATTATTTGAACATTAGAGCCCTGTGGGTTAGTTTCCACAAGTTCTGTTATAGTTAGATATTTTGCCTTTGCGGCTGCAAGTTTTGATTTTGCCTTGTCAGAAACGTCAAAAGCCGCAACCGTCACGCCGTGCTCAAGGGTTCCGGAAGCTAAGACTTTGCCGGGAACAACAATTGTTGCGCCTTCGGTGGTGACGCGGTTTATTCTGCTTAAGTTAACGGCGACACGTTTCCTGCTGGGTCTTGCCAAGTCTTCGGCGACGTCCAGCCAGATGCCTGCGTTTTTCTCTTTGCTCTGTTTCTTTAGATATTGTATGAGTTTGAGCAGTTCGGGATTTGTTGACTTTGTTTGTCTCATGAGATTTCTACCTTTAGCAGTTCTTCTACTTCATTAAGTTGTTTACCTAGAATTTTGGTTGCTTCTTGCAAAATACGTTCAGGCGGCAATACACCGTTTGTTTCGATGTTCATGACGAACGCGTTCTTTTCCCAACTGACTTTGAGCCCTTCGCCTTTTTTGGGGCAAACTTCTACACAGTCCATGCACATGTTACAGGCTAAGAGGTCGCGGACGTCGACTTTTTCGCCTTTCATGGCAAGCACCTTTTTGGGGCAGATGTCTACGCATTTGGTGCAGTCGCCGCAGTCTTGGCTGATTACTTCAATTTTTGGGTAATATTTGTAGGCGCAGACACAGACGGGTTGCCATTTAGCGTGCATTTTGCCTTTGCCTAATCGTGCGTAGGCTTCGAGTTTGAGCTTTTGACCTTTAGCGATTTTGGCAATGGGAACTTTGTCGGTTACAGGAACGACGCTGGGGTTCTCCGAAACAAGTTCACCCGAGTAAACGGACCGGGTGCCCTCGGTGGATTCAGCGTTTAAAGTTAAAGTAACGCGACATTGGTTGCAGCCGAATTCACTTTTGCATTCGCAGTCTTCAGGTAAATTGTAGTTATCTAGGTCGGTTTTCAGGGGAACTAAGCCTAACCTGTGCGCAATCATTTCGTCTTGCAGAATAGATGAGTTCTCAATCATGACGACTTCGTCAATCGCCATAGAGGGAACTTCAGCGAGCCCAATTCGGCGCAGAGCATTCATTAAGGGAACGTCTGCGTCTCGGACAACAACTCGAATGGTTGTCTCGTCTTTTTCAAGCACTTCAATTTTCACTTATTTAGACACTCCAAAGGATGCGACAGGCTGTGTCGAATTGACAAGCGGTTGTGCCGTTATTTTTATTTTTCTGTCAATAAAGGGAAAGTGGAGGTTAAACGCGTCTGCCTCTTCTGCCACCAGGTCGGCGTGTGCCGTCGTGGGGTACAGGGGTGACTTCTTCGATGCGTTCAATGCGGAAACCAAAGCGGGCAAAGGCTCGGATGGCTGCTTGCGCGCCTGGACCAGGGGTTCGTGGACCGCTGCCGCCTGGAGCACGGACTTTGATGTGTATTGCAGTTATGCCTTTGTCGCGTGCGACTTCGGCTGCTCCTGTGGCTGCGCGCATGGCTGCGTATGGACTGGATTCCATGCGGTCAGCTTTAACGAACATGCCGCCGCTGGTGCGGGCGATGGTTTCTGCGCCTGAGATGTCAGTTATGTGGATTAGGGTGTTGTTGTAGGAGCTGAAGATGTGGACTACGCCCCATTTCTCGTTACGTTTGCTACTCAAAATCTACCGCCTCTTCCGCCTCGTCGTCCGCCGCGTTGCTGTGGAACTGGGCGGGGTTTTGCAACAACGGTCATGGCAACCCGTGTTGGGTGATCGGGTTTTGCTAGTTGGCTGTCAGTTGCGTAGGTTAATGTTTTTTCTTCTTCTTGGGAAACGATGTAGCTTGGAACGGTGACTCGTCGTCCGTCCAAGGTGATGTGACCGTGGGTGATTAGTTGGCGTGATTGGTGCACGGTTTTGGTGAGGTTTTTGCGGAACACCAAAGTTTGCAGCCTGCGTTCCAAGACGTCTTCCACGGACAAGTCCAACACGTCATCAAGAACTGCGGTTTCTTGGAGAATGCCGAGTTTCTTGAGGCGTGTGAGAAGTTCGTTTTCCATTTTCATGCGTTCATCTGCAGATTTGCCGATGAGGGTTCTGGCGATGCCTCTGAACTTAGAGAGCATGGTTTCGTGTCGCCAGAGTTCGTGCTTGTTTCGTAAGCCGTATGTACCGAGGAGTTTAAGTTCCTCGTCTAAGATGTCTTTGCGCCAAGGGAAACGGGGGGTATCAAATTTTCGTCTTTGTCGTTTAGGATCGCCCATGCTTATTTGCCTCCTTCAGGTGCACTTGGTTTAGCTCCAAGGGTCTTCTTCTTGACGCCTAAGGATTTGCCTGACCTGCCTGTGGTCTTGGTTCGTTGACCGCGTACCTTTAGGCTGTAAGCATGACGGTATCCACGCCAACAGCGGATGCTTTTGGCATCGTCAATGTCAGTTTTGGTTTTCAAGGCTAAGTCAGCACTTATAACATGGATATTTTTGCCGCTTTCAGTATCTTTTTGGCGGTTGAAAAGCCAAGTTGGTATACTGTATTGTGCAGGATCCCTGATGATGTCTTCGACTTTGGATATGTCGGATTCTGTGAGGAAGCCTGCTCGTAAATTGGGGTTTATGGCTGCTTTCTTGAGAATAGCGTTCGCCATACTGAGGCTAACACCTCTAACGCTTGAGACAGCATACGGAGCTTTCAGCGTACCTGCTGAGTCAGAACCCAAGATGCGGACTATGTGACGAAATTCCTGTGACATGTTAGTTTTTCTTCCGTTTAGCTTGAAGCACATACGAAATGAGGTTGTGTTTATTTAAACCTTCCTTTGCTAAAGCAGAGTTCACCTGAACCAACCTGTCGTATGTAGGTTTAGGTAAGCTTTGGCAGTTGTTGTGCCCTGTGGATTTTACCGTTCACTTGCAATATTGATGTTTCGGTCAGTGAATGGTAAAACAGCGAAAAAAGCATCGGAAAACGGAGAGTTATGATTCCGGCACTCCTGTTTTCCACGCAAATGACGGGGGATTCGGTGTAGAATACTGTTGTTATGAACGGTAACTAAATAAGCACCATTCTTCCCAGCGTAATGCAAGAATGAGCACGAGAGAATGGACGGCACCACAGCAGTAGGCTTAATTGCAGCGGCATTCACCACGGGCTCACTTTTTCCCCAATTCCACAAAGCCATAAAAACCCGCAACCGACCCACCAAAGACAAAAGCCAACTATCTTATTCAGCGCTGTTCTGTGTAGGCATCTTTTTGTGGTTCATGTACGGCATGTACATCAGCGATTTTTCGTTAATGATTGCGAATTCGCTAAGTTTTGCCCAAGGGCTGGCGATTTTTGTGGTGCAGTTGCACAGGCTTAAGTTACCTCAAACGCCGCTGATTAGCGAAAGCCTGTAGTGCCTAGTTTATGGAGTCGTGTTTGATAACTATTGCAGTTACCGCGTTGGAGAAGTTGAACAGTAGCAAACCCCTATAGAGGGTAATAATTCAAAAAACGACTAAAGATTTTTATTTTCGAAAACTAGAGTATATCTTAGCTAATATTAGCTAAGAAGTGTTTTTTATGCCATCTACCACAGTTAAAACTGGGTTTTTTATGCACCACAAACGAAAAATACTGTTAATACTCACCACGCTGTTTCTCGCCGTTGGAGTTACCGCCGCCTCAGTCTTCACCTCATTTTACACATCAAACACTGCCACAGTCAAGGCACCAGAAATTCGATTAGTTACGGGTTCAGATAGTTCCGTCGGCAGCGTTTACCCTGCTGCAAGCGTCAGCGTTACCTCAACAAATGATTCAGCAACCGTAGCCTTCAGCCTATTTCCTTCTGCAACTGCCACGCCCCAACCAAAAACGTACTACACGGATTTGCTGCAAATCAAAAACGTTGGATCATCAAGCCACACGATTTCAAGTATATCAATATCCAATCTCAGCGGGGCAGCAAACCTTGGAAGCTTAACTGTCTATTACTATGCAAGTCAAACTGACGACCCAGAAAACGGTTCACCATTAGGTTCAGCTACATTAACTAGCGGTTCTGGTTCTGCTGTCACTGTTTTTAGTGGTCCACATTTGCTTGCTGCGTCAACCACCAACTACATTGAGATCGTTGGGTACGCTGCTTCTGGCGCAACTATTGATTCGACCATCAGCTTCACCATGTCAATTCGTTGGTCATAGAAAACAGAGCATTAAAGGGGGAAGAGCGAAGGCGCATAATCTTAAAAGCAAAAAAGCAATGCTGAAAGGGTTACGTCTGCTTCTGCCGCTTCTCCTTGCCCTTTTTTTATTAATCTCAAACATTTCGTCAACCGCATTAAAGCTATCAGTTAACTATGTTTCAGATTCGTCTGCGGTTAAAGCGCCTTCAGTTACCCTTCATGAAGGAAACAAAGGTGCAGTTGTGATTTCATCTACTCATGATTATGCGACGGTAACCACAACAGCGGGGTTTACTTTTTATGAGAATGCAAGTGCAGCCACGCAGCAGGGAAAATTTAACCCAACGAGCATGCAACTTGTTGGTGGACGGAACCTTTCAGGAAACATCAGCGACTTAGCTACTGTTAACTACCACAGTGTGGCGTTCTACGAAACAAGTGGCACACAATTTAGTTTTTACTTTAACTTCACGGAGGTTCCGTCTTCAACTGGCTTCAACTATAATATGTACGACCAATACCATGGTAACACTGGACATGAATTAAGTATTCAGTTCTACAATTTCACCTCGAATTCGTGGATGATATGCGAGCAGTATTCTGACGAGACAGCGTTCACGTGGCACAACGGAACGGTAACGAGTACCAACGGATTGATTCAAAACGGAACTATTATGGGCAAACTTGTTCATGAAAGCCCAGGAAATCATTTGCACTATGAAGAAATAGACTACATCGCGGTAACAACAACAAACGCCCAATTGAACACGGGTTTTTCTGTCCCAACTTCAAGTGGGTCCTTCTCTGTTGTAGCGGGCGCATCAGTTTCTTTGCAGTCTCCAACTTTTTCAAAGCCTACAACCGTTTATTCAGGTTCTTATTTGCTTGACCTCTGGGCTTCAGCAACTGTCTCTGGCAATATGTGGGTCAGCTTTCGTGTGATAGATTCATCAAATAATGCCGTTGCTACGATAGCGAGTGGTAACACTGGAAGCATCGGAACGGTGAAGTCAGAAGTTAAAACTGCCTTCGCTGGGTCGCAGATAACGATTCCTGCAGGCGGTCACTTAATAGCTAACATAACCAACCCAACGGGCAGTGGGACAACATTCACTATTTACTGGGGTGCAGGACAATCCACAAATTATCAGACCCCAGCTGACTACGATTACATAATAGCTATAGTGAATTCTGCGTCAGCTTCAGCTTATCTGAGCTTATCAACATACAACGCCTCAGCCCTAAACAGACTAACCAACGTCACCATCACCAGCTACTCCCCAAGCACAAACCAAGTCGTCATAACTAATGGTGTGATAACCCAATCTGCAGGACCAACAATGGCAATTGCAGCCAGTTCAACACTTTACCTAAAAGTGCATACAGTGGCGAACGCTTTCGGGAGTTCAAACATAGTTTTGCTTATGAAGTTTAGTTCAGGCAGCAAACCCTTCGCATATGAATTCATCAATCTGACTGTAAACTAATATGAGGTTTAATGGTAACAGTTGGCTAACAGAATACCATTTAATTAAAACTGCAGACGACCCCGCAATTATCCCTTTAAATAAGGGGGGGTATAGACAAAAATCGCAACAAAATAAAAAAGGAGAGCAAACACCCTTTTGCTTAACGAAACATCTTTCGGACCCTAAAAGTGCAAAGAGGGTCACCTTTGGCAGCGCATTGAAGTTCAGTGCATTCCACGATGTTTTCCCAAATGGACTCGAATACTCCTGAAAAATAGCCACAGATGAAATGGCAGACGGGACGGTTGGATTTCACGTTTCGGGTGGTTACACAGTTTTCCACGGATAGAACAGCTTCTTTTTTAGGCTGGATAATTTGGATGGTTAGGGCGCCCCAGCCGCTGAAAATGAAGTAGTCTTTTAGCCAGTCAAGGCTTTTTTCAAGCTTAACCCCATTAGCGATAAGGTTAGCCACGTTGTCACGTCCCACATATTTGCCCACTTCGGTCAAAATTATGCTCCCTGAAGGCCCAAACGCGCGTTCGATGCCGCCTTCGATGGCGCGCATTGTGTTGCCTTCCAGCAAAATGAAGTCGTTTTTTTCGATGTAAAGCTGGGCAGTTTTAGAATTGAACTTAAGCAACTTCAGTATGGGATGACTTTCACAGGTAGAAGTAGTTGTTTGCAAAGATACCCCCATGTCATAGCAGTGACAGTTTAGCTATATCCCTTCTTGTTTAACACAAAGACAACTATTTTCTGCCAAAAAGGAACATACGTCATCAGCACATCTTCCATCTAGTGAAATAGAACTGCTAGAAAGGGGAAAATTTAGTCAAAGACGGTATTTAGCAGCCCATTTAAGATTATCAAATGATATGCAGAAAACAAGCAAAAAGAAAACAAAGAAAGAAAAAGACGCCTAGTAGGCGTAGATTCTTCCATAAGGTCTGTGGCTGTAGGGCACGATTTTGTTGAATTTACCCTTGAGAATTTGGTCAGCGTCAGCATTAAAGTAGCTGCAGTATTCGTGGACCAATTCACTGATGATTTTGAGGTCGCTTTGGTCTGCGTCAAGCACTTTAACTTCTTTACCCAAAGACGCCACATCACCATGAATATACATGGTGCCGCTGTGCATGCCAGTGCCAACGAAACGCGAACGATGATGCTCGCCTTCGCCAAGCGTCAAACCCAACACCAACAAAATACCGCCAGCCATGTACTCACCCAAAAAGTCCTGAGCAGTACCACCCACGACCATGACGGGTTTGAGGTTCATGTACTCCTTCATGTGAATACCCACACGGTAGCCAGCGTCATCTCGGATGAACAGTTTACCGCCACGCATGCCATAGCCGGTGATATCGCCGACTCTGCCGTGGATGATGACTTTACCGTCGTTCATGGTGTTGCAGATACAGTCCTGCGCGTTGCCATGCACCTCAATGCTTTGACCATTCATGAAAGCAGCCAAATCGTTGCCGGGTGTGCCGTAGATGTCGATTTTCATTTTGCCTTTCAAATCTGTGCCGATGTAGCGTTGACCGTAGACATTGCTGATTTCAACTTTTTCCGCGCCCTTCGCGTCCAGTTCACGCAGTATGGTGTTGAGTTGGCGGTAGTACAAGTCTTGGGCGTTAATTTTCCATACGCCTTTCTCTTCAGTTACCAGTTTTGCGTCCAATGCAGTTGGTTTTTGTTGTTGCGTAACCATGTTTATTCACCTGCCATTTTAACACCTAAGATTTTCAGTTCCGTATCCGTCAAGCCTACGCCCCGCAGGTGCAAACGGTTACCACGTAAGCTTTCAATAGCGTTTACGCCCATGCCGCCCATCATTTCCTTAATTTCCAAGCTCCAGCCGCGCAGCAAATTCACGAGGCGTTCGCTGACGATGTCGGGGTTGACACGTTTGCCAATCCAGCTGTCAGGTGTTGCAAGACCCCATGGGCACTTGCCAGTGTAGCATTTCTGGCACACCGTACAACCAGCAGCGATAAGCGCGGCAGTTGCGATGTAAACTGCGTCAGCACCCAACGCGATAGCCTTAAGCACATCCCCGCTGCTGCGGAAGCCGCCTGCGGCCACAACGGAAGCATGATTACGAATGCCTTCATCACGCAAACGTTGGTCTACACTGGCGATCGCTAACTCGATGGGGATGCCAACGTTGTCACGGATAACTTTGGGAGCAGCCCCAGTGGAACCGCGTATGCCGTCGATGGCAACTATGTCTGCACCAGCCCGCACAATACCACTTGCAATTGCAGCAACATTGTGCACCGCTGCGATTTTGACGGAGATTGGTTTTTCGTAGTTTGTGGCTTCTTTAAGGGCGTAGATGAGTTGACGAAGGTCTTCGATGCTGTAGATGTCGTGCTGCGGTGCAGGAGACAACGCATCAGTGCCGACAGGAATCATACGAGTCCGAGCCACTTCAGGCGTAACTTTTTCGCCAGGCAAATGTCCGCCGATGCCAGGTTTTGCACCTTGACCAATTTTAATTTCCACCGCAGCCCCAGCATTCAAGTAATTGGAGTGTACACCAAAACGTCCAGAAGCAACTTGCACGATGGTGTTTTTGCCATACTTGTAAAGACTGCCTTCTAAGCCGCCTTCACCAGTGTTCCAGTAGGTGCCAGCTTTGGTTGCGGCCCGCGCCAAAGATTCATGAAGATTCAAGCTGATGGCGCCATAGCTCATGGCAGAAAACATCACAGGCACTTCTAACGTCAACTGTGGTGTAAGTTGGGTTTTTAAGTCGATGTCATCGTTTGCGTACTCGAATTTGAGGGCGTCTGGTTTGGTGCCAAGGAACGTGCGGATTTCCATAGGTTCCCGCAAGGGGTCAATGGAGGGGTTGGTGACTTGGCTAGCGTTTATCAGCAGACGGTCCCAGTAAGTGAGATTAGTGCGGTCACAGCCCATACCCGTTAAAACGATGCCGCCAGTTTCAGCTTGCTTTTTGAGGTCTCGAATAACATCAGGGGTCATGTTGGCGTTATCGCGGGTGGTGCTGGGATTTTTGCGGATGCTCAAAGCGTGTGTGGGACAGAAGGTGACGCAGCGCTGGCAGTTGACACAGTTTTCATCCTTGCTGCGAATCACGTCGTCTTCTTCGTCGTAGCTGTGGGTGTCGTAGGTGCATTGGTTAACGCAAACTTTACAGCGAATACACTTGTCTTCGTCACGTTCAACGATGAATTCAGGTTGCAAGTAGGTCTTCATTATGCTTTAACCTCCAAGGGCTTGCGAAGGCGACCAATCAAGGGTTCGCCGCCGTGAGCAGTCCAAAGCTTATCCAGCATAGGGCAAACCAGCCGAATCGAAGCTTCTTCACTACTCAAATACATCAGGTCCCCTTTAGTAGCCGCCACCATAGGACGCAGCTTAATGCGGTCAGTTAGCCCAATCATTTCACCATGATGCGCAATGATAACGCTAAAAGGCCCGTTCATGAGCAAACTGCCATAAACCTGACGCAGGGCTTGGTAAACTTGCTTCTTTTTAGGCGGCATCTGGTCAATTTCCGACCAAAACGGTGCAGCCAAAATCTGCGCAACCAACTCAATAGGCAAACGCTGCTTACGCATAAGCAAGTCTACAGCGTAGGCAACCACTTCCGTGTCAGTTTGCAGGGTACATTTGTAACCAAACATCTCCAAGTAGCGGCGGTTGATGCCATAGCTGGAGATTTCGCCATTGTGCACAACAGTCCAGTCAAGGATGTTAAATGGGTGTGCACCGCCCCACCAACCTGGCGTGTTGGTTGGGAATCTGCCGTGAACGCTCCAAAGATAGCCTTGGTATTGGTCAAGGCAGAAGTAGTCAGCGATGTCTTCGGGGAAACCGACGCCTTTGAAGACACCCATGTCTTTGCCACTGCTGAACACAAACGCCTTGCCAGTTTCAGTGTTTATACGCATAACCGTTTGCAGAACACATTCGTCCTCACTTTGCCCTTCCGGACGATTCTTGGTAGGTTGCACGAAGTAGCGCCAAACCAACGGGGGATCAATAACGTTGGCTGGGCGAGTCTGCATTTCCTCATCGTGTAGGATGGTAAAGTTGGAGGCTAAGATGCGGTCAGTTCGCTCTTTTGCGTCTTGGCTCAAGTACATAACGTGCAGGGCGTATGCGTCTTTGTAGTCGGGATAGATGCCATAAACTGCAAAGCCACCGCCTAAACCGTTGCTGCGGTCATGCATGTTAGTGATTGCGCGAACAGGGTCTTTGCTGCCGAAACGTTTGCCTTCAACGTTCATCATGCCAAAGATGCTGCAGCCGGCAAAGTCCTTGTCCGTGCCAAATGGGTTAATTAGGTATCTGTCTTGCTGGTTCACGGTTTATTCCTCTAAACTCATCTTTTTACGAAGGGCTAAGGGTAACGCGGCTAAGCCAAAGTCGTCTGCAAGCAGCTTGTCTTTGAAGTCTTGCACGTTAACCTTGTTTTTCATCAGATAGAACAGGATGCCTGAGCGGTCGATGTCGCCAAGGAAAGTCATGCCCACGATGACGCCATCTTTGAGCACCAACTTTTTGTAGACGCTTTTAGCGGAGTCCTGTTTGGTTAAGATTTCCAGTGTGGGGTCTTCTTTGGGGTTAGCCATGCCGATGGACACGATGGGCACGCCGAAGTACTTCAGGCTGCTCATGTTGGTTCCACCTGCGTAGTCAGCTTGTTTTCCTGCCATGTTGTAGCCTGCCACTTTGCCTTCTTGAACAGCCAACGGCCACAGCGGCAGCAAACGGTTCTGGTTAAGGATGAAGTCGAAAGCTTCCGCAACATCACCACTGGCGTAGACGCCAGGAACGCTGGTTTGCATGAAGTTGTCGACCACTATGCCGCGGTTCAGCTTCAAAGCCGTGCCAGCAGCCAGTTCCGTACGTGGAATGACGCCGATGGCAGCTATGACCATGTCGCAGGGAACCGTTTCGCCCTTGGTTAACACGACACCGCCGACTTCGTTTTCGTTGTCGGGTTTGCCTAGGATTTTTTGCACTGACTGCCCCGTCACAATGTTGACGCCTGCTTTGCGCACGGCAGCCTCCACTATTTCAGAGGCTTTGGGGTCAAGCAGCAAACTCAGAATCTTGTCCTGTAACTCAACCATGGTAACTTTGATGCCGCGTTTCAGTAGTGCTTCAGTAACGCTGACACCGATTAAACCGCCACCTATGACCACGGCAGCTTTGGCGCCAGAAGCGATTTTTTGGGCTAAACATTGGGCATCTGCGATGTTAGTGAAAGTGTAAACGCCGTCTTTGTCTTGGCCGTCCATTTTTGGCACAAATGGCTTGCCGCCGGTGGCTAAGAGCAGTTTTTCGTAGGCGACTTTGGAGCCGTCTTCTAAGGCTACGGTGTGTTCGTCTAGGTTTAAGCCTGTGGCTTTCATGCAGACGACATCGGCGTTGGAGGCTTGCCAGAACTGGTCGTCGCGTGTTTTCATTTTTTCTAGGTCAGCTTTGCCGCTGACAAAGTCGCTAATCATGGGGCGACTGTAGTGACTGCAGGCTTCTTCACTTATGACTAAGATTTGACCAGTAGGGTCCACTTCGCGAATGGCTTCGACGGCGCCGATGCCTGCTGCACAAGCGCCAACTATCACGTACTTGGGCATGGTTTCTTTACCTCGATTACTTCTAAGCCGCCGTTGGGGCAGTTTGCGACACAGGCAGGTGTGTCTAGTTCTGCGCATTGGTCGCATTTGGCAACTATGTGGCCTTCCTTATCAGCTTTGATGGCGCCGTAGGGGCAAACCATGATGCAGGTCCAGCAGCCTATGCATTTGTCTTTGTTGTGGGTAACTAGACCGGTTTTTTCGTCTTTTTGCATAGCGCCAGTGAGGCATGCGGCTGCGCAAGGTGCGTCGTCGCAGTGGCGGCACTGGATAGCGAAGCTGACGGGTTTGCTCATTTCTAGGCGTACGCGGCTGATGGGTCGCGGTTTTTCGCGGTTGTAGGCTTTGATTGGGTCTTTGCTTTTGGAGTGCTGGACGGTGCAGTTGACTTCGCAAAGTCCGCAGCCCATGCAATGTTCTTGTCTGGCTACAATTTTTTTCATAAATTTCCCCTAGATTTTGGTTTTAGCGTGCACAAGTAAGCATGAGGACGTACAAATCTACGTCTTTTGTACAGAGCACTGAGCTTGTGGTGACCGTTTGCTCAGCTTTGTGAATTCTTGCTTTACATGTGTTTATAGACATATATGATCCCCTGTTTATTGGAAGTGCCCATGTAAATACATTTATCTCTATATAATTGTAGTGAAAATCATTTATGCGTAAGAGTATGAGTTATATAATATATGCGAATCATATAGATAACCGTGATGCCCTATGGCAGAAAAAGACCTCGGATACAGACGCGTCCAATGCACCGGCAGAGGCAGCTACATCATCAGTCTCCCCAAAGAATGGGTCCAAGACCTCAACCTTGAACGCGGCAGCGAAATCGACTTCAGCCTCCAACCTGACTCCTCCCTCAACCTCACGCCTCGAAAAATCCGCGAAAAAACCACCGACGCCGAAGCAAGCAAGCTCAAAGAATACTACATAAGCGTAGACCCCGACGAAGACATCCAAAGCACACTTCGCATGATTCAGGCACTCTACGTCATCAGCGCCGATATTATCCGTGTTCACTTCCGTGGGGACGCGTTTAAAGCCGCTAAATGTAAAGCTGAAGTGAAAAACTTCGCCAAAGAAAACTTTTTAGGCGCCGAAATAATCGACGAAACCGCCGACGAAGTGACCCTGCAAATTTTGGTCAAGCACTCCGAGTTTCCGCTGGAAAAAGCGGTGCGGCGCATGGTTATCGTTGCGTTAGCGGTTCATCGCGACGTTATTTTAGCCCTCAAAGGCGGCAGCCCCGAACTTTACCAAAGCATCGTAAATGCCCAACATGACAGTAACCGCCTTGGACAGTATATTGTTCGACAGTTGAAATTTGGCATTGAACACAACATGTACCGTGAATTGGGTTTTCGCACACCCAAAGAGTTCCTGCTTTACCGCATCATCGTAAATGACATCAAAGACATCGGCGAAAACGCCATCAACATAATGAACAGCCTCATGAATGTGCAAAAACTCGTCGACGACCAACTGCTCTTCTTCAAAGAGCCTATGGATGAAGAAGTTTACTCTCAAATCCTAAACTTCAACGGACTAGCCTATCAGTTGTTTGAGGACGCCACCAAAGCCATGTTCAAACGCGACTACAACGACGCCGAAGCCCTCATCCCAAAACGCCAGAGCTACGTAAAACTCGAAAACGACCTTATCCGCCTGATGAGCAGCAAAAAGATGGACCCGAACGTGTCAGCAGTTTTGCGGCTGGTTTTGGATAGTTCGCGGCGGATTTTGGATTATGGACAAGACATTGCAGAGTTGACGCTGAACCGCACCGTGGAAGAGTTGTGTACGTCGTTTGCCGTCAAATAAGACAACACTTTTCGCTTTTTGGGAAAAACTTTTTGAGCCCCCAAAACGAAAATAAAGCAATGTCAACTCCAAAACAGCCCTGCCCAAACTGCCAAACCGAAATAGGCGCTCTGCTCTATTGCACCCAGTTAACTAAAAACGAGTATTTCTGCCCGAATTGCGGCATCAAAATTCAGGGCAAATGCAACACTTGTGGAACTTGGCTTACCGTAATCGAGGCAAAATGCTCCAAATGTGCAACAACAAACCCCTTCTACCGTGAAACTCATTAGAACTTCTTCATGGGCTGACGTACGACAGTTTTGAGTTTTTCGGGTTCGGTTCTGCGTGGGTCACTGAGGTAGATTTCGTGGTGTCTGCCTGCAAGGGCATAGCCATTTTGTTTGATGTAGGCGTGAATTTTTTGGATGTTTTCTGTTTCGGCTGCGTAGGGTCCAATGTGCATGATTTGCGCTGATAGCCCTTCGTGGAAGGCTTCAAAGCGGAGTTTTGGCAGGGCAGGAAGTGCCTTTTTCTTTTTTACCTCGGATAATGCTTGTTCGTAGAGTGTTTGGGTGACGTATTTAGGTTGCATAATCATGGCAGTCCAGCGCCATTGGTCTTTTTTGCCTTCTAAAAAGCTGCTCATGTCGTCTGCCCACCACAAGCCCTCCAGCGGCATCACGCTGTAGTCTATGGCGGATTTGCCTTTTTTGATAGTGAATTTAAGTGTGTAGGAAACTGTGAAAAGTGCTTCGACTACGTCTTTGTAGTCTTGGCTGGTGTTGGGGTCGCCGACGCCGTCAATCATGAGGAAGTTGAATTCGGGGACATCTACGGTGGTTACTGTTTTGGTGGATGGATTGTAGAGGGGTTTGAGTTCTTTTTTGAGGTCGACTTTGTCCATTTCAGGGTTCCCCAATTAGCTGTTTAGGGTGGTTTGGTTTAAGAATTGTGCACCAGTCCATGTGAAAAATACGGAACCACCAAAAAAGGTAGTGACAAAAAATAATTTAAAAAAATCAATTTGCTTTTCCAACAGGTCTGAATTCTTCACGCAACGTCATTTCTCGACGTTTCAAGTTGTACCCTAAACTGAAGCGGTGGGTTTCGTCACGGACTTTGCGCAAAAACAGCATCATACGGCTGTTCTTGTCAAACTGCAGCGGCTCAGGCTCGTCTGGAAGGTAGATTTCTTCGTGTTCTTTAGCTAAACCGATAAGCGGCAACTGCAGACCTAAAGCGGTCAAAGCGGTGTGTGCTGCACTGACTTGCCCTGGACCCCCATCAATAACCACCAAATCAGGCAAAGGAGCCTTCTCGTCAAGCAGCCGCTTATACCTGCGAGACACAACTTCACCCATCGAAGCAAAGTCATCCTGCCCCACAACGGTTTTGATTTTGAATTTGCGATAGTTCTTGCGGTCAGGCTTCGCATCTGTAAAGCGCACCATGCCCGAAACCACATGTTCCTTGCCCAAGTTAGAGATGTCGAAACATTCCACCACATGAGGCACCACAGGCAAATTCAGGGCTTGCTGCAAATCCACCAACGCACTATCCACATCCAAAGAGGACTCCAAGTTCTTTTCAGCAAGCTGCACCAACGCCACCTTACTTCCACGACTAGGAACCAGAAGCGAAACCTGCGCGTTACGGCGCGAAGCAAAAAACTCCTCCAAAGCCACCTTTTCTTCTTTACTTTCCCAGCAGGGCTTGTTAAGCAGAATTTCACGAGGAATCTGATTAGTTGTGTAGAAGGCTTTGAGGAACTCCTGCTCCACTTGGGGCTGCAGGTCTACGCTGAATTCTTTTTTGCCCAAAAGCACACCTTTGCGGACGCCCATTTGGACGATGAGCATTTTTTCGCCCAGTTGACGGAAAGCCATGACGTCTTGGTCGAAGCGGCGTTCTTGGTCAACCACTTGCCGCTGGGTGAGCAGGCGAATGGAGGCGATTTGGTTTCGGAGTTCGAGGGCGCGTTCGTATTGTTGGTTTTCGCTGGCAACATGCATCTGGGCTAAAAGCAGTTTTATGGTTTGGTCGTAGTTGCCATTTAGAAAACTGCGCGCTTGTTCCACCTGCTGCGCATACTGCTCTTCAGTGACGCTGCCGTTACAGGGTGCAGTGCATAATCCGATGTGGTAGTTTAGGCAGGCGCGTTTAGGCATTTTGCGGCAAGTTCGTAGCTTAAAAACCCGAACCACCAGCCGCTGCAAATCCTGACGGGTAAATCCTTCTGTGTAGGGACCGAAACTTTCGAGTTTACGAGAGGTTTTGCGGCTGCTAAAAATCCTCGGAAACGGCTCACGAGTAAGCGCAATGTAGGCAAAGGTTTTGGCGTCTTTAAGGTTGATGTTGTATTTTGGGGTGTGTTGCTTGATGAGCTTGTTTTCCAAAAGCAGGGCTTCGATTTCGTTGTTAACCAGCAGCCAGTCGATGCTACGGATTTTAGAGACCAACTGGCGGGTTTTGGCGGGTTTGTCAGTGCTGGAAAAGTAGCTTTTGACGCGACTACGCAAGTTCTTAGCTTTGCCGACGTAGATGATTTCCCCTTGTTCATCCCGATACAAATACACGCCTGGACAAGTCGGAATGTTGGAGCTTTTGAACTGGGAGGCATCAGCAAGAGGAATCATACGTTGCGTCGCCGCTACTTCTTAACTTCGCCGCCTGTACCCTTTAGCATTTTCTGCAAAAACTGCCCCGTATACGAGCCAGAGACCTGAGCAACCTCTTCAGGCGTGCCTTGGGCAACGACTTCGCCGCCTGCCGCACCGCCTTCAGGACCTAAGTCGATGAGGTAGTCGCAGCTTTTGATAACATCTAAGTTGTGTTCGATAACGTAAACCGTGTTGCCCTTGTCAACTAAGCGGTTGAGCACGCGAATTAGTCGTTTGGTGTCGTCAAAGTGCAGCCCCGTCGTCGGTTCATCTAGCATGTAAACCACATGCCCCGACTTGTTTTTGCTCAGTTCACGGGTAATTTTGATGCGCTGGCTCTCGCCGCCCGACAGCGTGGTGGAGCTTTGCCCCAACTTAATGTAACCCAACCCCACGTCTACCAAAGTTTGGAGTTTACGGGAGACTGCGGGTAGGTTTTCGAAGAATTTGGCGGCTTCTTCCACGGTCATGTCGAGCACTTCGGCGATGTTTTTGCCCTTGTAGTGTACGCTGAGGGTTTCGGCGTTGTAGCGTTTGCCTTTGCAGTCACTGCACTGCACGTATACGTCAGGGAGAAAGTTCATTTCGATCCGCAAGACGCCGTCGCCTTGGCAAGTTTCGCATCGTCCGCCTTTGACGTTGAAACTGAAGCGCCCAGCTTGGTAGCCGCGAGTTTTGGCGTCTTTAGTGGCGGCGAAAAGTTTGCGGATTTCGTCAAACAGCTTGGTGTAGGTGGCAGGGTTGCTTCGCGGCGTTCGCCCAATGGGGTCTTGGTCAATAACTATAGTGTTTTTGAGAATACTGGGTGAATCAAGGTAGTTGTGTTTGCCAACTTTGTCTACCCGTTCCCCAAACCGCTGACGCAATCTAGGCATGATGGTTTGATTCATAAGAGTACTTTTACCTGAACCAGAAACCCCTGTGACTCCACAGAGCACGCCTAGAGGTAGTTTAACGGTAAGGTTTTTGAGGTTGTTTTCCGCAGCGCCATCAATAACCATGAAGCCTATGGGTTTTCGACGCTGACTGGGCACTTCAATTTGCAGCTCACCTGACAGGTACTTGCCTGTTAGACTGTGGCGGTTCTGCATGATTTGCTGTGGCGGTCCTTCAGCAACTATGTTTCCGCCGTGGATGCCTGCGCCAGGTCCAATGTCTACAATGTAGTCGGCGTTGCGTATGGTTTCCTCGTCATGTTCCACTACGATGAGGGTGTTGCCTAGGTCGCGAAGCCGGTGCAGGGTGCTGATGAGTTTAGCGTTATCGCGTTGATGTAAACCTATACTGGGTTCGTCAAGGATGTAGAGTACGCCCATGAGGTTGCTGCCGATTTGGGTAGCGAGGCGAATACGTTGGGCTTCGCCGCCTGACAGCGTTCGAGCCGCCCGCGAAAGCGACAAGTAACCCAGCCCCACGTTTTTCAGAAAGCCCAAACGCTCGTTAATTTCTTTAAGCACTTGCTTAGCGATGGTAAGTTCCTTGTCATTTAGTTTCGAGTTAAGGGTACCAAAAAAGTCCACTGCCTGCTCGATGGAGAGGTCGGTGACGTCGATTATGCTTTTGCCCTGAATGTGCACCGCCAACACCAGTGGCTTGAGCCGTTTGCCGTGGCATTCGTTGCAGGAGCGGGCTTGCATGAATTTTTCGATGTCTTCTTTACGCCATTCACTTTCAGTTTGCCGATACAGCCGCATGGTTTGAGGGATGACACCTTCCCAGCCTTCGCGCATCCACATGCTAGCGCCGTTGGACCAGTTGCCGTTGAGGGGTTCTCGGTCACCATAAAGAAGCACATGCAGCTGTTTTTCGGTGAAGTCTTTGATTGGGGTGAAGAGGTCAAAACCATATTTTTCACCCACAACCTGCAGTTGTTGCGCACGCCAACTCAGGTCCATTTTGCCATAGACCGCCAAGGCGCCATCTATGATGGATTTAGATTTATCAGGAATAACGAGGTCAGGGCTGACTTCCAAAATTTCACCCAATCCGTGACACGTCGGACACGCACCCCAAGGCGAGTTAAAGCTGAACATACGGGGCTCAAGGCTTTCGAAGACAATTTCGGGGTGGTTGGGGCATGCGCCAAAGGTGCTGTAAATGGTTTCGCCTTCGAAGCGTTCGAGTTCACGTTTCTTGTCCATGTTTGCCGCGGCGTCGATGACTATCATGGTGCCTTTGCCGATTTGCAGTGCCTGTTCGACAGCTTCGGATATGCGGCTGCGTTCATCATCAGAAATGGTGATGGTGTCTATGACTGCTTCTATCCAGTGTTTCTCGTAGCGTTCCAGTTTGACTTCGTCTTTGATGGTGTCGGATTCGTAGATGGTTTGGTCGGCGCGGATTTTAGTGAAGCCCTGCTTTTTGAGGTCTTCAAAGACTTGTTCATGGGTGCCTTTGATGCCGCGTATGACGGGGGCTAGGAAGACGAGGGTTTTGCCTTTTTCTGCCATGATTAGGCTGGTGATGTTTTCGGGGCTTTGGGGACGGATGCTGCTGCCGCATTGAGGGCAGTGGTGAGTGCCGATTCGGGCAAAGAGGAGTCTTAGGTAATCGTAAATTTCAGTGACAGTTCCCACAGTGCTACGCGGGTTCTTGCTGGTGCTCTTCTGCTCAATCGAAATAGCAGGCGACAACCCATCAATGGAATCCACGTCAGGCTTATCCATCAACCCCAAAAACTGGCGGGCATACGCACTCAAACTCTCCACGTACCGCCGTTGCCCCTCAGCATAAATGGTATCAAACGCAAGGGTGCTTTTGCCTGACCCTGAAAGCCCAGTAATGACTATGAACTTGTTTCTGGGCAAATCTAAGTCAATGTTTTTGAGGTTGTGCTGGCGTGCACCCCGAATGGAAATGTTATCTCGCATAATCAGGTCCCTAACTGAAGCCTACTGCTTAGGAAACTAGGCATTTTCATTGGCTGCTTTTCAACTTTATTGCCAAGTTCTCGGCATTTTCTATGCTTTCTGCGCCTGTTCTATCTTCAAAGCCAACGACCGCTTCAAATCCGCCACCGCATCCCGCAACTCAATGGCACGCTCAAAGTTCAGTTCCTCGGCAGCTTTGCGCATCTGAGCTTCCAAATCGATGATTTGGCGCTGCACATCCGACTTCGCAAGATGCTTAATGCCATGAATAACCCCTTCCTTCTGCGAAACCGCCTTAACGATAGTCTGGGGGGTGATGCCGTGGACTTTGTTGTAGCGCATCTGGAACTGGCGGCGGTAACGGGTAATTTCCATAGCGCGTTTGATGGAACGGGTTTGGATGTCGCCGTAGAGGATAACTTTGCCGTTAACGTTGCGGGCTGCGCGTCCGATAGTTTGGATGAGGCTACGTTCGTCGCGTAGGAAGCCTTCTTTGTCTGCATCTAAAATGCAGATGGTGGCGACTTCAGGGATGTCTAAGCCTTCCCGAAGCAAGTTAATCCCAACGAGGATGTCGAATTCGCCGATGCGGAGTTGGCGGACAAGTTCGATGCGGTCAAGACTATCCACATCACTGTGCAAGTAGCGAACCCGAAAACCCTCTTTAACAAGATAATCGGTGAGGTCTTCAGCCATACGCTTTGTCAACGTTGTAACCAAGACGCGATCACCGCGCTCAATCGTCTTTCGCGCTTCCTGCATGAGGTTCTGCATTTGTCCTTCAATCGGACGCAACTCCACTTCAGGGTCCAAAAGCCCCGTCGGACGCGTAATCAACTCCACTGGTGTGCTACTTTTCTCGATTTCGTACTCGGCGGGCGTGGCGGAAACAAACATTGCCTTGCCGATTTTACTTTCAAACTCTTCAAACTTCAACGGGCGGTTGTCGTAGGCGCTGGGGAGACGAAAGCCGAAGTCTATGAGGGATTTTTTGCGGCTGTATTCACCGTTGTACATGGCACGGGCTTGGGGGATGGTTTGGTGGCTTTCGTCGATTATGAGGAGGTAGTCTTTGGGGAAGTAGTCCATGAGGCAGAATGGGGGTTCGCCGGGGTGTCGTCCGTCGAAGTGGCGGCTGTAGTTTTCGATGCCGGCGCAGTAGCCGAGTTCTTTTATCATTTCAAGGTCGTATTTGGTGCGTTGTCTGAGCCGTTGCGCTTCCAGTGGGGGTAACTCGGTGAGGCGTTGTTCAAGTTCAGCTTCGATTTGCGAGAGGGCACGCTTCTGCTTTTCTTCGGGAACCACATACTGCCTTGCAGGATACAGCGTAATTTGGTCCACCGAAACCTTCACATCGCCTGTCACGTGGTTAACTTCTTTGATTTTGTGTACCACTGAACCTTCCAACTCGACGCGAATGATGTCGCTTTCGTAAGCAGGAACCACGTCGATGGTGTCGCCGCGAACCCGAAACCGCCCCGGCTCCAAAAACGAGTCATTACGCTCATACTGCATCTCCACCAACGCGTTAATCAGACGCTGCCGCGCCATAGCGCCGCCAACCTGCAAATGCACGGCAAGGCTGCGGAAGTCCTCAGGATTGCCCAAGCTGTAAATGCAGCTTATGCTGGCAACGATTATGGTGTCGTTGCGGCTTACGATGCTGGACACGGCGTGCATGCGCATCTTTTCAATCTGCTCGTTGACGTCGCTGTCTTTTTCTATGTACATGTCCTGCGCGGGCAGGTACGATTCGGGCTGGTAGTAATCGTAGAAGCTGATGAAGTATTCCACGCGATTTTTTGGAAAGAGCTCTTTGAGTTCCGCGTAAAGTTGGGCAGCCAAAATCTTGTTATGAGCAATTATGAGGGTGGGTTTTTGGAGGCGTTGGATGACGTTTGCCATGACAAAGGTTTTGCCGCTGCCCGTGATGCCTAGCAGGGTTTGTTTGTCCTTGGTTTGGAAGTTTTTGACCAGGTCGCCCACTGCTTTTTCTTGACCAGGTGAGGGCTTGAAGGGCGCGGTTAAGTCGAATTGCATGATAAAGCACCAAGGACGCTACAATATCCACCTCATTGTCAGGGTATAAGGGTTTTTGATAGGGAAAAGGCAAAACGACGAGAAACTTTGGGTTAAAGCAGAAGGGGCAGCGCGCTTATTAACAAACCTTATAAACCAATTTTGGGGTGATATTTGTCCAATGCTTAGCATAATAGTGCCAACTTTAAACGAAGAAAATGGCATCGTCAAAACGTTGACCGAGATAAACATGCTCGACATCCAAAAAGAAGTTCTAGTGGTAGATGGACGCTCAATTGACAACACCGTTAAAAACGCCGAAAACTTGGGTGCCAAAATTATTATGGAAAAAAGGTTGGGCAAGGGCATTGCCATGGCAACAGGCGTGGCAAACGCAAGCGGCGAGTTCATTGCGTTTCTGGACGGGGACGGAACGTATCCGCCGAAATATTTGCCGTTGATGTTGAAGTTGGCAAAAAAGTTTGATGTGGTGGTTGCGTCTAGGCTTTTGAATAAGGAAGGCGCCACGGACTCCATCCACACCTTTTTGCACTACGAGTTGTTTCCGCTTCTGCTAAACAGATACTATTATGGCAAATTCAAAACAAGCGAACCCATCACGGGCATGCGGGTTATGAGAAAAAGCATCTGGAACCAACTGAATTTGAAGTCAACGAACTTTTTCATAGAGACCGAGATGGAAGTGGCGATGGCAAAGCAGGGCATGAACGTTGCCGAAATCCCTATTCCATGCATTAAGAGGATTGGGCAGAGTAAGTGGGATATGAGTTGGAAAACTTGGCTGGACATTACAAGATATGTTTGGGCGAATGAAAAGTATCTTGGAAACCTTAATGTGGTTAAGTTTCGAAGCATCAAAGTGTAAGCACCAAACGTCTAGTTTTGCGCTACATCGGTGGAAGGGTGCAGAAAAAAATATATCACCATTAAGATACTACAACGGTGCCTAAGGGTCCGTGGCGCAGTACGGATAGCGCGTCAGCCTTCTAAGCTGAAAGTCATGGGTTCAAATCCCATCGGACCCGCCACAAAATCACACTGCCAACGTAAGTTTTCTTCTAAACAAAACAACAACCGAGATTATCAAAACCAAAACTGCCAAGTAAGTCCAGCTATGAAATTCAGGAACAGTCGGCGAAGGAGAAACAGTTTGAGTTGGGCTTGAAGATGCTCCAGTCAGACCCGGCGTAGGGCTTGTTGACGATGGGGAAGAACTGACCGATGCATAATCCACAGGCATATACTCCAAAGTGTCCGTAAGCCACGTTTCTTCATCCACCAATCCGCCTAAAGCATAGATTTTGTCATTAACCTGTTCTAAAAACAGGTAATAGC
>CAZTRN010000003.1:0-143419 GCA_964616775.1 uncultured Candidatus Bathyarchaeia archaeon
AGGATTCTCAAATCAGGCTTTTTGAGCATAAAGTAGAAAGCGCTTACAAGAAAAAAGGACCAACTGCTCTATTGAGTTGGGTTCTGGTAACTTAATGGGTGATGCTTCTGCTTGTTAAGAATCAGGTGATAAATCGGCTGTTTCTTTTAGGTTTGAATTTAGCTGTTAACTTTCGAGTGAAAACCGCTTTCAGGGTTAAGCTATCGGTGTTCCTTGCCTCTTCTGGCGGTAATGCTTTTGCATCTCTCAATGGAACGTATCAACCGACTCGTCACAAATCAAGCCCTCAACCGACAAACTTCACAGAACCATATTTAGGAACAATCTCTTATCCTACGACCTCTTCCATTAACCCCCAAATCCCAAACCAAGTTACATTTATAACAAAAATTAAAAGCAGATTACGCCTAAAAGAAAGGTCTGTGGATTCCCTTGCCAGAAACAACCTATTGCTTATTCTCCCTCTCAAGAAAAGATGAATCATTTACTAATGCGAGCTTTGCTAAAGTTGAAAAATGGTTTTTTGAAGAAGTGAAAGCGGAGAAGCCTTGCAATTTTGTGGGGAGAACTCCGAAACGAGTTTCGGTAGGGTCAAAGTTTATTTTTTCGTTTGATGCCCAAATTTTCGGTATTGCAACCGCAAAAAGTGCTGTTGAAAAGGTTCCATTTGAAGAACAAGAGAAGCAAAGAATAACTAAGCAATACGTTTACAAACACTCAATTACCTTTGAGGGAGCAAGTGTCAAACCGCTGAAGAAAATCGCCAAGAAAGAAATAGAAAAATCAATCCAAATCGATTGCGGTCATGCGTTTAGGTACTTGACGAAGAATCAGTATAATGCAATCCTTGAAATGGCAAAGTAATTTATCACCCAACTGTTAACATGGACACTTAGAACCCCTAAAATTATCACCCGACTTTTAACAAGGAGATTTATCGCCTAAGTTACCAGAACTTGATTAGGCTTGATTAAAAATTCAAATACTTAGAGAACACACAAACGTTCTGAGGGATAAATGGCAAAAGAACCAAAGGGATTCTATAATGGTTCAGGAGAGAAACTCGAACGTGAAAAACCAACTCTCACAACAAACGGCATTATAGTTTACAAAGGAAGAGGTGATACTTGGTACTTGGAATTTCCAGACGGTTCAGACCGCTATGGTGGATGCACAACAATAAAACTCATGAACTTAATCTACCATCTCAACAAAACAAATGGCAATCTCGATAAAAGTAGAGAACTCTCAAGTCTTTAGATGCTGGGTCAAATAACTTAACAGTGCCCTGTTATCCCACGATTGTTAACAGCCAGAAATCCCATATCCCACGAGCCTTTCCATGAACCCCCTAATCCCACGCCAAGTTACCAGAACCTTTAGTTGCTTTAAATAAGGGGGGGTTAGTCTGTTCCACGCCCAGTAGAGAGCGAAATTCTTCGATGCCTTAAAAAGTGCTTAAAAATTACCAATTTGCTTTTTCAATAGTTCCAAAAGTGGGTTTTGTGTGGTGTGTGGGGTTTGGGGTATTTTTTGGGGGAGAAAGGGAGAGCGTGCAAAAAGTGTGATTCCCCAAACCATTCCACCCATCCGTTTCTGTTTCTTTTTCCCCTATTCACGCTCCTAAAGTGCCTTAAAGGCTTCAAACCAACGATTATACAGCGACAGCATATCTAGCGAAACACTGGGTTTACGCGAATCGAAGATGTTGCGGAAATCCTGCATCGTCAAAGCACGCGGTTTAGCCGCTCGGTCCATAGCTTTGCCTGACTCAAAGAACTCGCCAATTAACGAAAGCTGTGCCGACTGACAAACATCCCGAATATCACTACCCGAAAAGCCCTCGCTCAGCCGCGACAACTCAATCAAATCCACATCACCAGCAATTGAGAGGTTGCCCGTGTAGTGTTTGAGCATGTTTAAGCGGGTGCTGTTGTCAGGCAACGGAACCATGATACGCTTCTGGAACCGACGGATGAACGCCCAATCCAAGTCCCAAGGCTTGTTCGTCGCGCCAATCACGTAAACGTGCAAGGCTTTGCCTTTGTCCATGATGCCGTCCATTTCCTTCAGAAACTGGTTCTTGACGCGAATTTCGCCGCCCACTTCATTGCTGTGGGTGCCCATCAAAGAGTCTAACTCGTCCACAAACACGATGGCAGGCTTGCCGTCGTTGGAGGATTTACGAGCCGCGTTAAACAACTTTGAAACATTCTGCTCCGCCTCACCAAGCCACTTCGACATAATCGAAGCTGCATCAATCTGGTAAAAGTTAGCATCAATCTCCGTCGCCACAGCCGCAGCCAACAAAGTCTTACCGCAACCAGGAGGCCCAAACAGCAAAATGCCTCTAGGCCACCCCAACGGAAACAGGTCAGGTCGCTGAACAGGATACACGATGGCTTCTTTGACGGCTTTCTTGGCTATGTCTAAGCCGACAACTTCGTCCCAGTGTACCTCTGGTTTTTCGGTAACTATGAGTTCTTCGCCGTTGTCTTTGCCTTCAGGTGTTGCCTTCTCTACGGTGCCGCTTGTTTCAGCGTCGCGCTCCAGCTCGCGGCGAACGTCCTGAGTGGAAACAGACCCCTGCAAGGCTTTAATTCGTTCCTGGTAAGCAATCGCCCGCTGCACATACACCTTGTTCAACCCATACTCAGGGTACAGTTGAACAAGCTGCAACAGACTCTCGATGGCTTTCTGGTAAAGCGTAATCGCTCTGCCTTTGTTGCCCTGCTTATCCATTTTTACGGCTTCTAATGCATATGATGTTGCTGCTCTTTCAAGTTCTTGTGAAGCGCTCATCAAATCCCCTCTATTCCGGCGGTTTTAATTCTAACTTTATACGACCCTTGTTTCCTAAACTTTCAAGGGCTTTCTCAATTTCTTTATTAGACGTGTTCAACTCAGTCGAACAACGTGTAAGGTCTATCTCACCATTACTTTTACGAACATACTCCAACAGCAAATCCTCAATCGAGGGCTTATTCATCGACATGGTAACTTCCTCGATTTCCTGCTTCTTAATCGACATCGTCGTCGTGGACTTGGCGGGCGGATGCCCAAGCGGCTCAAACGACTTATGACTACTAACCTGCGAAGTAGTCGCCGACAACGCCACCAACTCACGAACAGGCGGCGCTTTTTGCTTAACTTCCGCTTTCGGCTCCGAAATAGGCGGTTCAGGCAAGGTTTCAGCAACTTTTTGCTCAAGGAAATTGGAAACTTCTTTCAGAATTTGTTCTCCGCCCTCAGTTTTATGCCCCACTTGGATGGTGGAGTCAGGGTCAGAGGTAACTTTGGTAGCGTAAAGCGTTTCGCTGATGGTTGTTTGGACACTGTTTAGTTCAGCGGAAACGTCAGGTAAAACTTGGAAAAGTTCCTGCGACACGTTCTGAAGCAGCTTTAAGGCTGGCTTCAAATCTACAACGATTTCACTCAGTTCTCGAATGGTTTCCAGACGCAAAACAACGCGTTCAATGGCTAACTGGACATTGTAGAGGAATTTAAGCAGCTTGCGAACCTCAGCAAGCTCGTTAGCACAAACAGAAGCACGCTCTTTGTTGTTCTTTTTCAGGGCTGCCATGCAGGTTTCAAACAAAATTTTGTCGCGTTCACGAAGACGAAAACTTGCCTGCTCAAGCTTGTTTTGCTGCGCACGCAAAGTGTAGATAGATTTAGTTGCGAGTTCTTTCACAGGTGGAGGAGCCGTGCGGGTGGATAAGACTTTTATTTTGTGTTTCCCTCCGCACCGAGCTACCTATTTCCACCTATGTGCTGGTTTAGATTCCAGCTTTTCCGACTTCTTTCACGTAAACTACAACAGGAGGTTCGGGCAGATCAGCAGCAGGGGCTTCACGAGGGGGTTCAGCGATAACCGGTTTGGGTTTCTGCTCTGGCAGTTTGGGCTCAGGCACGGTTGGTGTGTCGCCTAGCAAGATGTTAGAGAGCTTGGACTTGACAGTTTCAAGATCAGCTTTCTCAACATTGGTTCGTCGCAAGGTTTCTTGCAGTTGACCAAACGATAAGCGGTAAGCGTCGTCGGAGATTTTGCCGATTTCGTGTTCCAACTCAAGATGAAGAACACCATAGCTGATTGCGGTAAGTTCCTCTTCACATCGGGTAATTCCCTGAATAGCTTCATCTAGCAGAATCTGGGCATCTTTACGCAGTTGGCTTAGAACCGTGCTGAAGCTTGTGTGAACTTCAGTGTAGAGGTTTTGGGCGATTTTGCGTTTTTCAGTCAAATCCCGCAGAGCTTTATCCTTGCGCCATATGAAGGGAATTTGGTCGCAGAAGAGGGCACATTTAGTTTTGATTCTGGAAATGAGTGTTACGTCAGCACCATTGAAGACGAGAAATTCCATGGGGTGCTTTGTGAATCTTCCGTCACTTTGCTCTATGAATGCGAATTCGAATTTTCCACTTGGAGCGGTAGCGAAACAGATGATTTTTCCAACGGAGCGTCCGTATTCATCTTTCACTGGCTTGCCAATGGAAAGAAAAAGATTGGAGAGAGGTTGAGACATGTCCTACACTCCTAGAATCCCTGAGTTGATTGTTCAGTTTGCGATTGAGGCGCTGCTGGCATGCCTGGTGGTAGATCAGGGAAGCGGTCCTTAATTTTCTGCTCTGCAACGGTTGCTGCTTCGGTTAAGATCTTGGATGCATCTTCGTTGACGGTGTCGAAGTTGAGGGTCATACCTGAGCCTTGGCCTGCTTCAATCATGATGCCGCTGAGCATGTTGCCTATTTCGCCGAGTTCATTTTCTGCTTCTGGGAATACACTAACTAATCCAGCTCTAACAGAGCGCAGAACGCCCACTGCTGGACCCAGAGTGGAAACTACATCGCCTAATTCTGAAACTGTACGTAAGCGTAATGTGATTTGTTCGAGTGCGAGTTTTGCGTTCATGATTAATTTGGACATTTTACGAACTTCGGCTAATTCGTTAGCGAAAACGTTTGCGCGGGCCGTGTCGTGTTTGGTGTAGGCGTCAACGATTCGGGCAAAGATTGCTTTGTCTCTTTGGGTGAATCGGTCTGTTGCTTGGTCTAGTTTTTGAACTTGGAGCTCGATGCGTCTAACGGCGAAGTCTAACCGTGGCTTTAGTGGACCTGGCGGCTTGACGGCGTCTTTTATGCGATTGCTGAAGGGAGTCTCTTCCCGTTTACTTTCCCACTTTTTAGCGAACCTTTCGGACATTATTATATCCTCCTAAAGCATTGGAATGCGTAAAAGAATCTTATACGTTGTTAATATGACCTCAATATGGACGTATATATGTGGATGTATACGTGGGTTTTTTTTGGGGTTGTGGCTTTAATTTAACAAGTTAACGTCAATAGGCTGGTTTTGCTGTATTAGACATAAACATGTAAGTTAGACTAAAGAGCCCCTTCATGCAATTGCTTTACAAAGGTGAAAATTGATGGGCGACAGAATTAAAATATTCGGCGTCATTGCTCTTTTAGGCTTCATGGCAGGCGTAATCGCACAGTTAGCAGCAACGTACTTTATTCCATGGGTCATATCCGTCTTACCGCTGCTTGGCGGCGTAACTAGCTTCATGATCTCAGGGCTTGCTGGAGCATGCCTGACCGTGGCGCTTGTCGGTGCTTGGGCATACATGACCGGCAAACGTGATCGCTAAAAAAGAGCGCTCCACCTCTTTTTTTAGTCGTCAAATTCAATTTTTGTTTTCGTTTTGTTTTTGTCCCAAAATTTTGAGTGCTTGTGATTGCTGCATTTTCACAAACCCAATGGCTTTCCAAAGAGGTTTGGCTGATAAAAGGTGGACTCAGTAGCGGAAAAAGCGTTCATCCGCTGGCTAAAGCGTCTTCGTACCTCGATATCCTCATCGTCCAAAACTACAACATATCGAGGCAACTTATAGAGGTTTTCTGACAAGCTGAACACCTTCATAGATCAAATATGGCATAAATCCGATTTGTCCAAGTTCAATAGCTTCTTGCAGAGAATGCACCGGTCTAACTTCCCATAATCCAGGTTCCTTGCTTGCGGCGATTGTTGCGGCTAAATCAACGTATTTTTGGCTCATTCTGATGTCTTTGTGTCGGCCGACTGATTGCACCATATAAGGGCTCTTGGTGTCAATTGCTACTCTGGTTAACTTCCAGTGACGCAAAATGTGGAAATGTAGGTCTAGAAAGCGTGGTTCATTAAGGTTAGTTGCTATCTTCTTTCGTGCAGTTAGCAGCAGATTTGCTATACTATCAGCGGAACTATTCCCAAAGATACGGTCGTTGACTTTTGGCAGCGTGTTGATTCTCATCATAAGGGTGGTTGATATTTTGTAGGATCCTGTGTTGGAGCCTTTTTCAGGATAGTTAATGTGTAAGATGTTGTTGTCGGTGTCAACGTCTTTCCATTTGATTCTGACTACTTCACCTATTCTAGCAGCGGTTTCTTTCCCGATTGCAACGGCGATACTGACTTTTTTGGTTGTGCCAGCGATAAGTTGGTCAATCATCAGTTCTGGCGGATAGAAAACTTTTTTGTCCTGTGCCTTGTAGGTTGGCTTTTCCCAAACGATCTTTAGATATTTGCAGAATCTAGCGTACCAGTCAACGAAGTTTTTCTTTGCTCTGATACTCCAAGTGTCTTGCTGGGCTATTACATGTTCGACGTCAGCGGGGTCTAGAAGGTTGGCGCCTTTGTTTGATAGCGTCACTAAAGCTGAGATGTAGGTCCTAATAGTTTCTGGCGATTTGGCTTTGTTTTTAAGAAATAGCTCGTACTGCAGTATTTTGCCTTTGAGCTCTAGCTGTGCTTTTCCCACTTCACCCGCGCAAACAGTCTTTATTTCTGGTTGCGCAGCCAATAGTTCCAAGCCTCCGGAGGCCATGTTTTGTTGGCTGCGTCTGTAGTAGTTGCTATAGCTTTTTAAATTATTAGTATCGCTGAACCGGTAACCGCATGTTTTGCATTTGAACCGCTGGACCTCTGAGCCGTCATCAAGTTGTCGCTTGCCGTTCTGGTTGATGTTGCTTGAGCCACATTCAGGGCACATGTTTGGTTGGGGTTCTTTGGGGAGCGCCGTAGCGTCGCAGCTAACGGAATCAAAGCTGCTACTGCTAAGGGTGCCTGTGGGAGAGGCCGACGCTTTTCCCTGAACCCCAACTTCAACCATTCATCCCAGCGGCCTCCTAAAACTTGCCTTGATTGCCATGTTTGCCGCCCTCAGAAAAAAGACCCTGCAGCAATTCACTAAAACCGCTAACAATTTGCTGAGGGGGTCTCTTTTTGAGCATGGCAAAGCTGGCAATCGTGGCAACATCACTGAAAGCTAAATCCTCCTGTTACCTTGTAGGCCTCGATAAGCTTGGGTTCTGGATAGTAACCCCTGCTAACTTTGACTAAACGTTCACTTTGCAACGAAGCTACCAAGGGCCTAACCTCATTCTTATCTGCTAGACTGAAGTGTGTGGAAAGTTCGTCTTTGGTGACTCTGCCACGTGTGACGATGTAGCGCAGAATTTCCTGCAGCTCATCCATTTCAATATCACATTTACCTACAACCCGCGAAAGAATCATCTTAACGTCTTCAGCATCTATTTTCTCAAACTTGGTTTCTTGAGCAAGGATGCCTAAACCCGCATTAGCGTACTCTTCTTGGATAAATTCCGCTACGGCTTCTACATGCTCCTGGGTTACTGTGACTGTTTTAAGGTCCTCTGTTGACAGCGTTAGGTAAGCTAGGGCAACACTTAATCGGGCAAGCTTCCACTTCAAATCTATAGAAGCTAGCGGGATCATCTCGCAGAAAAACAGGTTATGAAGCTCAGTGGCTTTATTGAGCAATACTTCTAAAGCATCATCAGTAAATTCTGTTTTTACTGTGTTACTCCAGCACCACTTTAAGCTTTCCGAAAGGATGCCAAGCTCCTGTTCAGGTTCGCCTAAAGTTGTAGAATTGATTTTTTCAGGTCCTACATCTCTCTGGTCCGCAAAGACCGCTACGTCTATTCTTGCGATGCTTGTTTTGTCCAGAATCGTGGCTAAGGCTTGGACCTTGTAGAGAAAAGCGGAAAGGCTTTTTGTGCTGTATTTGTCAGCTTCCCGATCGATTGCGTTAGCTATCTTAATCTGTCTGGTTCTAGCGTAAGCTGTGTTTTTGGCAGCCTTTGCAATCGTCAAAACGCCGCTTCTTTCCGCTTCTGCTAAGGCTGCCCAGTTGGCAAGGCTAAGCTTATGTGCTCCATCAATGGCTAGCAGTTTTCTATCTGATAATACCAAGAAGCCCCAATCTATGAACCACCCCTCACGTTCTAGCTGGGTTGCGGTGCCTGTTAAGCCAACTGTCGAAGCTGTCTCTGCCGTGATTAGTGATCCTGTTTTTAAGAGGGCTATGGCTTTGCGGACGCTTTCGCTTTTTCCCGCTGTTGTGTCGCCGCATATCTCAACATTGCCCCAGCCTCGTTGGATCTCGCCTTTCAACTCTACCCATAAAGGCGTGTAGAAGCCTAGAAGTATGGCTTCTGCAATGTTGCTTCTTCCAATAATGCGGCTGTACCGTTCAAAATTGTCCAGAATCCAGTTGAGCCGTTCCTTAACTGTTTTTCCCGCAAACTTTGACTTAAGAACCAGAAGCCGGTCACCGTTGAAAACATGATTTTCCTCGGGAAACTCTACCTTGTAAGCTAGAAATGTGGTCCGCTGGGTTCTTGGGTTAGGCAGAGCGTAACCTTCTAACCTGATAAGAGAGCTAGCTTCAAAATTGATAGCTTGGTCAGTTGCCACGTAGATGTCGAAGCATTTGTATTCAAAGCCCTTCTCGTCGACGATTTTTTCTCCCCGTTTCTCCAAAGTGAAAACTGGCGGTCTGACCCGCAGCAAATAGACAGCATGCATTTTCTGCTCTTCAATGTTCAGAATCCTGCCGCCCTGCTCAGGCCTGAAGTTTCGTTCAAGGCGCTTATACTTGATTTCAGCGCTTATCCCGACTAAGTTAACGTTCAGGGGGTCGTCCTGCTTGATTGATGGGTAAATGTCATATGGCGCTTGATTCTCTTCTTTTATAATCAGTTTTAATTTCGAGGGTACGATGTAGGCGATGCTGGTGCTCGAAACTACCGCTTCTACTACTACTGGCTTTTTGGCTAATGCTGGATTCTCAATACAGTTCAAATGATCCAGTTTGGCAAGGCCAGAAGCCGGCTCTGTGGCGTTACTTCCGGGCTTGGTTTTCGCTAGCTTAGTTTCGGTCACATAGCCGCATTTCGGGCAACTATAGAATTGTGTGCCTACATCGTCTCTGTGAGCTATTGATACCTGACTGTTGCAGTTTTGGCAATAAAGCGGCTGTTCGGCCATGATTTATTACCAACTCCACTTTTGGAGTAAAGCTCGCTTCATAGTTCCCTGTTTGCAGGGCTTGGTCCAGACACACACATGATATCCTAAACCGCATTTATGATCCAGCCAGTTGTTGCATTCCTCGCAGCAGGCCGGCTTCTTAGGGATGGAATCAGTTAATACGGAGCTACTCATGACTTCCGTCTCCTGCCGCCCAATCTATTGTTAGTCAATCGGCGCCAAACAGCACAGCCTGGACCGCCGCCGTGGGTACATTGATTCAAAGGATTCTTTGGCTTAGCCAAAGTCACCGCTGCGTTAAAGCATCCTCGGTTCTTACAGATAGAATCAAACTTGCAGGGATAAACCTCAGTTACAGCAAAATTTTTATCGTCACCTGCAGAACTAGACGTTAGCTGTAACCTCCTTAGCGGGATGGTTATCGGGGTTGGTGCGGTCTGCTTGGCGGCTGGGCACACCATCCTTGAGATCTTTCTCAAAAAGGGGTTTTATGATTAAACAGCCGTCAACCTCCATAGTGACTTCTTTTAGGGGTTGACCGTTTTCACGTTTGATTAATTCAAGCCAGGACTGCGGGAGCGTTACAGCTTTAGCGGTTCCAACTTGCACGACTTTTCTGATTAAAGGCAACCAAGACACCTCTAAGATTATACGAAATCTATTAGTGTAGGTTAGCCCTATAATGGTTCAGAAGTGAACCACTTTGGTAAAATTCGACGCCCTTAAAGGTTACAGCTCTAAAAAATATCCCGCTCAGATTCTGCTAAGCAGTTTTTCCTATCACACATATAATGGAATCCAAAACGATACCGGCATACCTCGTAAAACACTTAGAAACTACTTAGACAGAATGAAAAAAAAGGGCTTGATAACAGAAGAAGTGATAAAGCCTAAAGTAGCAAAAGCTAAGAACTCTCGTGCACGCCACAACATCACATATACAGAAGAAGGAGCAGAGTGGCTCATAAAAAATGAGCTTTTTGGCCTGCTTTATACCATTACCACAATATTGAAGAATGCCAAGACACCGAAAATGCAGGCTATATTTCAAAAAAATAAAGAGGATACAAAAACCAGACAGGAGAAAGCGTTCGCAGAATCTCAAGCAGAGTACGCCGCAAAAGACGAAAACGGCTTAAAAAAAGTCATCGAACTTATGGAAAATGGACATGACGAAAAACGTAGGCTTGAGAACAAAGATTTCAGTATCTATCATGAAGAAACTGTTCACGTTTCTGACTACGAAAATTTGCATAAACGTTTTGGTTTATCTTTTTTAGGGGAACAACCCTTTGGCGACCTTGATATGCCATTCTACGAAGCGGTTAAGACACTTTTCGAATTACAACTTTATTTTAGCTATCATATTCCTGAGCCAGAAGATGTGATAAAAAACTGCTGTATAGTTTTTTCACCTAAAATGATATTCGAGTTTGCTCATAAATTTGGTGACACATGCGGAGTTTCTGATCTTGACTTGGCCTATTCAAATTTTGAAAAAGCAATTTGTGAAATAGAAAACATTCAGTCGCATCTACCAGAGAGCGCAGAAGAACAAAAAGCTAGAAAAGAATCTGATGCTATCTGGCAAAAACATGGTTTTACTATAAAGTATCCTAACTCTATCAAAAAAGAATATGAAAAGTAGTTCATTTCTGATTCATAAAATATCTAATTGTGCTAACGTTAGCCCATGCGAGATAAGGCTAAGTATAACGCTCGAATGCAACCCTACATGCGGCAATACCGTAAAACACAGCGTATAGAACAACTTATTCTAAATAAGCTATTGATTTTCTCAATTCTTAACACTTCTCCTACATATAGAGCTAACAGTCCATCCGAGCGTATAAATCCAAGAGGAAAACAAGAATGAGCTTATCAAACAGCTCAAAGACCTACGCTTACCAAAAAACATACTTGGACGACTTACAAAACACTGGGTTACCAAGCGAAAAAGACATGGTTAATTACTGCCTCGACAAGGCTGCCTTACACTTTGTTCGCTCAACAGTAACTAAATCAGATTTGCTCATGAAAACTGATCTGCTTGAATTACTGGCTAGGTACATGGCGGATGCTAAAGCAACACAAAAAGAAGCTGAGGCCAAACTCATAGAGATTTACACCATGGCTGTCAACGTGACGGGTGAAGTATTCGCGAAAGCCTTTAGCAAAACAGCTCTACGGAAAGAATCCGCTAAAGCAGAAGTCGAGCAAGGTGCCACGGACCCTTTAGACCGATTTTTCTACGAGTTTGAGCGTGGGCTGGATAAAAGCCATGAAGGATAGAGCCATGACGCCTGAGCCTATGGTTGTCCATGACCCAAGCGACTTACTAGCAAATCCAGGTAGATGCTTAAAATGACCTTATCGCAGACAATAAAAAGAATATTTGGAGAGGAACAACCAACCCAGCAGCCACAAGAACAAACCCACAAGCAGCTAACGAAAAATCCTTACCTGAAACTCGCAACAGCCAAAGAATACGCGATTATCGAAGCTGCCATACGTGGCGGTAGAGAACTCTTGGAGTGACCAAAATCATGACTGAAGCCTCAGCGCAAGATACGGGGAACTTGAAACAAAATAATCCCTTACCACCCCTCTTTAGCTATTTGGACACAGTTTTAGCGGTTGCTTCAGCAAAATTCAAAATGGAGAAAGCAAGCAACAAAGATCGCATGGGTTGGGGCAGACTCATAACTCAGGTGGTGCAGGCGTATGGCGACTTATACTATAAAGCCGAGTTAGAAGCCGTCAAGAAGGAAGTTGAGGAAATCAAGACGCATGTGGAAACAATCTCTTTCTCCAAGATTTCTCCCGCGGACCGCAGTGCCGTTTTAAGAGCTGAGGAAGGTCTCACCAAAAGCGGGACCCAGCCATGACAACAGCAGATAGTTTGAAAAAGGACATTCGAACCCTCAGAGAAGCAACCCGCATAGACGTTCAAGAGTGGATTGTCGAGGTTTGCAGATATTGGAGGTTTTAATCTGACAAGCATACAGGCACTTAAGCGGGACATCAAATTGCTGCAGGAAACCCTCAATCCACAGAAGAAAAATCACGACTGCACTACCTGGAGTAAAGAGGAATTAGACGAATTGGTATGTGGAGACGGCTTAGACGCTCTAACCCTGCATGGACGCATAGAGCAGCTTATTGAGTTGACAAGGGAGAGATACCCAAATGTTTGAAGATTTCAAAGTCAAAGTCGCTGCCCCTCAGGAGAAGGTTCTCTACCGCTGGGCAGCGGCAGTAGCCAACAAGCATCCGGTTAATCACAACGCAGTTATGGAGATAAAATAATGTCAAACTCAAAACCCCATGAAAAAATACAACAAAACACAACATTTTCCAGCAATCATCCCTATGCAGCGTGCTGTAAAGAATTTTCAACCCCCAAAATCGTTTTTACCCTGATTGATAATGGCGGAACTCGAATAATTAAGATTCCCAAACAAGTTACTAAACTTGAAGCAGCCCTATTAACATCAGTATTTGAAAAAGAAATTAGCAAAAATAGTCCTTCTAAGGACGAGGCAGAAAAAGCCTTAGAATGTCTGAAGGCTACCCCAATAGCACCCGCAGAGCTTTCAGATCAAGATCAAACTGAGGCGCTTCATAACATATTCTTGTTCAGCGTCACTATCTATGGACACGTCTTTAGCAGAAATGAATTTGGCAACTTGCAAACAGTCAAAGCATTCAGAGGGGTCCATGTTAAATGAGCATACAGTTAGACCTAACTGATCCAAACATAAAAGAGAAGTTGGCAACTCTACCTGAGAAAATGATAGAGTGGGCTGAGGAAGTTCTCCTTGAGCAAGCTCATCTGATTGTTGGCTTAGCCCAAGTTAACTGTCCAGTAGATACTGGAAGTCTGCGCGATTCGATCAGGATTGAGAGAGGCGGTAAGAGTGAACATTGGCGAGAAGTAAAAGTCAGAGCCGGCGGCTACATCGTTAACCCCAAGCATCCAGACGGTACAGTTAACTACGCTTTATATGTTGAGCAAAGGCAGCCCTTTTTAGGGTCTGCAGTAGAACAAGTCAAACCAACGATTGCTGAAATGATTAAAGCTAACGTTGTTGAGAAAGCAAAGGGCCTTCAATAATTTGGATATTAAAATGAGAAGGGATATACTTGAGTGAACAGAACGAGATTCAATACAGCCTGACAGTTAACACAGAGCTGACTTACAATGAAATTCGCAAGTTAGAAACTGTTTTGATACGCGTTTTAAGCTACGTCGAACGACTAGCTGGAAACGCAGACCTAACCAAACTCATTAACATTATTCAAGCCACCATAACAGCGGTTCGTAGTTTGCAGATGGCTCTAAGAGCCTTAGAATTAGCAAGTGGTCCTATTGGCTGGGCTTATGCAGCGACAGGTGTTGTTGCAGCTGGCTTTGCAGGCTATAGCATGTATGAAAGTACAATAGGGACTTGAGCGCCATGGTTTCTTTTATGACCCTGCCCAAGTATAAGCTAACTCTTGGAACAACCGAGTTAACTGCCGCTTTTCTTTCTTTCAAGGTTACACGGCTAGAAAATGGTTGGGACTCAGCCACTTTTGTTTTACCTGACACAAGTTATTACCCCGGAATAGTAACCAACGGGACAGCTATACAGTTTGATGTTAAGGACGCTTCAGAAGATTCCTACACAACAGTTTTCAAGGGAATAGTGCGTTTTCTAACGCCGGATATATCCAACCAAGGACGCATTTTAATGCTTAGCTGCTTGGGAAGTGGTTTTCCATTAAGCGAAATGCTGGTCGGCAACGAATACGGAGCACAAAGCAGCTCCCCAAGCAACAACACAATAAGAGGCATATCCAAAGACATAATCGCAAACTACGTCAACAAGATTCTAGGGTCAGCCGCCGCATCAGGATACAGTATAAACGCTGACGATGCAAGAATCGAAAACTTGGCTGGTTCAATTCCATACATAAGCTGGCCCTATAAACCTGCAGATAAATGCTTAAACGACTTGATAGATTTACACACTGCAATCAGCGCAGGTTCATCTTTTGCAGGTCCTCAATGGATCGTCGACACTTCTGGGCAGCTCAGAATCAAGCGCGTCAGTTCAGATCAGACCGGATGGCCGCATTACTATGGCGGTTCTCAAGAGGCGGCAACTTTAACGTATGGTAAGGATTTGCTGCACGTTAACTTGGAGAAAATGGCGCCTGAATGCAACTATGTGGTGTACTGGGGCACGTGGAGGCGGCCTAGTAACGGTGACTCATTGACCAACCCCGCAAATGACATAGAAGCTCAAACATTGTGGTCACCAATAAATGATCACGGCACAGTATCAACAGTTACTATGGATACTACAAACAACCAGGTTGGGACCTCATGTGTTAGATTAACCACACCATCCAATTTTGTTAATTGTGAGATGCGTTATCACACAAGCAGCCCATGTGATTTTTCGTCTTTTCAGTCAGCCTTTAACATACCCAACCTTAACTTTTACATGATGACGCATGGTTATGGTTCAACAGATGGACCTATGCTTCGCCTGATTGAGTCCGTCACCACGGACGGGTTCGGTTCAGTAATCCCTGACAAGTATTTCCAAATAAATATGGGGACATCTAACAACCTTATGGAAAACGCTTCAGCATTAATAAACGCCAACGACATACCAACCAAAGTAAGTATACCCGTAGGTCCATTCTGCAGCCTAGCAAACAACTCAAAAGTACGGTGGATAAACCATGATGGAGCAAGCTGGGCAAACATCAACTACATTAGCATCTTAGGATTTGCCCCAGCAGTAAATACCTACTGCGTTATTGACGGTTTACACTTTGGCGACGCCTCTATATGCAGAGTTGCATACAACAGCACCAACATTGTCAATCACGGCACAAAAATGCGACTGATAGTTGACGACATAGGCAAAGACGACAGCCTTAAAGCGTCCGACGACTCAGGCCTTATGGCTAAGATGGCATATGCAGAATTACTCCGCGGTCAAACAACAGCATTAGTCGGAACAGTAGAAACATCCATGATAAAAGACGCGTTGCCAGGACAATGTTTTAGCATTCAAGGCTTAACCTACAGAATAACCAAAATTGTGCATTCAGGCGACAGTCAACATGGTTTCTTATCTACCTTCAGCATAACCGATGACTTAACAAACGGCAGGTCAAGACCAAGATATGAAGATTTGAATAAACAGTTTGCATCGCAACGACCTGAATGGCAGGACCGCGCCGCAAGTTCACAGAAAGCTAGATCGGTCGACTGGGCAATCGCAAGATTAAGCAAAGATTATCCTAGCTAGCCCAACTTGCTAAGTTGCCTGTTGATGGCATTAATCCATCTTTCATTTATGCTATGTTGCCGAATTGACATGCCAGCTAAGGCGTCGCTTTCAATGCCAGCTCCAAGCATTTGGCTATCGCTTAGCTTAAACTGAAGGTCAATGAACTCACCGTTTTTCTTCTTTATCTTCAAAGTTTCTAGGGCTGTGAATGAATCCATTTCTATGTAGGTTTCTTCTATCTCGTCGATGAATATTTCGCTTTCTTTGACCCAGGTTACCTTGAAGAAACCTTTACCTTCTTCAAAAATCAGCCGCTTATCAGTGAGTATAACTCGCTTATGATAGCCTAAATTGCCGCTTTCTATCAATATTCTTTCGCCAGGCTCCAAACCCATTCTCTTGCACCTCTATCTTTTTTGTAGTTTTATCAATTTAAGGTTTAAATTTGCTTGCCACGATTGCCAGCTTTGCCATGCTCAAAAAGAGACCCCAAAAGAAGAAGGGGACCCTAAAACTTGTCAGGGTCGTTATCGTGAATTCCCCCACCTCTATCTAGGTATGCGCTCTGCGCCCTCTTGTTCAATATCAGAACTTTCCTGTGGGGTACACCGTTAAAATTGCGTCCCTCTGATGTTAACACTTCCAACTCCTTGCCGTCGCCAGCATCGAGCCATTGCCTCACTCTTTTAAAAATGTTTGCAGGCACCCAAAACTCTACAAAGTTGCTTCTCTCCAAAGAAGTCTTATCTCCATAGAGACCCGGCACTGCCGTCTCTATGATGTCTCTCTTAGTTCTCTTTTTCATTAACTTTCATCTTCTCTTTCCAATCCTGAGGATTTATACGATATGTTGATTCATTGGTGTACGCGGCTAGTTCCTGATTGAGAAAATCATATTCCCCTTCGACTATCTCAACCATTAACTCCTCAATTGTCTTTTTGGCGCCAAAGAACGTAAGGTACGCTTGTAGAAAGTTCGCTTCGGATGTGGGTATGCTGACGGCAAACGTTGACAACCCAGAAGAGGTTTTGCCTATTCTTGCCTTTTCAAATATTATGCGTTTGGCTGTGTCGTTCAGGGATTCGCCAGGTTGCGCTATCTCTGTTAACATAGCTATATCGACGTTTGATAGGTTAAGTGGGATTGTGTTTTGTTCTGAAGCTTTTTGGTTGTTTGTTTCCATTTTATTTCACTTCATTTTTTTCATCATTATCAATAAACGACTAAGGTGAATTTACACGTCGTGGGGGCCCTGATTTTGTGGTTATTCGCAGTTGCCGACGACTTCACCGCATGCGGGGCAGTCTTCGGTTCCGTATGCTATGTTGTATTCAAGTGGTGCTCCGCAGTAGGGGCAGACGTATTTTTCGGTGACGGTTAGGGTTTGGTTTTGGGTGGTTAGGTTAATGCTTGTGGATAAGGATTCATTGGCATATTGGAGGATGGGTGTTAGGGTTGTGGTTGTTTTGGCTGTAAATGGGAAGGTCTTTAGGCAGTTGGGGTTGTTGCATTGAAAAACCATTAGGCGCTTTCCTCCAGTGGATGGTTATCCATGTATTCTTCCATTGCTTCACCTAAGAGGTCGCTGGCTTTTCGGGCTGAGCCTGTTTTTTGGATGGAGTAGGTTAGCCATTTTTGCCATGTTTTTTCTTCTATGGCAATGCTGGTTTTTTTAATTACCATGGTCATGTTTATTACCGTTATACCTTATATCGGTTTACATATTTAAGTTTACCGTTACCCCGCTATACCGCAAGCTTTATTAATTATACCGCTATACCGTATATTGAGGAAACAAATATGACCGCACTAAAAACAAGAAAACTGGTAGCTCGTGATGAAGCTGAACGTGACCACCTCTTCTTAGTTGCCAAGAACAGTGGCTACCGCCGCTGGACAGCCAAAAAAATCGTAATAACTGATGTCCTCTTCGGTTCTGGCAAAAAAACAGAGTGCTATGAAGTTATTTGGTGGGCTTAAGATGTTTGCGGTTAAGTGTGCTCCAACGGCTGAAATCATTGCTGAAGCTAAACGGCTCTTGGCTCTGCCTGAGTATGAAGCCTATGCGTATTGGCTAAGCAAAATTGCCGACTATCGTATTGTACAGCATAGTTCTGAGCGGGGTAAGAAACTGGCATTTCGCAACTGGCAACGATACCTCAAAGAAATTGTGGAGGCTTAAAATTGACCGAAAAAGACTGCTTCACCTGCCGCTGCAGTGAAGTTCCACACAATAAATTTCCCTGTTCTATTTGTGAAAATTATGATCACTGGACGGAGGCATAGGAGTTGGGTGAGGATTCCCTTGAAGAAAATTTGTCAGTCAATAAACAAATAGAAAGCAGGCTATCCAAAGTAGAAGGCAAGCAGGAGTCTCTCTTAGCAAAAAGGAATGGAAAACAAAGCAAGGTATAGTAGGGGCTTGAAACTGTAAAATCGATCAGACCTACAGAGCTCCGAAGCTATGTAAAAAGTAAACTATACGATCAAAAAAGAAAAGGGGAAAGGGTTACGCGGGTGATTAGAAGGGTGACAGATGATATCCTCATCGTCCAAATCTACCATGACGCGCCAACTTTATTTAGGCTTCGCACCCACAAGCAAACTTGGAACCTTTAGAAAAGCAAATTGAGGTTTTCGGTGTGCTTTTAATTGCTAGTGTAAGCGTTTGCTAGGCTCGGAGTAGTCTATAGCCCCCCTTATATAAAGCCAAAAGAAAAATAAAGGATAAAGAAAGGCGATAACTGATTTTTGATACTTAAAAAACTGAAAAACAGCTATTACATGATGATTTTCTCATTCATTTTAAATACTTAAACAATTTAAGAAGAAAATGATGTGTAAAAGATGGTTGACAATCGGGAAGAAAAGTTTAAGGAGATATCAGATAACCTTGAAAGTTTGTCAATCCAGATGGGTTTAATTTCTAGTAACGTCGAAAAGTTAACAAAAAATTATTCTCAGGAAAAAGAGAAGGAAAAAAAGAGCAATCACCGCACATTCTTAATAGGCTTAGTGGTTGGTAGTATTACAGGAATTTTGGGTAATTTTTTAGTTTCGTTTGTGATGGAAGTTTATTACTCTGTGCAGCCACCCTCTTGGGTTGCAATTATTTGTGTGATGCCATTGATTGCATTCTTTGTAGGTTTTTTGCTTAGATTGAATACCATAATAGAACGACTTTCAAAATTTTGATTTATCAGAAAGTAAGAAAACGTTAGGAAAATTATCATCCGACGATTTTTCACATTAATTCCTTTTCCGATACAAACTTCACAGAACCAAACCAAATTTTACGGCCTCACACAACGTCTTATCATATGTTTAACGTCTTGCCTGTCTTTGCGCTATTCAATCGCCGATTGAAAGTGAATGGTTAGATGGATTACCCAAAGCGTAACACCTAACCAGCTTGGTACAGGCTGGGAGAAGGCAAATAAGTAACCCACCCCAACATTCAGTAGCGATGCCCTATGACTGTATGGTTTTGCGTAAAAACCGCCGATAACCCCGACCAAGTCGCCCAAGTTGTCTGCGACTTTAACGTTTTTGAAGATGACCACCCCCACGGCAAATACACCTGGATCATCCAGAAAGGGGAAGGACCCGAAGAATACTGGCAAATTTTAGGTAAATACGAGCAAATCAAAGAGCTCTCAAACGTGGCGCTGGTTTACCGTGAGGGCGATACGGTGGTGTTTGGCGAGGTTAGTGATGATTTGGTGCCCAATTTCATGGCGCCGTTGCTGGCCAAGTATGGGTTTGATAACTTGAAGTGGTTAGTTACCGCTCCTAAGCCCAGAATATTATAAGCCAGAACTGATGCCCGCGCTGGAACGGTGCGGGGGCAACCACATTTTTAGCGAAAAGTGCAGCTAAACCTGCTTTCACATATCTTTATACGCCAGAAACTGCTATTTTGCAAGGCGAAACAGCATGCAACCCAATCCCAAAAAACCCAAACTGACTAAATCCCAAGTTCAAACACACGCCGACCAAAAAATCCTCGTTCTCTTCCCCAGTCTCTGCTTCTGGAAAGCCACCAACGAAACCCAAAAGAAAGTCACCTTAAAACAGCTAAGTTGCCTGCAAGTCTTAGGCAAAAAAGGTGCATTGTCTGTTTCGGAATTATCCCACACAAGCAAACTATCTCGTGCCGATGCCCAACGGCGGCTTAAGCAGCTAACAGCCGAAGGTTTGGTGACATCAGAAAAGAAATCACGAACCAACCTTTATCAACCATCAACTTTGGGGTGGGTGGCGTTGTTGGCGTTCAAAGAGTTTCAAGCATGGGAAAAACTCAAACCCAAACTAACCACCCCCGAAAATGAGAACGCGCTTGCGTATGCACTTCTGGTAATTGGGCACTGCACAAATACGCCCGACGGCGTCTACCAAGCCTGCATCAAATATGCAGCTCAAGCCAACATTATGGAAGGCGTTTCGCCTGACGCAGTTGCCGAATCCCTGCTGGCGTTCTATCGCCAAGAACTGCGCATAAACGACCCCGTACCGCCATGCTACTTGAACGTGTTTAAAGAATTCACAACTGCAGGGTTCCAAGACGTTTTCCGCATGCTCCTAACAGCCATAAAACCCACCGCCGAAGACTACAATTGGCTCATAGAATTCTTCAACGAAGTGACAGAATTCTACTTTGACCCCGCACGCGTCGCATACGTAAACCTGCTTGCCCAAAACAACAACTTAACAGCCCGACTGGCCGAATTCAAAAAAACACAGGACCAGCAAATAAAGAAAGAAGGCAAAAACCTCGAAGTAACCTTCACCATCCCCAACTCGGGCATATCAAAAATTGATGCGATGCCGCCGCACCTTCGGGCAGTGGGCATGCGACTAATTCTTGAGCCCGCGAAATTCATAAACAAAGAACTGCAGAGCCACTTCTGGCAAACATAACAGGGGCTAGGGCGTTTTTTTGTCGGTTAAAGGCTTAGCCTGTGTAACCGCAGTGATGGCTTCCATAAGAGCGGCGGAAGGTGGAACAGGAACCACCGTTATCCGAATAACGCTGGACGCTTCGGCTTTGTAAGAGTAAGTGTTCTGGTATTTTGCATCCACTGTGGAGGTTCGGAACAGATAATCCGCTTTAGATGTGCTTTTGCTTGAGGATTCAGTGTTTTTTGCTACAGACAGCGCGGTTCGGAGTTCGATTACGGCGCTTTGTATGTTTAACAAGGTGGGGGTTATGCCAAAAGAAAGGGCCGTGCCTTTGATTTCGCGGTTCTCGTTTTTCCCGTCAACTGTGCGGGTGTAGTTTATGGCGAGTTCTTTGGAGGCTAATTCTTCGAGGTTGGCAAGGAAGGTTTTGTTGGCTTCATCTTGCGAGGCAACCAAAGCCAACAGCAAATCCCGAATCATGTCGCCGAAATTTACGCCTTCCACAGGAACAGACATTTGCAAAGCCTCTAGAGATTGGTGCGGGTTCGTTCAACTATGGCTTTGGCAGAATCCACCCACCGCGTAGAATCCTCAACCGTTAGGCGCAGGGTTTTGGGAACTTTCACGGTGCCCGCTTTGATGGCATCCGTTAACGTTTTCGCCAAAGCTTCAGGGTCAGCTTGAGCCAGCTTTTCTTTAGAATCAATTTTCGCCCCCACCACAAGCATCTCCGCAACCTGCTCATCCACACCTTCAACGCCAGCTATGTCGCTTTTAACCATCAATTTAGCCATGCTTATGAACTCCTCCGCCTTCTTGCTTGAAATCGCCAGCTTAGTTAGGTCTTCTTTACGAGCAACAGCTAAGTCGCTGACCGTGTAGATGCCCACTTTTCGCAACTTCTCACCGATTACTGAACCGATGCCTTCTATGGCTTCTACAGGACGCGGGCTTACAGAGGGTTTAACAGTTAATGGTATGGGTTTAAGTGTCAAACTTAGGGTGCTCATGGTGCTGGGGTCAAGTTCCCCCTGTTTGGTAGGCAAGGCAAACATCGTTTTTTCGCCTTCTTGGGTAACAACGGCTTTGAGCTGCAAAGTGAAATCCGACAGCACAAAGGTGGTGGAGCGTTCTTGGCTCATGGCTAAGTCATGAACGCGAAGCAAATCTCTTTGGATAGATGAGATTAAGGTTGCTGAGTCCACTTTGGAAGTGAACGCAGCTTTTTGCTCAATTATTTTCGCGGTTTTAGTTTCTTGATTCTCAGACATGAAGTTCACCGTGGTTTAAGTTTCAACGTGACTTGAAGTTGACTTTCGCCTCGGTCACCGTAATAGTTTTTTTCGGAGGCGTTCAAAGGCACAACCCCAATCCCATCATCGTTTACCACTAGACATTGGAGTTGCACGTCGATTTGGGGAATGACAAAGACGCAGGACTGGTCTTTGCTGGCTTGCATCGCTTGATGTAAGCCATCGTTAGCTTGAGTTATGAAACTGGAGAGGAGGGAAAAAAAGGTAAGAGAGGAAGACATGTCTATTCAGACGCTGGCGGTGGAGTGGTGTCTTGCACAATTAAATCGATGGCTTTCATCAGCGGTTCAGGGGCAGGGGCGGGGGCAACTTTGATTTCAATGAAACTCGACGCTTCGACGCTGTAGGAGTATTTGCTTGAATATTTGGCATCTACAGAAGCGGAGAAGAACGCCCAACCGCCTTTGGCTTTGACGTTTACGGACGCTTCGGTTGTTCGTTGCATAGTGATGACCATCTTGATTTGGATGGTTCCGCTTTGGATTTGGAGCAGGGTTGGCAGGATGCCGAAGGCTAATGCGTTGCCGGAGATTGATTTCTCGGTGTTGGAGTTGTCGCTTGTTTTTTTGTATTTTAATTCAACGGGGGTTTCAACTAGGTCTTGTACGCCAGCGATGAAGGAGGAGTTGGCGTCGTTTTGGGCTGCCACCATTGCTAGTAGCAGGTTTCTTACCATTTGGTCGAATGGTACGCTTGCGAGTTCAGTTCCTATTGACAAAGCAGACATTTTCCTTACCTCAAATTTCAACATCAGGTCTGATTTTTTACTATTTAAGACTTAAGATAATGCCAACCTAAAGGGGCAACTGTACAGCAGAACAACACATATACACCAAACACCCCAAAAAACCAAAAAAACATAAAACAAGCCCAAACCCTTCTTCTTCAAGGCAAACCCATGCAAAAAAAACAAACCCCCCACGCCTTCAAACAACTCACCAAACCCATACAAAACGCAATCACCGAAATGGGCTTCACTAAACCCACCCTACCACAAAAGCTGGCGTTTAAACCAATCTTAGCCGGCGAAAACGTACTCTTAGTCGCCCCAACAGGCACAGGCAAAACCGAAGCCGTCCTACTACCCATCTTCAACAAACTCGTAGAACACAAACCCCAACAGCCAAAAGGCATCCAAGTCCTCTACATCACGCCGTTACGCGCCCTGAACCGAGACATGCTCAAACGACTCGAAGTATGGAGCCAAAAACTCAACATAACCGTTGAAGTCCGCCACGGCGACACCGAAACAAAAACCCGACGCAAACAAGCCAAACAACCACCCCAGCTTCTTGTCACCACCCCCGAAACCTTGCAAGCAATTTTGCCCGGCAGCCAAATGCGTCGCCACCTTGCAAGCGTCCAGTTTGTGGTGGTAGATGAGGTGCATGATTTGGCAGAAAGCAAGCGCGGCGTGCAGTTGAGTTTGGCATTGGAGCGGCTGTTGGAGGTGACGGGGCGGGAGTTTCAGCGCATCGGCTTGTCTGCCACCGTCGGCAACCCCACTGAAGTCGCCCAATTCGTGGCGGGCACAAACCGAAAAATCCGCGTAATCCAAGCCACTTTGGCGAAGGGGTACCATTACCAAGTCGAACACCCCACGCCCGTTGAGGCAGATTTTGAGTTGGCGGGCAAACTGCAGACCAGCCCCGAAGCCGCCGCCCGCATCCGCCGCCTCACCGAACTCATCAACAGCCACAAGGCAACACTAATTTTTGTAAACAGCCGAACCGTCGCCGAAATGCTAGGACACCGTTTCAACCAGTTGAGCAGAGAGGACGTGGCGGTGCATCATGGGTCACTCAGTAAGGAGGAGCGGGTGCGAATCGAAGACGCATTTAAGGCAGGGGGCTTGAAAGCGCTGATTTGCACCAGCACGCTGGAGCTTGGGATTGACGTGGGGCAGGTGGATTTGGTGGTGCAGTACATGTCGCCGCGGCAGGTCAGCAGCTTAATTCAGCGGGTGGGACGCAGTGGACATCGACTGGAACAGGTCAGTGAAGGCGTGGTTTTGACGGTTTACTCAGATGACACATTAGAGTCCATTGCCGCAGTAGAAAACGCGCAAAAAGGCAAACTTGAGCCAGTTTTGATGCATGAAGGCGCCCTGGATGTTTTGGCGCACCAAATCTGCGGCGTACTCATGGACAAACAAACCACCCCCCTAACCGACCTAACCAAACTAATCCACCAAGCCTACCTCTACCGAAACCTCACCGAAAAACAGCTTTTTGACGTTGTAGACTTTTTAGCCAGTCTACATAAATTACGATTAGAACAAGAGGGTAAACTTTTGCGCAAAACTGGCCGCACCCGCGAATACTACTACAGCAACCTCTCCATGATTCCTGACGAACGCCGTTACCCCGTCATCAACATTCTTAACGACCACAGAATCGGCACCTTAGGCGACGAGTTCATGGCGTTAGATGCACGAGTGGGGCTGCATTTTATTATGCGAGGCAAAGTTTGGCGCATTGTCCAAATTGAGGAAGAATCAGGCACCGTTCACGTGGTTCCAGCAGAGGACCCATTCGCCGCCATTCCAGGGTGGGATGGAGAAATGCTGCCAGTGCCCTACGGGTTAGCACAACAAACAGGGGCGGAACGCGAAGAAATCGGCAACCTCCTTAAACAAGGTAAAACACCTGAGCAAGCAGCCGCAGAAATGGCGACGAAACTAAAAATTGACCCCACCGCCCTGCAAGAGACGACGCAAGAAATCAGCGAACATCTCCAAGAAGGCGCGCCCCTGCCAACCCAGAACCGCGTCGTTTTGGAAACCTACGACCGCTACCTTGTGGTGCATGCCTGTTTTGGCGAAAACGTGAACAAAACGTTGGGCGGCGTGTTTGATGCGACGCTATCGGAGCGGGAGTTGGTGACGGGGTGGTGGGCAGACGGCTACCACATCCTGCTGGAATTGCCCCGCAAGTTGTCACGCCCTGAACTGCAAGAGTTACCGCAAACCCTGTTTCATTTGACAGAAAAACAAGTTGACGAAGCTTTCTTGAAGTACCTCAACGGTAAATTCCCCTTCGCGGCGCGCATGAAAGCCATAGCCGAACGATTCGGCGCCTTGCCACGGGGCAAAACCATGAGTTACGAAAGGCAAGCCAAGCTGAAAGCTTCGTTTGAGGACACGCCAATTTATGACGAAACACTGCGGGAGGGGATGCTGGAAAAAGCAGACCTGAAAAGAGCGAAACAGGTCATCCGCATGGTGCAGGAAGACAAGATTACGGTTGCATCGGTGGCGCGTACCGAGAAGCCTACGCCTTTGGCTTACCACATTTTAGAGCAGTACGCCGACGTGTCTGAACTCATGGCGCCCGAACGCGTCATCCTAAGTAACATTGAGAAAATGAAGAACGCCACCGAAGCCCGCATGACCACGCTTCTTTGCATGCATTGTGGACAGTGGATGCTGCAAGAACGCGTCAAAAACTTGCCCAACGAGCCCGAATGCCAAAACTGCCACAGCCACCTCCTCACCGTCCTGTACCCCAGCCAAGACGCCCAAAAACTCAAAACAGACCTGCAAAAACGCCGCGAAGGCAAAGAACTCAGCCCCGAAGAACTCAAAGAACTCGCCACAGCACGCCGCAAAGCCGACCTCATCTTAAGCTACGGTAAACAAGCCGTCCGTGCCCTGCAAATCAAAGGCGTTGGACCCGAAAACGCCAGCCGCATTCTTGGCAAAATGCACCCCAACCAAGACGAGTTCTATATGGATTTGTTGAAAGCTAAAATTCAGTACTTACGCACTCATGGGTTTTGGGAAACGCAAAGCAGTAAACAATAGTGGCAGTTAATGCTTAAAGGAGGCTGCAAGGTAAACGGTGTATGCAGCAGGCAGAGCATGAGCAGGGGCATTTGCGGCGTACGTTAGGGTTGTGGAGTGCCACTGCCATCAGTGTAGGCGCAACAATAGGTGCAGGCATATTTGTCATCATTGGCATTGCTGCAGGCGTCGCAGGTTCAGCACTTGTCATCTCTATGGTACTGGCAGGGGTAATTGCGGTTTTTACGGCGTTAAGTTTTGCTGAACTTGCCACATGGCGACCCGTCGAAGGCAGCATCTACCAATACACACGCCAGTTGGTTTCACCGTTTGCGGGGTTCTTGACGGGGTGGATGTGGATTGTTTCCAACACGTTTGGCGGCGCAACCGTCGCATTAGGCTTCGCATACTATTTGGGGGCAGCGTTTCCTGCTTTGCCGTCAAACATTGTTGCAGCAGTTATGTGTATAGCATTTACAGTGCTTAATGTAGTGGGTATTCGCCATTCAGCGTGGCTAAACAATGTGTTAGTCGCTGTAAACTTGGTTGTGTTAGGTTTTTTCATCCTGTTTGGGCTCTTTTTTGTCCAACCTACCAATTTTACGCCCTTCAACCCAGTTAGCGGCGGGGTATTTTTAGGGGCATTTTTCATATTCTTTGCCTACGGCGGCTTTGCCCGAGTTGCCGTCGTCGCCGAAGAAGTCAAAGACGCAAAACGCACCGTCCCAAAAGCCATCATGCTGTCACTGGCAATTTCCATAACCGTCTACATTCTGGTAGGTGCCGTGGCGGTGGGGTTGGTCGGTTCAGGAGCTTTGGCGGCGTCGAATTCGCCGTTAACCACGGCGATGGGCGCCACCCAAAGCACGTTAGCTATGCAGATTGTTTCTGTCGGCGGTTTAGTTGCCACTGCAGGCGTCTTATTGACCGCAGTTTTAGGTGTCTCTAGGGTGACGTTTGCCATGGCACGCGAAGGAGACATGCCCCAAGCCTTCCGAGAAATTCACACCCAGTTTGGCACCCCCTACCGAGCCATCCTGCTTGTCGGTGTAATCATGGCAATGTTGGCGCTGTTTGTGCCCTTAGCCCACGTCGCCGCCATAAGCACATTCGCGTTGCTATTCTATTATAGTTGGGCAAACGTTTGCGCCCTAAAACTCAGATGCGAAAAAAGGCTTTACCCAAAAATTGTGCCCGCAGTGGGGTTAGTGTTGTGTTTGGTGTTGCTTGGGGTGGTTGTGTTTGCAAATTGGCAAGCATGGACCATCGGCGTAACATGCCTCGCCCTCGGCACCGCAATCTACGGAGCAAAAAAACGAAAGAAACAGGCTAGTAATATTTAGCCCAGTTTTCAACAATTCGGTCCATCTTAGGCAAGTCCGAACGACTAAGCCAATCCCTAAACGCCTCATCGTGAACGGCGAAGCGGGCAATTTGGCGTGCATTCTCAGAATCATGCACCAACAGCAAAGTGCCCATCAGATCCAGTTTGCTTAGTTGCCCAACGGTTTTAAGCAGAGCATCATTTTTTTCGGGAGAGGGCATTTCGCCGCTGATTTCCACCACCACAGGCTTTTTGAGCAGTTTCACAAAGTCGCCTGCAAGCAGCTCCACCCAATAATTCGTCAAATAATCCCGTGAAGATAAAGGAACATGGAAGTAGTCGACCAATTCGGCTATGGCGTCAAAATCTATGCCGAAACGTTCTTTTGCCCGCAAGGGGTCAGGGAACATCTCCACGGCAAAAGTGCCTTTGATGTGAGTTTTGGCTTCTGCAAGGAAGTTAGTTATGGTTTTGCCGCGCCAGTCAACCCAATTCAAACCACTCTTACGCCACAATTCGATGCATCGGGGGCAGGTGCAAAAGTCTTGGTCGGGAAAATGGTACAGATTCAAGGTGACACCTTCGATGGGTTGGTTATGCAAGTCGTCAATGTACTGGAATAGGCGGGCTTGGTAGTCGGGGTTTGTGGGACAAACATAGTCGAAGGTCAGGTTGGCTTTCTTGTTTTTACGCAGCGCAGGACCATTTTTAGAGACGGCAGCTAAAGAAGGGTCGGCTCGAAGCGCTTTAGCATCACAGAAACAGGTGACATCGTTCTGCATGCCTTTCGCACCAGGAAAAGCCTGCCCATCTACCCATTTACAGTAATAAACAAGTAATTCATAACCGTCAACTTTCTCAGGAGCATACGTTACTAACCCAATTTTCATGCTTCCATCAGCCTTCGCGCAACAAATATATTCTTGGCACTTATTTAATTGTTGACTTCACATGGACACTGACAAAGCACAAATACGCATAGACCACGCGAAGTGTCCGCCATGCAACGGGCTTATTTGTGTGGGCGTCTGCCCCGAAGGAATCCTAGAAGAAGACGCAGCGGGCAAACCCAAAGCCGCAGACTTAGCTAACTGCACATTGTGCGGCGTCTGCGTAGATTTGTGCCCCCAAAAAGCCATCACAGTAGAACGAGGAACCAAACCTCAAGATAAGCCTCGGTGAAGCTATGAAACAAGTTGACCTTGTCGGCAAAGGCACCCAACTCGTTTTTAAAGATAACATTCTGGCGGTGCTCTCCGAAACTCCGCTGACAACGGTCAGTTCAGCGTTTCATAACGGCGGCTTCCAAACCACCAAAGTCATCATAAACGCCCAAGTCCCCCAAGATTACAATGACCACAACCTGCACCAAGACCCCGAAGCATTCATCCAAGAATGTTTCCGAAAACTGGCACTTGAAAACCATTGGGATGGGTTTGTGGGGATGGTGACGTTTGCGGTGGTGAAGGAGTTTTCGGTGGTTTCTTTGCGTGACGACGACTTAGGCGTAAGCGTTGCAGTCACAGGAGGATGCACACACGCCGAGGCAGCAGGGGAAAAAACAGGACCCCAACCCCCAGCGGGAACCATAAACGTCATTGTATTAATCGATGGCAACCCAACCGAAAGCTGCATGATTAGCAGCATAATCACCGCAACAGAAGCCAAAACCGCCGCATTAAAGGAACTGGATGTTCGAAGTCTGTATAGTGGAGAGGAAGCCACAGGCACCCCCACCGACGCCATTGTGGTGGCAAAGACAGGCGTAGGCGACAAAGTCATCTACAGTGGACCGTCCTCCAAGCTTGGACACCTAATTGCGTACTGCACCAAGCAGGCGGTTAAAGAGGCAGTGGCAAAAGCACCCATCGGCGGCTACCCCCTAAACAGACCTTTGAGAGCGCGGTTTGCAGAACGCCACCTCTCGATAGATAAAGTTGCAGCCGAACTTGCCAAAACAGGCTGCCTCCAAAGCGACCAAAACGCCATAGCCGCCAAACTCAAAAAACTCATAGAGGAAGACGCAGTTTTTGCGTCGATGTTTCTTGCGGCAACCAAGTTAAGCGAAGAATTCCAGCAGAACCGAACCCCCGAAAACTTTGATGAAGCAAGGTTGGGGCAAAAAATTGGGCAACTTTTCAACCCCCAAACCACTCCTGTCACAGGAGACTGTAACGACGGTGACCTGCCTGTTTTTCTAAAGCAAGCGCTTATAGCAATGCTTCAAGGCAAACTGTAGACATTGCGCTAACTGAAAACTTAAATAACTACCGAAAACATCTCGGTACCAATAAACCACACACTAAATGGTGAAAATGCTTGAAATTCGGAGTTTTCCTATATCAACCTGAACCTGCGCAAGGAGTTGACTACAACTTCTACCGCTTGAAGTCAGAATCAGGAATCGTTGGCAAACCGAACCCAGAAATGTACACTAACATCGCATGCTTTGGCGACAACTTCATGGCAGAGAAACGCCCCGATTGGGTCTCCGTCAGCAGTTGGGGACCAGCTCTACGCACCAACAAACGCTACAACCTCCGCTGGGACGTCGTCTGCATGACCAACCCAGAAGCCCGCGAATACAACCTCAAAATCATCGCCGAATCCGCCCGCGTCACCCCAGGCATCAGCATCAGCAGCCAACACTTCGCCGACCAACACTTCTGCACCTGCCCACGCTGCATCGAACAACAAGCCAAAAGCGGCTTAAGCTGGGTAGAATGGAGAGCCAAAACCGTCACGGACTTCCTTGCAGAAGTTAAAGAAATCGTCAGCGGCAAACCGCTCTTTGTCAACCTCCTCCCTGACCCACTATTGGGCAAACTGCGCTTCGGCTACGACTTCGACGCTCTCGCACAATACGCCGACTACTTTGTCGTGCCCATGTTCAGCAAAGCCTACCCAACCCCATGGTACTGGGAAACCATCGCCCGCGGCTTCAAGAGCCAACTAAAGAAACCCTTCTTCGTGAACTTCTACGTTCGCGGACCAAACGAAACCTGGGACACCGTTGCACCCGCAAACCAAGTCATGACCGTTGCAACCCGTGTAGCCCGCCAAGGTGTAGACGGCATCATTTTCCTTGCAGAAAAAGCCGAATACATCCACGAGTTCCAGAAGAACGCTGTTGCCGACCAAAAGACCCGTGAGTTCCTCATGGACCACAACGGCGACGAAGTTCTGGAACTGTTCTGCCGCTGGGAAAAACTCTACAAATAGACTTTCCCACACCCTTTCTTTTTCTTTGTTAATGTCGATTGAGTTCTTTTAGCAGCTCTTTAGCTTCAGAGGGCAAGTTCGGCTTGTTTTTTCGACCTACCGCCAAAAACGAAGACCCAATCAAAATCAGGATGGCACCAAAAAAGGCTACGCTTTCCTTTGGCAACAGATTAAAGCTAAGACCTGCGGTGAAAGCAATTATGGCTATGCCCACAATGACCATTATCCAGTTGTTCATGGACGCGGTTGAGTAGAGGGCGAACTCTTTTTTGCCTGTGTCAGTTACGAGGTAGTAGCCTTGTTTTTCTTCAATCATGCCTGCGCTGATGAGGTAGTTCCAGTCGTAGTGGAAGTGCCCATCAGATTTGTAGCCCAACGCGGAACTCAGGTTGGATTTTACGCCCGGTTCAGCCTTGATGCGGCTACTGGAAGCGGAGTAAATGAGGTACAACAGCCTAGTTCTCGGCGACTGAATGTCGGCGCTTATCCCACGTGATTTTGGCAAACCTAACCCTCTAGAGTCTCAAGATAAGCAAAGATATTCTCTGAGACGTCATTTAAGGTTTTTAGACGTGAACTACCGTTTTTATTTACACTCTAACCCTTAGAGTCCCCACTCTAAACCATAGAACTGCCTCCGTCTTGTACTTCTAAATGTTAGGGCTATACCCTCGAAAAACTATAGGGTTTTCAAAAACGGGAGGCACAAAAAATGAATGTAAACTTCCAATACAGTAAAACATTGGCCATCGAAGGATCAATCCTTCTGCTGCTTGGCCTAATTCCAACAGTGGGATGGGTGCTGGGCATAATTGGCATAGTCCTACTCCTCAAAGCAACAAAAGAACTATCAAGTTACTACCAAGATGAAAGCATTAACCAGAACGCTTGGACGGGCCTCAAATACTACATAGTCGCGTTGATTGCGGCGGCAGTGTCAATAGGCGTGGGTGTTGTTAGCTTTGCAACCACAGGATTATTCGAAGGCGCGCCTTTCGCATTCGCAGCAGGCATCCTAGGCGGCATAATCGCCATTATCGTGGGGCTAATCATCGCATTTGTATTTTACGTGCTGGCAGCAACACACCTAAGAAAAGCATACGAAACACTGGCACAGAAAACAGGAGAGTCAGCATTTATCACTGCTGGAACACTGCTCATGCTCGGCGCATATTTGACTTTGCTGTTCGGGATCGGTTTAATCCTGATACTGATTTCATGGATATTTGTCATAATAGGGTTCTCCAGCATGAAGCCCAAAGACTACTAACCCTACCCCAACGGATACAGCTACGGAAACGGATACCCACAGCAGCCACCAACACAACCAACCCAACAGACCCAACCAACAACAGCACCATAAATGGAGTGACAAGACATGACCCAACTAACCCCCCAAACATCAACTGAAGCAGGCTGGCGCCTCTTTATGCGTCGCCACTGGGTGGCATTCGCTGCGTTTATTGCCGCCGCCGCCCTCGCAGTCGCAGGTGCAGTCTACGTCTTTGTCTGGTTCACAGGCAACATCCAAGCAGTCGGCTTAGTTCCAGCTTCGCTTAGCTTGTGGTCTATGGCGGACATCGTGACCTTCATCTTGCACGCCATATTCTGGGAACTCGTCTTAATCGGCATCCCAGTAGCAATCGGCGGGGTCATCGGCTGGCGATGGTGGAAACACATCCCACAGCAGGAAAAACAGCAGTATAACCTTGAAGGCAAACACTCAAAGGGCAGAGACGCCGGAGGAGCAATCTCGCCGCTACTGTTCATTGCGTTCGCCATCAAGGTCTATGTGGACGGAAACTGGAACACGGCAATTGCAAGCTGGAACGTGGACTACGTCGTGGGTTCGATGGTGACGATACTGATTTGGATAGCAGCCATTTTCGCGATTCCTGCGGTGATAGGGCTTGTGTGGTGGATACACCACGACACAAACAAAACCCCTTAACCCCCTTCTTTTTTGGGTATCTTGCAGACTTATTTTGCCAAAGGCATCATCACCTATTGTTTAAGGCACCAAAAAAAGGCGGAGAAAAAAGCTCATTGCCGCAACGCCTCTACTGTGTTCAGTTTTGAAATGCGACTTGCAGGGTAAACTGAACTTAACACCACCGCCAAAACAATAACCACTGCAGCGGCTGAAAGGGTGAGCGGCGACAGAACCAGCGAAGGCGCAGGCAGATTAGCCCACCACGGAATCACGCTTATCGCAAAGAGGGAAAGTGCCAATCCTGAAACCGCACCCACTACTACTCCGATGAAAGCCAGCAACAAGGCTTCGCCTGCGATTATTGTGCGGTTTTGGTGTTTATCCATGCCAAGTGCGGAGAGGACGCCGATTTCGCGTTTGCGTTCGTTCACCATGTAGGCAGTGGCAGCCGTTATCCCCAAAGCGCCCACAACGACAAAGAACGCCGTTATGGATACTGCCAGTAGTTCGGTTTGGTCAAAACCTGCTTGTGTTTGGGCTAGCGTGTTTTGGGCGGTGTATATGGTTGTGGTGTAGCCTGCGTCTTTGCAGGTTTGGGTTAAGGTGGTTACTGTTTGGGTTACGTCTGCCGATGGTTTAAGGGAAACGTAGAATTCATCTAGGTTAGAGGACAGCAAATATGACCGAAAAGGCTGCATGTCTGCAAAGTTGACGATGGCGGTGTAGTAGTTTTGAGCAAAGTGGTATATTGTTTCCCAGCGGCCTGCCACAAAATCAGCCGTAGCAATCACTTTTAGTGGCTGCGTGTAGGTGCCAGTTTGATTAGTTATGCTCCAAGTGAGGGTGTCGCCAACTTGGACCGTGAGGTTTTGGGCTAAAGTCTCTTGTAATATGATGTTGCCGTGACCTTGACTGATTGAGGTGTAGACTTGTTGGGGAGTCATTCCATCTAAGGTGGAAGTTAGGTGTGTCTGGTAGATGGTGGAGAAGTAGTCTTCAGACGCTATGCCAGCTATCATTACGTTCGCTTGTCGGTTACTGTTGAAGGTCATGTTGCTTTGCCCGTAGCTAAGGTATCCGACGCCTGCCACGCTTTGCACGCCTTCAACAGCTTTGAGTTGAGTGGCGAAATCTGCAGGAGCGTTGACCCAAACTTGAACATCCGCCCCAACCGACTGCCGATTAACCTCCACGTTATAAGAAGCTGCCGTAGTCACCAACGAACTGAACGAAACCAGAACTGCAATTGAGAGAGCTAAAGCGCCGTAAGAAAAAACAGAACGACGGAAATTCAACATGATGTTACGGTGAACCATAACGGAGGCACGGGCGATGAAGGGGCTAAGGAGGTATGAGAAAGCTTTGGAGAGTGGAGAAAGAAACAGGGACGCAAACAGTACAGCGCCGATTAGGGTTGTGGCGTATCCAAGAAGGGCAGTAACCGTTGGGAACCATGAGGCAGAAGCGGAAAAGCCAGCATTCACCAACAGCAAACCCACCAAAGTTAAGCCTAAACCAACGGTGGGCAACAGGAAACGGGTTTTTTTCTTTGGGTGGAAACTGCGCATTTGGGGATGCAGCGCCTCCACGGGCTTAACACGGCAAGCCAGTAACGCAGGCACCACCCCAACGACCAAAGTTAAAACAACGCCAATGACTACGCCGCTTAGCACCGTGGCAACGGGGAAACTGAAAACTACCGTTGAGGCGGCTCCAACATTGCTGATGTAGGCGGCTGGTAAAATAGAGGTGATTAATCTTGCCGCAACCATTGACAGGGGAACGCTAACCAAAGTGCCAATCAGTGTAACGGGCAACAATTCAGCCATAGACATACCAAACACCTGTTCCTTGGAAGCTCCGACTGAGCGTAGGATGCCAATTTCTCGTTTACGTTCACTTACGTTTGCAAGCATCGTGTTTAGAAGAAGCATAGCAGTTATCAGAAGTGCCATGCCCCCGATAACATAGCTGATGGTTTGGTAGGTGCCGAAGTTTTGTTGGATGCTTTCGTACAGGGTGCCTTTCAAATTGCCAACCGTAAAATTGGAACCCAGCTGGGTTTGCAGATTGGTTTGGACGGTTTGGGCTTGGTTGAGGTCGGTGAGGTGGATGTAAATGTTGGTTGCTTGATTGGATTGTAGATAATAGAGGGTCTGGGCGACGTTGAGATTTATAGTCATATCGGAGTTGACTTTGGTTATGCTGGTTGGGTTCTTGGAGTCAAAGGTGTAGGTACGTCCAGAGTCTTGTATGATGGCTGTAATGGTGAAGGTTAAAGTTTGGGAGGGCTCAGAAGGCAAAAGCTCGCTCATGTTGTAGTATCCCATCACCAGCGTGTCGCCTACGTGCAGGTTGAGCCGAGTGGCAAAGTTTTCGCCGAGCACGCAGGCATCGTCGGCGATTAATGCTTGAGAAATAGAGGCCTCACCTTCGGTTATGGTGTAAGAGCCAAACGCTTCGTCCACTGCGGGATCTACCCCGATCAGGTACGCGCCGCTGGTTCCATTAAAATCGCCGTCTGCCGAAGCAAACGGCATCCAATACTGAACCCGACAAGAGTAAGCAGCAATTGAAGAATCCTGAAGCAACGACTCAACGCTGCCTATGTTGAAAGCGGGAGCGGTTGTGTTGGATTTAACAATAAAATCCGTGTAACCCAAACTGCTGCCCACCAAGTCATGATAAGTTGTTTGGAGACTGCTTACCCCTGCACTTAAGCCGATAAGCAGACTGAGCGCCAACGCAACGCTTACGATGAGAATGGCAGTTCGAAACTTTTTGCGTTTCAACTGAAGCCAAGAAACCTTAAGCAACGACATAAAGTCACCTGAGTTTCTCATCAGAAACAATTCGACCGTCTTTCATTTTCAAAGCACGGTCGGCTAATCGTAAAATCGAGACATCGTGGGTGGCAGCTAAAACGGTTACGCCTTCGTCTTTGGAAAGTTTTCGCAAAAGGTTCAAGACTTGTTCGCCGGTTGCAGAGTCAAGGTCGCCTGTGGGTTCATCAGCCAGTATCAAGGTGGGCTTGTTGGCTAAGGCACGAGCGATTGCTATGCGTTGTTGTTGGCCGCCGCTGAGTTCATCGGGACGGTGCCGAGCGCGGTCGGTTAAGCCAACGGCGGCTAACAGGTCGTTGGCACGTTTTTGAGCCTGCTTTTTAGACACCCCAGCAATAATCAAGGGCAACTCGATGTTTTCGAAAGCGGTCAATACGGGCATGAGGTTGTAGAATTGGAAAATGAAGCCGATTTTTTCGCGCCGAAGTTTAACGAGGGCTTTTTCGTTTAGATTGGTGAGGTCTTTGCCGTCTATGAGGATTTTGCCTTGGGTGGGTTTGTCGAGGGTTCCGAGGATTTGGAGAAGAGTGGTTTTGCCAGAGCCAGAGGCGCCTAGTAGGGCGGTGAATTCGCCTTGGTGGAATTTTAGGTTGATGTTGTGAAGGGCATGGACAGATAGGGGTCCGGTACCGTAGGCTTTTCCAAGGTGTACGGTTTCTATGGTTGCTGACATGAAGGTGTGATAAGTTTTCAGTTAAAATAGGTTTTATGGTACAAACGTTTACTAATACAGTTGTTTACAAACAATCGTACAAAAAACTAACAAGCATCCCCTCACCACACAAACAAACCAAAAACAAACAGCCCACAACCATCTGCATCAACCCCCTCAAAGCAAAACCCTCAGACTTAGAAAACTATATAATCTGTTTACCCCCTTTTTCTCGGTGCAGAAGGACACAGAGTTATGAAAATTACCCTGGTCAATCCACCTTATCCGCCCAGCGCACACGCCCACCCCCCATTCATCCCACTCGGACTGGCGTATTTGGGTGCAGTCGGCGAAAAAGCCGGCCACGAAATGAAAATCATCGACTGCCAAGCCGAAAAACTTACCGTTGAACAGTTCAAAAGCCGACTCGCCCAAGTTCCCTCAGACATGGTCGGCGTAACCTCCACCACCCTTCTTTACAACTCTGCCAAAAAAATCCTCGTTGCAGCCAAAGAAGTGTACCCCAACGCTGTCACCATGATTGGCGGCAGCCACGCAAGCTTTTGGGACGAAAACGCCCTCAACGAGTGCTCAAGCATTGATGTTGTTGTACGCCGAGAAGGCGAAGTTACACTAACTGAACTGGCTGAACGGGTTGAAGCTAACAAGGGCTTTGGGGATGTTCTGGGCATAACCTACCGAGGTGCTGACGGAAAAATAGTCCGCAATGAAGACCGCCCGTTCCTTCACGATTTAGATTCTCTGCCCTTCCCAGCGTTCCACCTTTTGCCACTTGAATCGTTCCACCGTATGGGCAAAACCATCTTCCCCCTCACCACCAGCCGAGGCTGCGTCCAATGGTGCGACTTCTGCAGCACCGTACGCATGTTCGGACGAGGTTACCGTACCCGAAGTCCCAAAAACGTCGTCGACGAACTCGAATTCCTCAGCAAAAAATACGGCGAAACCCAATTCACCTTCTACGATGATGCCTTCACAATAAACCGTGCAAACACCCTAGAAATTTGCGCAGACATCAAACGCCGTGGACTTAACATTGAATGGGACTGCGAGACCCGCGTGGACGCTGTTGACCAAGAACTATTGGAAACCATGCGTAAAGCAGGTTGCATCACAATTTGGTTCGGCGTTGAATCGGGCTCTGAAAAAATCTTAAGCGCCATGCACAAGAAAATCAACCTTGACCAAGTCCGCAGTGCATTCAAGATGGCACAAAAAGCGGGCATGATGACCATTGGCAGCGCCGTGCTTGGGTTCCCTGGCGAAACCGAAGAGACCGCGTGGGAAACCATCAACTTCTTAACATCCCTAAATGCCGACGACATCGGCTTCTATGTTGCCACCCCCTATCCAGGAACGCCGATGTATGATGAAGTTAAAGAGAAAGGCTGGCTCAGAATCACAGACTTTGACAAATACGACACCGCCAACCCCACATTCGAAACACCCTACCTAGGCATGGATAAACTTCGAGAAATCCACTACAAAGCACACCAGAAATTTTACCTACGTCCAGGCTACGTACTCAAAATGCTGCGCAGAGGCGGAACATACGGCAAGTCAGGTTTGAAGACGTCAGCGGCTTACGCGTTGCGTGCCCTGCACATAAGACTCTCCTAAACCGTCTTCTTTTCTTTTTCCACCCGTTTAAGAAAGCATTATATCTCTTTCACAATACAGTCCCTTTGGACAGGACGACTGAAATGAAAATTGCCTTAGTCAATCCGCCTTACCCGCCCAGTGTGCATTCGCATCCTCCGTTTATTCCGTTGGGAATTGCATACTTGGGGGCTGTTGCCCAAAACGCTGGTCACGAAGTCACCGTCATTGACTGTCAAGCCGAAAAACTTACCCCCGACACGTTCCGAAGCCGCATCCAGCAAACCCAATTTGACTTAGTCGGCATAACAGCCACCACGTTGCTTTACAAGTCCGCCATGCAACTCATAACCATAACCAAACAGATCCAACCCCAAGCCGTCACCGTTCTAGGCGGCTCACATGGCACGTTCTGGGACGAAAACGCACTCAACGAGTACCCTGCTTTGGACATTGTGGTTCGCGGTGAAGGCGAACGAACATTTGTCGAGTTGCTTGATAAGCTCAAGACCAAAAGCAGCCTCGACAATGTGGCAGGGCTCACTTTCCGTAAAGAAGGCAAACCCATCCGCACGCCTAACCGACCGTACATAGAAGACCTCGATTCCCTGCCATTTCCAGCCCATGACCTGTTACCGCTAGAAAGCCTCAAGCATGATGGCGAAATCTTGTTTCCTTTGGTGACTAGCCGAGGCTGCGTTTACTGGTGCGACTTCTGCAGCACCGTACGCATGTTTGGGCGGGCGTATCGTTGGCGGAGCCCCAAAAACGTCGTCGACGAAATCCAACTAGTACACGACAAGTACGGGGTGAAGCAGATTACGTTTTATGATGACGCTTTCTCAGTTGACCGCGACCGTGTGATGAAGATTTGTCAGGAGATTCGGGCACGGAAGTTAAAGGTAACTTGGGATTGCGGAACCCGCGTGGACATGGTGGATCGTGAATTGATGCAAACTATGCGTGACGCAGGGTGCTTTTGTGTCTGGCTCGGCGTAGAGTCTGGCTCTGAAGCTATTCTGGGCGCTATGAACAAAAGCATCAAACTCGACCAAACCCGCACGGCTTACAAGACTGCCCACAAAGTCGGCTTGATGACTATCGCCAACACCGTCATTGGATTCCCAGGCGAAACAGAAGAGACCGCGCGGCAAACAATCAACTTCATCAAGGAACTCAACCCAGACAGCGTTGGCTTCTACGTCGCCACTCCCTATCCAGGCACGCCTATGTATGAACAGGTAAAAAATAACGGGTGGCTACGCATAACCGATTTTGACAAATACGACACCGCTATCCCCACATTCGAAACGCCCTGGTTAAGCATGGAGAGACTGGCGCAAATCCGCTATAAGGCGTATCAAGAATTCTATCTGCGCCCCAGCTACGTGCTCAAGATGCTGCGCAGAGGCGGAGTCTATGGCAAGGCAGGGCTAAAAACTTCTGCGTCGTATGCGCTTAGGGCAATGCACATTCGACTCTCATAAAAGCGATTCCTTCCCAGTTTAGGTTTGAACTGTTGGGGAAGACGCCATTTTTGTTTTGTTTTTGAGTGTTCTTAGGAACTGTATGGTTAGGTATCCGCTTTTTTTCAGGAACGCCAGCAACGCCAAAACAAAGACTATGCTGCTTAGCGTGGAGGTTATTGAGGACACGGTTAAGCCGAAGGAGGAAATTCCAAGGAACAAACCTGAGATGCCAGCAACGCTAAAACTTAACGCTACCGAAAGCACAAGGGCTTCAGCGAAGTCCAGTTTGCCTTCAGCGAAGAGTAAATTAATCAAACAATAACCAGGCATAAACACCACAAAAACGAAGGCGAAAACGACCCTAACAAGCGAAAAGAAAGAATCTGCAGGTATGAGGTAGACGCAAAGCAAGGTTAAAACTGTATAAACCAGAATTATAGTGAGCCATTTTAGCGGTTGCAAGGGTAGAATCCTGCTTTTACAAAAAAGGAAAGGAAGGAAGTTGTTTTACATGAACATTTTGAAGATCGGGTGATCTTCGCTTAGCGGTCGAGTGTCTAAGTCTGCTGCTGCGGAAGCAATGTAGGTGTCGACGACTGCAACTGCTGGGAACACGTATTCTGCTTGCTCTGCGGGGCCGAACATGAGCCAGTTTGCGCCCATGGTCTGCATGATGGCGTTGGTTGCGGTTACGCAGCCTTTGCGGTATTCTTTAGCGACATGTGCTTTGACCCAGCCCATCGTGGTGACGACGTTGCCGGTGCCTAAGCCTGTTGGGTAGCCGAATTTCTCTTTGATTGCGGGAATTGCGCGGACGGTGATGCCCATGTCTGGAGCGAACGCTGGAATGGCACAGTCAATCATGACCTGCTCGATGCCTGCACGTTTTGCCATGTCGAGCGCTTCGTCGAGAACGGTCATTTTACCTTGGAAACTGCCGTCTTTGGGGTTGTCTGCGAGAACGATAGAGGTCTTGATGCCTAGTTCTTTGATTTTTTGCAGTTCAACTTCTTGAACGCCTTTGTAGATAGAATTGTAGACGGTGTTGTCTTGGAGACCGATTTCTTTGACGAACTCGGCAGATTCCATGCGAACCTTAGGACTCATGGCGTCAGTTAAGAAGGGGGCTTCAGTGTGGTCAGCAACGAAGCTGACGTATTTCTTGAAGGCTTCTGTGGTGGTTCCGACGATGTCAACAATGTGTGGGACGCCAGATTCATCACTCAAAGTTTGCATTTTGTTGAGGATGTCTTCTGCTACTTTGGCGTCGAAGATACCTTTGTTAGCATCTTGAACCATTTTCTGGCCTAGCCAGAAAACTGAGCCAATCAGTACGGTTGGGGTTTCGCCAGGTTGACCGCCGATTTGGACTCGACCGATGTTATAGACATGCTGGTCGGTTTTGAACTTCTGCATGCTACTTCAGTCCAATTTCAGCGTTTAGTTTGCTACGGCTTTCTTTGCGATTTCAGGTGCTTCTTCTTTGTTCTTGCCGAAGAGTGCACCGATTGCGTCAGCGTCTTCTTTCTTGACTGCAGCGCCGCCCATGATTATTTTAACGTTGAGTCCGGCGGCTTTGATTGCGTCGATGAGTTTTGGCAGATTGTTCTTTGCTGGAACAGTGTTCACGGAGAGTGCCAGCAAGGTTGCATTGTTTTCTTTGATTTTCTGAACAAAGACATCGATGGGTGCGCTTTTGCCTGCATCAATCATCTTGAAGCCTGCACGTTTCAGAGACTTACGAACTGCCTCTTTCGCGGTGTCGTGCATGTCGGGTTCAATGTTACCGATAACACAGGTAGCAATTGGATTTGTTGGTTCTGGTGGTTCCTTTTCCATCATAGATTTAAGCCATGACATTTTCAAACACACCTAAGATATTTTGTGTTGTTTTACTGTCGGGTCTTATATTGGAATAGATATTTAAACTTTGACGTAACTACATCTGCTCACAAACAATTCACAGACTTATGGCTGAGGAACCCAGTTAATGCTGAAAAACCAAAGGAATCAGTTGCTTTTAGCTGGATTGCTGGTTTTCTCGTTCATTTATCGCGCTGTTTTGATGCTTCGGGAAACTTTTCCGCCAGGCGCCGACATCGGATTACACAACAGCATAATCAGTTCCATCACGCAAGGCGGAAACGTGGATTTTCTCTGGAACTACTACCACATGGGCGGCGGATCCTCAGTTACATTTCCCGGCTACCACATCTTTGTATCCTACATCATCATGCTCACAGGTATCCCCGACTATGTAGCTCACGCCATCGTGGTTTCAGTGTTTTCCACCCTGATTGTAGCTGTGGCGTTCCTGTTGACCCGCAAAATCTGGAACGTCTCCGCAGCGTTGGTTGTGGCGTTTTTAGCGGCGGTGTCCCGCTTTGACATAGAAATGCTCATGTGGGGAGGCTACCCCAACGTCGTAACGTTGATGCTTATTCCGCTTGCGTTCTATTTGTTTTTGGAAAGAGACCGATTTCCAGCCGCACCGTTTCTGGCGGTAACTTCACTAGTTTGTGGAGGAATCTTCTTGACACACTCACTCAGCTCAGTGATGTTTGTTGCTATAACGGCATCTTTGGTTTTTTTCACGCTCCTGCTGGGAGGCAAAATTGGAGTTCGACGAAGCAGCGTGGTCATGTGGATTTCGCCAGTAATCATAGGAGTTGTGATTATTTTGCCCTTTATTGTACAGGTTGTCCCAGCATATTTGGGGGCGGATGCAGCAACTTTCACGGGTGGCGTCACAGCCATTCGAGATGCGCTGATTTCCACCAAGTTGATGCCGATGGAAATTGTCGTGCCGCTTCTGGTTTTTGTGTTCCTGTACTTTTTGTTCTCTAAGTATTATCAGGGCAAGGTTTTGACGTTGCCTACCATGCTGATGGTGCTTTGGTGGCTCATCCCCACGTTGCTTACCCAAGGATACCTCGTTGGACTCTACACAGACTACCAACGCTTCCTCTACTTCGTCGTATTGCCCATTTTGATGCTCCTCGGCTTAGGACTTTATCATTGTGCACGGTTCTTTGCCCGAACCTCCGATTGGCTCATAACCCGAGCCGCAGAGTTGCCACAGGTCCGCATAAGCAAAAACAAGGCGCTACGGTTCCTGCCTAAACTGCAAAACCGCAACTGGGCAGCTCTGTTTATGCTGATTCTGATGTTGTACGTATTTTTCTCGGTGCCGCTCTTTGTAAGTCCTGTTGATGGCATCGGCGTTCAAACTTTCTATCAACTTATGGACCAACCCAAATACGAAGCCGTACAATGGGCGCAGACCAACACACCAAAAGATGCGGTTTTCTTGACGGATGCCCAGTATGGGTGGTGGTTTGGCGGGTTTGCTCAGCGCCCAACGATAAGTGCAGTGGAACCGCAGTATTTGACAAACAGTCGTGAATTTGAACCCGCAACCGCTGCATACCGAGTTTTGGATACAGATTATTGGGTAGACAATGGGTTGATTCAGGTTCGGGAAGACGGCGGATACATTGGACGCCATAACCCTGACTTTTTCGCCAAGTTAGAAGGGGAGTATTTTGGGTATGGCTTTTTCACGTTTGATAATTCCCAAATAGTCATCACCTCAGCCGACCAAAATTACAATTTCCCAATTACGTACGTGTCCGACATCCCAGTAGTTGACCAGCACATCGAAAACAGCAGCACCGCAGCATCAATCTTTGTCACCCGAGCAAACCAATACATCCAGTTTGTAACCCAAACCACGGTCTACCAAGGGGTACCTTTCGCCAACATGACCGTATCCATCACAAGCCTTGACCCAGACATGCACATTGGGCTTGTGACTTTTTCACTGCAAACCAAAGGCATGTTAGTGCTTGGGCAAAACGAAAACACATTGGCATTCTTTAACCAGTGGGATGAAGTTGCTGGACAGCTTATCTTTAATGGAAGCCAGCCGTCTTTGCCAGTCAGCATTGGGAATTTGGCTAGCCCAGGCGTTTACGACCTAACATACCACATCGACGGCAAAACAAGCACGACCATTAACATTTTTGCCAGCGCATATGAGTACGAAGAAAACACAGACAAAAACCTAAGTGACGCACAAAAAATAGCATACTACCAAAGCATCGAAGCGGAACATGCCCAAAATTACCTCACCCCTGTTGCTGATCCTGCGCCGTTGGATGTGTTTGATTATCGCCAAGCTCTCGCTTCGCTGGATGTTTCGTATGTTGCTTTGCGGGATTCTGGGCAAATTAGCCGCTTTCTCAAAGACCCCGCGTTTGACCTTGTGTTTATTAACAATGAAGTAGCCATATTCCGAGTAAACACCTAAAGGGGCAGGTGTAGGGGAGCCTGACGTTGGCTAGCCTGGACAAACAAACGAAACTCTTAGAAATCGTGTTTACAGCCGGGTTTTCTGTGGCTGTGTTTCTGATGTTTTTCTTGTTTTTAGGTGCCAACGGTCTTGTTTTAGGCAACGACTCCGCCGTTCACCTCAACACTGCACTGTACTACTTGAACGCAGAGCAGCTTTCCATAGGAGACATCGCCTGGTACACGCCCCTCTACCACATCGTCCTAGACACGCTCATTGCGTTCACGGGCATAACTAACTTTGACCAACTCCTTGTGTTGATGAAGGCATTCACGGCGCTTGTGGATTGGCTGGTGATTTTTTCCGTCTACGTTGTTGCCTCAAAGTTCTTAAACAAAACAGCAGGCGCGTTAGCTACGGGTGTGATGTTGCTTGCGGTGCCCATTTTTGAGTTAAACGCGTGGGGCGGCTACACAAGCCTGCTCAGCTTGGCGTTTATGAGTTTATGTTTGATGTATCTGGCTTTGACGCTGAAGGGGTCGGGCAACACGTTGGTGGCGTTTGTGCTAAGTTTCTCGCTGGTGCTGTCCCATCAGCTTGCGACGTTTCTAGCCATAATCATCATTGCACCTGTGGTTTTGGTGGCACTGTTTAAGATGCGGGGACGCGGACGCCAAACTAAAGGACTAATCGCCATCATCCTAGGCGGAGCCATAGCGTTTGCCATCTACTACGTCCGCCCTATCTTACCCTACATAGGGGACCTGTTCACCATAGTGCTGTTTCAGTTGAAGGTTTACAGTTTCGAAATTCCCTTTGTGACGTTTAAGTCGTTCATGACAAACTTTGGGTTCTTGTTGATCTTTGCGTTTGCTGGGTTAGTGTTGGGCTTTTTTGAGTTACGCAAACGGAATGCGCGGGGCTTTTTTGTGCTGTTGGTTTTGGCGTTTGGGGTTCCGCTTCTGTTGACCCAGTCGTATCTGGTGGGGATTTCGTTGCCGTATTCACGGTTCATTTACTTCCTCATGCCGCCGCTAGCAATTCTCGCCGCCATCCCCCTCTCACAAGTCATCGGGTACGTGTTGGCAGCGTTCAGAAACAACCGAGCAGGCATCAAACGGACGGCGCTTAAGGTTGCGGCAATTGCCATTGTTGTTGCGTTGGTGGCGGTTATGGTGGTGCGTTTCCAAACCGTCAGCGCCAGCATTGAGGAAAATGCCCAGTACTATTCCAGTTCAGACTTAAGCGGCTACCAAGTGGGAGAATTCATCAAAACCAACTTTAACCAATACGACCAAGGCGTAGTCACCGAAAAACCAGGACATTGGCTTTCACAATACATCGACATGCAGGTGTTAACGCAGACGGATCCTGCAGTGGATTTGAGTTTTACCGCCAACTGCCTCTTAGACATGTCCTATGAGATAATGAGTCCGTTGATAACAACGAAAGTTTATGATTCTAAGTCGATTTCGGATTCGTTGTTTTATATAACGAACATGGTTTGGATGGAGGGTGCTTATTTTGACACGAATGGCGATGGCGCCTATGTGACGTACCGTGAGGACAATGGCAACTTGGAAACCGTCTCGCTTTCCACCTTGAACCGCACGGTCAGCATGGATGAAGTGAGCTGGCCTAAAAGCATAACCATCAACTACGAAGGCCCCGTTGTGTCTTTGGAGCAAACCATTTTGGTTCGGAATGATTCGTATCCAGTTACGGTGACTTGGCAGGTACGGGCAGAAAGCCAAACGCTCAATTATGTGAGTTTGTGGCTTTGTGAGAAGCTGGAGCCGTCGTTGCGGTTTACGAAGGCAAATGTTCCGGGGCTTTTGTCATGGTCAAATCCAAATGACAGCCCCACGAAAAGTGACCCTGGGCAGTGGGCAACTGTGGAATACACCAGTGACGATCTTCAGCCAAACAGCACCATAAACATCTATGACCCGACAGACCAAGTTGGGTTTGCGTTGCAGTTTTCGGATGTGCCCGATTGGGGGAATGTGGGGGCGTTGGCAGATGGACGCATTGATGCGACGCGGTGGAAATATGACTTCTGGCAACTCATCCCTGGCTATGCGGTTACGGTTCAGTATCAGATGGTGATGTTTGCGATGGACAGTTGCCCGCAGCTTAGCAGTCCCCAGCAGATGGATAGCTTGTTTTCTATGCAAGCGGAGCCATTTGAGGTGGACTGCCGCAACTTCCCCCAGCTAATCGCGGATAACTATGTCAAGTTCATGGTTTATGATAAAACCAAGTTTGACCCTGAGATGCTCAATTCGGGGTGGTTGCAGTTGGTCTACAGCAACAACGAATACCTCGTGCTCAGAATCAAAACTGATCACCCGTCGCCGTATATTCTGCAATCGCCTGATAGCTGAATTAGGAAATAGCAAACGATAAATGCGTCGGGTTGCCACTTGTGACAGGCACAGGGGTTCAAACTGTTATGCCTACTCGCGGACTTTATGTTGGACGTTTCCAACCATTTCATTTGGGACATCTGGAAGCTATCAAAGGCATTTTAGAAGAAGTTGAAGAACTCGTTGTAGTCATTGGTAGCGCTCAGTACAGTCACAAGAAGGGCAACCCGTTTACAAGTGGGGAACGTTTGGTTATGATTCGCGGTGCTCTTGAAGAGGCAAAAGTGGATTTGGGCAGGGTGTGGATTGTGCCTGTTCCCGACGTGCACTTGCACATGATGTGGGTTTCTGCCGTGGAAGGATACACACCGAAATTCCAAATTGTCTACACTAACGAACCCCTAACCAAACGGCTGTTTTTGGAGGCAGGCTACAAGGTTAAGGGCATTCCGTTTTTTGACCGCCAGTTCTATTCGTCGACGTTGATTCGGGAAAAGATGTTGGCAGATGACAGCTGGAAGACGTTGGTTCCGAAAAGCGTGGCGGAATTTGTGGTAGAGATTGATGGGATTAATCGGTTGAGAGATTTGACCCAAACCGACAAAGCCTGAAGTTGCTGCCATGAACATCCTTGTAATTTTGGCGCATCCTACGGCGGGCAGCTTTAACCACAGCATAGCCCACACAGCGGTTCAGGCGCTGCAAAAGCGTGGGCATAAAGTTGTTTTTCATGATTTGTATGCCGAAAAATTTGACCCCGTTCTGCCGTCAGCTGAAATTGACGCCGACGACGTGAACGATGGTGTTGTGGAGCGGCATTGCCAAGAACTGGCTGCCGCGGAGGGCATCGTTATTGTGCATCCTAACTGGTGGGGGCAGCCACCTGCGGTCCTCAAAGGCTGGGTGGACCGAGTTTTTCGTGCAGGCGGAGCTTACCGTTTTGATGAAGGCGACAGCGGCGAAGGCATCCCTGTAGGCTTACTAAAAGTCAAGGCAGCCGTGGTTTTTAACACAGCAAACACTTGTCCCGAGCGAGAGAGGAAGTCGTTTGGGGACCCGTTGGAGACAACATGGCGTAACTGCATTTTTGGTTTGTGCGGAGTGGAAAATGTTTATCGTCGGACGTTTTCGGTGGTCATCACGAGCACGGAGCAACAGCGTCAAAGTTGGCTGCGTGAAGTAGAAGAAACCATCAAGGAACAGTTCAAACAGTAAACCTACAAAACGATAAGGGTCTACAGAGGCAATCCAATCAACAAAAAAACAATACTCAATTTTTTCGCAAAACGCAAATGACTCGTGAAAGAGATACAAGGAGCGCCACTAAAGGTTGGGTTCTGTTACCTCTTTGTTTGCGGGGTTCTCCATGTTACATCGCGTTTGCTCGACTGGTAGCTGCATGTCGGGCTAGCTATCTGTCTTCTGCAGCTATCGGGCACCTTTTTTAGGTGTTGCAAAAATGATTGTATACTTGCTTTTTCTGTTAATTGTTATATACGGATTGTATCAAATAATCTTGCAAGGGAAAAAATGGCAGATAAACACAGCGGAATCAACACGATTATTGCATTCATCATCCTTTGGGCAACAACTTTTGGGTTGGTTTGGGCAATACCACCTTTGTCCGATTCAACTAAATGGTTTATCGATGAATTTGTCACAATAGTTATCCCTATGTTTGCGATAATTTATTTTGATTATAAGGGAGAAATTCCAATTGGAAAAGAAACACGGCAAAAAATTTGGTTCGGAATTTGTTGTGGGTTAACACTCGTTATTGCGTTTTCAACTTTTATAATGACAGCCGCTACATGGGAATATGTGGAAATTGAAGGGCACCAAGTTATAACTTATTTGAACATGATTTCATTAACGCCGTCTATTATCGGTGTTGGCACAATATTTTATGTATTCAATTTAATTAAAAACCGCAAAAATTACTGGCGAACACAAGAAAAACCAAAAAAACCAGCGGATAGCTAAAATTTTGAGAAGTAGAGAGATAGTGGGGAACCCACGCCTTTATCACACCCATGTGGATGTGTCGCAATATTGTCCGTGAGTCTTTACCCGGCTATCCTTTCTCTCTTTTCGGCTAGCGCCAATTTTTAGAGCGTTATCCTATAAACTCAAAACAAACTAAGAGGTAACAGAACCAAAGGTTGGCTGCTTTAAATAAGGGGGGCTATAGAAGCGTTTCGCACCTAGTAGCCTGCCGCAATCAAGTCTTGCGGCTTCATCACTTCCCGCAACAGCACCGTCGCGTAGGCACTGCGTAGCAACGTAAACTCCAACACCACCTTACCCTCGCTTGCTGTGGAAGTGAAGTTTTTGATGGGGCAAACTGCCGCGCGCAACTCGCCTTTCGCGGACAATTCAGGCAGGTCAGGCACCCAGAACCCTGCAGTTTGCACGCCTTCCTGCTCCAGAACCGCCTGCTCCAACTCACCCATAACACCACCCGACAGCTTCTGGCGTGCACCCACAACGGGCAAGGCAACACGCATTTTTCCCGCCGCAACTTGCCCATTAACTGTGTCAAGGTTGGCTGAGTCGACAAGTTTGTTGGCTTTAACCATGGGCAACCCGTTACGTTCCACACCCACCACAAAATCGCCCACTTCCGCCTTGCCTAACCCAAACCCTGCCCTAAGCCGTGCGCTAAGGAAACGGTTAAACAGATACGACTGCCATGCCTGCACAAACAGCAACCGCAACTTCAACGGCAACCACCGAAACGCCCCCGCAAAATCGCTAGGATGCTCTGCCAAATGCCTCAACATAACCCGTTCAAAGCGCAGTTGCATAGGAAAGTTTTCCAGCGCCAGCTTAAAATCCAGCGTTTCGCCAAGTTCAGCACGCATTTGGCGTGAGTTAGGGTGTTCGTGTGGACTAGGTTTGGCTAGGAAGTTGAGGGCAGCTTCTTGGAGGTTACCTTGCACCATGGCTTTGCCGACCAGATGGGTTATGGCGCGAGTGGTTCCAAAACGTTGGTGACCGTAATAGTTAGGAATGCCACCTGCCGCTACCAGTTCGCCATAAGCTTGCTCTACTTGGTTGGAGGCATCTGAGGCGGAAACTTCGGTCACTGCAATTTTAAAGTGGTTACCCAGCAGGTAAAAGGGACAGAGAGCTTCACGGAAATAGCCGACAGGGCGCAGTTGGACATCTCGCATCTGCACCTTGGAGGCAGCTTCAACAGACACACCTTCTAAGGTGATGTGTTGGGCAGTTACAGCTTTGGCATCTTTAATACCAGCAATCTGGACACGTTTAGGCTCAATTTCCAATTCCTTAGCAAGATTGCGCAACGCAATGAAGGTGTCCCAGTTTCGCTTAACCAAAACGCAAAGCAAAAACCGTTGCCGCTCCACCGAAGCCCCCAACGCCGCCTTACCAGCGGTTTCGTGTGTGGTTGCTTGGGAGCCATCCACCAAAACCTCTTCCACCACAAAATCTTCGGGGGCTCGCCGAATTGCGCCGCCGATGCCTGCAGTTGTGGTGAGGTGAGTTTCGATGCCGATTTGGCGGTCAATTTCAGAAACAGACACAGGCTTCGCCTACAATAAAGGCAGTTTCCCAGTTAATTTATCAATCAGGTTATTTGGCGCAGGTCCAATGCCAAGACAGGTAACGGTGCCTTCAGGAATCTCCGTTAAACCACGGTCCACAATAAGCGAATGCGGCAACCCCAACTCGTCTGCAGCTTCCTCCAATTCACCCAACTCTTTCTCGGTGGACACTTTGAGCGCTACCTTTTTTTGTCCTTCCCAAAGCCATGCTTCCCACCATTTTTTGTGGTGTTCATAGGCGTCTTGGGCGCTGCAGATGGCGGCGTGTCCTGCTTGGGCGGCGATTTTACCTTTGCTCATTTTGAGGTCAGTGCGGAAGACGAGAACTTGTTTGTAGTCGAATTCGCTCATGGCAGGTTCCTTCAGCGCTATCTTTAGCGGTGGAGGGCTTTAAGCGTTTGCGGAGGGCAATGAGTGGGGCATGTTATAAAAATTTAAAAACAAATCGGATGAAGCGATGCGTGGAGGTGGAAACGTGGGTAAAGGCGGCAAGGGCGGTGGAAACCCCAATTATCCAAGCATAACAGGCAATAAGTCGGGTGGCGGACGCGGCAACACACCTAAATGATGAGGGCATAATTTTCCACCTTTTTGTTTCTGAATGCTAAGCCGTAAAGCGTGTCTCGGCAAATGACAAAGAAACTACAGGCATCCGATTATCTTTTTATTTGAAAGTAGGCAGAGCAACAGAAGCTTAGGTGGGTTTGTGGTTTTTGGTTGTTTGTTGAGTCTATACATAAGAGGGGAAAGGCAAATCACAGGTCAAAGCTACCTAAAGAGGCAAATACAATGCAAGCAGATAGGCTATGGTGGCGTATGCTTGAGGTTTTTTGAGCACAGAAAAGAGAGTTTTGCTTTGGAAATCGATTTCGTCGATGTCTCTTAGGGCGTTGCTTAAGCCGACATTTTGCGCGAACTGGATTGCTCGGTCCAGTTTGGCGTCGGAATACTTGTAGAGGGCTTTGCGAGCCTTCTGCATCACCGAAACATCAAACCTCAAAGTGTCGTCTATGCGTTTTTGGTAGGGCTGCAAGGCTTCAGCAGACAAATCTCCACGGTCCAACGCAGATTTCGCCACCTCCGCAGCAATGCCCGCACAGGTCAAGCTGAAAACCACTCCGCCACCTGTTGTAGGCTTCACCTGAGATGCACAGTCGCCCACCGCCAAAAACCCGTTTCCATAAGCACGCGGAACTGGACCGCCCAACGTTATGGCATGGAAAGCCATCTGCTGAATTTTTGCGTTTTTAAGTTGTTGCGATGCCACAGGATGTTTACGTAAAAGGCGCTCGAAGTATGTTTTGGGGTTTCCGTGGCGTGTGGCAAGCCCGACTTTGGCGGTGCCATCCAAACGTGGAATCAGCCAGCCATAGAAGCCTTCGGCGTAGTCTTTGCCCACGTAAACTTCCACAGCATGCTCTTCCACATCCTGCACGCCCTCCACTTCGGCTTCAACGGCGTAGACGAGTTCTTTGCCGTTAAGGGCGTGCAGTCCTGCCTGACGCATCAACCGCGACGAAATGCCCTCAGCGTCTACCACCAAGCCAGCATTGACCTGTTCGCCGTCGGCAAGGTTCACGCCCCGCACAAAACCATCCGAGGTGACAAGCGACTCAACCCGTGCACCCAAACGAAACGTGGCGCCTGCGTGTTGGGCTTTTTGAGCCAAAAACTGGTCAAACCGAGCCCGATTCACCGCACAAGTCACAGGCTGCGACAAATGCACACTGAATTTGCTGCCGTTAGGCGAGTAAAAATTCGCCGCCGAAAACGTGTTCTCTAACACGCCCTCAGGCAAGGGATACAGTCCCAACCCCCGTAAGCTGCGGATGCTTAAGTGCCCTGCACAATGCGACGGCAACCCAACCATCGGGTGCTCTTCAAACACAGACACCGCTACGCCAAGCTGGGCAAGTTTAAAAGCAAAAAAACAGCCTGCAGGTCCGCCACCAACAACGACGGCGTCCTGCATGTGCTTTTTCCTCACTGTTACTGCACTAGTTCAACGCGTTTTTTGCCGCGAGAAAGTGAAGTGGTGCGGATTTTGCCCGCAACTTCCAGTTTCAGCAGCAAATCAATGAAGTCTTTGTAGCCTAAATCTTCAAATTCAGCCTGCAACGCGTTAAACAAGTCGGTTTCAGCTAGGTCGCCTTTCTTGCGTAGCGTTTCAAGCAGCACGTAGTGTGCGGGACGGGTTTTCCAAGTTTTAGTAGGTTGTGGCATTTTCAAATCTCCTATGCTATTGGGGTTCCGGGTTTTTGAACTTGGCGCACAGCCTGCATGAAGTTCTTGTACCATTTCTCCATGTCAGGAGTCACGCTTGGACCCACTTCTTTGAGCGCATCTTGGAAGTCATGCATCGTAACTTCAGTGGCGTTGATGTCGCGGCGCAATGCATGCATGGCAGCTTCACGGCAAATGTTTTCCAAGTCTGCACCCGAATAGTACCGAGTCTGAGAAGAAATCACGTTCAAATCCACATCTTTGGAAAGCGGCATACCTGTGGTGTACAGCTTCAAGATTTGCAGACGGCTCTTGTCATCAGGCTCAGGCACATAGATTAATCGATCAAACCGACCTGGACGCAACACGGCAGGGTCAATCAAGTTCGGACGATTAGTTGCCGCAATAACCACGATGTCTTGCAACGTCAAGATGCCATCCATTTCAGTAAGTAGTTGGCTGATGACGCGTTCTGAAACGCCGCTGTCACTGCCAGTTGTGCCACGTTGAGGCGTAAGGGAATCCATTTCGTCAAAGAAGACGACTGCGGGTGCTGCCATGCGCGCTTTGCGGAACACTTCACGGATGGCTTTTTCCGATTCACCCACCCATTTACTGAACACTTCGGGACCTTTGATGGAGATGAAGTTGGCGTCACTTTCCGTCGCAACGGCACGTGCCAGCAAGGTTTTACCACAGCCAGGAGGACCGTACAACAAGATGCCTTTTGGCGGCTTAATGTGAAGGCGTTCAAAGATTTCTGGCTGCTTCATGGGCCATTCTACAGCTTCTTTGAGGTGCTGTTTGACGTTTTCTAAGCCGCCGATGTCATTCCAGTGCACCGTGGCAACTTCGATGTAGACTTCGCGCATGGCGGTTGGGGTGACTTCTTTGTAGGCGTTGATGAAGTCATCCATCTGAACCTCCATTTTCTCCAGCACCGCAGGTGGAATGCGTTCTTCTTCTAAGTTAATTTGAGGCAAATAGCGACGCAGCGCTTTCATGGCGGTTTCGCGACTTAAAGCCGACAAGTCCGCACCAGTATAGCCGTGAGTCATCTCCGCAAGACGATTCAAGTCAACACCTTTGGCGGTATCTTCACCTTTAGCATTTTCAACGAAAGGCACCAAAGGCATGCCGCGAGTGTGAATCTGCAATACTTCGTAACGTCCTTTCTTGTCAGGGACGCCGATTTCGATTTCGCGGTCAAAACGTCCAGGACGACGCAACGCTTGGTCAAGCGCACCAGGACGGTTCGTAGCGCCAATGACAATGACGTTACCTCTGCCAGACAAACCATCCATCAAAGCTAACAACTGCGCCACAACACGACGCTCCACTTCACCTGTGACTTCTTCACGTTTCGGCGCAATGGCGTCGAGTTCATCGATGAATATTATGCTGGGTGCGTTTTGTTGGGCTTGCTGGAAAATTTCTCGCAAGCGGGCTTCGGATTCGCCGTAGAATTTGCTCATGATTTCTGGACCGTTGATGCTGTAGAAGTTTGCTTCGGACTCGTTTGCAACGGCACGTGCCAGCAAGGTTTTACCACAGCCAGGAGGACCATGTAACAAGACACCTTTGGGTGGTTCAATTCCTAGACGCTGGAACAGTTCAGGGTGCCGCAGGGGCAGCTCAACCATTTCGCGGACACGTTGAATTTCGTCATGTAAGCCGCCGATGTCTTCGTAGGTAGTTCTTGGCAAGCCCTTAGCTTCAGGCGCAGGCTCATTGAGAATTGTGAGGCGAGATTCTGCAGTAACTTTGACGATGCCATGGGGGCGCGTCTTAGAAACTGTGAAAGGAATGGCGTGACCCAACATCATAACCAATGTGGTGTCGCCTTCTACTAGGGTGCGTTCCATGAGGCGATTCTTGACAAAGTTGGTGAAGTCTTCGTCCACGTTTAGGCGCATATCCACAGGCGCCAACGTGATGCTTAAAGCCGTTTTCACTTTGGCAGGACGCACAACCACGTACTCGTTGATGGCGACGCCGCTGTTTTTGCGGGTGAACCCGTCAATGCGGATGATGTCGCGGTTTTGGTCTTCACTATAAGCGGGCCAAGCAATAGCGCTGGTGGTTCGTTTCGCCACAATTTCAATAACATCTCCAGCGCTTATACCAAGTTTTTGCATAGTACGTTGATCAATACGGGCGATGCCACGTCCGACATCGCGTTGCCGTGCATCTCCTGCACGAAGTTGGACTTCATGGGTTTCGCTCATTTCAGAATCTCCGTAAAGTGATTAACTAGGATAGGGCATGTTGAATGATGGTTTTTATTTCTATATAAATATTGAGCAGAAGGAAAATAGATTACAGCCCGTTTAACGGCTGCTTCGGCGAACCATAACGGTTTGAACTTGGCTGATGCCTGGAATTTCGCCCAGTTTCACTTCAAGTTCGTCAACGACACCTTGTTCGTCTTCAGGGAACTTGAGTTGAACCAGAAGCGCCACAAGCCCAAAAGCAATAGGTTCTTCACCGTAACCCGTGATTTCCGCGGATTTCGGTGCACGCGCCTGAATTTCAGCTTTGATGGCGTCAAAGTTCTTGACGATGTCTTCAGGGAAAACCTTGTAGGTTACAATAACGTGACCCATGACATTCACCATTTATGGTCCGACAAAACCGCATCGGGGACACTTGTAGGGTCTACCGAATTTGCGGCATTTACCGTCGCGTTTAATTTGGATTTCACCACATTGTGGGCAGGGGAACTTGGTGGCTTCACTGCCAGGAGCAATGGGTTTACCGCAGCTGGTACAGGTGACCAGTGCAAGAGAGGTTGCTTGTCTTTCTGCCATAACCTTCAACTTCTGTGAATTCGCGTTTGTTATTATGTGGACTCCTTAATATCTGCTGTGCTCAGTAAAGCTCAGATTAGGTGCATTTGATTGTTGGGGCTGTTTTCTGATAGGCAAGCAACTGACTATAGCCCCCTTATATAAAGCAAACAAATTTGCGTCATTTATTGCTAAGCACACCACTAAAATTATAAGGTCTTACAAGATATTACGCGTAGAGTTGCCGAGGTTCCTGCAGTGGGTGAGATGGAATAAAATTCCATGTTAAGGAGGAATAAATCTAGATGACCTGCAGGAATCCTTCGGCTGCGCTTTTAACGCAATTATAACAATGTCAAGGTTTTCTCTTAAAATTTTGTCATCGGAAACCATGACTGACAGTTCAAAGAAAAAGCGTCAGGTTTTTTGGCCAGTTTGTCTACTGGCTCGAAGCCCAGTCTGCTAAAACAACTTTGTTAGTGTTATAGTATTTTTCTACCTTCACTATGCCCCTTGCGGATAGGCGGGCAAGCACACGATGAGTTTGAACCTTGGTGAGTCCAGTTTTCCAGCGGAGGTCACGTTGCAGTATGAACCCTTCTTCTGAAGCTGCAATTGCTTGGACGACTTTGCGTTCGTCCTCGTTGAGGACGCGTAGGATGGCGTCAAGTGCTTGGGGTGTTTCAGTGGGTTCTGCTATGGTGGCTGTTTGGGTTTCTGCAGGCTCGACAGCAACAGGCTGAGCAGGTGATGCAGGCGCATTGTGCTGTGCAGGTTCGAGTTTAGTCCGCGAAAACAAAACCTCATAAACAACCAAACCCAACGCAACAACCAACGGAACCGCCACCACCAAAATCCAAACCGTATAGTCGGTTTGTGTACCTTGACCGCTGTGAACGCCAAACCCATGCCAGCTACCCGAACTGGGCGCAGGATAAAAAGCAACCAGCCCAACCAAACTCACCACGATGAGCACTACAATCAGCGCCAAAACGGTTTTCCGCATCCCCATCCACACATCAATATGTTTCATTAGAGCTTATAAGGGGTTTCACTAACTGAAACCAACGTTACAGCCAACAACTAAACCTCGGTTCAGCCCATAGAAGAACGAGGTGAAAAAAAGTGAACCTAAAAACAATCCTCTTGGCAGGCATCATTGTTTGTTTGGTTGCGGTTCCGTTTGCTGCAGCTGCACCCTTTGGGCAAAACGGGGATGTTTTGCAAACTCAGACTCAGCAAGAACTGCAAACCCAAGACTGCACAGGCGACTGTAACGGCACGGGTTCAGCTAACTGCACCCAGAACCAGCAGCAGGCTCAAATCTGCAACGGCACCTGCACTTGCAACGGAACCCAACAGCAAACCCAGACCCAACTACGCGAATGCGCGAGTAATGCTTCCTGCGCAGGCAATGGCACAGGGCAACAGTTCCAGTATCGCTACGGACACCAAAACCAACAATGCAACAAAGCTCCATAAGGAGCCCTGCAACGCGCCCTTCCTCCACCTTTTTATCGTATGGTTAAATCGTTACAACCAAAACCCGATTTTCGCAAGTTTATTTAACCTGTATTCTGCCGTATGTACTGGGGAAAGATTTTGGGCGTTGAACTCCGCGACATCGTACCAAAAACCGTCGTCAAACTCGAAGACCTCTCGGGCAAAGCTATAGCCATAGACGCATTTAACGCGATTTACCAGTTCCTCAGCATAATTCGCCAACCCGACGGTACCCCCTTGATGGATGGCAGAGGCAAAGTCACCAGCCACCTCAGCGGGCTATTTTACCGCACCAGCAACCTGCTCGAAATGGGCATCAAACCCATCTACGTCTTCGACGGCAAACCACCGCAGTTCAAACGGGAAGAAATCCAGCGCCGCCGAGAATTCAAAACCGAAATGGCAGCACACTACGAAAAAGCCGCCGCCCAAGGCGACACCACCAAAATGCGCACCTACGCCCAAGCCACTTCAAGTATTCAAAGTTACATGAAAGACGATGCCCATCGGCTACTAGAGTTGATGGGGTTGCCGTGGGTGCAGGCGCCCAGCGAAGGCGAAGCCCAAGCTGCCCACATGACCTGCAAAGGCGCCACACAGTACTGCGCCAGCCAAGACTACGACAGCTTGCTCTTCGGCGCGCCTATGCTGCTACGCAACGTAACCATTTCAGGACGGCGCAAGTTGCCCAGCAAAAACGTCTACATCGACATCGTCCCCGAAGTCATCTCCCTGCAAGAAAGCCTCAAAGAAACAGGCTTAACCCACGAACAACTCATCGACGTAGGCATCCTCATCGGCACCGACTTTAACCCTGATGGCATCAAAGGACTCGGACCCAAAACCGCGCTAAAACTCATCAAACAACACAGCACCCTCGAAGCCGCCTTACCGTTCATCAAGAACGCCACGTTTCCGCATCCACCTGCCGAAATCAAAGAAATCTTTCTGCACCCCGAAGTCACCGACAACTACACCACACAGTCACGTGACCCCGACGTCGAAGGCATCGTCAACTTTCTTGTGCGCGAAAAAGATTTCAGCGAAGACCGCGTCCGCAAACAACTTGAACGCATGCAAACAGGCGCCCAAAAACAGAAGGGTAAAACGTCGCTGGACAAATGGTTCGGTTAACGAGGACTAGTTAACGGCGCAAAACTGACGCTGCCCAAGTTCGCTTCATCTAGTTGGTTGTTGGGTTGTTTGGTGATTTTGAGCAGTTTCTGGAATACAAACGGCGCCCCAACGGGAATCAGCATTACGCCGCCGATTTTGAGTTGGTCCAGTAAAGGCTTTGGCACTTTAGCTGTGGAGGCGGTTACAAGGATGCGGTCGTAGGGCGCTTTTTCAACATAGCCCTTGATACCGTCGCCCACCACGACGGAAACGCGGTCGCCGTAGCCAGCGGTTAAAATGCTTCGTTTCGCGGTCTCTGCCAAAGTAGGCTGAATTTCTAAGGTGTACACGTGACCCCATTCACTGCGCGGCGCCTCCCGCGGGGCAACAACCTCCGCCATCAAAGCCGCCTGCCAACCAGAACCCGTCCCGACCTCCAACACCTTGTTACCAACCTGCAAATCCAACGCCTCCGCCATAAACGCCACCGTACGCGGTGCCAAAACCGTCTGCGTAAACCCAATCTGCACGGGCATATCTAAAGAAGCGTACTTTTGTTGATTGGCAGGCAAAAACCGTATGCGGGGAATGGCCTGAAGTGCTCGGGCAAGTTGGGGCGTTTTTATGTGCCCCTGTTTCTGTAGGCGCGCTACCAGTTTTTCCCAGTTAGCCCTCTCCACGGCGACACCTATGGAAAAATGGTGGTTGGGGTATAAGAAACTAAAGGTTCCAAAAAGGGGAAGGTTACTTAACAGTAACCGACTTGGCAAGGTTGCGGGGCATATCAGGGTTTAAGCCCTTCTCCACCGCCATGTAGTAGGCCAACAGTTGCAGTGGGATGATGAAAGGAATCGGCGAAAGCACTTCAGGGATTCCGCAGGGCACTTCGATGTAGTCGTCGCTTAAGGCTTTGATTTCTTGGTCGCCTTCTTCAATTATGCTTATGATGTTGGCGCCGCGAGCTTTCATCTCCATTATGTTGCCGATCAACGTCTTGTGAGTTTGACCATCGTGGGGGCAGATGAACACCACAGGAAAACCCGGCTCAATGAGGCTGATGGGACCATGCTTGCTTTCACCAGCAGGAAACGCAATGGCGGGCACATAGGCAATTTCCATCAGTTTCAGGCGCCCCTCATATGCGGTGGCGGTGTTTATGCCTCGACCTAAGAAGAAGAAGATTTTAGCGTCCCGATACTTTTTAGCCAAAGCCTTAACTTTTTCCTCTTGCGTCAAGACAATGGCATTCACAGTTTCAGGCAGCGCCTCAAGCTTCTCAGCAAGGTAATCCATCTCGTCTTGAGAAACTTTACCCCGCTTAGTTGAAAGCTTCAACGCCAATTGCGCCATAACGGAAAGCTGCGACGTGAAGGTTTTGGTAGCGGCAACACCAATTTCTGGTCCAGACTGCTGTCCAATGTAGACTCTAGACACCCGAGTTAGAGTGGAACCCACGGTGTTGGTTAACCCAAGGATTGTGGCAGCGCGTTGTTGGCTGCAAGTTACGGCGCCCAGCGTGTCAGCCGTTTCACCTGACTGGCTTACGGCGAGGATAGTGCTGTCAATGTTTACTGATTTGCCGTGCTGCTCCACAAACTCAGACGCATACACAGGGTACGTAGGCAAAAACGCCAGTTTACTGAACATGTACGAGGCTGCAAGGCACGCATGGTAGCTGGTTCCGCAGGCGACCAGAAACACTTCGGTGGCGCGGTCTAAAAACGTTGAAAGCAAATCCAAGTAGTGCTCTTGGGCACGCAGCGTGCTACGCAGCGTTTCGGGTTGTTCATGGATTTCTTTAATCATAAAATGCGGGTAACCCTGTTTGACTGCCATTTCGGGAGTCCAATCGATAATTTTGGGTTCCCGAGTTACAGGAGAGCCATCTTTGACGCGACGAACCTCATAACTGCCCGGCGTAAGAATAACTAACTCGCCGTCTTCAATCATAACTGCCTTGTTGGTCATGGGCAAAAACGCCGTCAAATCCGACGCACAATACGTCGCGGTCTCCGCTACGCCTAAAACAAGGGGACTTTCATTTCGGGCACAAACAATCTTGTCAGGTTCCCGCGAAGAAATAACGGCTAAAGCATACGAGCCCTGAATGCGGCGCACGATTTCCAATACAGCATCGGTTAAGGTTAGGTTGGGGTTTTTCTTGAAGGCTTCCTCAATGAGGTGCGGAACCACTTCGGTGTCGGTTTTGGAAACAAATTTGTGGTCCAATGCCTCCAGTTCGGTGCGCAGTTCACTGTAGTTTTCGATGATGCCGTTGTGGACTACAGCGATTTCGCCACGGCAATCTACATGTGGGTGAGCGTTAACTTTGAGTGGGGCACCGTGGGTAGCCCAACGGGTATGCCCGATGCCGATTCTGCCGCGCATGTCGTTAAGGTTGACGAGTTTGTTGACGTCGTCAATTTTGCCTTGGTCTTTTTTAATTTGAAGTTCGGTGCCGTTGAGGGTGGCTATGCCGACGGAGTCGTAGCCTCGGTATTCGAGCCGTTTGAGGCTCGCATGAATTATGGGGGCTGCGTCGCCGTCTTTTTGGATACATCCGAAAATTCCGCACATAAAAATTGAGTTCTCCATTTGAGGTTTAGTTACATTTTATTGCTGCAGTTTGAGAGCTATTAAGTATTTTTAGAATAAACGTTGACTCTTAAAAGAAAACTCATAATGGTTGTAGCGTTAAATTCCGTGCAAGAGCGCACGCTTGACCCACCGTTAAAAAACTTTTTTCAGTGGTTGACCGTTTGTCGTCAAACTGCCCCGCAAAACATTCAGAAAACGACTAAAAAATTTTTTATAATATAACCGTCCTTATGAAAGGGCAAGGAATCATCCGTGGACAAAAAACTGCTCCTCCAAGAAGAAGGCAACCAACAAACCGTCAAAGAAATCACAATCATGCCCAAACCCCAAACCCTACGCATGATCGTGGGCAATCTCAGCTGGAAAATCCTCGCAATGCTCAACAAAAAAGCCATGTACCCCCTCGAAGTCGCCCGCCAACTAGGCATGCATGAACAAAAAGTATACTACCACATCCGCAAACTCGAACGCGCCGGCGCCATAGCCGTAGAACGTGAAGAAAAACGCAAAGGCGCCACCGCCAAATACTACCGCACTGTGTCGCCAGCGTTTGGCATAGAGTTTCCAGGCGGCTACCAATCCATGCAGAGACCCTCACTTTTGGCGGCTAGCCAGCAAGTGCAAGACTTCTTTAAAGAATTCATAACCCCAGACGGTGGTTTTGATGCAAAAATCGTTGTAGGCAGCCCCACTCCGCATGGTCCGTTCAAAACCAGCGCCCGCGACGGACACTACGCAGCACAGCTCACCTTCTTTCTTGGGCAATTCGTCAAGATGCCCCAAGACTTCGCCATAAAACTTGACATAGACGTAAAAGCAGAAAAAGAAGAAAAAAACAACCTCATCCTCGTCGGCGGACCAGGCACTAACCTGCTCACTCAAGAACTCAACGACCACCTACCCGTCCAGTTTAACATGCAATCATCCGCACAAGGCTACCTATTCGGTGGACTGGTTTCCAAAAAGACGGGGCTCATTTTCACTGCCGACGTTGCAGGCTTAATTGCGAAAATTCCGAACCCATGGGACAACACCAAAACTATCCTCGTTTTGGCAGGAAACAAAGCCGTGGGAACCAAAGCTTGCGTTCTCGCATTGACTGGTTTTTGGAAGAAGACGCTAGCGGCGTATCGGGCGGGGAACGCGTTTTCGGCGGTTATTCAGGGCTTTGACTTGGATGGGGATGGCAAAGTGGATTCTATTGAGGTTTCAGAATAGTGCCAAAGGTCACGGAAGTCATCTACGGGTATGGGCACCCTAACGTGCAGGCAACCCATCATAGCACTGTTGAATTCACCAAAGACATCCACTTGACACAGAACGGCGACTGCATCCTCGTAGTCTCAGTGGACAGGGGACTGGCAGAGTTAAGCCCCGAATTCAAAGCGGCACTCCGACAGGCAGGAGCCAAGTTAACCGTCAAAATCGAAGCGGACGACATCGCCGACGAGTTCTGCGCCGAAGGCAACCCCCAACTCTCCCTAAGCGACCCTGTTGAGATGGTTTTGCGTAAAAGTGAATTTGCCTCCGCCCGAACTTTGGGGATTAATGCGAGCAAAGCTGCCAAAGACCTTTCCCGCGGATTGGTTGAAAAACTCAAAAACCCAAACCAGAAAGCCAAAATCACGCTAACCGCAGAGAATAGCTGCTAAGTGGGACACTCGGGCTGCTTGTTTCTTTGATTTAGTGAAGTTAACAAGCCCGTACCCGTCTTTAGCAACGGCGGCAACCCAATAAGGTCCGTTGTGGTCGCAATCAAACGAATCAACAAAGCAAACGTCACGGCAAACGGCAAAATCGCATCAGGCGAAGAACTTATCCCCGTCAACAAAAACACGTAAGCAGCTTCCTGCAGCCCCAACCCCGCAAACGTTATGGGCACGTACATGAACGCGGCAGTTAACGGTCCCATAAAAAGCAAGTCAACAAAGGTGGGTTCAGTCATGCCTATGGCTTGTGCTAGCAAGTACAGTGAAATGCCGCTAAACACAATAGAGCCAATGACGGAGAGAATGATTACTTTTAGGGAGCGGCGCATGGCGGTTTTATCTTTGGAGAACATTTGGCGGATAGATTCGAGTTTGCGTATCAAGTTGCCGACAAGAGGCAACTTACATAGCCGCAGCAGCAGACCTGAGAAGTAGTTTGTCCAAACCAGCACCGTCAATCCAACACCGCAAACCAGCAGAATCGCGATGCCCACCAGCAACGCGTTAGTTATGGAGGAATCCATCATGGTGGCGGGTATGCGGTTAATGAAGTACAGCAGGGCAAGCGCTGAAAAGGTGGCTTTGACAAAAAAGTTCCCCGCCCCCACTGACATTACACTCATCAACCCCTTCTCCAGAGGTACCCCTTTAATCTGGTTCAAGAGCACAGGCGTGGCGAAGTAGCCTGATTTGGCAGGGGTCACGTCGCTTAGGAGTTGACCGCCAAAGTTGGCAAGCATTGTGCTTCCAAATGGAGGTGCGGCGTCGGTTGCTTTGAGAGCGCTTTGCAGAGCTATGCCAATGGCAAATGAGGAGAGGATGAAGAAAACTACAGATGTTGCCAGCATAGGGAGATTAGTTACTGCAAGGATATGTTCGGCTTGGGAGAGATTGATGTTTCGAAACAGCAAATACAACAACAAGATGCTAACCGCTACTTGCACGGGGATGAGCAGGGTTTGGAAGCGTTTAGAGGACCAATTCAACAGTGAACCTTCTACGATTCAGACAACAGAGTTGCTAATCCCTTCACATTAACATTATTATAAATATAGTTCACTCAGCGCCGTCTAACTGATGAAGCTTAGGAGATGTGGGCATCTAACACAACTTGCCACTCAAACGGTGCCGTCTCTCGAACCGTCTTCACACAATCCAACCCAGCGACCCTTCGCCCCGCCGCTTCAACAGCTGCACAAAACCGCTGCCCAAAACTCTCCAAACTGTCAGGCTGACGAACAAACCCATAAAAATGCACCACACCGCCACTGGGCTTGATGGCTCTGCAGGCAACGTCAACAAATTCGTAGGCAGTTTCGGGCAGGTTCATGATAACGCGGTCAGCAATACCCGCAAGCCACTCCTCAACCACTTGGCGAGCGTCACCCACTACGGGGTACACTTGGCTGTCGACACGGTTTAGGCGCACGTTCTGCTTTAGCAGTTCGACCGCTTGGGGATTGAGGTCGATGGCATAAACTTTGGCGGTTTTCTGATTTCTAGCAATGGGCACCGCAAAAGGTCCGACGCCTGCAAACAAATCCACCACAACCTCGTCTGCACCAACCAGTTTGGCAACGCGCTCATGCTCATGTGAAAGGCGTGGGCTGAAGTATGTTTTGGCAACATCCACACGCAACACACACCCGTATTCTCTGTGTACGGTGGTAGTTCGTTGTTCGCCTGCCAAAAACTCAAACTCTCGCAACCGAAACACCCCACTCACCTTGCCCGCCTTTGCCAAAACAACATGTACACCGTGGTGGGTTTGTAGGATGGTTTCGCCAAGGAGCGTTTTGTAGGGTGTTAACTCTTGGGGGATGTCGATTATGGCTATGTCACCGACGACGTCAAGAGCGCGTGGAATAGAAGCAGCAAGGTCTGGCGGTAGCTGGTCAGCTAAGGCTTCAGCCAGAGACGGGGGCGGTTTGCGTTTTTCCTCAAAAACCCCCGACGAAACCGCCACGCCTTCGACGGCGGTTTTTAGAAGCTTCAACTCATCCGAGCCAGGCGCTCGCAAAATTGGCACACAAAGCTCATCGACACTTCGCTGAATCAGCAGTGACTTGTCAACCAAGCCCAATTTGGCCACTAACTCAAGTGTCTTTTGCCCGCAGACTTTGGGCACTTTCAGGCACACAGATTCTTTAGGCATAAGGCTCAGCCAACTTTTCTACCCTGTAAAGGTCGCCGACTCTATTAACGTTAAAGCGGGCGTCCAACAGAGTTTGGGTTAGCCAGATGTTGGCTTCGATGTGGTCGGTTATTTTGCGGGTCAAAAACGTGGATTTGCCTTTGGCGAGTGCCATGTAGGGGATAAGCATGTCAGCTAAGTGGGTGTCGGCGGTGGCTTTTGCGTGGAGTTCGGTGATGAGTTTTTGGGCTGCTTCGGTACCTACGGCTTCAGCGGGTTTGCGCAGTTCTCCAATCGCGTCTGCCCCCACCAATGCGCCTGTGGTTGTTTCTGCCCACAACGCGAGGGAACTGCCTTTCTGGACTGGGTTAGAGGTATCGTTGACCACTTCGATGCTAGACGTGTAACCTGCTGCGGTGAGGTGTTTAGTGGCTTCGTCTGCTTGCCGCTGCGCCACTTTACGGTCGCCCAAAAAAGTGCACACTGAAACCCCCTTCACCGACACCACCTCACCAAATGCGTCCAAACTCAAGGGCTGCAGGCACGCAGGCTTAACGGTTAAGCTAGCGGCGCCGTTACCTTTCGGATAATAACCAAAACGCTTAACCACCAACTCTGAATCTACACCCATCTTCTTCAGAGAAGACAACAAAACATACTTGAAGTAGTTAACTGTGGGAGCTTGCCAAGTGTCCGTGCCGCCCTGCTCCACCTGCACCTCCACAGACACCTCAGCAAAGAGACAAATCGGCAGAACCGTCATCAAAAGCATCGGAATATTACCTGCAGTTCCAATCTGCGCAGAAACCTTGCCGCCCACAATTTTTCTTGGTTCAAAAAACAGTTCTCTACTGTCTAAGGTGGCGCCGCGGGTTTGGGCACTGCAAAGCTTTGCCGCTGTCAGGACGGATTCCAGATGCTGCGGTTTTAAGCCAGGTTTGGGGCGATTTTGGCGAATATTTATGATGTGTAGCGGTTCGCCTTTGATTGCGGCTAACGCTATGGACAGGCGCAGTATGGTGCCGCTTCCGCTTTTTTGGCTTCCGTCAATTTCAATCAAGACAGCACCCCCTGCTGGGGTTTAATGGCAAATTTCATATAACTTACTGTTTCTTAAGTACTTTAAACGGGTGATTGGATGAGCGCCGACAAAGAGAAACTAGACCAGTTAACACAAAAAGTAGACGAGTTACTTTTGATTCTCAAAAACGTTTCAGAAGATTTGAAGACCACATCAGCCAGCCTAAAGTCGTTGGCGGTTTCTCAAATAACCAGCAAACCCGCCGCTGCACCTCCGCCTTCCGCTCCGTCTGCGCCTAAACCTGTAACAGTATCACTTCAACCAACCTTAACCAAACCCACAACCCCACCTGCAGCTAGACCAGCACCTGCACCTGCCACAGCAGCACCCCCGTCAGCACAAGGAATCGAAGATGTCCGCATGATGTTCCCCCCAGAACTTGACAGCATGCTCGCATTCGAAGACAAAGGCGACTACATCATGATAAAACCCAAACAGTTCCTAGGCAGCGAAAACTTCGCCAAAATCGCCTCCACCGTACGCGGCATAGGCGGCGAATACATCAGCGCAGGTCGAGATAGCCACTTCCGCGTCTACAAAAAACACTAAGCGCCGCCTAACGCTTTTCCAAGCGCAAAGGCTTCATCAAGCACCTTGGAGTTTGTTCGGATTTCAGCTTTTTCTGACGCTTGAGGCAGAATCTTCCCTGCAAGGGTAACGCCCAAGTAGTTGAAGGATTGCTCAAACATGCCTACCAAATTGTTGCAGGCATCGGCGCCTTCTTCAGAGGGCACAACCAGCACCGCCTGTTTGCCTTTGAGGTTTCCAGAGGCAATGTAGGGTCGGAGGCGGTCTATCACGAGCTTCATTTTAGCCGTCGCCCCATACCAATACAGAGGCGTCCCAAAAATGATGACGTCGGCTGCTTCCAGTTTCGGGTACAGCCACTTCATGCCGTCACCAAGCACACATTGAAAGCTGCCTTTTTTGCAACCACGGCAGTCTACACACGGCAAAATGTTGAGGTCGTAGAGGTAGACTTTTTCGGTTTCTGCACCTGCTGCGCCTGCTCCGTAGAGGACTGCGGTTACGAGCAAGTCGGTGTTGCTTTCTTTGCGGGGGCTGCCCACTAAACCCAAAACCTTCACATCGTCCACCTTTATCCTAAGCCGAAGTGTATGAATTCGCCAGTGTACTGTTCCCACGATACATCAATAGTAGATACCTGCGCACGTGGCGGACCGTGCCTGCAGAATTCAATCATCCGCTCCACGGTTTCCCCTTCGCCTTCAAAAACGGCTTCCACCCGACCGTCAGGCAAATTACGAACCCACCCTCGAACACCCATTTCAAAAGCGTGTTCCCGAACACTGGAACGGAAAAAGACACCTTGAACTAAGCCGCTGACATAAACATGGGCTCGAGTTTTCATGTTGTTCCCAGTCAATCTATTGTAGTAGCAGAAGAAATCCTTTGTGCAGCCTAATGACGCCCAACACTGCGTTTCCCAGAAAATGGGGACTTAATCACTTTAATCAAGCCCTCTCCACTGTGTGTCTGAGTCTTCTACGCAGTTGTCTTAAAAGAGCTAAGCCAGCAAAATGAAAATGGCGAACAATATGCTCAAAAACGAAGGCAAGCTGACCCTTTACGCATCCAACACCCAGCAACGGCTCCAAACCGTCAAAACCGCCGCAGAAACCATGGCTAAACAGCTAAACTTAAACTTTGAAGTCATCAAACCAAAAACCGCTTACGCACCAATTTATGTGTACTACGAGGAAGCCGACGCTGAACCAGTCCCCGTGTACTGTGACGAAGGCAAAACAGGCAGCCCTCAAGAAATTGCGTCAAAAATGAAAAGCATGATGTTTGTGCTATCGTTCCATCCACAGCATCTTGGACTTAAACAGGCTAGGCAGAGACTGCTTACACTTTCGTGAAGCGGATGCCTTGACCGCCCAAGGAAACTTCATAGACTTGGTTTACGTCGAAGTTTATGCCTAAGCTGTCATATTCGCTTTCAGTTAGGAACAGCACAATTTTGGGTAGGGCGATTTGTTGGCGTTGGGGAAACATCGGCATCTGCTGTTGTAGCGCTGAAAGCACATCTTGCACCATCTTTGCTTCGTCTGTTTGTGGGCGCATGACGTAGTTGTTGATTTCGCGTTCTTCAACTAGTTCGATTCGTTTGCCCATGTTGCCATCTAAGTCGCGGGTGGATTCAATTTTGTTAACTCTTACTCGGAACATGCTTTTCACGCTCACAGGGTTTATGGGTATTCAAACATTTAACCTCTCCTAAATGGAGATGTGAAGAGCAAAAGAAGGTTAACTTTTTTATATGTGCCATATGTATATGCATCTAACATAAGTGAGGGATAACTTGTATGAAACTTGTAACTGTCCTCTTACCCGAAGCCTATCTTGAAGGCCTTGATGAACTCGTCCGTTCAAACATGTACCCTAGCCGCAGCAGCGTCATCCGAAGCGCCGTCCGCGACCTGCTCAAAAAGGAACTTTGGGAAAACAAACGCCGATAAGCCACCCACCCATTTTCTGTCATTTCATTAACTGCGACTTCAGCCGTAACGACTCAGCTTTCTCGGCGGGGTCGTCAGCTTGCACAATTTCTCTTCCCACAATCAAATACCGTGCACCAGCACTTAACGCTGCCTCCGCACCGCCACCCTGCGCACCCACCCCAGGCGCATAAATAGGCACCTCTTCGCCAAGAACCATGCGGATTTCGCGGATTTTATCAGGAGCCGTCGCACCCACCACCACGCCATCAGCACCCCATTTGCCTGCTTTGCGCGCGAATGACAGGTATTGTTTGGTTTCGGCGCCTGTTTCGGGGTCGCGGATGGTTTGTCCGTAGCCTTCGGCGGCGCCTTTGTGACTCATGTATGCCAGCAAGATGACGCCGCGTTGGTGTTTGGCGGCTGCGTCAAATATGGGTTTGAGGCCTTCGTCGTAGCCTACAAACGGGTTTGCGATTATGGCGTCAAAGCCTGCTTCAAAGTAGTATTCGGATATGGCAGTGTTGGTTGCGCCGATGTCATTAACTTTACTGTCCATGATTGAGAGTAAGCCGCGTTTGTGGGCAGCCTCCACAAGAGCTTGAATACCGCCGAACGTGCCTAGCGGCAATACTAGGTGGTGGTTGAATTTGACTGCGCAAACGTAGGGGGCAACTATGTCGAGCATGTTGGCGGCTTTTTCCAGTAGGTTCTGCCGTTGATCGGCTGGGTGGTAGGGGAAGTCGAGGGCTAAAACGATGCTGGACTGTTTGGCTTGGGAGACTTGTTCCATTTTCCGCTTAAATGACATGTGTGCACCGCTCAAGTTTCGGGGGCTTAGCCTATAACTTTTGCTGTTCTTTCTTTGGGCTTGTTGTGGGATGCTTGAAAAAGCATTGGTAGCTTTAAAGCATAAGAAATAACCAAGCACCTGATTCGTTACAGCGTTAAACCAGAGGCATACTAAGCCTCGTTCAGGTTGAGAGAGGGGACTGTAGTTTTTCGTTTAGACCTCGTAACCACCCCATACAACAAAACAAAAACACCCACAAAAACCAACGCCAACCCCAACATTGTAACAAGATTAGTCTGCCCCTGATATTCACTACCATATCGGCTGTACTGGGACACATCGTTAGGCATCATATTGCCATACCACAGCAAAACTGCAGAAGCAACTAAAAGAAGCCCACCCAACGCAAGAAAAAAGACCAGTCGCGAGTTCATAGTTACATCCCTGCGTTTTAGGGCGTGCTGCAATTTAGCCTTTAACGTTGCCTTTCTTCAGTTGCCAGCCTCTGCCAGTGTAAGGGATAAGCGACAGAGTTTTATACATCATCCCTAAATGGATGCACAGGTCCCGTTTATGTCCGTCTCACCCAGCATCCGCGAAGTCTTAGCGCGAAGAATCGCCGGAGAAATCATATTCAGCAGCCGCCCTGGCGCCACCATGCGCAGATGGCGAGAACTCTTTGCGCTTTCCCAAACCAGTCTTGCCGAAAAAATGTCACTTAGCTCATCCACCGTCATAAGCGACTACGAAAGCGGCAGACGCAAAAGCCCCGGCGCCAAATTCATCCGTCGATTTGTCCTTTCCCTGCTGCAGTTAGATGAAGAAAAGGGGTCGCGATTTATTCGGGAGTTTGCCAAACTCACCAGTTCCCCAACTATGGCTATTGTGGATTTACGCGAGTTTCCAATTCCAGTACGCGCCCAGTACCTTTGCAGGGCGATAAATGGCGAAGAAGTCATGAACACCGAAAAAGTCGAACGCGAAGTCACCGGTTACACAGTTGTGGATGCAAAACGAGCCGTCGAAGCACTCAGCGGATCCGAATACACTCAACTACTGGGCGCATCCACCGAGCGAGCACTCATTTTTACAAATGTAGAAAACCCCGCGCAAGCCATGATGATTCTTCGCGTCAACAGCTTAAAACCCCGCTTAGTCGTCTTTCACAAGGTAAAACCTGACGACGAAACCATAAAACTAGCCCAATATGACCAACTGCCCATAATTTTCAGCGCGTCCCCCTCGGTGGAGCAACTTATAAAGTCGCTTCGGAAGCTGTATCGGGTTGCGTTGCGGATAAAGTTGGGTAGACGGGTTAAGCCGCCGCCAAAAATCAGCGCCTAAACCCCTAGCGGCTCTACAGGGGAAGCAGGCTCCTGTGCAAGCAACCGTTGTTTTCTGGCTCTTCTTCTCCGAGACACAACCAAAGCAATTATGCAGGCGACCACCGCTATGAAGGCGGCGCCTATTAGAGCTACAAGGTAAATGGGCAAAACGAGGGCGATTTTGGAGGGGCTGGTGGCTCCTGCGTATTGGTCGTTTCCAGTCCAGCTGGCTCGTATGTCAAGTTTGCCCATGTTTTGGGATGCCCAAGAATAGGTGAATTTGCCATCAGCAGCGGTCATGGTGGTGGATATTATGGTCCAGTGGGAACCGTCGGTTGTTTCATACAACGTGACATTTTGGTTCGCTAACGCAGGACTAATTTGACCCGTTACGGTTAGGGTACTGCCAGTTAACGTGAACAGGGGAGCATTTATGTCAAGGGTGGTTGGGGAGAGCTGTTGGAAGCTGGCGGAAACTTGACCAGGCGAAACCTCAGTGCGATCTAAGGGGATTATTTGAGCTTTGACATTTTGCAAATCCTCTGGACATTCGCCAACGCGCCATCCTTCCTGCCAGTTGGTGCTGGTACATTCAGCCACATAAAACAGCACCCCACTGCTAGACACAGAATACACATCAAACCGGGCATTTTCAGGTGGCGAATCAAGATGCACACCGATATTCATATGCTCCTGACTCACATAATGCAGCAACACAACCTCTAAACCCCCTGCCTCCAAAACGGAAGCCGCCAAAAACGAGAAAAGATCACAATCACCCTCATTGTTCACCAAAGTCTCAGCAGGGTAAAATTCGGGACCGATTTCCGCGTAAGGGATTTGGTGCACTAAAGTGAGGACACCGTTTGTGAAGTCTTCGTCACTGGGGTAGATTTGTCGGAGGGCGTGGGCAATTGGCTGGACGGCGTAGGGGGTGAAGAATTTGGGAAAGTCGGCGTCGGTGACGGCGCGGTGGTTTTGGGATTCATAGTAGTTGACAAGTGATTGGGGCACCACGACGTTTAAGGTGTGGGAGAAGGTGCCGTCAGATAAGTTAACCAGCTTGTAAGCAAGGGTAGAGTCTGCACTTGTCAAAGGAACTACAGAAAAAAGTGCACATGCTAAAACCAGAATCACAATGCAGGTGCCTGCAAATTTATTTTTCATGACCTTGACCTTGCAGTAGTTGAGCTTAATCGTTAACTTGTAAATATGAGTTTCCAAGAAACGCTAAACAGTTTCCGAAGGCGAGGCTTTGCTGATTTCGCCGCCTGCCTTTTCGATGAGTTCAGCCAGTTGGAGGGCGGCTTGGTTGAGTTGTTCTTGGGGGTTTTCGGTGGGGCTTCCAGAGGTGGAAAGGTGAAGTTCTAAGTGGGATTTGTTTTCCCGCCCTTTCGGGTGGCTTTTTATGTATATTCGAGGGTGGTCACGCATCACCTTATCGATAAAGGGCGCCAAAACCGATTCCATGATATCATCGGCAAACAGGCTTAGCTCATAAAAGCCTACATCGCCTGTGGCTTGGCGTAGCATTGGAACGATGCTGGCTTCAAAGATTGCTTCCATCTCTTTTGGCACACCAGGCAACACAAACAGCACCGTGCCATCAAGCTCAGCCTGCACGCCTGGCGCGCTCCCAATGGGATTAACGACTGGCTTGGTTCCTTCGGGCAGAATAGCCATTTTGGTGCTTGCAGGCGTCAGTTCACCTTTGGGAACGTGGAGGATTTTAGCGTACTCACGGTACTTGGCTTTCACCATCTCTAACGCTTCGGGGTTGACAGCGAGTTTGCGATTTAACGCAAACGCCAGTCCCTCTAAAGTTTTGTCATCAAAAGTTGGACCTAAACCGCCCGTGATAACTATGAAGTGAGGTTTGCGGGCGAGCACTTCTTGGAAGGCATGTGCCATTTCTGGCACATCGTCAGCCACGGTGGTTATGCGTTTGACGTTTACGCCAAGCGCGGTGGCACGTTTGCCCATCCAACTGGCGTTGGTGTTGACAACTTTGCCGATTAAAAGTTCGTTGCCGACACAAACAATCTCCATTTCGGTAGCCATAGCGTCCAACCCAATTAACCGTACAGTAGGAAGGGTTCTTCTTTTATACTGTTTCTAAACAAAAACCAGTGTCCAATATAGCGCCCGCTAAACAACTGCAGAACCGCCCTCAGGCGGCTGCCTATTTTTTGCTGCTAAGATACCATTTGAGGTATTCTTTTCGGCGGGCAGTTCGTTCGTCATCATCATCGAATTTTTGGCGTTTGTCGTGAAAATCATTGAGTTCTTGTCCGGTGCAGGATAAGCCGCAGCTTTTGCAGACATAATGCTTAGTTAAAGAGATGTATGTCATTTCTCCGCCGCATTCAGGACAATAGTTTACCATTTCCAGTTTTCTCTTTTTTATGATTTCTTAGTAATCTGCTTTTTGTAGATATTAGTCTTCGCTTTGAATTCTAAGAAATCAGCTCTTCTTTTCCCAAAATCTATGGGAACCTTAGAGCGGGGTTTGTTTCTTTTTGTCATGCATCTGAGTTTCTATTGTTTCAACCCGTAAACGGACGGCTTCTTTGATGAATTCGCTTCGACTTATGTAGCCTATTTCTGATTTTTCAACAATTTCGTCCACTCGCTGGAGTAGTTCTTGGGGTAATTGGATGGTTTTCCAGCCTTTTTTGCGTTGGGTTATCAAGGCGATTCCTCGCTTGGACATTTATCGAGTTATCCGAAACTTGTTTCTAAACATGGGCGTAAATACGGTCGTTAGTGTACTTGCCCGTGTTCATTTCCTGCTCAATTTGACGCAACAGTAAAATCCGTTTAAACGTCGGCGGATGCGTAGCGAAAAGACTGTTCATTTGAGCCCAAGCAGATTTGGCTTCTTTTTCCATAGCATGCTGCAATTCGCGTTCATCCAAAACGCCGTCGCTGTCAAGGTCGTATTCGCTTTTCTTTTCCATGATTTGGGCAATTTCCCGCTTTGCCTGCGTGGGGTCTTCGATGTAGAAGCTGCGGGCATCCGTTGAGGCTTTGGGAGCAATGGAAAGCCCGTAGGTAATTTTGGCTAGGGCACTTTCGAGGCTGCGGGGGTTCGCCGTCAAGTAGGCGCTGTAAGAGTCAGCGTAGTGCTCTCTTAGTCGGCTAAGACGCATAACTGAAAGGAAACTGACGATGTAAACCACAAACGAAATCACCCCAATCACGATAAGGATAAAGCCTGCGTTTTCGCCATCACGGTTACGCCGCGAACCGCCACTGAACCATGCAGCGTTGAAGGTAATTTGGGAAATCCAATAGGCGATAAGGGGCAAAGCAGAAAGAATCGTCATGACCACGTAGTCTTTGTGTTTAATGTGTCCCAGTTCGTGGGCGATAACGCCGCGAACTTCCGCTTCGTTCAACTGGCGTAGTAAGCCTTCGTGGACGGCTAAAACAGCGCCCTTTTGGCTTCGCCCAAATGTGAACGCGTTGGGCGTGTTGTTGGGTACGGTGGCAAGTTTAGGCATAGGTAAACCGCTTTTGTCTGCTAGCTCTTTGACCGTTCGTTCCAGCCAAGGATTTTCACCGGGTTTTAGATAATGCAAATGGGTGGTAGCGCTGACTATGGTAGGTCCGATGGCGTACTCGAACAGAACAAACAGCAAAGTTCCGCCTAGCGCCAAAAGCAAACCAGTAATCATGTCAAAGCCCACAACAAAGTACTGGACTAAGAAGATGACGCCTATGAGAAAAGCGCCAAATATGAAGGCAGATAGGAAGATGCTGGTGCCCATTGCGAATTTGAGGTCTGAGAGTCTAGCCATGAGGATTCCTTGCTTTAGATGTGTGGTTACCTTTCAGAATTAAGGCTTTTCCCACAAATCTGCCATAAGACGCGTCTGCAGGTAGCTATGCGAAGGTGGTAACTTTGCTTTTTCGGTAAGAACCAAAAAAGATGAACACAAAAAGAGCCCCCACCAAGCTCAACTCATAAACAATTATACCATTCCAGAATTCGGCTTGTCCCACCATATGAAACCCCAAAAAAGCCGTCGTCCACATCACACAAAACAGAAACAGCCCCACCGCAAAACTCACGTACCCAATGATTAACGTGTACCACCATTCCTGAAGATAGCACTTTACTGCATCTATGCGGTGTTTGGGTTTGTTAGGCATGGTTAGTCGAAATTAAAACGTAACTCTAAACTTATTAGCTGTAACGGTAGGCTATCGGCTACAAAAAAAGAAGAAAGGATTAGATGGGGTAAGCTCCGCAGGTTTTGCAGAACTGGATTTTGGTTTTGATGTAGCTCTTGCACTTGGGGCACTGAACTGCGCCTTCAATCTTGGGGAACACATCTTTGGGTTTCCCGAAGACCTTGCGGAAGTGCTCGTAGTACAACAGTTGTTCTTTGTCAAGAATTTCAACGTCGTCGGCTTCGAGGATTTGCTTTTTCTTTTCGGCAAACTCTGCGTCGGTGGTCATGTCGTTGAAGAAGGTTCGCAGAACAGCGGTTCCAGTTCCTTCTTCGAGAGGGGCTTTAGGTCGCCAAACTACGTCTTTGGGCAAAACGTCTTCGTAGGCTTTGCGCAGAATCCATTTGCTGTAGCGTTGACCGTTTTCGCCGAGGTTGATTTTGACTTTAATAGGAAGCTTCTTTGCCCAATCCATGAACAAGGGGTCCAAGTAGGGAGCTTTGATACCCATACCCAGTGATGCCGCCATAGGCATACTGGAGAAACCCATTTCAGCCCACATTTCTTCCTGTTTCTTGGAAAATTCTTCTTGGCTAAGGTGGAACTGCCACGGATAACCGAAGAGTTCGTCTAAGCCGTCTCCAGTCAATACGGTTTTGACGCCTTTGGGTTTGAGCAAAGTTAAACCGATGTAAACAGGGAGGCTGTTACGAATTTCCATAGGGTCAAACTTTTTGAGGGCTTCGACAACCTTGGGGAAGGTTTCCAGAACTTCGTCTTTGTCGAAAACATGGGTTTCATGTTTGAGGTGGAGGGTTTCAACCATGGTTTTGACGTATTGAGTGTCTTTGGGGTTGCCATGTTTGAAGGCTAAGGTGAGGCAGGGGATGTCGGGTTTGTATTTGACAACTTCGTAAGCAATGATAGAAGTGTCGGTGCCAGCAGAGAAAAGCATGCCGTCAGCCATGTTCCTTTGGACAACTTGATTGATTAGGGGTTTGACTTCTGGTAAAATGTTAGCGTACTCTTTTTCATCAAGCATGTCTTGTCGCCACAATGTAAAAAATGTCTCCTCTGGGCTATTTAAGTTTATCCACCTGCTTAATAAAGGGGTCAAAACCTAAACAGGTGTGGAAAAACAGGCACAAAGAATGAACAGGCGATGCAAATTTGGAACTTTCTAAACGGTCAGCTATGTTTAAATGTCAAAAAAGACCGTTGCTACACTTACACAAGGTGCACCTAAGTGAAAGTGAGCCTTATTCACCTGAAAGTTCGCCCTAACCTGCAAAGCAACCTAAACGCCGCCAAACAAGGCATCCAACAAGCCGCCAAAGAAAACCCCGCCTTCATCGCATTGCCCGAATACTTCTCGGTTCCCAACAACATGGAGCAATTTTTCTCTGCCAAAGACATCAGCCACGAAACCTCCAAACCCACCCAAGAATTCCTCGCCCAAGTCAGCCGCGAAATAGGCGACATCTACCTTATGGGCGGAACCATGCTGGAAGAAGACCAAGGCAAATTCTACAACATCAGCACCCTCTGGCACAACGGCGCACTTGTTGGCAAATACCGCAAACGCAACCCTATCAAAGCCGAAATCGACGCAGGCGTCACACCTGGAACCCAACCCGTCGTTTTGGAAACAAAGCACTGCAAAGTGGGCATGCTAGTGTGTGCAGATATGTTTTCGCCCCCAACCATTCGGGATGTGGTTAAGTTGGGTGCAGAGTTGGTTTTCTTGCCAGTGGCAGCTATGGGGTCGCATCCAACTGTTAATGGGCATCCGCTTACGTTCAGGTTAGCCGCCGAAAACGGCATCTACTTGATCAAAATTGGCAATGTAAGTTCCAACGCACGGGGCGGACGAAGCGCGTTCATTACACCGTGGGGTGTGGAGCAAGAGGTTTCTGATGCTTTGGAAGATTCGGTTTTGACTAAAGAGTTTGATATGGAAAAGCTACGCGAATACCGCATGGTCCTGCATAAAAACTAAGAGTTGAAAAATAGAAAGAGAAGGCAGATGCCTTCGTTTAGTTCTTGAGAGCTTTTGCCAGTTCCTCAGCTTTATCCGTCTTTTCCCATGGGAACGAGACGTCGTCTCTGCCAAAGTGACCAAAACAGGCGCTCTTGCGGTAAATGGGGCGCAACAGTTGCAGTTGGTCAATAATGGCTTTGGGACGCATATCAAAGGTCTTCAGAACCAGCTTCATGATTTCTTCATCAGAGCATTTGCCTGTACCGTAAGTGTTGATAAGGATGCTGACGGGTTGGGCAACGCCGATGGCGTAGCTGATTTGAATCTCGCATTGGTCGGCTAAGCCTGCGGCGACAACGTTTTTGGCGACGTAGCGTGCCATGTAAGCGCCGCTGCGGTCCACTTTGCTGGGGTCTTTACCGCTAAAGCAGCCGCCACCATGACTACCTACACCACCGTAGGTGTCCACGATGATTTTTCTACCTGTTAAACCTGAATCGGCAAGAGTTCCGCCAATGACGAATCGACCTGTGCCGTTGATTATGAATTTGGTTTCGGGCGTTAACATATCAGCGGGGATAACGTGTTTGATGACTTTTTCAATTATTTGTCGTTTAAGTTCCGCATCTGTCAGGCAGCCGTTGTTTTGGGCGGCGATGACTACGGTGTTGACGCATTGGGGTTTACCGTCTTTGTATTCGACGGTAACTTGACTTTTGCAGTCAGGACGCAGACAGGGAATAATTTTTTGGTGCCTGCAGTCTGCCAGTCGCTTCACCAACTTATGTGCCAACATAATGGGCAGGGGCATGAGTTCTTTAGTTTCGTTGGTGGCGTACCCAAAAACCATGCCTTGGTCGCCTGCACCTTGCTCGTGACCACTGGTTTCGGTAACCCCCATCGAAATGTCTGGTGACTGCTCAGTTAAGGAAACAAGAACCCCGCAGGTTTCCCAGTCCAACCCATCTTTGGCGTTGTCTAAGCCAATTTCTTTGATTGTGTTGCGGACAATGTTTGGGATGTTAACGTAGCTTTTGGTTGTGATTTGACCCGTAACCATGACGGTACCCTGCATAACGAGGGTTTCAGCGTCAACTCGGGCTTTGGGGTCATTGCATAAAATTGCATCCAAGATGCTGTCGGAAATTTGGTCAGCCACTTTATCTGGGTGGCCTTCTCCGACGGATTCAGAAGTGAATAAATATTTTCCGTCTTTCTTCATGATGACACTCTTCAAGCTGTCGTGTGATGAGAGTTTTAATAACAAGCTGTTTTTCTTAAAAGCCTTTCGACCAAACAAGAAAACAAGCTGATTTAGGATGCTTGGTGGTGTATGTAACTTGATGTTTTAGCTTTTGTTCTCTGGTCTATACCCCCCTTATTTATAGACTCAACAGGTTCTGTAAAGTCTCTAAGGGGTTGCATCCCTTGAGGTTGTTTTGTAAAAAATCAAGAGGTACTGATAGCTACATTTTTTCAAAGTTCAGCGTTGCCTTACGTCTTGTCAAAAAAGTAAGAGGGTTCTAAAATGAAAAAATACTTGAATCTAGTTGGCGGAGCTCTTGGACTTACATTGTGCATAATTGGTTTTTTTATAAATATGTCCGAGCTTTCGTACAGAAATTCATTTGCTATACGCGTAATCGCAATTTCTATGTTCTTTATCGGGCTCGCTATAGCGCTCATTAGCCTTAACTATGTTTCCCCCGATTCTCAGGGTCAGGATACAGAACATTAACAATTGGCTGAAGCATAATAACGCTAAATCCTATAACTGCATAAGTCAATTGCTCCATTGTTTGGCTAGACCTAAAAGACAATGTATCTGAAACAGATGTAATCTCGATTACTGTTTGTTGCTGTTCGTATATTTTATCTGCTACATAAAAGCCCATATGTGGAGGATTAAAGTGGATGCGAACAATTGTTTGTGCATGCCAAATTAAATCATCTTCTAGAGTGTACGTTCCATCCTTGTTAGCATGTATAGTTGTAGCGGCTGTAATGGCAACAACCCTATTGGCAAATGGGTCATCATAAGCATAAAACGCATTTGTAAAACCCACTTCATAAAAATACTTTGTCAAATCTGGAACGCTACAATTCCATATTGTAACCTTTACATGAATTGGGTTTTCTGCACTAAAACTGCCTCTTGCAGAAAACCTGAAAGTCATATCAAACGAAAGAGGTGTTCCATCAAAAAGAATTAGGTCTGCGCTCATATTTTTTGGGTAAGTTACCATCGGTACTTGTACTCCAACTAAAGCGTAGCTGAAAATGGGCATTGCAAGTAAAATGAGAAATAAGGCTCCTTTTTTCTGTACTGAGAATATTGGATGTTTGTTGAAATGCTGAAAAAGCAATGTTATTGGTAACCCATAGCCCAAGACCAAAATTAGCAACTTTAGCCATATCTGCTCAAATCCTAAGCTTTCAAAAGCAAGTGTCACACAGGAGGTTAGCAGAATAAGAAACGTTGCTAAAAGAATTAACTTTGAGCTTTTGGAAAGTTGCATCTTAAATAGGTTGTTGTTTCGCTTTGCTTTTAAGATTTGGTATTCTTGCTTGCGTTCTGTATAAGGGTTAGCCATTTGTTTTCTCCCTCAACCTTTATGCCACATGCTTCCGCTGGAGTCTTTCCATCTAAAGCCAAGTGTGGTCTTACAAAGTTGTGGTAAATCTGGTACCCTTGAAGGATTGGAGTACGATTACGCTTTAGCCCCCTCATGGTTTTTTCTCGGTCACGGATTTCCCCATTCATGCGTTCCATCTTGTTGTTGTGGACTTTACCTTTGAGTTGGATTTCTCTAACGTGCTTTGCTTCATCGAAGGCGTAGTTTGCGGCAACTGAATAAGATTGTAATCCATCGGTTATGATGGTTTTCGGTTGTTTTTTCATTAGATACTTTGCTCGCATGAAGAGCATTCTTGCGTCATGTTTGTCTTTGGTTTCTGCTACTTCTTGGGCGATTAGGAAGCGGGTTTTGTCGTCCATGACTGCGAAGAGGTATTTGAGGTCGCCTTTGACTTTGATGTAAACTTCGTCTGCTCTCCATGTGTTGCCAACGTTGGGAACTAACTTCTCGGAGTAGTCACGCATTAATCGAACGTATTTCTTTATCCAATTGTAAACTGTTTGGTGAGATACCTGAACGCCTAAGAGCTGTAGGCTTTCCATTGTGTTTCTGAGTGATTCTCCGCTGAAGTAAAGCTGCATGGCAGTCGTAATGGCTTGAGGATTATGCTTCATGCGTTCAAAGCCTATGTTTATGGTGAAGTCTTTGGTGCAGGTCTTGCAGTGGAATACTTGTAGTTTGCCGCTTTTGTTTTTGCGAACGCCGTCTTTTACGATGCTGGTTGAGTGGCAGTAGATGCATCCTGTCACGTTCTCGATTGGCGAGATGGTTCTTGTTTCTGCGTGGGTTCTTAGGCTCTTGGAGATTATGACTGCGTGTATGTGTTTGCAGTCTATGTGTCGGTATTTGTTGTCTGGGCATTCGCATATCCATTCGCCGTCTATTTTGGTTACTGCGTATTGTCCGTGTCCGCTTTGTGATTGTACTGTGTAGAAGTTTTCTTCTATTCTTTGGACTTGTCCTGTTAGGTTTGCTATTGCCTCGCCGCGTTGTTCTCTTGTGGCTATCAGTTGTGTTACCATTTTAGTTACCTCAATAGTTACCAATGGCTCGCCTTGCTCATAAATATTGAGGCAACTTGTGAGGTAACCTTTTATAGTTGCGGTTACCATACAAGTTACCATACAAGAGGTAACAATAAATGGGCGAGATAACCAACCTCAACAAAGCCACAAGCAAAAACGAATCACTAAGAACCACCGTCCCCCGAAGCATCATAAAACAATTCAACCTAACAGAAAACGACCAGCTTGAGTGGAGCCTAAAAGCCGAAGACGGAGAACTCCTAATTCACGTTAAGCCGATAAAAAAAGGTGCTTGAAATGCCAAAAATAACTGCCGAGATTCTTGTTTCTCTGCAAGAAACTCTAGATACGGCTGAAATCGGCTACAAATTACTGTGTTCTGATTCATCTCAGCAACGCCGTGCGGGGTTAAGGAACCTTGTGGTTTTTGGGCGAGCAGTAACAAATGTCCTTCAAAATCTCCGCTCTTCAGAACCCACTTTTGACGAGTGGTATCAAAAATATGTGGGAGAAATGGTATCAGATGAAATGATGAATTTCTTTTACAAGTTGAGGTCAGAAATACTAAAAGAAGGCACGGTAAAAACTAAGTCTGGAGTTTGCCTAAATTTTAGTACTGATGACATTCAGAGATTGCCCAAACCACCGCACGCCAAGGGCTTATTTATCTGCGATAACATCGGAGGTAGTGGGTGGATTGTCGAGCTTCCTGACGGTTCAACGGAAAAATACTACACAACCTTTCCTAATGAGATGGCTTCTATAAAAGTCGAGTTTCCCAACTCGCCAAAAAAGCATCTCGGAAAAGAGATAACTGATGATTCAATTCAGTCACTATGCCGACTGTATCTTGACTACTTACAGCGAATTGTTAAAGAGGCTAAAATGCAATTCAGCAAGAAGTGAGTTTATGCCATCCCTCGAAAGTTTACATGAAGAGCAACCCCTTAGAGACTTTACAGAACCACTCAACAAATGCAGACACCGACACAAGAAAGGTTCACAGTTGACTAAACTGCAAAGGCAGGCGAGTTTGGGCATCCGCAGAAGCATGCTGTAATCAACAATTGCGATTGCCACTTTTTAAGTGAACCCTTATCACCAACCATGCCCATTGGTGAGGTGGTTTTCTGTATGGATGCAGCAACAGCAGCTCAAAACGCCCTCCAATGCGTCTTAGAAGGAAAAACAGGTGAATCAATAACCATCATCTGCGATGACAACCGCGCCCCAGTAGGAGAAGCATACAAGCAAGGCGCCCTAAAACTCGGACTCAACACAAACCTCGTGGTTCTTCCAACCGACAACAAAACCATGCGTACCGACATCCCACTCACCCTAACACCATACCTAACCGAAAAACACGCAAACATCTACATCAACCTCCTACGCGGCATCCGCGAAGAAACCCCATTTCGCATCAAACTTATCCACGCCGAAACCGCCGACGGCAAAACCCGCCTCGGACACTGCCCCGGCGTAACACTAGACATGCTCACCAATGGCGCCCTAGCCCTTACTGCAGAAGAACACAGCCAAATGCAGAACTTTGCTACCCAACTGATGCAGACGCTAAAAACCGCCAAAAAAATCAAAATAACCACTCCTAACGGAACCCAACTTTCCCTAAGCGTCAAAAACAGACCGTTCTTCACTGACACGATGATGGATTGGGAGTTGATGAAGTGGATGAATTTGCCCACTGGCGAAGTCATTGTTGCGCCCGTGGAGGATTCGTTGAAAGGAACGCTGGTGGCGGATGTGGCGGTCGGCGGCGTTGGACTCTTAAAGGCGCCTGTAGAGGTAGCCGTGAAAAGAGGCAGAGCCCGAACCGTAATCTGCGACGACCCCGAAGTGCTCCAACGCATAGGCGACTCTTTAAACACTGATGCCATGGCAGGCATAGTCGGTGAGTTCGCGTTCGGCATCAACCCCAAAGCGCGTTTAGTCAAGGAATTTTTGGAAACTGAAAAAATGTTAGGCACTGTACACATCGCGTTTGGGGACAACTCGGATATGCCGGGCGGCGAGAACCATTCGGGGAATCATATGGATTTGATGATGGCGCAGCCAACTGTTGAAGCCATAGACGACGACGGCAACGTTTGCATAGTGCTTAAAGATGGAGTCTTTCAAGCCGCCGACCTCTAAACTCGGTTACGTGGTTTATAGTGACAAATTATAAAAGTTAGCCATCTGAAATAGAATACGATTATCATGACTCTGCCTACTGGAGAATTCAAAAAATACATTGAAGGCCTAGCCAGCGACAAAGCCCCTGGTCCCTCAACCACTTTCTCCATGTTCCACATATTTTACGCCCTGCAACTGATGGCACAAAAACCCATCGGCCGCAACAAGCTAGCAAAGGAACTGCACGTAGGCGAAGGCGCCATCCGCACCATCGTAAACCGCCTCAAAGAAGCCAACCTGATAACCACCGCTAAAGAAGGCTGCAACCTCACCCCCAAAGGACGCGAAATCTGGCAGAAATTCGAAGAACTTTTCCCACAACGGGCAGAAGTGGAGAAAACTGAGTTAACCCACGGCGACTACAATTATGCGTTTTTAGTGAAAAACTGCGGGCAAGAAATCAAGTCTGGCATAGAACAACGAGACGCCGCCATCATGGGAGGAGCCAGCCGAGCCATCGCCATCGTCTCCAAAAACGGACATTTATCCATCGCAGCCATAAGCAGCAGCATCGAAAAAGAGTTTCCCGACGCAGCAACAAAGATACTCAAAAACCTCAAGCCCCAAGACAACGATGTCATCATTATTGCAGGCGCAGACAGCGCCATCAGAGCAATGCGAGGCGCGTTCTCAGCGGCTTGGGTTCTAATCGGCAAAGCCCAAAGCAGCAGTTAAGTGGTGTATTTTTCGCCCTGCATCAACAGTCGCTCCAAAATCGTGTTAACGGCAATTAAGCCCTCGTTGGATTTGGCTGAAACAGGCGTCAAATGAAACTGCAAACCCAACTGTCCAATGGCGCGCATCATATTTTGGCTAAAAATGCGTTTGGTGTCTTCAAGTTGTGTCTGTAAGGCATCCTCAAGCGATCGTGTGTTGCCTGACCATTCCACGATTTCGGAAACCGTTTTTTTCGGCAACAAATCCACCTTGCTAAGCAGGTGCAGTTGCGGCTGGAAAAACCGATTATAAACTGCGGCAGAAAGAAACATGTTACTGACATAGTTAAACGGGTTAGAACTGAAAACCGCATCAAACAAATACACGAGAGCTTTGGGTTCTTTGGTGAGTTCGTTGACGATGTAGGGTCCGCTGGCGCGGAACGCAAATAACTCCATCTGCCCTGGCGTGTCGACTAAAATGAAGTCTGCGTGGGCGTCTTCGATGTCTCGGGTTAGGTTTTCGATTTCGTCAGCGATAAGGTCAGCAGCCATAATGGCGGCGCCGTTAGGTCCCAACCCGTACTTTTCCATAATGTCCGTGGCGTCCACATAGTTACGCACGTCAACGTCTGGCGAATAAGGCAATTTCAGGGCGCCGGGGTCTAAGTTTACGGTGGCGACATCTTGTTTACTCATTTTCAGCCAGTCGCTAAAAGCGGCGGTGAACATGCTTTTGCCTGAACCGGCAGTTCCGATGATAAACACTACGGGCATTGTGGGTTCTCCTATTGACGGCAACGGGGTGGACGGTTATTAACTCTTCTGTTACAAGGTTAGCGGGTTCCTGCAAGAGCTTGGGCTTCTTGGTAGGCTTTGAGCATACGACTCGCGCAGAGGTCCCAAGACAGCTCAGTTTGGACAAAAACACGCCCCTTTGCACCCATGTTTGCGCGTAAAGACGCATCGGAAAGCAACCGTGAAATGGCGTCCGCAAACGCCGCGCTGCTGCCCCGCATAACCAGCAACCCAGATTCACCATTTCGAACCGCTTCACCAACCGCTGAAACATCAAAAGCCACCACAGGCTTACCCGACGCCTGCGCCTCCAACAGCGCAATCCCCTGTCCCTCCTGCACCGAAGGAAACGCAAACACATCCGCACAACGATACAACCCCGGCAAATCCGCTTCCGCCACATCACCTAAAAAGCGGAAGTTGGCGCCAAAACCCAGCTGCTGAACGGTTGAGGTGAGGCTGTTTCGGAGCGGCCCGTCGCCAGCAATCACAAACAGGGTTTGGGGATGTTCTTTCAAGATGAATTTAGCGGCTTCGACAAGATATGCAAGACCCTTGCGGGGGATGAGGCGCCCCACAAAAAGCACTACTGGCTGGTTTGCGAGGTTTAGGCGCTGTTTGAGTTCGGTGCAGTCGCCGTCGGGAGTGAACCGTTGAGGATCTACGCCGTTGGGAACAATTCTGATTTTAGAGGCGTCAATGTGGTAGAGGATTTCGATTTTCTGTTTTGAATACTGACTTATGGTAACCACTAAGGTGGCGTTTTGGGCAGCCTGCTTTTCGTATTGTCCCAGCTGTCGCATGAACAGGTTTGCAACCCGCATCTTCAGCGAACCCCCCTGCAGCTTACCCTGCAAATATTCGTCCACTAGCACGCCATGCACGGTTTGCACAAACGGCACCTGTACATTCCGTTTTCGAAACGCGTGCAGAAGCCCATAGCCGCTAGCCGTGTGCGCCTCATACACATCCGCCACCAACGTTTCTGCCTGGTTAGCTAGGGTTCGATTGAAAGTCCAGTTGTCTAAAGGAAAAATTCTGTCGGTGCTGTGCAGCGGAACCAACGTTGCGCCCTCAACTGCGAGCGCGATTTTCAGGTTACCTTTAGTGCCGCTGTAAACGGTGGTTTCTACGTTGTCCTGTAAGCGTTTGGCAACTTCTAGAATTCGGCGCTCTACCCCCCCAAGATACGTGGGCGGTTGAGTGTTAAAGACAGCTAAACGAAGCTTTGTCATGGCAGTTCCAGATGCTTTTTCATGTGTCTTACAATTTCTATTAAGCTTTACCGCATCTTTGGAAACTATCATCTAACAATTCACGATTGGGCGTTGTCAGATGACTCGGGAGCGGGCAAAGGCGGCGTCTTTTTCATGTAAACATAAGCCGCAATCACAACCACAACAACAAGCGCCGAAACAACCACTATGTAAAAATTCAAAGCAGGCATACCAAAGAAAGTCAGATGGTCAAACGGAACAGAAGTGTTTGAAGGATTAGGGGCTTCGGTGGGCGTTTCGGTTGGGGTAGGTGTCTCAGTTGGAGTTGGCGTGGGCGGAGTTTCAACGGTAAAGCCAACGGTTTCGCTTGTTGCAGACAAATAGAAGCTTTTGTCGGATTCCCATCGAGCGGTCGCGGTCCAGTTACCAGCATCCTCAGGCACAAAAGTGAAGGTGAATCTGCCGTTAGCTAAGGTTAAGGCAGTTACACTTCGAGATGACCCATCAGGCTTAGTCAACAGCACCGTTATGGTAGCGTTTTCAAGTTCAGGGTTCAGTTGACCCGCCCCCGTAACCAGTTCCCCCGCTAGCACGGTGTCTGCATCTACAGACACCGTCAGGTTGCTGCTAATTGGGGGATAGTTTGCGAGACAATACAGGGTCCAATCTTGGGCGCCCACATAAATACGCCCCTCGTATATGGTGGGAGAAGACCAAACGTTAGAGCCCAAAGTGAACCAAGAAAGCTTTTGCCCATCAGTCGTGTTCAGCACATACACCGAGCGCATGTCACTTGCCAAGTAAAGTTTTCCATCCGCGTAGGTGGGTGTAGCAAAACATTGAGAACCCACCACGGACTGCCAAATTAGCGTCCCCGTTTCTGCACTGAGGCACACAGCGTTGGAGCCGTCGGTGAAGAACAGTTGGCCGCCAATGTAAACGGGGGAACCTAGAAAGCCGCCGCTGCTGGCTTCATACATCCAGACACATTGACCTAGTTCTGGCTGGATGCCGTACAGAACGCCGTTAGCTGACAAGAACACCAAGTTGCCGCCGATAACTGGTGACCCCGACATGTCAGAAGGTTGAGAGGTGCTGTATTGCAGGTGCAAGCGCCAGATAAGCGTGCCATAAGTAGCATCAATTTTGTACAAGACGCCTTCGTAGGGCTCTTTTGAAGTTAGGTAAACTGCACCTGCAGAAACAGCAGCCGAAGAAGTTATGGGTCCATCTGTGGTGAACGTCCAAGTTATGTTGCCGTTCTGAGGGTCAATGCAGTAAAGAACGCCGTTTAGGGAGCCAACGTAGATTCTGTTGCCAGCCACGGTTGGAGAAGACCGAATCTGCTGAGTAGAATCAGACGTAACTTGCAAGTTACTTTCAATGTACTGTTTCCAGAACAAGCCGCCGTTGGTAGCGTTTAAACTGTACAGGTAACCATCGTCAGAAACAATAAAGACGCGCCCGTCAGAGATGGCGGGGGAAGATTCGATTCGCCCGTCTGTTTTGAATCGCCAAACAAGGCTGCCTGTGCGGGCGTTGAAGCAGTAAATGTAGGTGTCTTGTGAGCCGACAAAGATTTTTCCATCCACCGCACTGGGAGAAGAGGTCACGGCTCCAGCGGTGGTGAAGTTCCAGCGTGACGTTAAATTCAAAGGTCCAGCCTGCCCCATGGCACTGTGTTGGCTGTCTTTAAGGTACATACTCCAAGGTTGAGTGCCTAACGCCCAAACTTGAGAAACCGAAACATAACTATCCATGGTGCCTGCTTTTAAAGCGCCTGGGATAAGATAGAGGTTCCCGTAGGCAATTGCAACCGATTCTCGGGGAGCATACGCTTCAATCGGTAATGTCCAAACTATCGTGCCCGTGAACGCATCAAAGCAGGCAAATTCTGAAGTGCCAGGCAATGTGGAGTTGATTGTGGCAGCGGATTGGCTGGTGGTTACGTAAACTTTGCCGTCTGCCACCGTTGGATACCCAGGGAAGTAAAAGCCGCTAGGTCCACTATACTTCCAAACCACCGTTCCAGTGTTAACGTCCAAAGCATACAGGTAACCGTCCATGTTTGTGGCAAACACCATGTCGTAAGCAGCGGCGCTGCCTGAAGCCCAATAGCCATCGGGAGTGTCAGCAGTGTAAGTCCACAAAATCTGCCCAGTCTCGGCGTCAAAACAGTAGAAAGTGTTGTCATGTGAGCCACCCCGCAGAAACTTGCCTTCATAGTAGCAACCTGAAAAAAGCATAGAAGACTTCGTCTCGGTGTCCCACAGAAGAGAACCATTGCGGGCGTCTAACGCAATTTGATGCGGAAGAAGCGACCCAGGAAACACCTTGCCATCACCGTACTGCACACCAGACCCCGAGTCACCGCCGCCAGAAACAAACGTTTCCCAAGCCAAAGTCGGCGGATATTTAGGATTAGAAAAGTCCCAAGCTTGCACACTAGAATCCATTTTTATGTAGAACATTTTCTGTTCGGAACTGTAGCAGCCTTCCTGAAAATCAGAAGCGCTGGGAGAAAACGTTTGACTTACCCAAACAACCGCGCCAGTTTCGATGTCTATGCAGGTTTTTCCAGCAATCAGGTGGGTATCGTCAATTTTATAGACAGCAGGCCACCGGTCAGGACCCTGCACGGTAGTGTTCCAGACGATTTGTCCAGTGTCTTTGTCAAGAGCAATAACTTGGGTGGGGGTTGTGACGAAAAGTTTTCCATTAAAAGCCGCAACGTAGCTTTGCAGGTCGGGGATGGTGGTTTTCCAGAGAACATCTGGAGCTTCTGGAGCGGACCCAGTCGAGTACCGCGAGAAGGAAGCATCACCTTGAGGTTGAGTCCACTCATATTGTAGTAAACTTTCAGGGTTAACGGTGCTGTCTACGGTGTTGGCGGTCAAGGCGCAAACAGAAGAAAGGGTGAAATCTGAAACGGCAAGCACCAAAATAAGCAAAACTACCATGCAGGCTGCAATACCTGATTTCATGGGTTTGCCCCCGCCAGTGATTGATTTGCATAGCCCATAACGACGTTGTCCTGCCTGCCCTGACATTTGATAGGGGCGATTTCACTATAAAGCTTACGGAAAAGATGCAGACGAACAAGCGTTATGAAGAAAGGGGGAAGCAGAGAAAGGCGAAGGCTTTTTTGGAAGCATACAAGTATTTTGGGCTATGCAGGTTCCTGCTTTGATTATGGCTGGAGGGAAAGGCAAAAGAATAGGGTTGCCTGTTGAAAAACCTCTATTGCCGCTACTTGGGAAGTCGTTGATAGATTGGGTGGCTGAAGCCATTCAGTCCGCCACCAGCGTTTCAGAGGTTTATGTGGTGACAAGTGAAAACACCGCGGAAACCGAAAAACACTGTGTAGCCAACGGATTGAAAGTATTAAGAACAGACGCAAAAGGATACCACGACGACCGAAAACAAGCCCTAGTCAAAGCCAACATAACCAGCCCCGTCCTCATGATTTCATCAGATTTACCTGCCCTCACAGGCTGCTTCCTTGACGGGGTAGTTTCAAGGTATGAGCAATGTGGGCTGGAGGCGTTGACGGTTCTGGTTCCAGTTGAAAAACGGAGAAGTTGGGGGTTGTCAGTTTCCTCCACGTACCCCTTTCAGGGTGCAGAGTACTGTGTTTCGGGCGTAAATGTTTTGGATGCAGCAAAAATTAACCAAGAAACACTCAGCGAAGCGGCATTCATATCAGAGGATGTGGAAGCAGTTTTGAACATCAACACGTTGGAAGATTTGCAGGTCGCAGAAAAGTTTCTGCAAAAAACAGCTAAAGCTAACTATTGACCAGTTGCGGTTTGGTTTTGTTTTTTCTTCTTGCACGCCAATCCCGAATATTGCCAGGCAAACGGAAAATGTCAGGCTTGCCAACCACCGAAAACTTGATTGCACCATGGTCACAGGCTATGTAGCACTCCATGCATTTGGTGCAACGGTGCATTGAGCCATCGCCAGTTATGTTAATTTGGGCAGGGCAAACTTTTTCGCATTTGCGGTCGTCGGCAACGCGACAGGCAGTACAGTAGCCTAGGTGGCTGTCTTTGCAGCCGTCAGGGCAACCGTTCATGATGCACTTCTCTTTGTTTATCCTAAACTTAACGAGGAGATTGACGGTGGATACGCCGTTTAACAGGGCGCCAACAGGACAGAGTTTATTGCACCAAAACCGCCGTTCCTTAAGGCTCACCAAAAGCGCGATAACTGGAAAGATGAGCAGTTCTATGAAGAAAGGGTTGATGACGCCTGGCGGACTAAGTTTTCTGGAAACAAACGTTGTGGCTTTTAAGTTAAACAAGCCTCGGGTGGCTATGCCGATTGGGCAGATGAGGCAGAACACGTTAAAGCCAGTTATGGCGGCGCCAGCTACGCTTGCGGCAACTATGCCTGTTGAGGCAACGTTATTTCGGGTTATGAGGCGGGTAACGGGGCAGAGGGTGCAGGAATTGGGTTGGGATGCTTGGATTTTGCTTTTTTTGTAGGCTTCGATTCGTTTGGCTTCAATTTTGTGGAAAAACTTGCCAATAGCCATATCAAAACTGTCAATCAGGCTTCCCAACGGGCAAGCCCAACTGCAAAAAGCAGACCCCAAAAGCACAACAGAAGCCAACACTACGCCTAAAGCAATAAAAGTGGGCTCCAGCAACGGCAAACTCACTTCTCTGGTCACGATAGCCTGCAATGCCCCTAATGGTTCCACCAGCCAAGCGCCAGGCGGGTAAGGCCAACTCCACCCGTTAAGCCATACGCTGCACGGTGACCAAGCCATAGGGAGAGTACCAAACGGCGTGTAGCCGGGAGTGAAAAAAGTCGTGAAATTAGCGGTGGGGGTTTCAAAAAGGGCGCTGGAAGGCACGTAGGCTATGGGCACCATGAAAAGAATCACAAAGATGAGTTTACTTGCCCACCGGGCATACCGGAGGTTTTTTCGCCTGCGCCACATAACATTTTAGCCTCGCTCAAGCGCGTTGACAAATAAAGGATTTGTGCAGGAATTAAATTTATTGTAGAAATCACGGTTTTTTGAAGGCGGTCTGATTAGAAGCGAAAACGGAGCAAATTAGTGCGGGAAGTAACGGAATGCATCAAGAAAAGCACGACTAAAAGAACTATGTAATCTCAGGTTAACTGTTTGTAAGATTTCCTGCGAAGGCGGCAAATAATTCAGCACTGCTAAAAGCTCAGACAAAGACAGCTGATTAGCGGAAAAAGCTCGCAGATAAAATAGCAAAGCTTGCTGCCGAGTATAGAAGTGGGGCATGTAATTTTTGGCGCCATACCGGCGGCAGTGACGGATAAATCGCCCATACAATTCATACAAGTACGCTTCCAAGGGATAATACGTGTAAGAGCCGTTGGGTTGTTTGTATAGGTGGTCATATTTGGGGATAAGTTCTAGGTAATGGGTGGCTAAAAACTTGTAGAATCCCACAGGTGACCGCATATCCAAAGCGCCGCCCAAAAGAACATCGGCACCGCTGGCAACTGCAGCTTCAACAACTGAAGCTATGTTTTCGTCGTTATCGGTTATGTAAGGAAGAATAGGAGACAACCAGACGCCGGTGGTTACGCCAGCGTTTGAAAGTTGCCTAACGGCTTCTAAGCGCCGTTTTGGAGAGGAAGCGTTAGGTTCCAGCAGTTTCGCAAAATTTTCATCTAAAGTGGTTATGCTTAACGAGACGCAGCAGGGGGCTTTTTTGGCTACTTCTGAAATGATGTCTAAGTCCCGAAGAACCAAATCCGATTTTGTGCCAATTGAAAAAGGACAATTATGTTTCTTTAAAACTTCCAGTATCTGTCGCGTTAAGCCAAGGTCTTTTTCGATGGGCTGATATGCGTCCATCGCCAAACCTATGCTGACGACGCCTTTGGCTTTCAAAGAAGCTAATTCGCGGTCAAGCACCGAGGGTCCATTAATTCTGGCGCAAACCTCAGCTGAGGATACACCAAGGCTAGTCTGTCGGATGGTGCTTGTGTTACAATAGACGCAGTTAAGTTCACAGTTAACATAGGGGTCAAAGCAGTGTCGAGTCCAAAGGCGAGTGCCTAAAGCGCTTAGGTTTCCCAGAGCACTTTTACAGGTTACTTGTTTGTATTGGGCAAGCATGCAGACCGACGGCTAGACCATTTTCCTCAGAACTTAATTAACTTTAACCAGACACACCGAAATAACTAGTTACAAACAGAACACAATAGTTTTGGAAAAAAGAAAAAGAAAGAAGGGTTACTTCTTTCGCTTAAAGTACATAAAGCCCGCGATGGCAACAATGACTATAACAACGACTGCAACGATAACGTAGACGTATTCAACTGGCAGATTACCGAACACATTGGGCGCAACAGTTTCTGTGGGGGCAACGGTTTCTGTGGCTTGGGGTGTTTCAGTGACAGTTGGAGTTGCGGTTTGTTCAGGTGAAGGAGTTGGTGCTTCAGTTGGGGTTGGGATAGTTTCAATTGGGGCAGCAGTTACATTGATTTCCACCCACGTCGAATAAGCCTCATTGTATGTTATCCAAGGTTTGTTTTCGCCTGCATAGTAGGCTACCCAGCCCCAAGTTCCCACGTCAGGAAGAACAGAGGACACGGTGAAGTAGCCCATGCTGTCTGTTTGTGTGGTTAAGTTAAGCGATGTTTGGTCAGGTTTAGTTAAGGATACTATTACAGTTGCGTTTGGAAGACAATTGTCCGCGTAAGAACCGAAGTCACCCAGCAGATAGAAGCCTGTTACTGGTGGAGATAACTTGCCAGCGATTGTAAGGGTTTCGTTGTTCCACATTTCACCGCTCTTGCTAGCATCCGCATATATGACCATGTCAGAGGAAGCTTTTGGAGTGCTAAAGCAGTAAAGCATCTTGTCTTGAGAGGCTGCGTATATTTTATTGTCGTAGACTGCAATTACGCCAAAAACTGGCGCGCCTGTAGAGTACGATGATAGAGGTTGACCCGAAGCGGCAGCTAAGCAAGTAATAGAGTTGACGTCACTTCCGCCATAGATTTTGGGTCCAGTCAAATCGTCCACGTAGGTTAGTGACGAGAAGATTTGGTGCCCAATCCACTGAGACCAAACACGGCTCATCATGGTTGTGCCATTGTAGATGAATCGGTTTGCGCCGCTAGTGCTGTTTCCAAGGTTTGTTCCAGTATACAGTATAGCCCAAGCACTGATTTGCATGCCTTCGACTGCAAAGATCATGTCGTAGGTTCGTGTTTGTGTACCTTCAACTGTGTAGGATTGGCTAACGCCGTCGACAACGCCACCACCAAGAACAGTACCGCTGGGAACAGAAACCGTTGTGCTTGCACGGAAAGTAGGAGTGAACACTGCGGGCGTGCTTCCAGTTGATAGAGTTAATTGAGCGCTGGTTATGAGTTCACCTGTGGTTGCGTTAATCATTGCTACGCGGTGTTGGGTTGACGGAGATGTGGGTCGACCTTCACTTGTCGGATAATATGAAGTGCCGAAGAAGAGCACATCACCAACAACAATTGGAGTGCCTACGTTTCGTCGCTGGGAAGTATCAATGACACGTTGCCATACTATGGAGCCGTCAGAAGCTTTGAGTGCAGTTAGATTTCCAAGACCATCTGCGATGTAGACTATGTTGTTACTGACTGCGGGGGTTCCGCCAATTGGTGCAGATGCATTTCCAAGAGCACGAGACCATCTTAGAGAGCCAGAGTTAGCATCTAAGCAGTAGATTTTGCCATCCATCGATCCAACATACAAGTAGCCACCGTTGATAATGGGGCAACTTCGAGGCTGCCAGGCAGGAGACCAAGTCACTTCCCCAGGTATCGCCGTTGTCCATTGCCCAGGAGCAGGAGTCTTCCATTTGAGGGCTCCAGAGGAGGCATCAAATGCATAGACATAGCCATCATCGGGTCCAAGGTAAACCGTGCTGCCAAAGACTGCAGGGGTAGACCGAATTCTGTACCCAACTGTGTAATTCCATATTTTTTGACCAGTATCGGCGTCAACGCAGTAGAGGTTTTGGTCAAATGAACCGAAGTAGATTTTACCGTTTGCTGCAACTGGAGATCCAGTTATTGGTCCAGCTGTTAGGTAAGTCCATTTCGGGATGCTAATATCGGTTGGAGCATATTGTCCTACGACTACACCGTTGTTTTCAGGTATTCCGTGCCATGAGGTGAATTCGCTTACAGTGTCACTTATGCAGTACAGTTTACCTCCAGATACTATGTAGAGGTTCCCGTAAGCAACTGTCGGATGAGATGCTGATATGCCTGGAAGTTCCCAAAGGATTGTGCCAGTCAATGCATCCATACACATGAAGCCGTTTTGTTCTGCTTCAATGCCAGCGGCAGTTCCAGAGTAACGTTGTACGTAAACTTTTCCGTCAGCTACAACTGGAGTTAGATACGCTATGTTCCAGAGAGCAGGGGTCTTCCACATAAGTTTGCCAGTGTATATGTCCCAGCATCCGAAGTATCCTGAGGGGTCGACAGCGATGTTTACTGCAAAGTATCGTCCATACGCAGCTGCACCACCGTACACGAAGTAGGCGCGTTCACCTGCATTGAAATCCCAAACTATATCGCCATTTGTTGCATTGTAGCCTGTTAGGAACACTGAAGAGGCACCATGCACGAACAGCCCATCATATCCTGTGCCGGAATAGCCACAGTTTCCCACTTTCCATTGGTGCCAAACCAACTTGCCAGTGGTGGCGTTCACAGCATAGATTTCACCTTCACCATAACCGCCCAACATCACTAAACCGCCTACTGAGCCCAACACTTCAACGGGGGTGTCGGCTCTAAATATCCATTTTAGTGTTGCTGGTTTAGTTGGGTCAGAACAGTCGAAGGCAACAGCACCGTGTTCGTTGGTGTCGGTAATACGTGCGTACCGTACGAAGACCTTTGCTTCACTGTTATAGAAGCCAGCATAGTAGAACACTGAGCCTCCGCCAAGGCTGATATCAGGTCGTCCAGCTTCAGATGAGTTAAAGTATGTCATGCCTGCTAAGGTTCCAGTTTTGTAGTTAAAGAAGACGGGACCACGGCTTGTCCATATACCGGCATACTGATTGTCTATTTTGAAGGCTTGTGGAGTTCCGCCTGTGCCAGCTTGTGCAGTCCATCCAGTGGGCATTGTTATGTTCCATTGAAGTTGCCCTGTGAATGGGTCATAAGCACCTATCCAACTGCTACTGAAGCTGAAGATTTTTCCGTCCCAAGCATACGTGGCGCCTGTAAATGAGGGCTGCCCTGGATAAGCTCCTGAGCCTAGGCTCCAAAGTACATTAGGCGTATTAGGTGCTGGTCCGTCACTGAAGTGCGTGTTTTCCGATGTTGCACCAGTTTCGCGCCATTCATACTGTAGCAGATTGCCATAGCCTGTTGATGCACTTGATGATGGATCCGCAACGGTAAATATTGGGACCATTGAAAATAACATCAAGAGCACCAACAAAGCCATCAACAATTTAGTTTTTGAGTTGATTTTTTTATCCATCCTTAAGTTTCCCACCCATAGATTTTTTTATATTGAGACTGAGCGAGGGAGCTCAGCGCTGAGAGTATTTTGTGATACCAATTTAAATCTATGGCAAATATCGCCATACATGAAAACTTTTATACCCATATAAATTGAAAATAAGAAAATTGTAGAACAAATATGCAGCAATATCGTCAGCATAAAAAGAGGCTCCAAAAGCAAACTGCAACACGAAACAACCACTTAACAAGACAGAAATCCAACTAGAAAAACAAGCCCACCCAAACAAGAACAAAAACCCAATATCTATAATAGGTCGGCATAGGACAATAATTGCAAATGAATGCCAAAAGCACCCACCCAGAGAACAAACAACCAATTTTGCTCATGACAACATCGCCCCCTTCAACTGCACCATGGATCCTTGGACGAAAACTTCCCCCCTTAGGGTTAGCTTACGTCGCGGGCGCTCTGGAAAAAGCCGGCTACAACGTGGAAGTTCTGGATAACTACTTGATTAAAAAAACCGATGAGGAAGTTAAACAGCTAGCTGCACAAATGCAGCCAATGATTGTGGGCATTACATGTGGCTCTGCAACTTTTCAACGATGCCTAGACACGGCACGGGCAGTCAAAGAAGGATACCCAGCGTGCAAGGTGATTGTGGGCGGTTGGCATGCAACATACGCACCTGAAAGCTTACTGGCACACCCCGAAATAGACTATGTAGTAATGGGTGAAGGCGAAGAGGCAATTACTAAACTTGCCGCAGCCATCACCAAAAACGAAGACGCCCAAATAGCAGCAACAATCGCGGGCGTTGCATACATCAAAAACGGGCAAACCATAAAGAGCCCACCCACATTCATAGCGAACCTTGAAAAAGTTCCGTTTCCCGCACGGCACCTGTTGCCTATGGATCAGTATGGCAGAAAAATCGAGTTCTTAGACGTTGAACCCGTTGACATAATGAGCGTAACTCGAGGATGCCCCTACAGCTGCGCCTACTGCGACATCGAAAAACTCTGGGGCAAAAAATGCCGCATCTTCAGCCCCCCAAAAATTGTTGCCGAAATCAAACACCTCGTCGACAACTTCGGATCCAAAGGGGTATACTTCATTAGCGATAATTTCACCATCCACAAAAAAGAGACCCTAGAGTTTTGTGGTTTGATGAAAAAAGAGAAAATGGATGTCCAATGGGTCTGCGACACCCGAGCGGACTTACTTTCCAGAGAAGTCCTGCGCAACATGCGCCAAGCAGGGTGCAAGACCATCTGGTTTGGTGTAGAATCTGGTTCACCACGCATTATTGAAAAAATTAACAAAGGCATAACAATGGAGCAAACCCTGCAGGCGTTTAATATGTGCCGCCAAGAAGACATACAGGTGGCTTGCTCATTTATGATTGGCATCCCCGGCGAGACCATAAAAGACATGGAAGCCTCACTCAAATTTGCCAAAAAACTTAACCCCGACTGGTGCGGATTCAACATCTACGTTTCTTACCCAGGCAGCATCCTGTATGAAGAAGTTTTAGAAAAACACCTTTACGACCGGGTAGAAGACTTTTTGTTCTATGTAAAAACCGACGAGTTTGATTTTGACTCGTTACTCAAGATTCAACGTAGACTTCACCAGTCGTGGAGCAGGTCACCGAAACGGATTCTGCGGAAAATAAAACGGGAAGGCGCCACCTCGGTGTTTAAGCAGGGCGTTTCATTGTTAACACACAGGGCATAGCATACAACCTAACGCCATCAACTTTTATGCCTTTAAACAAGAGTTTCACTTAATCAAAAATTTTTAAAAAGAGAAAAAAGAAAAGGGAAGTTTAGGTTTAGGTCGTGCGACGGCGGGTAAGGATGTAAGCGCCCACAGCAATTATGATTATGACCACGACGGCAATGGCAACGTAGATGTACTCAATTGGTGTGCCTCCGCCCCCAGTGGAGGTCTCCGACGGGGTTGGCGACGTAGGTGTTGAGGTTACGCCTGGCGAAGTGCTTTCAGAAGGCGTAGGGGTACTTCCGCCATCTGGAGGAGATGTCACAGAAAGCGCATGGTACTCAGTGTATGCTTCTGAGTAAGCAATTGCGGAGGCCATTTTACCTTCATAGTAGACTATCCAGTTGTAGTCACCTGTTGCTGTTGGCTGAAAACTAAAGCTGAAGTCACCAGAGTTATCTGTGGTTGTTGTAAAGTTTTCAGAGGAGCCATCTGGCTTAACGACCGTCAAGGTTATTGTAGCATCAGGCAGACCATTTTCGCCAAAGGAACCGTATCCAGGAAGATCAGCGGAAGGAATAGTTGCTTGAGGCGTCAGTCGTCCCTCGATAAGCAGAGTTTGGTTTGACCACATTGTACCGCCTTTATCAGAGCTTGCTGAAAGGCTAATCTGGTTGTGAACGCGGTCAGAGAACATGTAAAGGTTGTTATCTGCTGAAGTAACGTACAGTTTTCCATCCCACAATGTAGGTGAAGACTGAATGTGCGAATTGGTGGTGTAGACAGAGAGAACGCCGTTCGCGGTTTCGTTAGTCATAGCAGCAGTCATGTTGAAAGCAGTGATAGCGTAGGTGTCTGAGCCGATGTAGAATCTGGCTCCACGGGAGTCATTTGCGTATGCAACGGAAGAGTACACTTCATGCCCTAAGAATTGGTAGTAAATTCTTTCGCCAGTGTTTGCATTGCGTATGGATACGCCGAGGTTTTCGGCAACAATCATAACGCTTAAGCTAGTGTTCCATTGCAAAACTACAGGCGTCTGGCAAGTTGGAGTGTTGCCTAAGAAGCGGTAGTCTGTGTCAGGAGTTTGCTGCGCGTTGTTGGTTACATTCCAGATTTGGCGCCCTGTTGTGGCATCTAAAGCGTACCAAACCAGCACGCCATAGACAGGTCCAGCGCCCCAATAGACGGTATTGTTGAAGACTACAGGAGTACTCCAGGGGAAGAAGTTCGTGTAGGATCGCGCGATAGTTGCGTTCGACGTAGTGGTCCAAATTATATCGCCATTATTTGCATTTAGTTTGTAGAGGTTATGGTTAGTGCAGTCGATGTATATGTAGCCGTTCGAGTATGCTGCTGAACCCGCAATTGGGAATGTTTCGTTGCCTAACTGTTTATTCCAAACTACCGTTCCATCTGCTGTGTTAAGACAATACACACTGCCATCTAAAGAACCCACATAAAGTCGGTTGCCGACAACAATCGGGGAAGAGCGAGGTTGCCAAGTGGCAGCAAACACGTAGCTCGTTACGTTTCCGGCTGATGTTGTCCACAGCACTTCGCCTGTGTCAGCGTCTAAAGCATGGATATAACCATCGTCAGCACCAGTGAAGACGCGCCCGTCAGCTACTGCAGGTGAAGAGTAAACGCGGTGACTGGTTGCGTAAGTCCAGATTTCATTACCGTTGTAAGCGTCAACACAGTAAATGTTGCCGTCTTGAGAGCCAAAGTACACTTTGCCGTCCACCACTGAAGGTGAAGAAGTTATTGGGCCGTCGGTAGCAAAAGTCCATTCAGGGAAAGTAGTTAAAGGTCCAGTAGTTTGCGCAATACCAGGGGTTTCTACGTTTCCACGCCACATAGACCAAGGCTCAGGGTCAGAATCACTAAAACAGTAAATTGTGTTGCCGATGATGGCGTACAGGTTTCCATATGCAATGGAGGGATTGACTATAGAAGTGCTAGGCATTGACCAAAGCAAGTCACCTGTAAAAGCGTCGAAGCAGGAGAAGGTGAATCCTTGAGAGGTGACGCCGCCGGCGGTTCCTGAGTATTGCTGGATGAATAGTTTGCCGTCAGCCACAACGGGAGTGACGTAGCCTATGTTGTAGAGGGCTAACTGCTTCCAGAGCAAATCGCCTGTTTGTATGTCCCAGCAGCCAATAAAGCCCAGAGGCAGGGCAATATTATGCTGGTAGAAGCGGCCATATGCTGTGGCTCCTGCAAAGGCAAAGAACGCTCGACCACCCTGGTCTTTATCCCAGATTATATCGCCGTTAGTTGCGTTGTAGGCGGTAAGTCGTGTACTAGCTGAACCTTGAATGAACATGCCATCCACATAAGTAGCGGTGTATTGAGCAAAACCAATTTTCCCGGAACGCCACATAATATCGCCTGTGGTAGCATTCAAACCTAAAACTGCACCGTTAACGGTTCCAACCAAAAGGATGCCGCCGCCAACGGATAGGTCTTCGCCAGTTTCGTCCAGAATAGTATGCCAAGCCAGTTTAGGTGTAGTTGGGTCAGAAAGATCGATGGCATAGTAGGAGGCTTCGTTGGTTTGTGAGTTGTATCCACGTACATACTTCATTTGAGTGTCATCGGAGTACCTGCCGGGGAAGTATCCGCCTGCGCCAGGCTGAAAGCCCACGCCGACCACAGTGAAGTTAGAGACAAATGTGCCGTCTGCAATTCTAAGAACAGTGACTGTTTCGTTGGTTAATGTGCCAGCAACTGAGTTAATGCCTAAGCCGCCTGCACCAGAGCCGCCGTCTAGAAACATGTAGGTGTCGTCCAGTTTAGTTGGTGAACTCTGGAAGTTTGCACCTTGCGAAGCGTAGGTCCAACGTAGTTGACCAGTGAAGCCATCAAATGCGTAGACTGCATTTGCTGTGGTGGCAAAAACTAGTCCGCCAAAGGCAGTGAGAGTTCCAGCAAAGCCAGCGCTAAGACCGGTGACGTTTTGGGTCCAGCTTACTGTGGGGCTATTTGGTGCGGGTCCGTCAGATGAAAGCTTCCAGCCGCCCGACGAGCCTAACTGTGTCCACTCGTATTGTAGAAGGTCGCTTGTGTTGGTTTGTGCAGTTGTTTTTTCAATGGAATTTGATAGCAGCATCATCGTGGAAGTGACTAAAAGTAGTGTTGCGAGAGCCGCTAAAAACTTATAGAGTTTTTTATTTTCCATTTTTTCACCCGAAAATTCGTTTTTTTATTTTTTTGTTTGGTGGGGTGTAAAGCTGAAAAAGCATTTAACCCCAAGAACTACATTTTTCTAGTGGAGAAGGTCGTTTATAATTATTCCGCAGTTTCAGAAAAATGGGAGCAAATAGCAAACGAGCAGAGTTTATTTGATTCAGCATTAATGCGGGGTTTCTGGAAAAATAGAGCGATAATTACTAAAGGCTCTGTTGCTGAAAAAGGGGTGCAACATAATTTTGGTTGTTGCGAAGAGTTTGAGGCGGGAAATTTGCCTCAGATATGGGGTTCTTGTATCGGGTTAACATTCACCCAATCCTTATAAAGGAGACAAAGGACAACTTTTATAGAATCTACTCCTGAAAACAATTTCCTAACAGTTATTGCATCGCTCACTGGCTGAATAAAGATGAAAACAACCAAAGTAGCTTTAATTAATCCCACCGTTGAACAGATGGATTATCAGCACCCGCTTCTTTTGCCGTTAAGCCTTGCCTATTTGGCGGCGGTTCTTAAGCGGGAAGGGCACGAAGTAAAGTTAATTGACTGCCCCGCAAGTCACCTTAGCTACGAAGAACTCAAAAAAGAACTTTCAACCTTTGACCCCGAATTAATCGGCATCACCTCCACAACGCCGAACATTTTTTCAGCCATGAAATCAGCCAGCGCCGCAAAAGAAGCCTGCCCAAACGCCCAAGTCATCATGGGCGGTCCACATGTTACGTTCCGCGACGCAGAAACCCTGCAGGAAAACCCTAACATAGACATTATTGTGAGGGGCGAAGGCGAATTAACCATGCTGGAATTGGCGGCCCTTAAGGAAATCACGCCTGCAGCACTGAAAGATGTGAAAGGGATTACGTTTCGCAACAACGGCGAAGCCGCCCGAACGGGACCTCGCGAATTTATCCAAGACTTAGACGCGTTGCCGCGTCCAGCATACGAGTGTTTTCCGCTTGAAAAGTACCGCATCTACGGCAAAATGTTCATGCCCATGTTGTCCAGCCGCGGATGTCCCTTCCAATGTGCCTTCTGCGTAACGACCCAGCTTTTTGGTCCGCGATATCGAAGTCGAAGCACAGTAAGTGTTCTTGATGAGTTAGAGTGGCTCAAAAACGAGTACCATGCCGATGGCATAAGCTTCTATGATGACACCGTCACGTTAGACCGTAAGCGTTTGTTTGCGTTATGCGATGGAATGATAGAGAGGAAATTGGGGTTACCGTGGGGCTGCCAAACACGCGTTGACGTCACCAAGGAAGAGTTGGCAAAGATGCGGCAAGCGAACTGCAACAACGTGGCTTTCGGCGTTGAATCGGGCTGCCAAAAAACGTTAGATAAAATTCACAAACGCACCAGCATCGAACAGAACATTAACGCGGTGAGAATGGCAAAGAAGGAGAACTTTTTCGTAGCCGTCTCCGCACTCATTGCCTATCCAGGTGAAACGTTAGATGACGTGAAGCAGACGGTGGAGTTGCTGCGGCGCATGGAACCCGACGACGCATACCTCTGCATCGCTACGCCGTATCCAGGCACAGAACTTCGCACATTGGTGGAGAATTTGGGGTGGAAAATCTCTAACAACTGGAGCCTCTACAACACCATGAATCCCGTCATCGATAACCCACTGGTTCCCGCAGAAGAAATTGCGAAGCTACGCACCAAATTCTACAACAGCCTCTACACACCACGATACGTTATTCGACAAGCCATCAAAGGCAACGTAAGAGGCAACTTTTACAGCAAACTGATGACACGTATGGCGCTTAATCACTTGATTTGGCGTGCACGGTCAATCCTCTAAATTTCCGTTTGTTGTTAAAAATTTGGAAGCCCTAAAAAAGGGGGCTTATTTTGCGGGGTTATTGGCGAATTCCCAGGCAATGTTGCCTTTCCAGACTTCGCCTTGCTTGGTTAAGCGGATTTCTTTGTCGTCAATTTCGATTAAGCCTTTGCCTTGGAGGCGTTTTAGTTGGGGTGCAAAGACGTCTTCGGGGATTTTGCCGAATTTTTCCATAAACTCGGTTTTACTGACGGCCAAGCGTAGATAGAGGCGGCTCATTTCGCGGCGCATCATTTCGTCGTCGTCTGACTCTGAGAGACGCGCGATTGGAAGCTTACCAGCTTTGACAGTTTCCATATAGGCGTTTACGTCTTCGATGTTACTGTAGCTGAAGCGTTGCAGGTAACCCATAAAGCAGCCTGCGCCAGTGGTTAAGATGCCGCCCCATGGCCAGCCGTTGAGGCAGTTTTCACGTTTGTGCCATTCAACGCGGCTGTAGCGGTCGTGACCAACAGGCGTGTAACCAGCTTCGGTAAGCATCTTGTAAGCCACAAGATACATTTCTTTCTCAAATTCGGCATCGCCCTGTGGAGGAACAACACCTCTTTGAATCATCTTCTCCAAAGGCGTACCTGGGTCAACATGTAAAGAATACGCGTCAATTTCGACATCAAGTTCGATGGCTTTTTTGAGGGTATCTATCCAGCTTTCCATCGTTTGAGTGGGAAAATTATACATCAAATCCACACACACAACTAAGCCGAGGTCGCGGGCGTGTTTGATGGCAGCTTCCACTTCAGTGGCGCTGTCGGGCAGGCACATGAGTTTGCGCAGTTTGTCGTCAAATGTTTGTGCGCCCATGTCCATTTGATATACTCCGTATTCGGCAAGCTTGTCGATTTTATGAAGCGCCAAAGTTTTTGATGAACCAGTGACTTTAATGAAGTATTCATCGCTAGTCTGGAAATTTGCCTTGCAAAAATCAATTAAATCGATGATTTGTTCCGCCGTAAGTACGCTTGGGGTGCCTCCACCGAGGACGATTTCGTCAAAAACGCTGGTTTTCACGTATTTGGTTTGGGCGTACATGGCGAGTTCTTTTTTGAGCAAATCGAGGTAAGGTTCAATTTGGACTTGGCTTGTAGCGGTGGTTGGGAAATAGCAGAAAGCGCATCGACTGTCGCAGATGCTGACCCACGGCTGCAACTCCATAAGGCGACCAGTGGTGTTTTCAGTATCTAAAAACTTCAAGAAAGCATCATACGTTTCGGGTTTAATACCGGGGTAATCTCGGTAAGTGTATGGAGGCCAGTTTGCGCGTTCTTCATAGGCTTGGGAGTTACTTTGAGAGGGTGAATTAGTCATTTTAAAGCCTCAAGCATCAAGGGAAAAACGAGCGATACATAATAAGGGTTTCCGTCAAATTTCAATGGACAAATAGAACCCTAAAACGACCAAAATTACGGGTTAAGCGAGCTGTTGTAGTAGATAACTTGGTGGTAGGTTACTTGGCTAAGCTGAAGGCTGTCTTCATAGACTATGTCAAGGTTTGCGCCGTACTGCTGCAGCAACGTTTGGGCGTCATTCCAAACTTTAGCAGATAAACCATCACTAGGCCACAACCCCCAGATGTTATCAGTGGGTCCGCGAAAGCCAAACCCGTAGTCAGTGGGCAAAACGTAAGCCACACGCTCCGTGGAAGACAAAACAGGCTGGGGGTGGGTTTGGGCGTACTGCCAAAACTGGGCAATCGCGTCTAGATGTTCCTGTTGAATCATGCTGTGGGTTGTGGTTTTGTCGTAGTCAAAAACAAGAATGTATTTGGCGCCGTTCTCATAGGCGTAAACCATGTCATCATACAACTGTTGCCCAGACCCCAAGTATGGAGGCACATCGTAAGTCCAAGTGATTATGGCACCCCACGGCAAATGATGCGTGGCTGCGGCACCCCTGCAAAGAGCAACCTCAAGGGTACGACTAAAATTCCAGCCAAACTGCACAAACACCCCATCATAACCACCTTTATAATTAAAATCATAAAGCACGTAGTCAGATTCATACATCGGCAGGTCTTGACCACACCAGTCGCGAACCTGACTTAGCCAGCTGGTTACGTTTTGTGTGTATTTGTCGGCGGCGTCGGTGTAGTTGTCGGCTTCTTTGGCAGCCATGTATTGGGTTCGGTCAATTTGGTGTCCACCAACTTCGTCGTACGCGTACAAGCCCAAGAAATGGGCAGGCCAAGTTTGTTTTGCTTTGGTGACCCATTGGTCGAACGGGACGGTTTCTTCGTAGTGGACATAAGTTAGAAAGTTTAAGCTGTCGTCGCTGAGTTTTTGGCATACGGTGTCTAGGGTTGGGAGGTCGTGGGTTATTGCGGTGCTGCCGACGACGAAAAGGTTGGTGTAGGATTTGACTTGGTCTGCAAGCGTCAACAGTTCGGTGGCGTTGGTTGACCCTGCGTAGATGCCGATGTAGACAGCGGGTTGTGCTGCTGTGGCGTCGGTGGGTGGTTGAGTTGTAGCCACAAGCAGGGTGGAAACTACCAAAAGCATGAGAATGCCTGCAAAGAAATAGGCGGCGCGCATTCCATCACAAAGCTACATAGAATCCGCTTAATAGAAAAGCGTTTGCAGAATTGAAGAGTCTGAAGTCTAAAAAATGAAAAAGGGATGGAAGTGATTTAGTAGTGGCCACTCTGTGAAGGGGAAAGGCCGTACCACGTCATCACTTTTGCGATAACTGGAGCGATTACGCCCAAGATGACCAAAGGCAGCATGGTTGTCCAGAATGCGTAGAGTGGGTCATTACGTGTCATGTATGAGCCAGTGGAGACAGTGTAGTTCAATATGAACTGCATAAAACCGACGGTAAGTGCAGCGGTCATGCCTGCGCCGAACATGCGTTTGAAGTTTTGTGACTTATTGTTGAGGGCGCCTGCGATGTAGCCAACGAGGACGCCACCAACGATGTAGTTGCCGATGAATGCGGGGTCAGCATACAGGTTTACGTTGTAGTTGTAGAGTATTTGTGAGCTTATGATGTTGTATCCTGCATAAGCAACATAGTAAAGAGTGCCCATTATGAAGCCTGCCGCGCCACCTGCCCACTTGTTCCAAAGCAGACCTAACAGAGCAGGAATCGCAAAGATGAGCATCATAGCGAAGCCGTGAGTCAGAATTTGCGGAATGGGAGATTCAGAGCCGAATGCAGCAGTTGCAGCGGGACCAATTGCGGTTGGGAAAAGCATGATGATAAGTGCGACAAGAATTGGCACAACTAAGCCATAGCCTAAGTCTTTCAGTTTAAATTTTTCTACTTCCATGGTTATCATCTTTGTTTCTTCTATTACGTTTAGGCGCGTTTATTAATTTTACCGTTAAAGCCCAAATGGGAAAGGCAAAAATGGACAAATGGCTAAGCAAATTTAACTAAAAAGTAAATTCACCTTTGCACCCTGAAAATATAAGGTACCACAGGTTGGAACGTCAAAAAACACAGTTTAGGACAAAAAGCCTAATTGGTAATACAAGAAATCAAACAAAAAAGAAGAAGGTCACATGGAAAATCCATGTGTAGGGTGTTTATGCTTGGTTTTTCGCGTTTGCGATGGTGCTAGACAGAGGTAGCCTTGCTGGACAAACGTACGAGCAAGTACCGCAGACGATGCAGTCTTTATACCAAAGTTTCTCAGCTTTGTCAAATTCGCCTTTCATGATAGCGTTGTAGAGCAAGATTGGGTGTAAACGAACTGGGCAGGAAGAGATGCAGTTAGAACAGTGCATGCAGGGTTGGTCTTTTTCGGCGAATGCAGAAACTTTCTTCTTGTTGAAGACGATTATGCTGGAGGAGCGTTTGGTTATGGGTGCTTCAACGTCTGGCAGTGCGGTGCCCATCATAACTCCGCCGACAACAACTTCGCGAACATTGTTCATGTCCACTTTGTTCTGGCTCAAGATGTTGCCAATTGGAGTTCCGACTTTGACGAGCAAGTTCTTTGGTTCGGCAATGTCACCGTTTAAGGTGGTAACTCTGGATATGAGTGGTTCACCTTCAAAGACAGCGTTTGCAATGGCGTTGATGGTTGCGACGTTTTGGACGATTGTGCCCATTTCGTAGCTGCGTTTGCCTGGTGGAGTTTCATAACCCAAGATGGCTTTCTGAAGAACGCTTGCATCACCTTGCTGATAGGTCAGGTGAAGAGCTCGAACTTCAGTGTCAGGTTCTTTGCTGAATGCTTCTTGCAGTTTTGGAACCGCTTCGACTTTGCTGGTTTTGGTGGCGATGATAACTTTGGGGTTGCCAAGGATTTTACGAACAACACGGACACCTCGAACGAGGTTGGCGGTTTTTTCCACCATGAGACGTTCGTCAGCAGTGTCGTAGGGTTCGCCTTCTGCACCGTTTACGATAAGGTGTTTGACGGTTTTGCCTGCGGGCAGGTTAAGTTTCACGCCTGTTGGGAAGCCTGCGCCACCTAAGCCGATAATACCTGCTTCGCGTATGCGTTTAAGGAGAACGTCGTTGGCGGTGCTTTTGAGTTCTGATTCAGAGATGGGTGTGAGGGCTTTGTCTTTGGTTTTTTTGCCGTCATTTTCGATCCAGATGGCTTGATTGCAAGCGGACATGCAGCTGTTGAATGCGTCTGCGATTTTGACAACTTTGCCAGAGATTGGGCTGTGAACTGGGGCGCTTATGCGTTCAGCGGATTCTGCGATTTTTTGGCCGATTGCTACAGTGTCGCCAACTTCCACTAGTGGAGTGTTAGCTACACCGACGTGTTGGCAGGTTAGGACGACAGCGGTTTGTGGGTCTGGGAAGACGGAGATTGGGGTGACGCGTGCTTTTTCTTTGTGTTCTTTAATTGGTACAAGGTTTGCCATTTTGTTCATCTCCCAAAGGGTTTATGGATACCTACACGGTCAAGCAGTGGTACCGTAAGGTTCATGATAAGCAATGCCAACAGGGAACCTCCAAAGAAGTTCATATAGGTTTGTATAACAACAGTCAGAACACCTAAGCCAACTCCGAAGATTATTTGTCCTGTATTAGTGAAAGGCGTTGTCGCGGGATCGGTTGCCATGAAGAAGCCTAAGAATATCGAGCTGCCGATGAATATTTCAAAGAGCAATCGCGTGGTAAAGTCTGAATCTACGTAAGCTACGGACATGAGCACGGACATTATGGCGATAGAGGCAAAGTATGCACCAGTGATTCTCCATTTGATGTACTTACGGGCGACGATGAAGAGACCCAAGCCGACAAGGATAACTGCGAGGCTTGAAGCGCCACCTACCCACCCGTGGTACTTGGCAAGAATCATGATGTTGCTGACATCAGGATAAGTCATTGCTGTTGGGTCTGGGAAAGCATAGCATTGCTGCAGGTAAGTCGAGAAGGACGCAAAGCCGTTACCGTTGATAGGGTTCATTCCTGCGCCTATGGGGCCAGCAAGTTGGGGTACGCCCAAGCCGCCAGCTGCAAAGTCCTGTGAAAAGTGCTCTTTAGCCAGTAATGTTGTGGAAACGAAGGGAAGCAGCATGATGAATTTTGCGGCTGCTGCAGGGTTGACAAGTTTTCTGCCAGATAAGCCCATAAGTTTCTTGAAAAGCACCAGACCGATAAGGGAAATCAGACCAGCGTAAATAAACGCTGTGGGTGCGCTCAAGAATGCGGTGGCGTCTGCATTCATCTGACCCATCAAGGGGGCGCCAAGAGAATACGAGAGAGTTACGATTAAGCCGAAAACTGCGGCAGACATCGTGTTTAGTGGGCTATCCGCAGCAAGTTTGTAGAGCAATGCATCAGTGCCTACAGCAACACCGACGGCGATGAGAGAAACTATACCGACGGTGAGACCTAGGTTCCAGCCGGAGGGTTCAGTGATCGGCGACCACATTGCAATAGCAACTACGTCGAGGATCAAAAGTGCAACAAAAGTGTATAGCATCAGCCTGTTTTTGGACATTGGACCGTTTATGTGCGGTGCGGGTTTTACAACTAGTTCATTTGAGGATTCGTTACTCATTTAGAGACCTTCTCAAATGAGGATGTGTATTTAAAAGCAGGGCTATTAAACTCTTTCGGAAAACGCCTAAGTACTAAGCAATCAAGCAGTATTTCCCCCGTTTTGGGGGCTAAAACACCCGTTTTGGCAGGTAGCAGATATGTTATAGAAGGTTTACCGTAGAGATGTAAACAGGTAACAACTTAGATGAAGGTAGACTATGATTTTTACAAATAAATTTATATCGATAAGAAACGTGTATTTTCGTTGTGAGTTTGATGGCAGATTCAAAAGCGCCACTGTTTATGATTACATGGCGTTGTACGCGCAACTGCGTTGGCAGTTGCCTATATTGCAGCTACACCAAAGAATACGCTAAAGATTCCGAGGTAGACACCAAAACCGCAAAGAAAATTGTGGATGAAGTCCACGATTTCGGATGTAAATGGTTTGGCATAAGCGGCGGAGAACCACTGGTTCGGCCAGATATTTTTGAAGTTATCGATTACGCCAAACAGAAAGGTATGGAAGTAAGCTTAATCACAAGCGGCTTCGCCTTTGACGAAGAGCGGTTCAATAAACTAGCTAAATACAATGTTCACACCGCTGTAAGTGTAGATGGCAACCAGCAATCTAACGACATTATCCGACGCAAAGGCGGCTACGACAAAGCTATTCACGCCATGAAGAAACTTTCTGAAGTTGGCCTCTTAGACTGCATCGTTACCACCATGACCAAATACAACATCAAAGACATGGCGCACCCTGCAGCGTTAGGCGAACAATACAAAGCCCGCATGGTCGTCTACCATAACTTGGTTCCCGTGGGACGCGCCAGCGACAACATGCCTGACTTGGCACCTACAGCAGACCAGTACGAAGAAGCTTTCAACGAAATCTACGACCTCCAAGTCAAACTGGCAGGCAAAGTCAAAATCAACGTTTATGCACCCTTCTATGCTCGCATTGTTCGCCAAAAGAACCCTGCAAACTTTTGGGAATGGTTTGAAACGGGCTTCTTGGGACGATGCAGCATCGGCGGCAGCTACATGGGTATAACCGAAAACGGCGACTACCGAAGCTGCGGCTTCCATGAAGGTTACCGTGTAGGCAACATCGAAAACAAGACAGCGAGCCAAGCGTGGGAAACCATCCAAAAAAGTGAACTGCACAACAAGCTGCGGGACAAGAGCAACTTGAAGGGCAGATGCGGTGTTTGTGAGTACCGCGAAATTTGTGGTGGTTGCCGAACACGCGCTGAATATTACACGGGTGACCTCTTCGAGTCTGATCCTGCATGCAATTATATTCCGAAGATTTTGCGGGAAGAGCCAGACTTTTTGGAGAAGCAAGCCAAGGCAGCGAAGGCAAAGAAAAACTAAGTTTCCCCTTCTTCTTTTTTACTGAAAATTTTATTTTGCAATTTCTAAGAACTATATTTGATTGTTCTATGTTGCGTTAATAGCTATACCCCCTTGTTCTGTGGGGACTTGTTTTGGGGTTTGTTTTTTGTTTAGGGTTTGATTTGGGGTTAGTTGATGGGTTCAAAGGGGTTTGGGCGGGTCAGGAGGGGCTATTTTGGGGAAGATTTTGTTTAGGTGCGGCTGGAGAACTTGGCGAATTGTTCCCGAGCAATCCGCAATTCCTCCACCGTGTTAATGTTCACCGCCACTTCCAACCGATCCAACACATAGGTTTCTTGGTCTATTTCGGGGTCGTCAATTCGGGACCCATCAAGCACGTTGATGCCTGCGTATTCGACTCGGTTGCCTTGCCAGTCAAAACTGTACCCTGCCCCTAAACCAAGCTTTTCACGCAGGGACTGGGAAACCGCGACTGCCAAAGCAGGCTTGCCCGACTGAAAGAACCGACCAACAATGTCATCAACCACTTCACCTGTTAACAGGGGTAAATCAGCGGCAACCGCCAAAACGGTCTGCAACTTGAGCTTTTTCACGGCGAATCCCATGTCAGAAACGTATTCTTTGCCGGGCGTTTGGATTGTTTTTACGGGGACGGTTTGGAGGTGTTGGATGGTTTGAGGTGTGTTTCGGCTGACTGCAACCACCACATGGTCGACGTGTTTTGCCGCGTTAAGTGCATCTAGCACCAGTTCCACAACGGCTTTGCTGCCGACCTCTAAGAGAGGTTTTTCTTGGTCTAGTTTTAGGCGGGTCCCTTTGCCGCCAGCCATCACAAGCGCCGTCACCGTCATTACAGCATCGCCAACAAAACCACTACACAAACTAAACGGGTCAACTCGTTGGTTGCGCCTAAAACGTCACCCGTTACGCCGCCAAAGTTTCGATGTGCAATAGCCACCATAGCTAAGCCAGCAAGAAAGGCTGCAGCTACGGTTGCAAGTCCCGCCAGTCCCAAGAAGGGTACGGTAATTGCCAACGAAACAGCCACTGCCACAACCAAGCGGACGCTGCCAAATTGTCCATGCATGGAATCCATGAAGGGCGAGTTCATGCCTTTATGCACTGCTTTGCCTGCCCAAGTCGCCACTACCATAGCCAACTTGGCGCACAACTCTACGGCAACCACGCCCGTAATGATAACTGGGAAGGAAAAGGTGCCAAAAATCCACGTTCTGCTGCCTAAGTCTGCAACGGAAACGAAGGCAAACGCCGAAACCACATAAGTCATAATTGACAGCCCAATGGCACCTGAACCCGTGAGTTGGTCATGCATAACTTCGATTTTGCGTTCGTGCGAGCCGTGAACCATGACAGCGTCGCCAAAATCCAGCAAGCCATCGGTGTGATGTAGCCCAGTAAGCAAAAGCAAGGCACCTAAGGTTAGGGCGCCAACAACCAAACTGGGCAACATAAAACCTAACGCCCAACCAAACACGCCCGCCAACAACCCTAACAAAGCGCCAACAAGCGGGAACATCCACATAAGCCGCGCAGAATCCACTAGGCAATCCATATCCATTTGCAGAGGCAAAACAGTCAAGAATGCCAAGAGATTGCGAAGCTTCTGCAACATTCCGTGTTCAGCTGCCTGCTAGACTTTTGGTTCTACGGTGAAACCCAAGATTTCCAGTCTGCCGTATTCGCCGCGGGTGGTTTTTTCGGTTTTGGTCAGTTTGATGCGTTTGTTGAATATGGGTCCGTCGGTGACGATGGTGTGGTATTCGCCGCCTTCGCCGCATGCATCAACGTTTTTGACTTTGAGTATGTCGTCGTAGAAGCTTTGGTTAAGAGTTCTGCCAAGCCATTCCGTTCCCAACAAGGACAGTTTGGTTCGAACCACGGTTGCGGTGAACCCTGCAGACAGGTAGTCTTTGAAGATTTCTTTAGTGTCCAGTTGCCAGAGAGGTCGAATGGGTTTTATGCCAACTTCACTGCAGATGCGTTCAAGCCAGCGTTCTTCGTGCCCAGCGACTTCGTAGATGTCGCCTGTAACTATGCCTTCTACGCCTTTGGCTTTGAAAGCTGTCAGGACTGCTTTGAAGTTCGTTTCATAGTTTGCAAAATCGGTAACCTGCTTGTGCATTGGAACGCTGATAGCGTCTGCCTGCGCCTCCAGAAGCCCTGTAGGGACACCATGGAAACCTGAGGTTGTTTCGCTTTCCATAAAAGAGACCAAGCTAACCACGTCTAAACCCTGCTTTACCGCTTTATAGTAGGCAAAGCAGCCGTCTTTTCCTCCACTCCAAGCTGCAATAACTTTCATTTTAAATCCTCCTTATTGTGTTGTTTGTTTTAATTATTTTTTATCCCAAACAGTTTCGGCTTGTATGGACACATAGGGTCCTGATTTAAACTGTCCTTGGAATAAATATAAGCCCGCGCACGACACCCGCCACAAATGCCCTTGTATTCGCATATACCGCATTTGCCTTTCAGGTTGTCGCGGTCTGCGATTCGGTTTATGGCTTCAGAGGTGCGCATGCGGTCCATGATTTCTTGGATGCCGTCAGTTCGGATGTTGCCAAACGCCAAATTCAACGGAGCACAAGCATACGCCACACCGTCATCAAGAACCTCAAGCCACTCGTATTTGGTGAGGTTGTCGCAGACGCTGCAGGGGCTGTGCAGTTCCCGTGTGGGTTCTTTGATTTTCAAGAGGCGGTTGTTAAACATCTCATAGGGCACAATGAAAAAGTGGTGCCCCAGTTTTTTGTTAAGTTCGTAAATTTGGTTCAGTTGGTCTTCGCGCTGTTGAGGAGTAGGTTCTAAGGGTCCAAGAACGCGCAGTTGGTCCTCAACATGTATTGGTTGAGGGATAAGAGAAGCTAAATGGAAGCTTTTTGCACCCAAGTCCACAGCCAAATCCACCAAAGCAGCCACGTCATCCACTACATACTTGGTGTTGATGACGCTGACGGCAAAGGGCACCCCAAAATCGGCGCACAACTTGGCAGCAGCCACGCTTTCTTTAAAGGCGTCTTTGCCCCGAAGCAACGCGTCTGCTTCAGGCAGCCCAGCAAAACTGATAATTGCCTTGCAGTTAGCGTCAGTTAACGTTTTTGCGACTTTACCGTCAAAGTGCCACCCTGTAACCTTCACATATGGCGACAACTTGAGTGCACCTGCATACTCGATGAGTTCAAAGAAGTCTTTGCGCATCAAAGGTTCGCCTGTCCAAGCAGCACCCGTTATAAACAGGTTATCTACACCAAAATCGGCAGCTTTTTCCAGCAGCAACTTGCCCTCCGCTGTGGTCAACTCGTTGGGCAAAGGCTGTCCATCACCTAAAGAATAAGCATGTTTAACAGGATAAGCACGGGTGCAGGACCAAATTAAGTGGTCCAGACGTTGACCGCGTTTTTCGGCGCCGAAAACAAACCCCGCGGATTTTTTTGCCATCATCCTCACTTTTTAGGCTTGATATGTCCCTGTATCTGAGCCTTGCCGTCCTCGCATAGTTTGATGTCTTTGGATAAGTTAAGCAGTGCAGGTAGTTCGGATGGACGATTCACAAATATGGCGCCAGCGTCTCGTAATTGGGAAAGAAGCGTGGTGGCTTTGCCGTCGGTGAAGTCGCGGCTTTCAATGGGCACTTCGTCAATAACGTAAGTGGGGATGCCACGTTTTGCTGCCTGAAGAGCATCTTCCAAATTACGCAAATTACCATACCCAAACGGAACAGAAGTCAAAACCACAATACTAGATTTACCAATCAGGTCTAAGTTCTGCTGGTTGACCTTGTCAGTTATTGGAGAAAATGGCGCTTCCGTAACCGCAGGCACCTTCAGAAACTCAGAAGTCTCAAAATCGGTATCCAACAAATTCAAAACGCCCGCCGTAACCGAGTAGCCTTCATCCACCAACACTTTCATTAACGCTGTTCCTGTTCCAGCGCCACAAATTAAGTGGATAGAGCAGTTTTTGGCTGAAGCCTGCTTCTGAGGCGACAACGGAATAACATACAGCGAGCTGGTGACCAAGTTTTTGCGCACTATGGCGTCAACTTGAAAGACGCTTTTTATGTTTTCACTGCTGAGCACTTCTTCAATGTCGCCAGCCGCAAAAACTTTGTTATCCTTAAGCAACAATGCACGGTTACAATACCGAGCAGCCAAGTTCAAATCGTGAATAACCGCGATAACCATCAAACCGTTCTTTTGGCACAGAGACTTGACAAGGTCCATAATTTCAAGTTGGTTCACAATGTCAAGATGCGTCATAGGCTCATCTAAGAGTAAGATGTTGGGTTCCTGCGCCAAAGCACGCGCTATAATCACACGTTGCCGTTCACCGCCGCTGAGTTCATTAATTGGACGATGAGCCAAAACCCAAGAATTCGTCAACTCCATCGCATGCCGCGCAATCTCCACATCTTTGGCAGATTCCATCTGGAAGCGCCCCATGTGCGGATTCCGCCCCATCAAAACCACGTCCATGACAGAAAAGTTGAAGCCGACACTGGTTTCCTGCGGAACCACAGCCATCTGTTTGGCGACTTCTACGGGTTTTAGGGTGTATATGTCGGATTTGTCTAGGTAAATTGCGCCGCCGTGTGGTTTGAGCACTCGGCTGATGCTTTTGAGCAGGGTGGTTTTTCCTGAACCGTTTGGACCCAGCAACCCCACAAAGTCGCCAGCGTTCACTTCCAGATTCACATCTGTCAATACCTTAATTGAGCCGTAGCGGCATTCGACACCGTTAACATTCAAGATGACCATTCAGTTGTGCTCCTATACGCGATAGCTCAGTTTCTTTCTGCGCAACAAGAAGATGAAGAAGGGTCCACCAGTGAGGGCAGTTATGACACCCACGGGCAATTCTGAGGCACCCGTAGCAACCCGAGCAACCGCGTCGCAAACCACTAGGAAAATGGCGCCGACAACGACGCTTGCAGGAAGCAGAATACGGTGGTCAGGTCCAATTATGAGCCGTGTGATGTGGGGAATCATTAAGCCTACAAACCCTATCAACCCACTTATGGATACCGCTGCGGCAGTCATCAAAGAGCCTAGAACAAGGAGAATTTGCTTGATGCGCTCGGTGTTGACGCCCAAATGTTGGGCAGTGTCTTCACCTAACGCAATCATGTTGAGGTCGCGAGTAAAGAAGTAGGAAAGAACCAGCCCCACTATGATGAAGGGAAGAATAGACCATATGCTGCCCCAAGTGACGTTAGTTATGCCGCCGATGAGCCAAAACACTAACGCATGTAAGGTGTTGTTTGGGGCGAAAACCTGCATGATTTGGAACACGGCGGAAAGGAAAATCGAAACCGCAATCCCCGACAACAGCAGGGTCATATCGGAAACGCGAGAGCCCACACGAGAAATATTGTAAACAACCAGCACCGTAGCTAAGGCTGCCACGAAAGCGGTTGTGGGAACAAGAGGCAACCCTATGAAGCTTAAGCCTGCACCAAAAACGATGGCTATTGCTGCACCCACCGAGGCGCCTGCCGAAACACCCAGCACATAAGGGTCAGCCATCGGGTTCTTGAACAAGCCCTGATAGAGAACACCTGCAGAAGACAAACCGGCGCCGATAAGCACCGCTGCCAAGACACGAGGCAGGCGAATCTGCAGGATGATGGCTTGGTTAGTTGTAGTGAATGAAGAAGAACTGATGTTGTCACCTAAAAACGGAACCTGCTTACCTAGTATGTTTAAGATTTCGGAAAAGGAAATCGGAGCATACCCAACGTTGAGGCAAACAATAACGGTTACAATAAGAGCCAAAATTAACGCTACGAAAGTTAGTTTCCACCGTTTTGAACGTTTAGCGTAACTGCCCTCAACGTTGCCCTGAGCCATATTTCATACCCCGTTAACAAAAAAAGTTAGGGGGAGGAGTTAAAAAGTTGCGGGTACAAACACTCCGCAACTGCTTGAACTTGGTCCCCGATTCGTGGTCCCGGAACGGAAAAGAGGTCTTCGTCAATGGTGTAGACGCGGTCATTTTGCACTGCGTTGATGGTGCTCCAGCCAGCACGTGCTTTTACGTCATCAATGCTGCCGTAGAAAGCCATGCCAGAACCTGGGTCAGTGGGCAACAGAATTATGTCTGGGTTCTTTTGGACGATAACTTCAGAGCTTGTGGTTGGGTATTGCTGGTTTACGTCGCCAAAGATGTTGATGCCGCCTGCATTGTCAATTACGTCATTAATCCATGAAGCAGAACCTGCACTCATCAAGTATGAAGGGTCATACCAGACTTCATAGTAAACGGTGGGTTTCTCGGTTATGTTTGCTTCAGCAATTTTGGTGGCGATGTCACTGATTTGGGTGCTTATGGAGGTGATGAGTTCGGATGCAGCATCTTCTACGCCAGTTGCACGACCAATCATCAAAATGTCTTGGTAGACACCGTTGATGCTGGTGGGGTTTGTTACAATCACGTTATAGCCTAAACTGCGCATGGTGACAACGTCAGCAGAGTTGATGGAGGTGGCAAGAATCAAGTCTGGCTGCACCGTCGCGATGGCTTCCATGTTAGGAGTGGAGTAGCCGCCGACACTGGTCATGTTTCCAGCTTCAATCCATGCAGAGAAATTATAGGGATAGTCATCATAGTCAGTTACCCCGACAACTCTGTCGCCAACACCTAAAGCAAACAGCATTTGGGTAGTGCTGGGCGCCAAGGAAATCAAACGTTGGGGAACAGAATCAAAAGTCGTTACGTGTCCTTCATCGTCAACGATACTGACACTTTCCGGAGTGGGTTCTTGTTGCTGCTGTGAATCTAATTGGTTCTGCAAAGCAGTCACCTGACCTTCAAGATCAGAAACCTGTCCTTGCAGGTCAGTAACTTGACCAGAATAGCTGATGTAGATGAAAGCCGCAGACAAAATTGCAACAATCGCAATGATGCTCGCGGCATAGGTTACGTATTTGTTTGTCATTTTCTCACTTTCTCGAACAACAATTTTGTTGGGTTGGTTTATCCAACCTATGTTAATAAGTGTTTCTCCAAAAGACAACACTTAAGAAAAACCTCAAAGTATAACATGCTGATTGCCATGAAAAATCAACCAAATCCTCCGCTCCTCGCTTATCTTGAGCAAAAAGGCATCACCCTTCAAGATCTGATTGATACGGCTTTAGAGTTTTATGTTCCTCACCCGGGCGTGGAAACTAAAGAGAAAGCCATTGAAGTGTTAACCGAAGAATTCATAGATGCGCTTCAGGACCCGAACATTGCGACGTTTGAGGTTATGGTTTTTCGGGCTCAAGAAGACGCTGAAGCGGGATTGATTCCGGGTTTAACGCCTGAAAGGTTCCAAGGGCGACCGGGACTGGTGGCAGATGAGTTAATCGGGTTAGCCATAGCCGGCTACATCGCAGGCGCCAAAGGCGTTTTCGAATTCACGCGTTTTGACCAAGCCAAACCAGGCATCCTCAAAAAACTAGGCCCCATATCTAACGATGGCATAGGTGGCTTAGTGGCAGGCGTTTCTTCAAACATGTACACGCGGGCTTACCGAGAAAGCCAAAAACAAAACCCTTAAGCTTTCTTAAACGCTGAAAAAACCCCGTGACAGTCACAGGCAGTTCCCACCACGAACTGCTCTTTTGTTTTTACCCACTCAAAAAACTCCGCAAGCTCAGCACCCTTAAGTGCACCCATACCAGGCGCAATTGAGTAACTGACCAAAATGTAGCCCTCTGGACACGCATACTGCATCAGGTCAGTCATGGTGCAGGGTTTTTTTATCTTGGAGGTGGGGCAGATTTTTGGCATAGAGCACTTGTCTAGGCAGCCGTGGTCGCGGTTGAAGCTGACGATAAGTTTGCCTTTGCCTGCGGAAAGCACAACTGTGGGGGGAAGTTTGGGCAGGATGCTGTTTATGGCTTGGGTCCATGGGGTGAGGTTGAATTTGATTTTTGCCATGTCAGCAGCTATGTGGACAGGGGCGGTGGGGAAAACGTATTCGGGGCACAAAGCCTCTATCAGCTTGACTGCTTGGGGGAGTTCACCTTGGAGGAAGAATTCGCCTTCTTGGTTTGGCGGGTAGGGTTGGAGTTTGAAGCGTTGCATGGCTTGGCAGTTTGGGTCAGGGTCCACAACTACAAAGCTGTGGTGTTTTTCTTTGAGTAGATTTATGGCTTCGCAGCCGTATTTTCCGCCTCCAACTATGATGTCCATGTTGTGTCCTCACGCGTTTTCAGTTGGATAGTTCATCCAGATAGTCAGGTATTAAGGTTTCCTGCACCTGCGCATATGACACACCAACCGCTCCAACACTGGGTACACAAGGTGCCGTGGTTTGTGACTGTACAACAGCTACAACAAACTGCTATTAACAAACCCAAAGTACTACACCTATCAAAAAGGGGACAGCAAGACACCATGAGGTCATTCAAGCGTAACATGCTTGTTATAGATGACGACCGAGCAATTTTACACTCATTCAGCCGCATCTTAGAAAAAAATGGATATTCAGTTGCTATCGCAGAAACAGGTAAAGAAGCAGAAGAAAAACTGGGCAAACAAGGCTACGTCGCAACCTTAGTTGACGTTAAACTTCCCGACATGGACGGGGTGGATTTACTTCCGTTTATGCAGGAAGTGTCGCCGAAGATGGTGAAAATTGTCATGACAGGAACACCCAGCCCAGATTATGCCCGCAGAGCCGCAAACAACGGCGCGGATGCATTTCTGTCAAAGCCGATTGAGCCAGGCTTTCTCCTCAGCATTTTAAAGCGAAAACTCGAAGAAAGAGACGCTTAACCTCCAAATCAACAAACCCTTTTTGTGGTCAAAGTCGGGTTACCAGAAGGTTCTAATAGTTTCTCGGTTCAGGGAACTACAGCGGGACACCATGGCAACGCCTAAACTTTGCATTGTTACCCACACGTTTCTGCCTCATGTTGGCGGCATTGAACGGGTGGTTTATGAACAGAGCAAACGGCTTCTGAAGAAAAAATTTGAACTCATGGTGCTTACCCACCGAAACTATACGCCAAGCCGCTACGTGTATGACGGAATAGAGGTCCGATGCTACGACGCATTAAACGTGGGATTTAGGCTGGGCATTCCATATCCTATCCCAAATATCACGGGGTATAAGCCGTTTCTTGAAGCTGTCAAATCCAACACTCTCATACACGCCCATGGACACCCGTATTTGTCATCGCTTGCAGCAGCAAAACTTGCCCAACGATACAACAAACCCTTTGTCCTCACCCAACACAACACCTTCATCGAGTACAACGGATTCTGGGACAACGTGGAAAGCTTAAACGACCTAGCCATAGGCAAACAAACACTAAAACTAGCAAAAAAAATCATAGTCATCAGCAACGCAACCAAAAACTATGTGCTACGACTTGGTGCAGACCCTGAAAAGGTAGAAGTCATCTATAACGGCGTAGACATGGAACGGTTTAAGCCCTCTGCCGCCAAAGGAACCCAAATTCGAAAGAAACTGGGCATCCCAGAAGACGCGGTGGTTGCAGCCACTGTTCGCCGTCTCGTTTACAAGAACGGCATTGACACCCTGCTTGACAGCGCACGTTTAACGGTTAAGGAGAATCCGTGTTTGGTTTACCTTGTGATTGGAAAAGGCCCTGACTTTGAAGCAGTCAAAGCGGAGGTGGCGCGGTTGGGTATTGAGAAGAATTTTGTGTTGGCAGGGTTTGTTTCGGATGAAGATTTAGCTGCTTACTACAATGCTGCTGACTTTTTCATTTTGCCAAGCAAGTCAGGAGAAGGATTGCCTCTGGTTGCGCTTGAAGCCATGGCATCAGGGCTACCTGTGGTGGCAACTGATGTGGGAGGAATACGTGAAGTTCTGCAGAAAGGCTTCGGAAAAATTGTCCCACCCAACAAACCAAGCGATTTAGCTGAAGCAACGCTTGCTTTTGCCGAAATGAAGCTGGCTGACCAACACCAAAAACTAAGGCAGATTATGACTGAAAAATACAGCTGGGATGTTAACGTGGAGAAACTGACACGGTTGTATCAGGAAATTATTTAAATGGTCGTAAATTATATTTGACACCGCAATGAGGATTGGCACGCCCCATGACAACTAAGGTAGATATGGTTTCAGTTGTTATTCCAACTCTTAATGAGGCGGGAAACATAGGAGAAGCACTGGAAACCATCGAACAGGAGATAGCTTACCCTAAAGAAATCATAATTGTAGACGGCTGCTCAACAGACGGAACCCTTGACATCGTTAGGCAAGCAAACTGCAAAGTAATCATTGAACCACGACGTGGTTACGGGTTGGCTTTGCGAAGAGGCATGAAAGAAGCAAAAGGCGACGTAGTTGTCATGGTTGACGGCGACGGAACCTACGAAGTGCGCCACATCAACCGACTAATTGAACGCATGACAGAAACAGACGCAGAGATGTGTTTGGCGTCTCGCATGTATGACCCAAACAAGGCGATGGGTTTCTTTAACTTCGTGGGAAACAAACTGCTCACGTTCTGCTTCAACATGGTTTACAAGCAGAACCTCAGCGACACCCAATCCGGGTTCAGAGCCATTTCGCATTCCGCCATCGAAAAAGTCAACTTCAAAGAAACCGACATGGCGTTTGCCACGGAAATGCTCATAAAATTCGCCCACAAAGGCTTCAAGATGGTTGAAGTGGAGTCTAACTATAAAGTCCGCAAATACGGAAAAACCAAACTTCGACCATTAAATTCAGGTATAGAAATCTTAGCCACCATCGTTAAGGGTTTAAGAGAGTGAGAGCATAGGGGAAGCAATAAAAAAGCTTGGCAGAGACCTCAGTGTCAAAAATGAGAAAACTGCTTACATCATCGCTGTTGCGATTGCTTTGATACTTGCCTCCAGCTTGTTTGCAGCCTATTTGTTAGTGCTTAAACCTACGTCAGACAATTATGCGACGATTTATTTGTTGGACAGCAACAAAAAAGCGGCTGATTACCCTGAAACCTTAGTAGCAGGCGTCAACAGCACCTTTAGCGTCTATGTGAACGTGGAAAACCATCTGGGCGAAACAATAAACGCTGTTGTTCAAGTGAAAATAGCCGCAGATGGCAACACCAATTTTCCCTTAAACGTGGAACCCACCCAAACCATTACCGACACCATAGAAGATGGTGCCACTTCACAAAACATTGCCACGGTCACGCTTGACTCGCCAGGCAGCTATTTGGTCGTGTTTGAGTTGTGGACGGCTAACGCGAATGGGGATTTGTCGTATTCGGGCGAGTTGATGGCGTTAAGTATTGAAGTTACCGCCGCTTAATCGGCGCTTTAGATTTTGGTTTGCCTGTGTTGTTTGCATTTATTCGCTTTCAGAATTGTTTAAAAAAGCATATTAGAGAGTGCTCGGTTGTATCTATTCTTGACGTGACTATGAGAGCTCTGCTAGCGCCAGTTTATCTGTCCGTCTCTTGGGTTTTAACTGTCACCTACCAGCTTTTCACCGACACCGCCGTAAAAACCGTCGCAGGTTCCATCTCCACAACTTGGCCAACCGCAGGAACTTGGCTCATCTCAAACACAAGCATTTTAACATTCATTTACGCGTTTACGTGGATTTTTGTCCTCTCGTCAGTCATTCCCTCAATAATTTTAGGAAAACAAAGAAGCGTGCTCGTTCAGTACACTGTTGTTTTAGCGTTAACGTTAATAGCGTTCTACATGGCGAACATTCTTCAGGTTGTTGCTGGGGTTTCAATTGATGAATTGTATCGAGCGTCTGAATGGCTGAAAAATCCCATTGTAGCCGCAGTATATCTATCAGTGCCTTATCTGTTTATGATTGGGTTAGACGTATTGTCAAGGCGAAAAATTAAGCGGTTAGAGTTTCTCAAAACTACCAGTCCGTTTGCAAAGCCCTCCAGCAAAGAGGACACCCCAGAAAGCAGCCAACAGTAGACATGGGTGCGTTGCCAAAAAGCAAGGGGAATTTTGTTGCTAAAAAGTGGAGTTAAGCGTTCTTTTGCTTAGCTGCATACTCCTTCTCGATGGCGACCCTGTGCACGTTGTTGTAGGCGCAGAAGGGAATAATTTTCTTATCTGGCGTGATGTAGTGGACTACGCAGCGTCTGACGCGATTAACGTCAAAGTTGTAGTTGTCCATAAACGCCATGCAACCTAAGAGGAAGATGCGTCGGCGGATTTTGCCCAGCGACTTATAGGAGGGGTTCATGTGCATTTGCAAGATGCTTTTCATAAGCGTGAACGTACCCACCTCTTTGGTGACCAACAACATGTTCATCGAAAGCATAGCACCCATGAACAGCGGGGCAAGAAGCTGAATTCTGTTTTTCGATTCCGCGTTCTCAGCAGTTTTGCGGATGGTGCTGAAAAAGCGGTCGAAGTTCACGAAATTATTAATCGGAAACATTTTGCCTGTATGGGGCGAAACATAAACCCAGTTTACAATCCCACATTGAGGGCTGCAACTGAACAGGGGCCAAGGCTTTTGCATGAATTTGCGCATGATCTTAATCGGAGAAGTCATAACCGACATCGGAAACAAATCAGTGGCTTTGATTTCCCCGTTAGTTTGCTTCTCAACGTCTTCAGCGAAGCTCCATTCTCGAAAGTTCTCCCGGAAAGGATTCTCCGTTGCCCGACCAGTAAAAGCGATAGGCTGGAAAATTAAGCCTCTGATGATATCAGTGTTTTTGGCTGCAAAACGAATCATATCGCCGACTTCTTCGTCGTTGAGGCTCTTCATCAAAGTGTTAACCAAGATAACTTCGATGTCGTATTTGCGGCAGACATCAAGAGCTTTTAGTTTCATGTCTACAAGCGGAAGCCCACGAATTTTCTTGTTGAAGTCTTCATGAAAACTGTCAAAGGACAGGTAAACAATGTTTAACCCGTTGTCTTTGAGCCGTTTAGCTAAACCTTCGTCGGTGACTAAGTGAGTGCCGTTGGTCGCCAAAATCGTCATGAACTTTAACCGATGAGCCGCAGCAATGATTTCAGGCATATCTTCTCGTTCAAGCGGTTCACCACCACTGAACAGAATTGCAGGCGGCTTAGGGTTAGCAGTAGCAGCGAACTCTAGCATTTCAATAAGGGCTTCTTTGGTGGGTTCATAATCGTCGTCTTGATCAGGAAAAGTTGAGAAACAAACGGCACAGCGAAAATTACAGCGTTTAGTTACATCCATCACGCCAATTACTGTACCTGAAGCGTGATTCTTGCAGGTTTCGCATACGTATGGGCAACCTTCAGGGTTTTTGGGTGCGTTAAGGTCACCAAGGTACTGGAACTGGTCGTATTTTGCCATGTGGTCAAAGATGGGTTCGCTTTGCCAGTGGGTAGCTTTGAATTCGCCGTGTTCGGGGCATTGCTTGGAGATTACAATTTTCCCGTTTACATTCTTCAGTTGGGCGTCAATTTTCTTTTGGCATTCGGGGCAGATGCTTTTTGTTTCACTCAAAGCAGCAGCACTCCAGCGATGCCTTCAACGATTAGCGCTAAGGGGAGCAGCATCATGGACATGGTTACGATGCGTTCGTATTTGCGGATGCTTGCCACGGTTGTGGCAGAGGTGAATAGGCGTACTGCAGAATAAATCAGAAGCACACTCCACAGCAAGATGAAGGGCAGATAGTAAACTGTGAATGCGCCAATTAAGTATGGCAAAGGTGCAAGCAAACCAGTTAGGAGGAAAAATACTGCGCCGACCTTGGCTGCGCTTATGTTGCCGATTTTCTGGGGCAACGTTGGGTACCCGACTTTGGCGTCGCCTTCCACGCTGAAAATGTCGCGCAAGACGTTGCCGCCGATTGTGCCAAACGCTATGGGGTAAAGGCTCAGGGAAGCCAAGGTTACAGTTCCAGTTGCGGTTGCTTGCCCATAAATGAAGGCGGTGCCCGTAAGGACGCCCATTAAGAGGTTTGCTGCGAACCCAGATTTTCGTTTAATCAAGTAAGAATAAATCATCAACAGAACGGAGTCTATGACGATTATTGCGAAGGCAAGCCAGTTAATCAGAACGGAAAGAACCAAACCTAAACCGAAGAAGGCGCCTGAAATTGCAATGGCTTGTTTGTAGGAGAGGGCTCCGGATGGAATTGGACGCTTGGGTTTTATGACGGCATCACTCATTCGGTCGTAGTAGTCGTTTATGGCAAATCCGCCTGAAGCAATGAAAGATAACGAGAGGAAAGTTAACAGCGCCACTATACCCGCATTCATTGGTCCCAGAAGGGTGGAGATGTCGGAGAAGTTGCCTTTGAGAAGGGCAAACGCTGTTAGAACTGCCAAACCGCCAGTCATTAACCAGTATGGGAGGCGAATAAGTGCGATTAAGCCTCGTGCTGGCGAGGTGTGGCTCATATCGTGATTTTCCTGTCAGCGATGACTTCTTTTATGCTTTCTTCAAGGGTAACTTTAGGAGTCCAGCCGAGTTCTTTTTGAGCCTTGGAGATGTCAAACCAGATTTTGGTCACGTCACCTTGCCAAGAGTGCCCGGTGGTGGTGATGACTGTTCGGTTTTGAAGATTGAGGATGCTTAGGATGAGGTTGGCTAATTCAAGGATGGAAACGGTTCTGCCCAAACCAAGATTGAAAACTTCGCCATTAATGCCCTCTTTTGTGCCCATCATGGTCAAAGCTTCAACCACGTCAGAAACATGGACAAAGTCGCGGCATTGCTGTCCAGTTCCGAGGATTTCGAGTTTGTCAGGGTTTTTGGCTAGTTTATCAAGGAAGTCATGGATGACGCCGTGGCAGCGCAGTCCATAAACGTTGGCGAACCGCGTGATAACTATGTCTAAGCCGTATTGTTCACGGTACACCTGACAGTATTCTTCTCCTACAACCTTTGACAGCCCATAGCAGGAGAAGGGGTGAAAACCATATGATTCAGGTGTTGGAAACACGGTGGGGTTGCCGTAGACTGCGGCGCTGGAGGCAAACACGACTTTGGCGTCGTCTTTGCGGGCTTTTTCAAGCACATGTAAGGTGCCTTTGGCGTTTGTTTCGAAATCGGCAAGCGGGTTCTCCATGGAGTAGCCGACGACGACTTGTGCAGCTAAATGATAGATAAGGTCGGTTTTAGGCTGACCGAGGAGGGTTGGGAGGTCTAATATGTCACCTTTAACAAAGGTGGCTTTTGGAACGTCTTTGACGTTTTGAAGCGTGCCGCTTGAGAGGTTATCGTAAATCGTCAAGTGGTCGGTTAAGTTCTGCAGTTTTTTAGTCAGATGGAACCCTATGAATCCTGCTCCGCCTGTTACCAAGATTTTTTTGTCTTGAAGCTGTGACATATTTACCACGATAAAGCCTATATCCTCTTTTACCCCAGTGAATGGATATATGTCGAAGATGAATGCTATAAAAACTTTTAGGGAACTGCTTTCGTTCCTCACAATTATACCTCTGGGTCAAACAGAGGACTTCATCTCGACGAGCAGCCGCAAAATGTTCCTGTTTCCCGTGGTAGGCGCATTCATTGGACTGCTGGGGGCGGGTTACTTTTTGGGGGTCAGCGCGATTGTGGATTACTTGCTGGGCTGGGTTAATGTTCTGCTGCATGTTCCCGTGGAATGGGCAGCCAGAGCTTTACCAGCCATCATGACCTTGGCGTTTTTGCTGGTGCTCACGGGCTTTCAGCATTTTGATGGCTTAGTTGACTTAGGCAACGCGCTTGGTTTGCGCAAACTTGAAGACCGCCGAGAAATCGCCCACCGATGGGTAGTAACGTATCGTGGGGCACTGTTGGCTTTGTTTGTAGAGTTTTCGGCTGTTGCGGGGCTGTTTTTCTTGGATTGGAACATTGCGTGGCGAGCACTTGTCGTTGCGGAAGTGGCGGCGAAGTTAGCCATGGTCACCATTGTGTGGCGAGGCAAAGCTGCACATCAGGGCTTAGGTGCAAGATTTATTGAAAATGCAAAGCGGAAGCTGAATTGGGCTGCATATGTGGTTTCGTTGGTGTTTGGGTTTGTGTTGTTGGGCTGGGCTGGACTGTTCATCGTGGCTGTGGCTGCAGGGTTTGGGTTGTTCATGAATTGGGTGGCAGAAAGTACGTTTGGTGGCGTCAGCGGTGACATGATTGGGGCAACTAATGAGGCGGCACGGGCAGTGTCGTTGGTTATTGCGGTTGTGGTGCTGTTGTTTGCGTCGGGTTGTTTGAGTTGGCTGGTTTAGAGTAGTTAACACGTATACCCCCTCTCCTTCAGAGGGGGGTTGGAAATGGTTGCTTTTTTGGTTTAGGGCGTAAATTTGGTTTAATTGTGGGGTGTAAAAGGGTTGGGAAGGGCTGAATTGGTCGGTTAGGGGCTGGTCGGGGTAAGGCTAAAATAAGCCAATACATTGTTGTCCTGTCGGTGACATTAATGAGAACATGCGTCAGGTTTATTGCCATCACCGTTTTGGTTGCCAGTTTATGTCTTGCCAGCCTATCCACCCTTGCCTTTGCCCAATCAACAAACTTGCCAACAGCCGAAGAATACACAGATGGCACAATCGTCAACCAAAACTTGCCCTTCAACATCGCCTACGACTGGGTCAACGTTTCAGGCACCCAAGTCCTTTACTACGCTGCCTACACCGCCCCCAACTACACTTATCCTCTGCCAATTGCCAACGTAATTGGACAACACCTGCATCAGCCTGACGGAACCGAAGTTTTCATCGCCAGCGCGTTAGATGGCATGGAAGTGTACCGTGACGCAAACGGCGACGGCGTTCCCCAAGCCAACTTTGCAGAGGGACAAAGTGAAATCCTCTACTTCATGTACACCAACATGAGCGACAACTACAACATCACCCCTCTCCAAAAGCAGACCCAAAACGGCGTCGACCACTACACTTGGGCATTCACTTATGAGGGAGTTTACGCTTACCTGCAAAACGCGTCCACTCACATCGGTGTATATGCCCGTTTCAAGCTGGACCATTTGACTTTAAGTTACGATTTTAGTGTAGACGGAAACGTTTCCAATTTGAAGACCAACTTTGACATCGGAAACGTAGAAAACATGCAAGTCTTCGACGCCACGACAAGTGGATACGTGGATTCCACTGAGGCGGTGTTGGAGGGCTTGAGTTTGTCGCTGCTTTACGCCACCGCAACCTACACGTCCCAACCCTACACAGTCCTAGTAAACGGACAAAACTACAATTCATCCACGGCGCAAAATCCAGCCGTCAACACAGACCTCGCCCAAGTAGCCGTAAACGACACCAGCATCTACGATTTTGTTTTCGGCGGCAACTACACCCTAAGCAACACCACCTACGCCGCACCCCTGCAGACTTATGAGGCAAAAGCCGAAGCCGCACCCCTAACCAGCCTCCCCATACCCAAACAGCCAACCATCTGGGCACTCAACCTCTTTGCAGACCAACTGAATTTAACCCAACTGTTCGGCGGCTCATGGCCAAGCATCAACGCCAACTATGAAGCGTCATCACTGATTTACCGCATATGCTTCCCTGTTTGGGACGGGCAACAAATTGTGCATGACCCAGTTTACGTGGGTTATCTTGCGGGGTCAGCGGAGCCAATTCCTGAAATCCCCCAAACAGTGGTGCTGGTGGTTGTGGCAGGCTTGGTAGCGGCAACTTTGGTTATTGCAAGTGCTCGGAAAATAAACACTGAGAAGCGGGAGCCAAGCAGCCATTTAAGGCAGGGAATTCCTAAGCCTCGCCATGGGGCAACATATGGAAGCTGATACGTCACACTGCCATAACTCCATTTTTTAGGCTTTAAGAGAAATCTTTACATCACCCCAGCACCCTCTCTACTTTTGTTCTGCTTCAGGAGACACACCCGCTTGAGCATACTTAGCCACGACAGCTTCTGGAATAGCATCGTCTCAATGCCCATGACCAAGAAGATGCTCCAGCTCTCCCTCAAAAAATGCCCCGTATGCGGCAGAACCGTACTGGAGGCGGCGCTGGATGACTACGGCGGCAGAACAGACCAGAAATGCAACAAATGCAGCAAACTATACTCACAAATCATAGCGTTCTGGATAGAGTTCCTGCGTCGTGCTTTGGGGTTTAAGCGGGCAAAAGTCGAAAAACTCCTCACTGACCGCTATGCACGGAATGCGGTTCTTAACTTGGTTGAATCCTTTGAGCACTTTGGCATCAAAAAGCCGATGTCGCTTTGTGCACCGTTTTTGGTGGTTTGGGATTTCACGCACAAATGCAATCTTCGATGTAAACACTGTTACTCAAACTCAGGAGAACCAGACGAAGAAGAATTAACCACCCAGCAAGCCCTCAACGTTGTGGACCAGTTGGCAGATGCCCATGTCACGGCGTTGGCGTTTAGCGGCGGCGAACCCATAACCCGCAAAGACTTCTTCCAAGTCGCCAAACACGCCGCCGACAGAGGCCTCTATGTTTCAGTGGCATCCAACGGTACATTGCTCACCAAAGAAAATGTGGCTGAACTCAAAAAAGCCGAAGTTAACTACATAGACATAAGCATAGATGGCGCAACCGCCAAAACCCATGACGAATTTCGCGGCGTCTCGGGAGCCTTTGACCGAGCAATTGCGGGGCTTAAAAACTGCATAGACGCCGACATATGCACCTGCATTGCCACCACTGTAGGCAAAAACAACATGGCAGAATTGCCAGCGATTATTGATTTGGCTGAGCAGTTGCAGGTGGAACGGTTTACTTACTTCAATTTTATTCCAGCTGGACGGGGCAAAGCGCATGTTGACCAAGACCTTTCAGCGCAGGAACGCGAAGATGTTATGCGTTATTTGCTTAACAGGATGTCGGCGGGCTGCAAAACCACCATCCTCGCCACCGCGCCTCAATTGGCACGTGTAGCTGCGCAGTGTCAAGGCGACTTAGGCACAGGCGAAGTCACCATGGCACTTGCACACATGCAAACCGTGAAAGTTACCAAAAAAGCCGTGCCGCTAGGCGAGTTCATCGGCGGATGCGGAGCGGGCAGGCTTTACTGCGCAATCAGCCCCCAAGGCAACGTGCGCCCCTGCGTGTTCCTCCCCGTCAATGTGGGCAGCCTCAAAGAGCAAACATTCAAAGACATTTGGCTCAACGCGCCCCTGTTCAACGCTTTCCGCAACCGCGCTAACCTCAAGGGAAGCTGCAGCAAATGCACCTACAAGTTCATCTGTGGAGGTTGCCGTGCACGGTCAGCGGCGTACCATGATGGCGACACGCTTAATGGAGACCCTGGCTGTTTAAATGGAGTGAAAATTCAAAATGGCAACTAACCGCAATGTGGTCAAAATTACCCGTGCGGGAGATGACGTAAGCGGCATAATTAAGGAAGCCGTGGCAAATGCGGGTCTTCGTGGTAAAAAAAGAATTTTCATAAAACCAAACCTCAGCCACCCCGAATACTTGCCGGGCGTGGTCACCAGTCCCGAATTAACTGCGGAACTCATAGGCTCACTGCGCGACACCGCCACCGAAGTCATCGTGGGCGAATCCAACGGGTACAATTATCCCTGCTGGAATGCCTTTGACAAAACGGGCATGCAAAAAGCCGTCCAAAAAGTAGGCGGCAAAGTCATCAACCTCTCCGAAGACCAAGTGGTTGAAGTCAAGTTTGCCCACACCAACGGCAACCCCCTCAAAAAACTGTACCTCCCCAAAACGGTGTTGGATGCGGATGCAGTGGTGGATTTGCCGCTTATGAAAACCCACGAATTTATGAGTTACAGCGGCGCCATCAAAAACCTGTTTGGCTGTGTGCCCAGTAATCGGCGTATCTTTTTGCATCCGTATTTGCCAGAGGTGTTCTTTCGGCTTTACACGTTGTTTAAGCCCCAGTTAACCATCATGGATGCCCGCATAGGCATTGAAGGCAACGGACCCACAAAGGGCAAGCCCGTCAAGATGGGGCTTATGCTCACGGGAAACGATGCTTTGGCTACGGACATTGTGGCGGCGCAGGTTATGGGGCTTAACTGGAAAGACACCTACCTTAACTACATTGCCCAAAAAACTGGGTTCCGCGAAGAAAAGTTGGAGGTGCAGGGGTTGCAGGTTTCGGAGGTTATGCACAAGTTTGAGCCGCCGCGGATTGATTTGCCTGTGAAGGCGCAGATTTTCATCTACAAGCACGAGTATTTGACCAAGTTTTTCTTTTGTTCGTTAGATCTTGTGAAGTTGTTTCAGAGGGTTACGAAGGCGTATCGAGGCGAAGCAGTCGAGGTCGCTTAACTTAACTACCACTATTCAACTTAAGTTGAACTCAGGGTGGAAACAGTTAAGTATAATCCAGCCTAACTGAAAAGCGAGCACACATGAAACACTCAAACCCCGCCATCGCCACCCTAATCGCATGTGGATTACTTCTCTGTTGTTTCCAACTTGCAGAAACCGCAAACGCATCACCGTTCACCGATGCAATCAACGCGGATACGATTTTTGAAACGGTAGCCGACAGCCCAGCCTCAAACAGTGACTTCACCATCTTGGGCTCAAACAGCACAATCTCCGACCCCTACTTCAACCAAGCAACCGCCGAGATAACCTTCACCGTCACTGGCCCCTCAGGCACATCTGGCTACGTATGGTGCAAAATCTCAGAAAACCTCATTCCACACGAAGATGTAAGCAAAAACGTAAAGGTGCTTCTGGACGGCAACCAAATCAACTACATGTACACCTTTGATTACGATGCATGGCAACTTTTCTTTGAATACGACCACAGCGCCCACCAAGTAGCCATAAGCTTGCCCTCCGAAAAAGCAACCATCTTCGGAATAGACCAACTCACCTTCGTTTTAGGATTCGTCGCGGTATGCGTGGTTTTGGGTACGGTAAGTGTAGTTTGGCGCAGAAAACAAAAATCAACAGCAACGCAGGGTAGAACCAGCCCAACGTCAGGACTCACTTTTCTGGAATACCTAGCGCGCTCAGATAGAACAGTGATCCGATGAGTTTTGGAGCAAAAGTCTGCAGTTCTTCAGGAGTGTAAACGTTATGGTTACGGGACATGCCCGCAGTCATAGCAATGCCCGCAATCCGCAATGGCTTACCCTCTGCAGCTTCCAGCACCCGAAAAGGCAGAATCTGAGCTATCTGCTCATGAACTCGCTTGCATTTCCCACAGCTTGAACCTTCACTCAATTAGCGACAGACCTGAAATTTCGGTCAACTCACGGGGAAAAGGCAAGCCCGCAGCCCCGGGGAGAGGTTAAAGCTTACCGCTTTCCCCAGAGCTGCCTACACGAAGCAAACGTATCGAATCCAACAGCTTATAAGAATTAACATATAGCCTAAACGTCTAACCACATACAGGAAAGGCTTCTCTGGCTTAAGTTGGTGACATAAAAGAGCTAATGGAATACCCGAAAGAAAGCTTATATGCATAAATTAACATAGCTTACAATGTAAGCTGTTAGTAGCTTACAGGATTGCAAAATGACTCTAAGCTTCGGATACCTAACTCCTAAACAAAGAGCCATCTGGAACCTAAAAAGCAGCGGACTCCAAGAAGTCAACATCGCACGAAAATTAAACGTTACACGCCAAACCGTCCACAAATCCCTCGACATAGCCAACCTAAAAATCGGCGACGCCCTACAAGAAGTCGCAAAAATCAACAAAATCGACGTCGAAACACTCAACGCCGAGAGGGGTTTCCTCAAAGGATACAGTAACCATTTTAAAACCCCCGCTTTTGTAACCTTCTCCGCCAAGAACGGCGTTCAAGTCTGGTACAAACATGAAGGCAATTGCGAAAAATGCAAAAAACTAGAAACATGCCGAAACACCCTACTGGCAGAAGCCAAAGACAGAAACTTCCTACTGCTAGATGACACAAGCAAGATTTTGCCATCCAAACTCGCCGAAGCACTCTTCACAAAAATAACAGGTGAATAAGATGAGCATACGAAAAAAGATTAAAAATCTTAATGATTATTGCCCGCAACCCCAAATGCCTTTAACGATAAGACTGAAACGTCACTCTCTACCAATCGCTGGGGCAGTTACAGCCATACTTGTTCTTTCAGTTACGCTCTCAATATTTTACTTAGGTCTTGCATCCCCTCCTCCAATCACTAACGATTCAAACGCCTCATTCTATGAGTTGGCATATGCCAAGGCAACAAGCGAGCAAAAAGAAGAACTAGACAAAATCATTGCAGACAATAGCATTGGTTTGCCCGGGGAATGGAGACGACCTGTTCTTATCGCCATCGGAGACCTACCAAAAGACCAGCCTAGATTAACCGCTGAACAGGCAGGGGAAATATATGACCGTATAGGTAAAGACGAGAGCGCTTTAGAAAGAGAATTCAACAAAATCGCAGGAGCACCAGACTTTATCGGCGGCAGCGGAATTGGACGGTCTATTTACTATCTAAACGACAATAGAACAGACGCTATCTATGTAAGGCTAGGCGATGCATCTCACGTAGTATTTAGTGACGATGGAACTCAAACAAGATTACCATTAGGCAACCAGAAACTTCCTGTCGACCCAGGTCCATCAAGTTCACCCCAAGGCACCCCCACAACGCTTCCTATCCAGCCAAGCCCAACAAAACCACCAGCACCATAAAACACCAACATCAGGCTTATAGTGGTAAAACCTCCTCCATAACTCAAATCAATACTATCTATGGTGCGATACTCCATTTCTTGTTGTTATTTGGTTGATGGATTAGGGTATTTTCGTCTAACTGTCTTGATTAACCAGGAGCTAATAGTTAGAACATAGCCAAGACGTCAACGCCTAACCACAGCGCGCGCTATGAAAGCAACCGGATGAAAATATATTGCTGCTATCTCTCAAGAAGCGTATGCCTTGCTTATTTTGGACTAAATCATTTGTTAAGCTGATTGACGGTGACTTCTAAAGTAGACTAAACTCAAGCTGGCGACAATCACTAATGTACACAAGACGACAATTGCAGGTAAGAATTCTCCTAAAGATTCTGGCTGACTCTCTGTCAAGATGGGTGTTGTTGTTTTTGGTTCATCTTCATCTTGAGGTATGACACCCACGCTGTTTATATCAAATTGTCTCATCAATGGAAAGCGATCAATTATTTCATTTCTAACCTGGTAATTGCTATCACCTAACCCGTCACCGTTCATGTCGTCGCCTTTATAGTCACTCCAGTAGTTGCCTTCTTTGCCGTTATCCATATTCCAAAAGAAAATTTGTTCGTCAATCTTCAACTGCAGGGTATTGTTTACTAAATTGTTGTGGTAAAAAGTTGTTGGTGCAAGATCTTCTGCTTGGATCCCAATCTGGTTGTTCTCAATATGATTAGCGTAAAATTCACTGTTAGAAGAAGCTTTTGTAACAAAGGCTGGCCCGTTATTGTTTGTGATAGTGTTTCCATATATTTTGTTGTCTGAACCCCAATCAATTGTGATCCCCTGGCTGCAATGACTGACCGTATTGTTGGTAACAATAGTTCCAATGCTGGCCACAGAGATGCCTGCCCAGTATTGACCGTTTTCCCTCACATTGTTGTTATAAATAAATTCGTGAGTGCTGGTTCCGCCAATGCCTATTGAGCCTACAACGTTGTTACCAAAGATTTTATCTTGGGTGCCTGAGTCGCTGCCTAGTAAACCGTCCAATACAGTGTTGTGGCTTATGGTTGCGTTAGTGCCTCGGCAAGTTACAGCTGCGCCAATCAGGGTATTGCGGGTAAATATTTGATTTGAACCCTCAAGGGCTAGATCTGTATAAAAAATGTTGTTTGTTATCTCGGTTTTGATTCCTTTGGCTCTTATTTCGCCGCCGTCACTTGTTATAGTTAAGCCTGAAATTGCTATGTTATTACCTTCAATTATTAGTGGGGAAGCATAATAAGAAAGAGGCGTGCTGATCATCATTTTTGTTATCCATTCTGGGTGAAGATGCAGTGTCGTTGATTCGGCGTCTTGACCGATCAGGGAGACTGTCTTACTAATTAATAGGGATTGGTTAACAGGATTGTCATAGGTTCCAGCCTTAACATAAATGGTGTCACCGTCATGTGCGGCATTAATGGCTTCTTCGATGGTGTGGTAATCATCTGGAACAACTATTGTTTGGGATTCAGCTTTTACCGGTAGAAAAATGACTGATGACGCAGTTAAGGCGAGAACAAGCAACAGTGCAATAGTCTTTCGCATGTTAACCCTGCTTATAAACCTAAATAAGGATGTTAAAAACGTTATTGTAAAGGTTTTTGAACTATGCTCTGTTTTTCTTGTCAAGGTTTCTTGACTATGCTAAAGCGTCAAGTTAGCAGATTAGTCATAAGTTTTTTGACCATTAAACAGAGGGTAGGATACACCCATCCGTGGGAAAAGGTCATTGCTTCAAGTTAGCGGTTTTTCGATGCCTTTGATAGAGTAACAAACCAGCACTTGCAAGAACAACGACTACTAATATAGAAATATACGTTATTTCGGATGGACTTAAAACAAGCTCTGGTTTTGTTACTAATCTTTCTGTTGAAAACTTGACTGTCGCATTGCTGTGGGATTCATCATGTGTGTTAGCATAAACAGTAACCGTGTGATTTCCGTTTGGAATCTCTTCAAAGTCAACCGATATTGAAGCATTAAGTGAGTCTACATAGTTTGATTGCCAACCAAAAATCTGGTGTATGCCTGACTGCCAATCAGCCTCATAATAGACACTGTCGATAGCCCAAAAACTGGAAGCTACATTTACTGTTAGAGTCGCATTGTTAGTGGCTAGTGAGGTCTGATTTATTGGAGAGGTTATTTCAAGGTAGGGCGGGATGTTTGCTGTACGATTATCTGATGGCAGGACTGGTAAAACAGGTGTGATAGTATGCCATGGTGTAGAAGATACCCTTGGCTCAACTTTGCATTGTACGGTAATAATCGAACTACCGAGTATTAGCCCTACCATAACTAAAATGAGTAATGACGCTGTCAATTTTAGTTTCAGTTTAACCACCGACTTACAGATATGCGGTAACTCATTCTTAGTTCTACTCATGGAACGGACATAGGAGGTTTGTTCCCAAGTTGGAACGCTATGTAGTTTGATTTTTGGTTTTTCGATACCCAACTATCACAGCAACAGAGAACATGGAAAGAATCAAAGGCACAACTGCTAACGCTGGAAACTCTGGAACTGGCGAGTCGGTTTGGTAGGGTGCTGGAAAATACTGTTCATTCGCTGATGTTTGACTTACCCCATCAAAGCCACCAATCGCATATATAGTATTGTTTACAACCGCCAATGATGTCCCTGAAATACGTGTAGTCGGTGACGGTGCACCAACTGTCCAATTTTTAGATTGGAAGTCAAAAATTTGGGTTGGGCTGTTTGTTGTATAAGTCCAATCAGATGTGTTAAGGGACTGATAGTATTTCATAACCAATTCGTTGCCGATATAGTAAACTGTGGATGATGAACCGTCTGTAACGACAGCCGCGGTACCGCCAGATGTAGTAATTGGCATAGGTACGCCATAAGACCAACTATTTGTTTCGATATTATAAATTTGGGTTTGATTGCAATACCGAGTGGGTTCATTGGTTTCTCCACCAAGTACATAGACCTGATTTCCTACCGCTATCATGCCGAAATTGTAAACTGGAATAGGCATAGATGTAAGCGATTGCCATGAGTCGGTTGCTGGATTATACAATTCATTTATACCGTAAATGTTCATTTGCCCAGTTATGGCTGTCGTGCCACCCATCACATATATCATTCCGTTAACTGTCACTGCTTCTAAATTAGCGTACGCCATTGGCATAGGCGTTTTGTTTGTCCAAGTATCTGTGGTTGGGTCATACATTGTATTTGCTCCCGTCTGGTGGGTGGAGAAATCGGGAGTAATTCCTTGTCCACCGCCGATTATGTATATCTTGTTTTGGTGGGTAGCTATTGCACCACCCATCTGTACTGTTGGCATTGGTGTCTTTGAAGTCCATGAGTCGGTTGCTGGATTGTACAAATAGTTGTAGTTTGTATTAGCTGTGTTATTTGACCCAATAACATATATCTGACCATCAATAACAGCCGTACTAACAAAATCTTCTGAATTGGGCATCGGTGCTCTTTTAACCCAATAGTCGCCTGATGAAGCGTAAGCAGGTGAAGCCGTAAAGATACAGAACGCCATCAGAAAGATAAGAACAATGGTTAAATTGGTTAAACGGTTGTTCATGTCAATCCATCCCTTCAACAAGTTGATGGCACATATGGACAATAAAAGGCTACCCGTCAAACTTTCTTGACTGAGCTAGAGCTAATAATTAGAACATATAGTCAAGGCATCAACGCTTAACCACATACAAAAATGGCTTCTCTTCCTGCTCAAGCGGCAAACTATATCGCAGGGCATCGGTCGCATGGTCGTTTTCTTTGACGTCTTCCCGATACTCCAACAATTCGCTAATCAGGTTCACGCAGCGTTTGCTCACAAACTGGCGGGGCTTCCCATCACTTGCGGGTGTCAGGCGGCTGCCAAGTTCCCGCAGACCATCGTCCCGTTTGAAAGTATAGGGCTTAGCGTCTAGACCTGCACGGCAAAGCTTCAAAATCGACTGAGGAAAACGGGCATCGCACCAAAACGTTCCCTCACCCCATTCCTCTTGCAAGTCTTTGGCTGCCTCGGCTAACTCTTCATCCGTAGTCTCACGTTTATAGAATTCCTCCATTGCGTAGGCTCTGCCGTCAGGGTCAAAAACGTTAACCACAATGGCGGAGGGTGCACTCCAACCGAAGTCAACGCCATAGCTAACCCTATCAATCAACTCCTTGTCAGTCAATTCCCGAATATGCTTTGAAGAGTCAAAGGGCAAGCTACCTGCGGCGACAGTGGCGAATTTGCCGTAGATAAAGCGATCAGCTAAGCCACCCGTATGCGTCCGCACAATTTCCGCCAAGAATTCTTTGGGCAAGGTTGGGTTTTCAAAAATGCGCCAACGGTAAATCCGCATGTCAGGCGAATTTGTTTCCGGGTTTTCCGTGACATTGTACAAGGGGCTGCCCGGGCATCAGTTGTTGTGGTGAGCCAAACGCTTGGCTGAATTGGAACCATACAGCGGTCACTCTTGTGCATATGCCTGACCACATCAACCATGCAGTATCAAAGTTGCAAATAAGCACCTCATCAATATGCGCATAATCAACGTTAGGTCCCCACCTTCTCTGGAAAACTCTGTTCCAATGTTTAGATTTAAATACAAACTCGACAGCCTAGGCTTCGTGAGTCAGTTATGAAGAAACGAATTTGGGCTAGCATCTTGCTGGTGTTTGTGGTGCTCGCTGGTTTGTGGTTTTTCACAAGCAATTGGCTGCCCGCCTCGGAAAGCGGCTTCAAGCTAAGTTCTTTGGAAGACGACAGTTTGTTTGTCTCTGACTCAGACATCTTGTCTTTTAACGTTACAAGCCAAGAGATAATCCTCACCGACCAAGCCTCCCAGCGGCTGACCCAGATGGGCGACGAACTGTACAGGTCGGTGGGTGTGGTTAAGATAAATGGCGAAGAAATCTACCAAGGACTCTTCAGAACAGCATACATGTCACTCATTCCTCCGCCTTCAAAAGTCACTATCTTTTTCCCCTCAGACATGACAGACGACCACGCAGTAAGGCTATACCATACTTTTGAGCCATCCAGCGACATGCAAGAACAGAACGCAAAAGTCATCCAATACTTTGAAGCAGCAAACAAACTAACCTACTAACAGGTTGCCAAAGCCAAGGGTTATGTTCCTTGCAGGGCTTCTTCGTAGACTTTGATGGCAGCTTTAACAACTATTCCCCAGTCTAGCTGTTCTTCGATTGTTTTGCGTGCCAAGCGACCCATTTCGGCGGCTTCTTTGGGGTGCTCTAAGAGGTAGAGGATGCGGCTACTGAATTGGCGGACATTGAAGGGTTGGCACATGAAGCCGTTTTTGCCGTCTGTGATGGTTTCGGATATGCCGCCCACATTGGTTGTTACTACGGGCAGCCCTGTAGAGAGCGCTTCCAGTACCGCGAAGGGGTGGTGTTCATAGAAGGTGGAAAACGCGAACACATCAGCCGCTTGATAAAGTTTGGGCAGGTCACGGTCAGGAGTGTAACCCGTAAAAACCATGTTACCTCTCACACCCAGCTTTTCGGCGTGGGCAATGAGCTTTGCCATCTCATCACTCTGCCCTTTGCCGCTGATGATGAATTTGGCGTTAGGAAACCGCTTAACCACCGCAGGAATACTCTCAATTAACGTAAACAACCCCTTACGCGCATACAACCGCCCCACCGAAACAATGGCAATGTCATCGGGGTTTAAACCCAACTGCACCTTGACTTTACGTTTGTCTTCCGTGGGCTGGAACTTTTTGGTGTCCACGCCGTTATGGATGACCCTGATTTTATGCGCCGGAACCTTGTAGTAGTTGGTAAGTTCCCACTTGGTGAAGTGGCTGACGGCTATGATTTTTCGGGCACGGTGAATCATACTTTCCTCAAAAAACCGCAAAAACCTATTGAAGCTGACAAGGAACTTTTCGTTGGCGTTCAGTCGAAGGTAGGGTTCGCCGCGGATGGCTTCCGCTTCCCCTTTCCACGTGGAGTGCACCGTGCAAACAAGCGTTTTGCCATAGTTGGGAGGCACAGCAAAGTTAGGCGTCAGGGGCAGCTGGGGATGCATGATGTCGATGTCGGCGGCGGCTTTGACGCTTTGCAGTTTACGGTAGCTATTACCCGCCAACATAAACGACTTAACGATAGGCATTTTGGGAATCTTCAAAAACGAAACATCAAGCTGTGGATTCACGTGAACATCTTGGGCTTGGTTCGCGCCCGTAACCACGTAGATGTGGTAGCCGTTTTTGAGCAACTCGTTGCTAAGGTAGTAGACGTAGCTGCCTGTGCCGCCTGTGAGGGGCCAGTACTCGGGGCTTATGAAACAGACTTTCCGCGGCGCCATCACTTGTTCCTCCCTGATAGGTAGCGCGTGGTGGTTATAACTGCGCCGACAAACCACGCCGCCGAACGCACAAAATACAACACCACCAACTGCATAGCCGACCAATCCCCAAACACACGAGAAACTTTCGCCGCAGAATACACAAAGTAAACAAGCATAGACAGCAAAATCAGCCCTGACCCCGCCCACAACAACCGCAACAACGGCACAACGCCAAGCAGAAACAGCGCTGCCGCCGCCAAAAGCAGCAAGGGCTGAATGTTCATGCCCCAATCCGTGATTTCGTCGCCCCGCGCCAGCCGCCCGTGCTTGAAGTAGAGTTTGAGCGTGTTTTTGCCGTACTGCAACTGTTGTCGCCAGTAGGCGCGAAGAGTAGGGCGGTTGTAGTGGTAGCATTTTGCGGCAGGTTCATAGGCGAAGCGGTAGCCGAGGGCGCTGACGCGGTAGCCCAAGTCCGTGTCGTATTGACTGGGAAAAGTTTCATCCCATCCCCCCGCTTCCTCGATGACGGCTTTTTTCATGAGCAAATTCATGGTAGCAATGCGCCCCGTGTACTTGCCTATGCGCCCATATCGAAGTTTAAGTTCATAGCCGATGCTTCGTGCCCACAGGTTCTGAGGGTTCCACGTTTCAATAGCGCCACTGACGCCTGCCACTTTAGGGTCAGCCAAGTGAGGCACCAACTTCTGCAACCAATCTGCCTCCACTTTTGCGTCAGAATCCACAAACCCCAACACATCAAAACGGGCAATCTTTTGGGCGTAATTGTACGCTGCTGCTGCATTAACAGGCAAAGAATGCACTTGTGAGGTGTATTGTCGGGCTATTTCGGGGGTGCCGTCCGTTGAGGCGGCGTCCAAAACCAAAATCTCCACCGCCTCCGCAGGATAAACCTGATTTTTTAGTGCCTCAAGACACGCGCCAATGGTTTCGGCGTTGTTACGGCACGTCACCACAATCGACACGCCAACTGTCATGGATAGCTCCTCACAAACGCCCAAAGAATCGACACCAAAATCTTCAAGCCATCCCGCAACGGATCAATCCCCGACCTACCATACGTACGCTGCTCATAGGATATGGGAATTTCGCAAATCCGAAACCGCCGGCGCGCCGTCTTCACCAACATTTCAGATTCAATTTCGTAGGTGCCTGATTTGAGCCACATACTTCTGAGAACTTGGCTAGTCATGACACGAAAACCTGACTGCGAGTCGGAAATATGGGTGCTTGTGAGGGTTTGGATAAGTCGGTTGAAGAAGTGGTTGCCGACTTTGTTGATTTTTCGGGTTGTGCCTTCGCCGTTGTTGAGGAAACGAGAACCGATGACAAGATCCGCTTGTCCATCCACCACGGGTTGGAGCAGTTGGGGAAGCTCTTCAGGCAAATGAGAACCATCACTGTCTATGGTAGCGACGAGGTTGCCTTGGGCTTTCGCAAACCCCGCCCGCAACGCATACCCCTTGCCCAAATGCTGCATTAAACGATAAACTTTCACATGCCGCGCCAAAGCAACCTCTACTGAGCGGTCACTGGAACAGTCGTCAACCACCAAAACCTCATACCGTAACCCCGTTTGGTTTAGAACATGTTGGAGGCGGTCAATGACGTTTCCTACAGTTGGTTCCTCGTTGAAGACGGGAACGACCACGGAAAGCAAGTTGCCATCGGAGTGCATCGTGGGATAAAGCAGAAGAAAACGGTTTATAAAGTTTGACTATTAGTTTTAATCTGCACCCGTATGGGCAAGTGGACGCTTAACATGCAGACAACCATGTCTAAACCAGCCGCAAAAGAACAGGTCACATGGTTTTCTATGTGGTTTTTGGCGTCGGTGGCAAGTTTTGGCATCGCGTTTTTCCCCATGTTCTACCGCTTAGTGGAAAGTCGCAATCGACATTTCCGTCGTGAAGAACAGCTTGAACTGGATATTTCGGAGTTTTTGCGCAAAAAAGGCAAAACCCCGCCGCAGATGATGCCTCAAGGTGAAATTAACGCCAAAGCCTGGGCAGCCTCGCTTATCCTCATCGTGCCCGTGTTTGTTTTGATGTACCGTTTAAGCAAAGACTTGTACTGGCATGAACGCCACCAAGACCAATTCCTCGCCGAAGCCTTCCCCCAACGCATGTTCATGTCCCAGTCGCTACCGATAAAAAAATATGCTCTAATCACCATAGCTACATTAGGCTTCGGGGGCATATATTGGCTCTATAAACTAGTCAACCTCTACAACGCCCACTACCAAGCCCAATGGAAAATTGAAACCGAAATAACACGCCTGATGGAAGACACCACCATGGAAAATCCATGCAACAAGAAACGGTTCGTAAGCCACGGCGGCGACGTCTGGGGCTTCAGCCGCAAATACAACATCCCCTTAGAGAAAGTTTTGGACTTTAGCGGTCCCATCAACTTCTTCGGCGCCAGCCCCAAAGCCATCGAAGCCATCCAACAGTACGCTAAGCTAGTACGGTTTTATCCTGACCCCAACCCGCTAGAAGTGCGCGAAGCCATCGCAGAATACGTGGGAAAAGGGGTAGGCGCAGACAACATCATTTTGGGCAACGGCTCCATTGAGCTAATTTACATGATTACAGAACTGTTTGAACGCGGCTTCAAAGCCGTCATCCCCGTGCCCTCATTCACAGAGTACGAGAAAGCGGTGCTTAGAGTCGGCGGTGATGTCATCTTTGTGCAGTTGCCCAGCAACTTCGCCATCGAAATGGACCAAATCAAAAAAGCCGTCACCGACGACACGAAAATCATCTACATCTGCAACCCCCACAGCCCCTCAGGCACCCTCTACACGCGTGAAACCATCCTTGAACTCGCCGCTTTTTGCAAACCCAAAGGCATCTTTGTGTGTATAGACGAAAACTACATCGAATTTGCCCCCAAAGGACAAGAAGCCACCGTAGCAGGCGACACCAAAGAGTTCCCGAACCTATTTGTCATCCGCAGTGTTACCAAATTCTACGGCATGCCCGGCATACGCTTCGGCTATGCCATCGCCAGCGAAGAGTTGATTTGTCGGTTGCAGTTGGTTCGCCAACCGTGGAGCATCAATGGCTTGGCAGGGTTTGCGACCCTTGCCGCCTTCAAAGACGCCGAATTTATCCAGAAAACAAAACAAACCGTTGTCGAGGAACGGGCAAAACTGGTCAAGGCGCTGTTTGAAATCGGCGGACTCCACATTTACCCGTCGGAAACGAATTTTGTGCTCGTCAAAATCACCTCACCAAAATACACCTCCACTCAACTGCGAGAAGAGCTAGCCCAGCAGGGGTTGTTGATTCGGGACTGCAGCACTTTTGTCGGGTTAGACAACAAGTACTTCCGACTTACCGTGCGTTCAGGAGCAGACAACGAGAAACTGATTGCCGCATTAAAACAAAAGATGCAACCCTAACACACTACAATTATCTTAAATACCCCACTTGCCCAAAGAAGAAGGGGGACGGAAATGAGAAAACTCGTCAAAATAGTGCTAATTGTATTTCTCGTGCTTGTGGTTTTGGTGGCGATTGTGGGCGCCGTTTTTCTACTTGACTTAGCCGCGTACACTGCCACGGGCAGCGAAGTTAGACCAGCCACAGGCACCCAGATAGGCACAGCCATGGTTACCTACGACCCCGGCTTGTCAGGCACCGCCAAAACCGTCGCCTCCAAAGTCGCCGACGACCTCGCCGCGACAGGATACACCGTCACGTTTGCAGGCATCAAAAGCAACGCCGCAGCCAACACCACAGGCTACGACATCATCGTCGCCGGCGGACCCATCTACGCAGGGTCACCTACCGCGTCCGTTAAAGATTTCTTAGGCAACCTGAACGTTGGCACCACAACGATAGGTGTGTTTGGCAGTGGTTCAGGGGCAAGCGCGCCAGAAGACATCAAAGCCATCCAAGACGCCCTTGCAGCTCTTAAAAACGGCGAGGATCTGTCAGGCGCGGTGGTGGTGAAGATTGGGCAAAGCGAAGACCTTGATGTTCGCGCTCAAGACTTCGTTAACCAACTAACCCAGTAACCTTCTGTTGCCAAACTTCAGTTACCTGCTATGTGTTGTTGTGCGCTACCAAACGGTGGGGGGAAGCAGCGAGGGAAAGCACAGCGTCGAACTGTTGAAAACCCGCAGAAAAATTGATGACTCTGCGCTTTCCATCAGTCTCGCTGCCCGTTTGGTGGCACAACCAGTTAAACCTCAAAAGAGTATTAGACTATTTTTCACAATCAGTTCCGAATCTAACCCAATTTCAACCACAGTCCCAGAAACCAGAAAAGTTATCGTTGTTTTCTCTTTACAAAAACCATGATAGCAATTAAAACCGTCGCTATTGTTGCCAGAGCGAGGGGTAGAGCAACTAAGTGCAGGTCAAGCGGAGATGGGGCAACTGCTTCAGAGGGAGCAAGAGAGGCACTTGCGTCTGGAGATGGGGTAGCTTCAGAATCTATACCACCGTACGCTATGTTGCTGTAGCTGAAGATTTCGCCTGTGTTTGCCCAAATAAACGCGGTGATGCCTTGTACGTTGCCAGGATAGGTTTGGTTTAGGGGCATGCGGATATCCCAGTATGGTCGAAGCACCAAATTTTGGCTAGAGGTAGCTAGTTTGGCAACTATTTTGTCTTCAGTGACATTAAAGTCGCTCACTATAGATTGGTCTGGCATTTTATAGGAGTAAGTTGACAAATTCTTAAGCGCAATCTCAACAGCGTATTCCTCTGAAACACTTATCGACGTATCACCAACAGTATAGATCGCCCGAGTATCTCGGAAAGACTCCAATGTACCATTTTTTTGGAAGCTCAACTGAAGCAAAGCATAGTCAGCGCCGTCTATAATGTAGGTCCAATCAATTTGTGTCAGGTCCATTCCAGCCCAAAACACGTTAGATATTTCAAGTCTGATTTTTTCATTAGTTATTGTTACATTCTTTGACAAGTCAACGTTGTCCAGCATGTCTACGAGGTCGGTTGAGTTGATTTTGGTGTAATTTTGATATTTTTCAAGAAAGCCCGTTACGGTTTCGAGTAGGGTGGGGTATTGCTTATCTTTTATGATAAAGCCGTGCGTTTCAGTTAGTCCGCAGGACCGCACAATACCATTTTGAATCTGAAAACGGACATCAAGGATGCTTTCCTTAGAACTTAAGGTGTAACGTACTGTATCTAACGCGCCCCCATCAGGCAACTGAAGCGTGGATTGCTTGACAAACGTTACCTGATATTTGGATAAGTCGACAGGAAGCGCCGTTTCTATAAACAGCATTGCTTGACTTTGAGCTGCGAATTGTTCGACAGAAGCCACAGAAACTGCACCTATAGAGGCCGCAATCAGGAAAACGGCTAAAACAGCACAGATTCTATATGGTTGCTTATTCATCGTGTTTCACCGCGTAAACACGCGCTTCAAAGCCATCGGTTACGACCTAACCGATCTAACCGCTATTACCTATGTGGATGAACTCATTTTTGTCTTGTGGAGAAAGTATGCAAATAGAACAAAAAGAAAGGTGCAGCCGCCAACAACTCAGAAGGGGAAAAACAGAAACCGAACCGCCACCAACACAGGCAAAAACATCAACAAACACAACACTATAGCACCGTTCCTAATCTTGAGAGCGTCCAAAATTTTAACACCAGTCAAGGGCTCTTCAGCGTCACCTAAAATGTACTTACCGGGCTTATCAAACTGCACATGCAACGCACCCGCCATCGCTGCCATCGGCCAGCCATGGTTACGACTCTGCGTCTTAGAATGGTCCCGCTTCGCAATGCGCCAAGCATTCCGATAGTCTTTGCCTAAAAGCGCCGCCGACGCAATAATCAACAACCCCGTAAGCCGTGCAGGAATAAAATTCACCACATGATCCAAATTAGCACTAAACCAGCCCGTGTTAAGATGCCCTTTGTCCTTGAAGCCCACCATGCCATCTAACGTGTTTATAGCTCGAAAAGCCACCGCACCCGAGACCCCTAAGAAACTATACCAGATGATAGGGGAGAGTTTGAAGTCGATGAGGTTTTCAGACATAGATTCGAGAACCGCAGAGCCAATTTGGCTGCCTGTGAGGTCTTTGAAGTCGCGACGGGAAATGTGGGCGTACTGGCGGGCACCTTCTATATCGCCAGCATCTATGGCAGCGGCGGCACCTTTTGCCCAATCCGTCTCCAACTTGATACAAACCGTAAATTTTACCAAAACCACACCAATCACCGCATATACAACAACACCGAGCCAAAACGAAAACGCCCCCAAAAACGTAAACACCGCCCAAAGCATCAAAAAAGTAGGCACCGAAAACGTCAAAATTGTGGCGATGCCAAGGACAACGCCGTTGAATTTTTCCAGTCGGGGGCGGTTGGGGTTTTTGAGCAGGCGTTCTGCCCATGCAATGTATTTGCCCATGAGCACGGTGGGGTGGATTTTATAGTAGAACCCATAAGGACTGTTCGGGGAAGGGTCACCTACCAGTATGTCTAGCAGTAACCCAAGCACCAAGACGAGGATGCTTACGGAGATAAGCGCGTAGAGTATGTGCCACAGCCCCAGTTGTTGCCAATGACTCAGAGAAATGCCCATATATCGATTACGGTGGCGGGTCTATCAAGAAAAAGCCAACAACCACACCGTTCCCAGCCACACTTTCAACCTGCAAGAGAGTTACGGTTAATCCTGGTTAAGAGCGGTTTTTCTGCGCTTAAGAAGAGGCGCAACAAAATCCACCACTATAAGCACGATAAGAAGCACAATGATAATCGGCAAAACAGTGGATTCAGTGGCACCCCACGCCTGCAAAGTCATCGCAATACTGCCAATCCAAGGAATCCGCATAACAACTTTACCCACAACCATGCTTTGAGGAACGCCAGGCGGTGAATTATAGTCCCAACTGTCGAGAGCAGAGTCAGGAGTCTCGGGCCAAGGGTTGCCGTTTCCATCACCTTTCGTTTGGAAATACAAGTTGCCACTAAACGTAGTTACGCCAATTATTCGGTGCACAATCAACTCATCAGGATTGTTAGGACTGTAAAAAACGATTATGTCACTGTTGGGGTAGTTGGTGTTCAAATCCTGCGGGTCAACACCTTGAATAACAATTAGATCGCCAACATGCAAAGTTCGGTCAAACGGATGAGACCACCCGTCACAAGCTCCATCATAAGGAATGCACATACTGCCACTAATAACTGCCAGAAGAGGCATGATTTTTGTGTTCATGATTGTTCCCGAACCCCAAAAAACCAAACCCAAACAGACAATTAATCCTACAACAAACACCGTCTGAAACGTAGAATTCCGCAAAAGCTTCTGCCAACGCACAGACAAACTTACCAACCACTCAAAGGAACAATCGCCTAACCCAACAACCACCACTCCACTTTAAAAGCTACCGCTAAACAAACAAAACTAAAAAGTAAAGTCAAAACAAGAATCTCGTTATGACACCATGCATAGGCCAATCAGCAACAACTTTTTGGTAAGGCTCAATCAAATATCGCTCAGATACCACCAGAGGGCTTGGCATCTCGGGCTATTGGAAGTTGCAGGCTGAGCTAGTCGCCCGAAGGCTTCTAGCGTACACCCCAACCCCATCAAACCCATCTTTTATGGGAGCCCTCGTCCCGTGAAACGGGAATGGCTGCC
>CAZTRN010000004.1:0-137200 GCA_964616775.1 uncultured Candidatus Bathyarchaeia archaeon
ACAGCCACAGTTTCTGGCCGTGGCGCATGGGACGCGAAGCCAACGTCTTCGAACTACCCCAATTCACTTACGCCGAAATCACCGATGCCATCATCAAAAAGGACGCGGCGCGGCTCAAGTTCACCATCGAAACCGACCCTGCCTACGGCAAGTACCATTGGACGGGGCACCGCGTTTGTAACGTGTCGCTTTCTGCTGCGGAAGCTCGTAAAATTGGCAATGTTTGTCCTAAATGTGGCGGGCAACTTACTGAAGGCGTTGAGCAGCGTTTGGAGGAGCTTGCTGACCGACCCGATACCTACACAGATGTGCAAGCGCCTGGTTTTATGCGGTTGTTGCCGTTGTCGGAAATTATCGCCGCCGCCCTTGACTCTGCCTCGCCTTCTACGCAGGCTGTCTGGAAACTTTACAATCCCCTAATTGCTAAATTTGGCGACGAATACACCGTGCTCATTGATGCAACCAAAGCCGAGCTTCTGCAAGTGACCAACGAACGTATCGCCGACACCATAATCAAAGTCCGTGAAGGCGCACTGAAAATTGAGCCTGGCTACGACGGAGTTTACGGAAAATTGATTTTGCCCCCCTCCCCCGTAGCCCCCACCCCCCAAGAGCCCACCGTGAAGGCGACGCCGACAAAAACGACGCCGCTCAAAGTTGCGAAGCCACGGCAAAGCAGCCTAGGTGACTTCGTGTAGCCAAAAGTTGAAACGTAACTTTTTATCTCCCCTCGTCCACACAGTACTGACAGTTGCCCAGGGGACACGTTCCTGATAGATATTCTGATAAAAGTTACCAATCTTGCTAAGGACCGTTTCGGAGCCAGCTACGCCGAGGCCCGCGCCCAACAACTCACCAAAACCCTCTTCACCATGAAAGAAGGACGCGTGGAGGCAGCGCGGCAAGGCGTCGAAAACGGCGTCGCCCTACGCGTGCTCGTTAATGGTGCATGGGGGTTTGCTTCCGTCGGCTCCATAGACCCCGACATTCTGACCGCTGCGGTTGGGGACGTATGTGGGATGGCTAAAGCCGCAAGCCAACGCACCAAAGAACCCCTAACCCTCGCCCCCACCAACCCAATAGAGGACACAGTGCACGCACACCCCAAAAAGAACCCCGTCGACGTCAGCATCGAAGAAAAAATCCAAAACGCCACCCAACTCACCCAAACCACCCTTAGCCACGATAGCCGCATCAAAAGCTGCACCCTTGACTACCTTGACCTCACGGGAACCAGCACTTTTGTGAACTCTGACGGTGCCCGTATAGTGCAGGATAAGCTTTACGTTTGGACCCGCGCTACGGCATCCGCAATGCAAAACGGCGTGTTTACGTATAGCCGTGAAGAATTGGGCTCTACTGCGGGTTATGAAATGTTTGATGTGCACACGCCGCAAGCCCTCGGCGAAAGCTTAGCTAAACGTGCTGTTACTCAACTTTCCGCTAAGCCCCCTAAGGGCGGCGTGTTTCCTGCTGTTTTGGGACCTAACGTGGTGGGTGTGTTTGTGCATGAAGCGTTTGGTCACCTTGCGGAAGCGGACCTTGCGTTGGCGGGTGGTGTGCTGGCGCAGAACATGGGTAAACAAATCGGCTCTGAACTTGTCACGTTCTACGACGACGGCACCATAGGCGACGCATTTGGCAGCTTCAAATACGACGATGAAGGCACTCCGAGCCAGAAAACTCTGCTTATCGAAAACGGTGTGGTGGTGGGGTTGATGCATAATCGGGAAACTGCCGCCAAATTCCACGTTGCCCCAACTGGGAATGCCCGTGCTGAAGACTTCCGTGTCGAACCCATCATCCGCATGCGCAACACCTACATGGCGCCCCGCGACCACACAGTCGAGGAACTCATCGAAGACGTCAAAGAGGGCTACTTCCTCAAAAGCTTCCGCGGCGGACAAGCCAACTTGGACGGAACCTTCCAAGTGGGCATCCAAGAAGCCTACGAAATCATAAACGGCGAACTCGGTGCGCCCATCCGCGATGCCTCCATCAGCGGCAACACCTTAGAAACATTGCTTAAGGTGGATGCGGTTGGCAAAGATTTTGGGTTGAATTCGGGTCGCTGTGGGAAGGGGCAGACGGCGTTTATAGGTGACGGGGGACCGCACATTAGAGTCAGCGAGGTGACCATCGGTGGCAGTGCATAAAGAAGAGTTGTTAGCTTCGGCTGAGCGGACAGTGCATTCGGCACTTCAGCAGGGCGCTGCAGAAGCCGAAGCTTTCTTCTACAACGGCAAAGCAACAAGTGTCGGAATTGAACGCGGGCAAATTGTCAAAACCGACAGAATTATAGACCAAGGCGTCGGCGTCCGCGTCCAAATCAACAAAACCATCGGCTTTGCCTACACCAACCTTACCCACAACCCCCAAGCAATCGACACCGTAATCAGTAAAGCACTTGCCGCGGCACGCGCAAGCAAACCTGACCCCAACTGGACCAGCCTCCCCCAACCCAAACCCTACCCAACGCTTCCACCAAGTGTTGATTCAAAGATTCTGGCGCTTCAGCCTAGTGATTTGGTGGATTTGGCGGCGCAGATGCTGGATAGTGCTGGGGCAGATGGGCGTGTGTTTGCCATTGAAGGCGGCGTAGGCGGTGGCTATGCCTGTAACGCCATAGCTAACAGTTACGGTGTTTCAGGGTTTGATGAAGGCACCATAGTTCAATGCAGTTTAGCTACACTCGCCAAAGAGGGCAGTACGGTTACGCCTGTATGTTTCGAGTTCAATGCTGACCGCGCTTACACGGTGGACCCTGAGTGGGTGGGCAAAGAAGCTGCCCGCCTTGCCCTGTCTACACTTAAAACGAGGCGCGTGGAAACCCAAACCTGCCCTGTTATCTTTACCCAGTTTGCCCTGCAAGAACTGCTCTACTACACGTTCATAAACGCCGTCAAAGCCGATAACGTTGAACGCAACCAGTCCCCCTTCAAAGACAAACTCGGCACCCAAGTCGGCTCAGACGCAGTCACAATAACTGACGATGGGCTGTTGCGGGGCGGTTTGCGCACGGGCACCTTTGATGCTGAAGGCGTCCCCCACCAAACCATTCCGCTCGTCGAGAAAGGTGTGCTCAAAAACTTCCTTTATGACAACTACACTGCCAAAAAGCAGGGCCGCGAAAGCACAGGTAATGCTTCACGTGGCGGCTATTTGTCTACGCCCAGCATCGAAGCCACAAACTTCCACATTCTGCCCGGCGCAGAATCTGCCGACGACCTCTTAGCCCAAGCAGGCAATGGCATGTTGGTTTCGTATCTGCAGGGGGCACATAGCAGTAACCCTGTGAGCGGCGAATTCAGTGTCGTAGCCACACCAGCTTGGGTGGTTAAAGACGGCAAAATCGACCACGCCGCCCGAGCGGTGATGTTGGCGGGCAACATCTTTGAATTGCTTAAAAACGTCCGCGCTGTAGGCAACAACGAGCGCAAGATGGGGCAACTGGTGGCGCCGTGGCTTTTGGTAGACAACGTGCGCGTCATCGGCAAATAACCTCTTTCTCCATTTGTGTCGGCGCGTTTTTTGCAATGCTATTTAAGCATCTGCTTCCTTGCTTCAACATGGTGGCAACGCTAAAGTCGGGGGAGTAACATGAGTGATGCAAAACCAAATTCCAATTTACCGCAACTTTCCTCTTCAGAGTCAGCACCTAAACCTGTTGCTGCTTTGCCTAATCGGTGGTTCTGTGTCAGCCTTGACTCTTCTGGCAAGACTCTAAAACAGGAAGCGGCAGATTCGCCCAGCAAATTCTTAGACGTAATGAATCGTTCTCTGGTAGCTTGGGTGGACTACATTACAGATGACCCCGACAAAGATTTGCCTGTGGTTGCTTCCCAGTTGGGTTTTAGTGAATCTTTTGTATGTTACGTTGCCAGCGGTAACCAACTTAACTATCAAGATTTTGACACGGAAATTTGGATGCGGCTGCCTTCCATTCAGATTCGCGGAACCGCCGTCACTGCCCACTCCATGGTTGTTATGATTAAAAACAACGTGGTTTTCACCGTGCACGAGCGCATGGTGGATAAACGGTTCATTCGGCTCCGCCGATACTCTGAAGCCATTTTGCGCAGAATTCCTCTCGAGGCAGATTCAGCTGATAAACTTACCTTGCTGCTGTCCCGTATTATTGACGCTAATAATGACAGCAACTTTCGGCATTTGCGCGTTATTGAAGAGTTTGGCGATGACTTAAACCGCGACTTGATGGACCCGAACACCGACAAGGCGCAGTTGGGGCCAAAAATTTACGAAATGAAACATGCCCTCATAATCTACATGAACGCGCTATGGGAAAGCATTGATGTTTTGCATGCCATCCGCTATGGGGATGCAGAGTTGCTTTCTGATGATGAAAAAGTGCTCAACACGGTTAACCTCATGGTGGATCAAGTCAAAAATCAACTTGCCCTCTCGGAGCATATGTCGGAGGTTTTGGCATCTGGCATTGAAGCCACCCAAGCAATCTACAACAACCAGTTAACCATAGCCAACAACCAACTCACCATACTCAACAACCGGTTTGCGCAGTTGGCAGCTTATCTTGCCATCGTGGGCACCGCCGTTTTAATCCCTAACACAATTGCCACCATTTTGGGAAACACTGTGTGGGTTTTGGAGCCACAGGATTTAGGCTGGTACCTTGCGTTGCTCATAGGTGCTACGGCAGGTGGGTGTGTGTTGATGTGGTTGTGGATTAACAAGCGACGTCTTTTGCCGCCCGATAAAGAATGCAAAAAACCCGCTGCCAATCCAACGCGCTAACACGTTAGTTGGGTGCGAGGTTTTTGGGCTGAATTTTCCTCTTCAACCGCACTGCCTCTGATAAAAACAGCCCCATAGCCACCGCCGTTATAGCCATCAAGAAAAAGAAACTCACCTCAACCCTAAAGCCCAAAACCAAAAAGCCCAACACAACAATTGTTGCCTCTGCGGCTAGTGCGCCGACAAAAAAGAAAGAATAGAGCATCAACCGCGGCACTAGGCTCCTTCCAACCCAGATGTACCCGTTGACGTCTACTTTCTGCTTAAGTAAATAGTCGCCGTACACGTCTTTTTCTAGTAGTCCAAGTGTTTCCAGTTTTTGGAGGTGACGGTGGGCTACGCTGGGACTGCTTAAGTTGGCGCCCCGAGTGACCTCTCGGGTACCAACTGGCTTGCCTTCTTTGGCTACGTAAGCATATACGTTTAACGTGTTGCCTTCAAGCTCGTCGTTTGCCAACCGTTTAACTCCTTAAAGTATAGGCGAAGAAAGCGGGTTTCTGAGTGGATATCTGAGGTCTATTTGGGTTAATTGGTCGTCAGGGACTAACTCGTTATAGAGAAAGCCCTCTCCAAATTTGGTCAATTGAATTTGCTGCAAGATTTCGCCATTTCCTAAAGTTATGGTGGTCGAGTTTCCGTTATAGGTCACTGAGGCAAATCTTTGTATGGTGACTGTTATGGTGGTTGCGTTTTGTATGTCCGTGATTCTTTGAGGAATATCTTCAGCTAGGCGTCTACCTGATTGTCCTCCGCTTTCAAATACCAAATCCGAAGTTTGGTTACCGAGGTTTGTTCCGAAAAAGAACGTGCCTCCACCTTCTTCAAATTGCACATCTGAAGTTTTGTTGGATGTTGTTCCAACTGTGAGGTATCCGCCTAAGGAAATATTGGTGAGGTTAAACATGTTTCCCATGGCGAACTGGAACGGTTCGAAAGTGAAATTGTCCGTGCGGTTGCACCCGAAAAAGTATGTACTGTTTTCAACGGTTTTTCCATCTGCGTATACGAGGATTTGGAAGTATTCAACTCGGGCATCTGCTGTGGACTCTTCAATTGTATTCAAGTTTTCTGTGATGTTAAGGGCGAGAGTGCGGAAGTTGCTGTATGAGGCTGTACCGTTTGGATATACGGTTGAATTGGCTGTCCAATAGCCGTATGGACTGTTGAGGTTAAACCATGGTTTGTCTGTTTCTGTTTGTGCACTTGCTGTTCCTGACATTAAGAACAATAACGGCGTGACTGCTGCTACACCGACCAAAACGGCGATGAAGCAGTAGGCGATGAGTTTCTTTTCGGTTTGCATTTATTTCACCGACAATTACCTGTAGCTACTGAGCGCTATTATTCTCCCTCAAGAACAAAACTGTTCTCCCCCAGAACAGCGGCTACTCTTCAAACTGAATGGTTGTGTGCTCAATACCCCACTTATCACACAAAACCCGATTAATCTGCGCCAACAACGTCTTCGACTCTGCATAATCCATAGGTTTGATTTGGATATGCGCCGTAAATGAGTACATGTTTGAGGTGATTTCCCAAATGTGCATGTCCTTGATTTGGATAATTTCGGGAAAGTGTTTTTTGAGTTCTTCGGTGATTACGTCGATGTTCATGCCCTTAGGCGCCGTTTCCAAAAGCACATTGACGGAGTCGCGGAACAGTTGCCCCGCCCAAACAAAAATCAAAACCGAAATCCCAATCGCCAACAACGGGTCAATAATGTAGTAGTCAGTTACTGAAACTATGATGGCGCCAAAAATGATGACGATGGAGGAGGCGGTGTCGGCGAACATGTGCAGGAAAGCGCCTTTGATGTTGAGGTTGCTTTTTACGCTTCCATGCAAAAGCAGGATGCTTGCGCCGTTAGCGGCTAACCCAAAAAGCGCCACGATAAGCATTTCGAAGCCTGCCACGGGTTGCGGATTTAGCAGCCGCACGATGCCTTCGTACAAGATGAAGCCTGTGACTGCAAAGAGAAAAACGCTGTTGAAAAGTGCCGCCAAAATTTCGACACGGTAAAACCCGTAGGTGCGGTGATGGCAAGGCGCTTTGCATGCCAAAACCATCGCCACCAAGCTTATGGTTAACGCAAACAGGTGCGTGAACATGTGCCATGCATCGCTGCCCAAAGCCAAGCTGCCTGACAAAAAGCTGCCCACAAACTCCAAAACCATAACTGCCCCCGTCACTGCCATAGCAAGGGCTAAGCGGTTTTTGGCTACGTGACGGTATTCGTGTAAGTTGGAGATGCTGTCTTCTTTGGGTTGGTGGCTATGAGTCATTAATTACTGTGTTGTTTTCGCTGGCTAATATGATTAGCCATACACAACGACTAAACTTAACGTGCTATGCCCAGAAGCTTTTGTTGTACTCTCCTAGCACTGTTTCATATAACCGTCGGGTTTGCTGGGCAATCTTGTCCCAGTCGTATCGTTCTAGAATTTCTTTGTAGGCGTTTTCGCGTAATGCTTTGGCGTAGTTGGTGTCCGTGAGGATTTTGGTTATGCCCCATGCTAGCGATTCGGTGTTGTTGGGGTAGGCTTTGATGCCTGTGATGTCGTGTTTGACGATTTCGCTTAATCCGCCTGTGTCTGAGACGATGACGGGGCTTTTTGCCGCCATGGCTTCTAACGCTACTATGCCGAAGGGTTCAAACAGCGATGGAACAACCGACACATCCGAAACCTTCTGCAACTTCAACAAATCATGTTCGTCCAGAAAGCCTGTGAATAGCACTTTGTGTTCTAGTCCCATGCTGCGTACAATGTTGCTGAGTTGGGGTTGCATGTAGCCGCTGCCTACAATCACAAACTTTGCATCTACTTTTGCCAGCACCTTGGGGACCGCGTTGATTAAGATGTGGATGCCTTTTTCGTAGACTAGTCGTCCGACGTAAAGCACGATTTTTTCGTTGGGTAATGCGAACCGTTCTCGGAATGCGGCTAAGTCTTCTTTCTCTAAGCCGTCGTATGCATGTGGGTTGACGCCGTTGGGCACCATCGCCATTTTGTCGGCTGGTAACCCAAACGCCCACTTTACATGCTGCATCATGTAGTCGCTGCAGCAAATTACCCGCCACCCCTCATAGGTAAGCCATGCTTCTGTTTCATGAATCATGTGCTCCGTGGCAGTGTGCAGTCCGTCGCGGCGACCAATCTCAGTTGAATGCATCGTCACAAGAAGCGGTTTACGGAAGATGTGTTTGAGTCCGACGCCTGCGTCTGCCACCAGCCAGTCATGTGCATGAAATACGTCTATGGGTTCAGGCAGCTTGGCGGCTATAGCGGCGGCTTCTTTTTGCATGTTTAGATTCATGAGGTAAACCCATGTGGCAAAGTCGGGTGAGGGATTTTGGTAACTGTCTACACGGTACACTTCCACGCCGTCAATGGTTTCGTGGGCGGGTGCATTGGGAAAGTCGCAGGTCACCACATGCACCTTCACGCCGTTTTGGGCTAAACTTTTGGAAAGGAAGTACACGTGCGGGGAGATGCCGCCGATGACTCGGGGCGGGTACTCCCAGCTAAACATCATAACGTTCAGTTGCCGCTTCATTGCCCTTCACCTCGAATTATGCCCCGATAAATTTTAACCAGCGTTTTTCCCGCTGCCTCGTACGCGTCAGGGAGCACCACAATTTTTTCTGCAGGCACGTTATGGATGCGGATGATTTCCTTTTTCATCCACTCCGACTTTACCAAGATGGTGTGTGCTTCGTAGAATCCGAGCCACTCGACGCTTCGAATTGCCATGTTTAACGGTAAATTCGAACCTGGCGAGCGGTGGTCCTCTAAACTGTCTACCGAATAGACAAACGGAATTCCCAACGCATTCTTCAGCGTTACCGCTGCGGGGATAAAATGCCAGTCATAAACGTCAATTACATCTACGTGTTTGTTGGCTTGGTAGTAGATGGATGCGGCGGCGCGTTCTACCTCTTGGTTTGCTGTCAATGCCCATGTCATAAGGTTCACGTGGGTATGGATGGGGTTGGCTACTCGAAAAATGCATGCGCCGTTCTCCACGGTTTGTCCTGTTAAGGTTTCGTGGTAGGTGATGACGCAGGTTTCCACCTTGTTGTGAACTAACTCGTCGGCTAACTCGCTCACGTACTCTGCCAGTTTGCCTATTATCCGGGGCGGGTACTCCCAGGTAAAAAGCAGTGCACGCACAAAACTCGCCAACCTACGTGAACAGTGAACAAACCTTAATTATGCCTTTAGGGGTGAGGTAGTAGCGTTTTTTGCCTTCGGGGTCGTAGAAGCTTTCGGCGAACCCGCGGTTTTTGTAATCGTCCATGATGTATTCAATTTCGTTTGGGTCATGCTGCAGAATTCGGGCAACTTCGTCACCGCGTTTTGCTAGGTCTGCTGCGGTGGCACATAAATTGTGCAGCGTCTGCAAAACTTTGTCGGGGAATGGAAGTTCATCTCTCATCTTGGCATCCTCTTAACGTATAGTGAACCCCTTTTTTCCTTATAAACGCATGCACATTCTGCTCAGAACAGTTTTGTGGCTGCTTGCGCTTCAGCAACGAGTTGTAGGTACCGTTTTTGGGTGGCGGCAACCAGTTTCTTTCTTAGCGCCTCTCCTTTGGCTTTTGCTATCGAAGGCGACTGCAGTGTTTGCCCCAAAACCTCGTCTCGCAGTGAGCTTGCTGCCCAACTGGCAAAGTCGCCGCGCTGATTATGGAACTCTATGGCTTCTTTGTCGACTGTTTCTAAGCCTGCTATGAAGCCCTTAAGGCTGAACGCCACGGTTCCAGTGTAGTTTTCTTCGCCTGAGCCAGTGTAAAAGAGAAACGCCTCGTTAGCTGCCTGCGTTAGGGTGCGGATGCGTGTTTCGTAGTCGAGGATGCTGGTTTGGGCGGTTACGTAGGCGTTGAGGGGGTTTTCGTAGGGGCTGAAGTAGCTGTGGACTTCGCCAGGTGCGCCGCCTTTGGCGAACATGTAGTAGAGGTGGTCGCTGGTTTGGAAGTTTCGCCATAGCCGCAGGAGTTCGGGGTCAGCGGCTTCGCGGATGAGGGGTTCGAGGCGGCGGATGCTGGTGTAGTATGCCCACTGCATGGTGTTGCCTAGCCAGCCGGTGCTGTCGCGGTCGATGTCTGCCCAACTCACCGTTCCCTTTGCTTCGGGTACATCTACCTCGCCATGTGCATGATGCGCCTCCAACGCTTCCGAGGGCGTTGCCATACGCAAGGTTCCCCACTCCAAAATCTTTTCAGGCAAATGCCGCAGAAAATCGTGAATTCCCGTTTCGGGCCAGTGGTGTTCGCCGAAGGTTTCGTAGTCGGGGAAAATGTTCACACACTCGCCTACCTCTTCTGCTAGCCACCGTGCGTATTTGTCTGCGGTGAGGGGCCATTCGGGCCACCATCGTGCTGAGAAGCGAAAGCCGATGTCGTCGGTGAGTTTGTAGTTGCGTAGCAGGACGCGGATTTTGCCTTCGGTTTCTTTGGCGGTGTAGAGGTAGTTGGGGGATTTGCCTGCGAGGACTTTTTCGACGCCTTCGGTGTAGATGCCGCGGTAGCCGAGGCTTTCTACGGTTTGGGCGATGGCGTTGTTGAAGAGCAGTTCGGTGTTTTCGAAAACTTTTGGCGTGTAGCCAAGTAGGCTTTGGATGAGGGTTTGGTGGAGGCGGACTTGTTCGATAAATTCGTCTTTTTCAGGGTACAATCCCGCTACGGAATGGTAGTATGTTTGGTTCAGGAATTCTACCCTGCCCGTTAAGGCTAGTTGTTTGAAGGTTTCGAGCAGGTCAGGCTCAAACTTTTCGCATTGCTCTAAAAAGACGCCTGAGATGCTGAATGCAAATTTGACTTGTTTGCGGCTGCGTTTGTGTGCATCTATTTGCTCTAGCAAAATCTGGTTGGAGGGGTAGTAGCATTTGCGGGCGGCGCGGCTGAACACTTCGCGGTCGACTTCGTGGTCAAAGTAGTAGTTGAATAGGTCGGTTTTGGGGGTGCGTTTGAAAAGTTGGTTTTGCCAGTGCAGGTTCCGGCGGAGCCGGTGGGGCTGATGGACTTCGAACACAAACACAACGTCAGTCACAACTGTTGCCTCGTTACCTGTATGTTGAGGGGTTGGTTTATTTCTGGTTTGCCGTTTTTCGCTTGTTTTCAATGAGCATAAAGATTAAACGTTCCCTCTCGCGAGTATTGGCAGTGTCATGATGGCAGATAGTGCACGACAAAAACGGGCGCGTCAAAAAGAACGCGGCGGAATTTACCGAATAATACAGCTAGTTCTGTTCAAAGAAGGACCCCTCACCCTTCAGGAGTTGGAGGACAAAACGGTTCTTTTGGGGCTGCACATGAGTTTTTCGCAAGAACTGAACAAGCGTAACTCCAAACGTTCTGCCGAACGAATGCGTGTAGATGCCGCTTGCAGTAAACTCATCAGCCAAAACTTGGTCTGCCTCACCCCAGACGGCAAATACACCTTAACTGAGGCTGGTCGCGCCAAAGCTGAGTTTAATGCGCAAATGATGGACCGTGGCGCCCGCACTTTAGAAACCCAGTTTCTAAGTCCCCAAGCGGCTGCCCGAAACACCATCGCTGCCTACCTTGTTCTTGCAGTCATGAAACTGGGGGCGGGGCTGTTTGGGGGCAGTGTGGGGTTGGTTGCGGATGGCGCGGATACGTCGATGGATACGGCTTCGGCGGGCGTGGTTTGGCTGGGGCTTCGCTTCAAAAAAGAGCTGCTTGGAACAATCGCCATTATTGCTTTGATGTTTGGCACTGCTGCTACGTTGGCATGGAACTCTTTCAGTTCCATTGCGGAGAACGTGAACGGCACTTTTGTGCCCATGTCTAGTCCCTTGCTAGTTATCGCAGTTGAGATGGTTGCGCTTATGGCGGCGTTTTTGTTTTCGTATTATCAGCGGTTTGTGGGCAAACGCAGCCGTAGTCTCGCGTTGATTTCGCAATCGATTGATTCTAAGAACAGCGTTTACTCTGCCGCAGCGGTCATAATCGGCGCGGTGTTTTCCATCTTCGGCGTTTACTGGGTGGACGCCATTGCAGGTGCCTACATTGCTTTCCGCATCACGTGGGACAGTTTTGGCTTAACCCGCGAAGCCTACCGCGCATTCAAAGGCAAAGAACCCGACTTTGGACAATACAAAATGCCCTTTGAAGACAAAATCAAAAGCAACCGCGAAGAAACCTTCCGCAACTGGATTCTCTACTGCGTCTACAAAAACAACCCCTGCAACAAACAGGCAATTGTGGCTTCGCTGCACAAGACTTTTCGACCTAGCTATTTGCCTGCGATATTTTCCGAGTTTACGGTGGGGAAGGATTATGATTTTGAGGGGCGGTTTGTAGAGTTGGTTAAACCGTTGTTGGTAGAGAAGTACTTGCGAGAGTTGGCGGAGGGGGGTTTTGAGTTGACGGAGCTTGGGCAGGTGCATATGCAGGTGGTTTTGGCGAATTTGCGTTACCACCAATTCGAAGACTAGCTCAGCAATGCGTAAGCTTTTTAGTTGCCCTAATTTCTATCCTGTGAGGCGAGAATGCTATGACCTATAAAATAACCTACGACGACGATGCAGACATTTTAACAGTTGTCGTTAAGGAGAAGGGTAAGCTTTCTCATGCTGAAGAAGTCGGCGACATAATTCTGCATGTGGACACTAAAGGTGCGCCGCTTTTCTTGGAGTTTTTAAAAGCCAGTAAGCTTGTGCCGTTGATGGTTGAGGGCTTAGCCAAAAAAGAAGTAACAGTTTCTTAACCCTGACCAAGTCATTTTTGGGACGTATTTGCCGCATTTGGTAAGTGAGCGAAGGCTGGTCGAATTTGTGGTTGGTTCTATATATGAGGTCGGGGGTAGACGCCGCAGAGCCCCACTTTCTGCTTTATATAAGGGGGGCTATAGTTTCCGTCGCGCCTAGCAGAGCCGCGTAAAAGTAATATGCAAGCCTGCCTCATTTTCTACTGCAGTTTTTGGAGCGTGTTTGTGTGAGTCTTTTGCCTGATGACAAAAAAGAGTTTCTTAGAAAGGATTTTGCGCAAAAACTAGTTGATCCTGTCCAGCTTGTTATGTTTACGCAGGAAACGGAGTGCCGCTTCTGCAGTGACGCCCGCAACTTGGTGCAGGAGATGGCGACTCTAAGCCCTAAGCTTCGTGCGGATGTGTATGATTTTGTGGCGGACGTCCAAAAAGCCAAAGAATACGGCATCGACAAAATCCCCGCCATAGCCGTCATCGGCAAACTTGACTATGGGGTGCGCATTTATGGCATTCCATACGGTTACGAACTGAACACGCTCATCGAAGCCATTGTGAACGTCTCCAAAGGCGTCACAGATTTGACGGACAAGACCAAGATGGTCCTTAAAGACATCCAAAAACCCGTGCATATTCAAGTTTTTGTCAGCTTAACTTGCCCTCACTGCCCCGCAGCCGCAGCCATCGCCCACAAACTCGCCATCGAAAACCCCAACATCCGCGCCGACGTGATTGACAGCCAAGAGTTCCCCGTCCTCGCCCAAAAATACAACGTTATCGGCGTGCCAAAAATCGTGCACAACGAAAAAGTAGAGTTTATGGGCGCGTTTAATGAAGATCTGTTCGCCGAGCATGCAGTGCTTGCAGCATACCAGCCAACATAGCTGGTGTTTATAGGTTCTTTTATATTTCATGATTACACAGATATATCTTTAAAAGAAAACTTATATCCCCCAAACCCCAAACATAAACCAACCACGCCGGTAAACCCATGACCCAACCCCAAACCAAAACCAAAAAACTCGTCCTCAACATCGGCGGCATGGTCTGCGTAAACTGCAGCCGAGCCATAGAAAAAGCACTCAACAAACTCGACGGCATCACCCAAGCAACCGTCAACCTAGCCGCCGAAAAAGCCATCATAGACTACAACCCCGACCTCATCACCCAAAAAACCATCGAAGACACCATCACCAACGTCGGCTACAAAGTCCTCCACGAAAAAACCACCCTACAAATCGGCGGCATGACCTGCATCAACTGCGCCAAAAGCATAGAAAAAGCCCTCAACAAAAAAGAAGGCATCTACACTGCCACCGTAAACTTCGCCGCCGAAACCGTCACCACCGAATACAACCCTGAACAAATCAGCCTCGCAGCCATCAAAAAAGTCATCCAAGACGTCGGTTACCAAGTCCTTGAACCCGAACAAAAAACCGCCGAAAACACCGAAGACAAAGCCCGCCAAACCCACATCCGCCACCTCAAACTGCTCCTTGCCGCCAGCATCGCCCTCACTGTTCCCATAATGGTTTTGATGTGGTTTCCGCCTCTGCCTATGGCACAAAACAACCTTGTTATGTTTCTTCTTGCCACGCCTGTGCAGTTCATTGTTGGCTGGACGTTTTATGTTGGCGCTTACAAGGGGTTGCGTAACAAGACCGCCAACATGGACACCTTAATTGCTATGGGCACCTCAACAGCGTGGATTTACAGCACCATCGTCACCTTTGCCCCGAACGTGTTTCCTGGTTCAGGCGTATTTTTCGACACCGCAACCATGATTATGACCTTTATCTTAACAGGCAAACTGCTCGACGCCATCGCGAAAGGCAGAACCTCCGAAGCTATCCGAAAAATCATGGGACTCCAAGCCAAAACCGCCCGCATACTCCGCGACGGCACCGAACAAGAAGTGCCCGTTGAAGAAGTCCAAGTCGGCGACATCGTGGTGGTGCGTCCAGGCGAAAAAATCCCCGTCGACGGAATCGTCACCGAAGGCTACTCAGCAGTGGACGAAAAAGTCATCACAGGCGAAAGCATCCCCGTAGAAAAAAAGCAAGGCGACCAAGTGGTCGGCGCAACCATAAACAAAACAGGCATGCTTAAGTTTGAAGCCGCCAAAGTGGGCAAAGACACTGTTATGGCGCAAATCATAAACTTAGTTGAAGACGCCTTAACTTCCAAAGCGCCCGTGCAACGGTTGGCGGATGTAGCTGCAGGCTACTTCGTGCCCGCCATAATTCTCACAGCCACCCTTTCCGCTTTGGTGTGGTATTTCCTAATCGGCGAAACCTACATATTCTCACTAACTGTTTTCATCGCGGTCTTGATTGTCGCTTGCCCCTGCGCTTTGGGGCTGGCAACTCCGACAGCCATAATGGTTGGTGTCGGAAAAGGCGCCGAAAACGGCATCCTCATCAAAAGCGGCGAAGCCCTCGAAACAGCCTACAAACTCCAAGCCGTCGTTTTCGACAAAACCGGAACCCTCACCAAAGGCGAACCCGAAGTCACCGACATAATCACCGCCCAAACATTCAGCCCACAGCAACTTTTAGAATACGCTGCAGCGGCAGAAAAAAACTCGGAACACCCACTCGGAGAAGCCATCGTCAAAAAGGCAACCGCAGAAGGCATCACGGTGGTTGACCCTGAAGACTTCAATGCGCTGCCCGGACAAGGAGTCGAAGTCAAATACCACAGCTCAACAGTGCTGCTAGGCAACCGCAAACTCATGCAAACCACCAACGTGGACATAAGCCAACTTGAAGCCAACATGACTGAACTCGAAGAAGCTGGCAAAACCGCGATGCTTATGGCAGTGGATGGCAAAGCGGCAGGTTTGTTTGCAGTAGCTGACACCCTAAAAGAACATTCTGCTGACGCCGTTCGCGCCCTTAAAGATATGGGCTTAGAAGTTATCATGCTGACAGGTGACAATCAACGCACTGCCCAAGCCATTGCCACGCAAGTTGGAGTGGACCGTGTGTTGGCGGAGGTTTTGCCTAACGAAAAAGCTAACGAAATCAAGCGGCTACAAGCGGAAGGCAAAGTCGTCGCCATGGTCGGCGATGGAATCAACGACGCCCCAGCGTTGGCGCAGGCAAACATAGGCATCGCCGTCGGCACTGGAACCGACGTAGCCGTGGAAACAGGCGACATCGTGCTCATAAAAAACGATTTGCGCGATGTGGTGGTGGGAATTCAGTTAAGCAGAGCAACCATGAGCAAGATTCGCCAGAACCTGTTCTGGGCATTCTTCTACAACATCATCCTTATCCCGCTCGCGGCAGGCGCCTTCTACCCAATCTTGCATGTGCTCTTTGACCCCGTGTACGCAGCGGCTGCCATGGCAAGCAGCTCAGTGACAGTGGTTACCAACGCTTCTTTGCTGAGGCGGTTTAAACCAAAACTCTAAGTCACACGACAACTAACAGTATGGAGGTGAAAAGTTATGGCTAAAGATTTAGTTTGTAACATGGACGTGGATGAGAAAACCGCAAAATGGAAAACAGTTTACCAAGGCAAAACCTACTACTTCTGCGCCCCCGGATGCAAAACAGCCTTTGAAGAAGAACCCGAACTCTACATAAACAGCGAAATCTCAGAAGACCAACACCACCAACACCATCACCACCACGAAGGCGAAGACCGCAAGAGTTGCGGTTGTGGCTGCGGCGGACATTAACCTCTCAGTTTGTTATTTTTTCTTTCCATTTTTTACTTAACAGAAACGGGCTTTGAGGCGTTGTTTGGAGGTTGGGGTTGCAGGACCGCCGCAGTTGGCCTTTTTTGGGAGAAAGGAGAAAAGGCAGGAAAAACACATTCCTCTGCAGCGGCCTTTCTGCCCCACCAAACACAACAAGCAGCGCAAAATCGTAGTTTCTCCCAGCAAAAGTCGGCTGCAAACCAAGCAACTTAATGTGCTACAATAAAAACAACCTTAAAAGCCGCCTATAAATATATCTTAACAAGACAGGCTCATAAACTATGACCGAAACCGCCGATATTAACGCCATTGTGTCCGATTTTTCCCGCGTCTACATACTCACCATACTGTATGAGGGTCCAGTGCACGGCTACGAAATCATAAGCCGATTCAAAAAGGCAATAGGTAAAGATGTCAGCCCAAGCCTCGTCTACCCCTTCCTTAAGCAACTCGAACAGAAGGGTCTGGTGGTTCACACCCTAAAACCAGTGGGAGCTAAGAAAAAGAAAGTTTTTGAACTCACCTCCCAAGGCAAAGACTTCAGCGCTCAACTGTTCAAACGCTTCTCCGAACTCATCAGCGTCACCTTAGAACCCAGCTTAGAAGTGTGCGCGCATTGCGGATGCAAAGTTTACGAAGGTGGCTACGTTGAATGCATCAACGGCAAAGAACTCAGCTTCTGCTGCATACACTGCGCTGCTGCCTATAAGCAGAACTTGCCTACTGGTCACTGAAGGCGAAAACGAAAATTCGGTTCGGTGTCGTTCCAAACTCTGTTTTGAACGTGAAATGCTGAGTTTCAGTGAGCATGTTTGAGACTTGGGCAGCAGTCAGGTTGGATTCGAAGTAGCTGTTTCCGCCGTGTTCGTAGAGCAGAACAATTTGGGTCTTGTTTTGTTGGCAGAAAAACGAAAATTCGGTAACGTTAAAGTTGGGCATGTAGGCGTCTGCTGCCTGCACAGGATACTGCCACACCACATTTGGGCTGGGGCCTTTTTGGGTTAAGTAAAACCACACCAAATAATTGTTAATTAAATTCACAGGACACGCAACTGCCACGGAAGCATTTGAAGTCAACATGTTTCGGGTGTAGGCAGCTGCTTGTTCGATGGGTAACGCAGGTGGAGACGCTGCAAGCCACGTTTGCGCTTCGGTACAACTGAAAAACGAGCCCACCAACATAAAACCCACAAGCGCAGCAGCGCCAATCTTTGCCAGCCCCCTCTTACCTGCACCAATTTTGGGAAGCTGCCAAGTCTTCCGTAACCGACTCAATACTTCCTGAATTAGGGCAGCACTTGAAATGGCTAATGCAGGAAACAGCAAAACAATGTAACGCCACTCCTTGTTAGGCACAACCGAAAACACCCCATACACAACGGCAAACCAGATTAGCACAAACTTGTCCGGCGTCTTTCTTCTAATCAGCAACAGCCCAAGTCCCACAAGACCGACAAGATACAGCGGCAAAGTGACGGGGTGAACGCCGTTTGTGCTAGAGGTGGTTTCTATGAGGTAAAAGATGGGTGCAGGGTAAGTGACGCTGGAAAGTGCTCTTTGGGCGGTGCCTGTTTGGATGGCGTAGAGCATGACGTCGATGTATCCGTGGACGTAAAGTTCTGCAACTGCAAAAACAGCTACAGCAGATAGGATTACGGTGGCGATTAATCGGGGCATTTTAAATATCCTTAAAATTTCTGTTTTCAAAAATTCCCGTCTGCCAAAAACAAACATCCCCAACAAAACCACCAGCGGCACCAACACAATCATCTGATACTTAGTTGCCGCACCAATGAAAAACGCAACAACACTGATGACCAAATCCGTTTTCTGAGCCGTCAATATCCACTTAAAAAAATACAACATGCACACCAAGAAAACAAAAATCAGCATGGTTTCTATAAGCGCGATGCGGGAAAGCCAAACAAACCCCGGCGTAATTGCCAGCAAAGCGGATGCAAGAAGCGCTGTTTTGGAACCATACATCAGTTTAGTTAACTGGAAAATCGCGATTATGGATAGAATCGCAAAGGTTAATGCGACAAAGCGGACAGCAGAGACGTTTGCTCCACCCACCACAAAGTAGGCTGCAGCTACTAGGTTATACATAGGTGGGTAAAAGGAACTGCTCAGGAAATAGTTCCACAAGTCTCCCCGTGTTAGCAGTAAGCCACCTGTGAGGTGGTTAACTTCGTCCCACTGCACCGCCATGTTCGACAAGTTAAATGACAAAATCACGCCGTAAACAACTGCCAGAACCAAAAGCAGAACAGACCAGAGGTTAAGCCAACCTTGCAAACGCACAGCTAAACCTCTTAAGATGCCCTGTTGCGGTTCTGCGGGTGCCATGCTAAACCAAAGGTCAATCAGAACTTAATAAAATCATCCAATATAGGCTACTAAAAATTGTAGCGCGGAAGAGTTTACTCTACCCGCTTAATAATGTGGTATCCGAACTGGGTTTTGACTGGGTCTGAAACTTGACCTTTTTCCAGCTTGAATGCGGCAATTTCAAACTCTTTAACCATCTGTCCGCGACCGAACTTGCCTAAGTCGCCGCCTTTTTTGCCTGAAGGGCAAAGCGACACAGACATGGCTATGACGTTGAATTTTTCGCCTTTGTCCAGCCTTGCTTTGATGTTTTTTGCTTCAGTTTCTGTTTTAACAAGAATATGCGCACAATGAACTTTGTCTGGCATAAACAAAACAAAACGCGTTTTGGTTAATAACTGTTACCTGCTTAAAACCAACCTATCGGCATGTTTGCATCGACAGAAACAGGTGGCAACTGTTTATTAGCATTCACCGCCCACTCAAACAGGACCGCCACAGGTGCCGATATGATTTACATAAAAAACCGTACTGCCCTCATAGAAAACGGACAAACCGCTAAACTGCAAAACGCCCGCTTCCTCGCTTTAGGCGGTATAGAACGCGCCTTAAATGCAGCAGACCCCAAAGCACTTCTGCTCAGCAAAGTGAAAATGGACGGTTCGATTTTGCGGGTGGCAGAGTTAAGTTTTGATTTGGACCGATTTAAGCGGGTTTTTGTGGTGGGCGGCGGCAAAGCAGGCGCAGCCATGGCACAAGCCCTTGAAGAACGCTTAGGCACACGCATAACGGCGGGCATCGTGAATGTGCCTTACGGAGCTAAAGACCAAACAAAAATCATACAGCTTAACGAAACGCGCCACCCAGTGCCAGACCAACGCGGCATCGAAGGCACCCGCAAAATGATGGCTTTGGCAGAACAAGCCGAAGTTGAAGACTTGGTTTTGTGTTTGATTTCAGGTGGCGGTTCCAGTTTGATGCCTTTGCCCCGTGAAGGCTTAGCGTTGGAAGATAAACAGGCTCTTACAGGTGCATTGCTTAAAAGTGGCGCCCCTATTAATGAAATTAATGTTGTTCGAAAGCACCTTTCGGCTTTCAAAGGTGGCTGGCTAGCCAAAAAAGCCTACCCTGCAACTGTTGTCAGTATAATTCTTTCCGACGTTGTCGGCGACCCCATAGATGCCATTGCTTCGGGACCAACGGCGTCTGACCCCTCCAAGTTTGCTGACGCTCAAAAAATCCTCCAAAAATATCACCTCTGGGAAACCGCGCCTGCCTCGGTTCAAAAAATCTTCACTGAAGGCGCTGAAGGAAAACTGGAAGAAACCCCCAAACAGGGCGACTCGGCTTTTGTTCATGTTCATAATGTGGTGTTGGGGAACTATCAGACAGCAAGTAAAGCATGCGCCGAGTACCTCAAGTCTGCAGGGCTCAAAACCATCCACTTCGACGACCCCTTAGAAGGTGAGGCACGGCAGATGGGCAAAGCCTTGGCTAGATGTGCCAGTAAGGCTTCAGCTTATGATTTCTCTTTACCTAAACCTATCGGCATTGTGGCAGGCGGCGAAACCACCGTCACGGTCACAGGCAATGGTGTGGGCGGCAGGAATCAAGAGTTGGCTTTGGCAGCAGCGATGTCTCTGGAGGACACAGATTCTTGCGTGATTGCCTCGGTAAGTACCGACGGCGTTGACGGACCAACCGACGCTGCAGGCGCAATCGTGGACGGCTACACCCTAAAACGCGCCCAAACGCTGGGATTAGACGCCGAAAAATACCTCCACAACAACGACTCCAACAGCTTCTTTACCAAACTCGGCGACCTAGTGGTTACAGGCGCTACAGGCACAAATGTTAACGATATAACTGTGATTGTAGTATTGTAAATGAAGGCGCATTGTTGTGGCAGTTAAGTTGACGTTTCTTGGCGCTTTACGGCATGCCTGCGGAAAAAGCACCCTAGCGGTGGATTGTCAAGAAAACAGTTCCGTGCTTGATTTAGTTCACTTGGTGAGTTTGCAGGCGCCCACTTTGCGACGAAACTTGCTTGACGAGCAACTGGACGAACCCAAAGCTAACGCGCTGATTTTGGTGAACGGCAAAGAAATCAGCATTCTAGACGGCTTAGAAACCAAGCTCAAAGATGGCGATGAAGTGGTTTTTGTTCCAGTTGTGCATGGGGGTTAGTGTTTGCCTGTTATCAGTTTAACGTCGGATTTTGGCTTAAAAGACCCGTACGTTGCGGAAATGAAAGCCGCAGTTCTGGGTATTTGTCCAACCGCTACCTTAGTTGATGTGACTCATCTGGTTGACAAGTTCAATATTCGTGCAGGTGCATTCATGCTTGCCGCCGCTGCGTCCCATTTTCCTAAAGGGACAGTTCATGTGGCAGTTGTGGATCCTGAAGTTGGCTCTAAACGGCGCTCCATCATTGTGCAGACTGAGCACAGTTTTTTTGTAGGACCCGACAATGGTTTGCTCGTGTTAGCCGCCGAAGCCGAAGGCATAGCATGCATCCACGAGATCGAAAACCGCCGCTACATGCTGCCCCATGTCTCCAGCACATTTCACGGCAGAGATATCTTTGCTCCCACAGCCGCACATTTAGCCAACGGCGTAGCCATAACAGAGTTTGGTCGCCAAATCACCGACCCAATCAAACCTAATTTTGCCAAAGTTACCCGCACGCCGCAGTCTTTGGAAGGACAAGTGCTGCATGTAGATAACTTTGGAAACATAATCACCAACATCCACACCCGAGACGTCGCAGCGTTTGATGAAGCGTGGGTACAGGTGGAGTTGCAGTCCCAGCGGTACCAGATGAAAGTGTCGCGAACTTACGCGGACGCAAAACCTCAAGAGCCGCTGGCGTTGATTGGCAGCCACAGTTACCTAGAAATCGCGCTAAACCAAGGAAGCGCCGCCGAGAAATTCGCGGTCAAAACAGGCGACAAAATCACCCTACACCGACCCTAAAGGCCCTTTTTGAACGTAACCGAAAAAAGCATGCACTAACCAATAGTGCACGATGAGCCGATACAAAGCGCTGCCGCTGACCACCAAATTCTGGGTGCCCGGAACTGACTACACCAAAGAAATAGTGCAGACCCTTCAAGGCAAAGTTCGCAACGGCGACTTTGTGGTTATTTCTGAAAAGGCGCTGTCCACAGCCAAAAACTGCGTTCTAGATGAAGCTCAGTTTACCGCTTCGGGAACAGCGAAGGTTTTGGCTTCAGTTTGGATGCCTGTAGGTTGGGGTTACCTGTTGGGGGCGGTTTGTGGTTTTGGGCAACGGCTTCTACGTCGGCTCCGAAATTACCCTTCTGACGCTGGCAGTTTGCATAAGCAGGTGGCGTTGGTGTATGGTGGGTTTTTTCAAGCGTTGATGTTTGGTTCTGAAGCGGGAATTGATGGCTCAAACTTACCCTACTCCTTAGTCAGCTTACCTTTAACTGACGCCTACAGAGAGGCAACGGCAATTCAAGACGCAATCTCTAGACAACTGCAAAAGAACGTCATAGTGGTGGTTGTGGATACGGATAAAACGTACAGTTTCCGAAACTTTCACTTCACCCCCCGACCTAAACCCATGCATGGCATCAAAAGCCATGGCACCGTGGTTGCCTACGTGGTTGGTCGTGCGTTGGGGCTGCGGCGTAGACCTACTCCGTTGGCGGTTTCTGAATTGGCGCTTTCGGTGGAAGATGCCTTGACGATAGCTAACGTGGCAGACCGCGCCCGAGGTCCCGGTTCAGGAGCCACAGTTTGGGACATGGCAGCTCGGTTTAAAGTTGCCACCACCGAGGTCACTTGGGACATGTTAACTCAGGTGAAACATAAGCCGCTGGTGATTGTTCGAAAAACCGCCTAACAAAACCTGTCTGTCTTTGAGCTATCGTGGGCGTGCATGGGAATGGTGGAGCCTTTGAGGAGTAAAGCATAAACAGCCCCGTAACTTCCGTCCTTCTTGGGATTACAATGGAAGAATCACTCAAACGATTAGACGCGTTCTTTAATCCAAGTTCAGTAGCCATCATCGGAGCCACTAAAAAAGTCGACAAAGCGGGGCACGTCATATTCAAGAACTTTGCCACCAACAAGCTCAGGGGCGTTTTCAAAGCCGAACTGTACCCTGTTAACCCTGGCGAAGATTCCATTTTAGGCTTCAAATGTTACCCTTCCCTGAAGGAGGTGCCAGGCGAAGTCGACATGATTGTGGTCATTGTTCCTGCAAAGGTTGTTCCCAGCGTTTTAGAAGAAGCCGCAATCAAGAAAGTTAAGGCTGTTGCAATCATCAGCGCCGGCTTCAAAGAGGTCGGTAACGTTGAACTCGAAGAGCAAGTTGTTGCCATAGCCAAAAAAGGCGGTTTGCGACTTTTAGGTCCTAACTGTTTAGGTGTTTTCTACTCAAAAACAGGTGTTGACTCTCTTTTCTTGCCTGAAACCAAAGTGCTCACCACAGGTGAAGATGTCATCGCCACTCCTCGACCCATGCCTGGCGATATGGCTATGATTACCCAAAGTGGTGCCTTTGGCGTAGCCGCTCTAGACTACTTAACTGGTAGGCAGATGGGAATTAGCAAGTTCCTTAGCTTCGGCAACAAATGCGATGTCACCGAAGTCGAAATTCTCAATTATTTGCTTCATGACAAAGAAACCAAAGTTATCCTCGCCTACGTTGAAGACATAAAACATGGACGCGACTTTCTCAATGTTGCCCGAAAAGTCACCGCCAAGAAACCCGTTGTTGTCATAAAATCCGGCAAAAGCACAGCTGGCGCCCGAGCCGCCAGTTCACACACAGGCGCCATTGCGGGTTCAGACAAAATCTACAGCGCCGCCTTTGAGCAAGCAGGCATAATTCGCGCTAACGATATGGAAGAATTCTTTGACGCTGGCAAAGCCCTAACCATGCAACCTCCCGCATTAGGCAAAAACATCGGCATCCTCACCGACGCAGGTGGACCTGGAGTCATGACCGTGGATGAACTGGAACTGCAGGGACTTACGGTAGAGCCCTTCTCGAAGGAAACCGAAGAGAAATTTGAGCAGCTTAAACGCGAAGGTAAAATCCTAAAAATTGCTGCCACCAACAACCCTGTCGACCTCACTGGCTCAGTTCTAGACGACCAGTTTGAAGCTTCCGCCGAATTGATGTTTGCAGACAACAACATTGATGGCATAATCTTTCTTGGTTTGCATCACATGCCTGGCTTGAAAGAAAAATACATCGACAGCGTTGCTAAAGTGGCAAGCAAATACACCAAGCCTTTGGTTGCATGCGATATCGGCGAAACTGAAATGGCGCTTTACACCCGCAGCCGATTTGACCGGTTGGGGGTTCCGGCGTATTCTTCTCCAGAAGATGCAGCTCGTGCCATGAAAGCCCTTGTCCGCTACGGTGAATACCTTAAACGTACTGGCTGTGCTGAAGAATACATCAAAAATTTCTTCGCGAAAAAAGCCAACCCTAACTAGACGCAACTAAGACGTTAACTACGTCTCCATCCTTAATTTTTAGGGTCTCTCGAAGATTGCTGGGTGCTATTATTTCTAGCATGTTTTCTGGGTAGCCTTTAACTTGTGGCAAAACAACCGCGCACGTTACGCCTTCAATGGTTGCTTGGAAAAGTAGCCCCACGCAGTAGCCTTCGGTGGGCAGAATTTTTTTTGCCAAAGCTGGGCCGAGGTTTTTCTTGTTTTGAATACTTGCTGGTGTTAACAAAAGATTTAACGTGCCCAAAAAGGGCGTGAACCCAAGATGTGCTTTGATTTGTTTTTTCACCCATGGAAGGGCAAGAAATTTTTTTCCGTCGCCTTCACCAGAGGCGACGACCCCGACAAAACTTAGATTTTGCAAGGTTATGCCTATTTTTGTTCTTTAAGCCATTGTGTAACTTTGCTAAGCAACTGATTATTTGAGATGTCGATGACGGGGACAATTATTTTCTCTTTTGTTTCTATTGTTGGCTCATATCGAGGCATTATTGCAAAACCTACGTATGTCCAGTAGACTTTGCCGTTTTCTATAAGGTTCTTGGCAACTGCTGAGTTAGATGGCGGCAGAGGGAAATACAAAAAGACAACGCCTTGGGACCAGTACAACCCTGCCAGTTTGCCCCCAGCGATAACGGACGTGAACCGTGCCAAGTCATCTGGAGTGGTGAAGCGAGTCATTTCCATTATGACAATCTCTTTGAATGGCTGATAACTAATTGCAACATTCTCATTTGCACCCATAACCTGCACGAACCTATACTAGGTAGTTTAATGCCTGCTCCCTTTTAACCTTCTCATGTTACTTTTCCCTAAAACTACCTGTATCTGCTTGAGATACTTATCCACGGTTCATACCTCTTAAATTGGTTTTACCCCCATTGTGTTCTACAGGTATACCACTGGCGACTAGAGATGACTCCCTTTGACCTAGTGACGCTCGTTGCAAGCATCATCTGCATGTGTCTGGGGCTTGTTATTTACGCCTTTAATCGAAAGGCAACGCTGAATAAGCTTTTTCTGCTAGCCAGCTTCTTTGCCTTTTTCTACGCGATTACCGAAGTTATGATGTGGCAATCAAGCAGTGTTGCGGAAGCTACTTTTTGGAGCAAGATGGGCTCTATTTGGCCCTTTTTTGCTGTCACCGTGCTCCATTTTGCGTTGGTTTTTACCAAGAACCGCTGGCTGAAAAGTAAACTCACCTATGTACTTCTGTATTTGCCTGCTGTATCGTTTTGGCTAGTTGACTTATTGACCAACTGGATAAATTTGGCTCCAAATTTAACCTATTTCGGGTATGATGACCACCCTGCAAGCACCCTTATTTACGGCATAAGTACATTTTGGGTCGCTCTTTTGCCGTGTTTAGCCTTCGCTCTTTGCTTCATGTATTACCGTGCCGCCGTCGATGTTGCTCAAAAAAAGCAGAGGCTTTGTGTGTCCGTAGGTTTTGTCATTCCTATTTTCGCCTACATCATTACTAACATGCTTTTTCCCTTTTTTGATATTCACATGCCCAATCTGGGTCACTTTGCTATCCTGTTTTTCAGTATCTTCGTTACATATGGCATTATACGGTACGACCTGTTTACTTTTGATGCCGCGATTGTAGCTGAAAACATCGTCTCCACCATACCAGACTCGCTGGTTATTACTGACCTGTCAGGAAAAATAATTCGGGTAAACAAGCGCCTAATTACCCTTTTAGGCTACTTCGAAGAGGAATTGGTTGGCGCTAAGCTTTCTAAACTCTGCAGAAACGACATCCTCTGTTCGAATATATTAAAAGAAATCGTGGAAAAGCAAGCCATAACTAACCGTGAACTGATTTACAAGACCAAACTGGGCGAAGAGCGAACTGTTCTGCTTTCCGGCTCAGTTATCAAAAGCAAAATCGGACACGACGTCGGCCTTACCTGTATTATTCGAGACATCACAAACCGCAAAAAAATGGAGGACCGACTGGCTAAAGCCGAACGGTTGGCGCTGATTGGCGAGTTGGCGGGGCAAATTGGGCATGATTTGCGAAATCCCTTAACGGGCATAAAGAGCGCAGCTTACTTGCTGCGCAAAAAAGGTAGACTTTCGGCTGAACAACAAGCAGCCTTGAGTATAATTGACTGTGCCGTTGCGGATTCGAACCGAATCATAAATAGTCTCGTGGATTACTCAAGTGAATTGCACCTTAAGCTGGGTGCATGTACGCCTAAGTCCCTTCTTAACCGTGCGCTGTCTGCTCTTCAGGTTCCCGACCACATAGCCATTCTTGATGAAACCCAAGATGAACCCGTGATGTATTTGGATGCTGATAAAATTGAGCAGGTGTTTGCAAGCCTGTTAAAGAACGCAATAGAAGCAACCCCAGAAAATGGCGCCATCGAAATATACAGCACCCAGCAAGGGTCCAAAGTGGAAATTGTTTGTATTGACACGGGTCTGGGCATTCCGGAGGAGATTCTTTCCAAACTGTTTTCGCCGCTTGTTACCACGAAGGCAAAGGGGATGGGTATGGGGTTGGCGATTTGCAAACGTATTATTGAAGCTCACGGCGGAACTATCGTGGTGGAAAGTACTGAGGGCGAAGGAACTAAGCTTACTGTTACCTTGCCCATTAATCCTCAACCGAGCGGCATGGCGTTAAGCCAGCGTTGTGTTGCGTCAGTGGCGGAAGGAAATTGTGCTTAACATATGTTTCTGGGTCTGTTTTTAAACTTGATTACTAATAGTGAATTGTAGCAAATAATACTTTTATTGCTGCCTCGCCTATTGTCGGCTAACCAACCTTGGAGCAGTCATGGCATGGACCTCTGCAAGCCCCTTTTTTCATCCAGTAAACTGTTGATGAGTTGCCCGCCATGACCTACGAACCCCTCACCAAACCTCGCAGTCGAGTTTTAAAACAAAAAACTCCCGACCCCCTGCAGGACCGCGCAAAAGAAATCACAACTTCCCTGAAAGGCGTCAGAGAAGACCTCGTCAAAATCAGCCACCTAACCACAGAAGAGAACCAGCTGGTAACCCAGTTCTTTGGTTGCCTGCACGCTATGCAACCGATGTTGAAGGATTCGTTTTTGGTTTCTGCCTCAGCGTTTTCTGCTGAACTGGACAAAGTTGTCCATGCTCGAGTCGATTCTGCGGGTTGCCTGAGTTTAACTCTTGCAGACGGACGTCAAACGTTCTTGAATTTGAGTGAAGCCCAAAATCGTGACCTGTTGATGGTAGTGATTGAGGCCGTTATGCCTCAGTTCAGAGACTTATCTCTCGTTTCGGCTGCTCCCGAATCACTTGTGCAACCTTCGGAGCTTGTGCATGTTTCCGAGGTTTCTGCGTCCCCTCTTTCTGCTCCTGAACCTTCTGTGGTCACGGCGGATGTGCCTGTTGCGCCCGCTGAGCCTGCGCTTCCTGACCTGCACCAAGAAGCACCCCCAGAGCCAACTCCTCCTACACTTGACCTTGAAAAAATCTCTGCTGTAACCGCAGAAACCCTCCAATACCTCGGCATGCTCGGCAACGAAATCTTCGAACACGTTCCCGTCAGCAAATACTTTGACGACTGGATGGTCAACCTGCGCCAAGTCATCCTCAGCTTTGAATCCAACCAAGCCATCGGCACAGATTCCGACTTCACCGCCCAATGTACCCAAATCTTCAGCCAAATCGAAATCGAGTTGGCTAAGCGGCAAGCACTTGAAGCCGACCTTGAAGCAACCAACAAAATCCTCGCCGAAAACCGTCACCTACTAAACAAAATTGACGAAGGTTACGCAGCCCAAGCTAAAGAACTGGTCGTCCGTGGCAAAAGCGTTCTCGACTATCTCATGTGTAACGTGCGATTGTTGGAAGCCGAGTTAGCTGAAGTGACCCAAATCAAAGTTAGTTATCTTCATCCGTTGCAGAGGCTGGCTAAAGACCAGAAAATTTCTGAGTTGATGCAGCGGCTGGATGCGGCTAAAAAGCGGCTAGCCCTTGCCGTAGGCACATCCGTAGTTGAAGGCGCCAAAGCCGCCAATCTCGACGCCGAATACACTGCCCAAACCCACGACCTCATCCAAAAACGGCAAAACGCGCTAGGCATCTTAACCCAAGAAGTTCACGCCCTTGAAAAGACGCTGGTGCAAATCGAAAAAACTCACACACTAAACGGCATCCGCAAAGCCCAACAACGTTTTGAAACATCCCAAAAGCTGTTTGCTGCCAAAGTCCGTCTCGAATTGGCTGAACAGAGTGGCAATGCGGAGCAGGAACGGCTCAAGGCAGACTATGAGGTGAAGAAGCAGGCGGCGCTGGGTACGGTGCATATTCTTGAGCAGGATATTGCAGCTAAGGCAGTGGATAGTTCGGCGGGAGTGCGCAAGCAAGCAACGGAGGCTTTGGCGGCTGCGGTTAAGGCTTCCGTAGAGAGAAAAATTGTGAGTTAAACTCAACGTGAAGGGTTTATGTCTTGTAAGTGCTAATTTATGTTAGGTGTTTCTATCGTGAGCCTCAGTGGGTCTATTAGGTGGCAACAAGGGTTGGCGCAGGAGCAGTGGTGTAAAGTGAAAGATTTTGGCACAATCACCATAAAACGAATCCTCTAACTTCTGGGATAGCCGCCTGCATTTATTTTCTGCTTGTGTTTTTCTTGTTGGCTTGTTGGGAAAAATTAATAGCGTACGCCAACGTTAACGCTTCACTAAACAGAAGGTAACACGTTTGCCTGAAATCCGCGTAGCCCTAATCGGCGTCGGCAACAGCGCCTGCGCCCTCACCCAAGGAACCCAATACTACAAAGACGCCAAAGACGACGAAACCGTTCCCGGCTTGATGCACGTTAACTTTGGCGGCTACCATATCCGCGACATCCGCTTCGTCGCCGCATTCGAAGTTAACAAAGACAAAATCGGCAAAGACCTCTCTGAAGCGATTTGGCTTAAGCCGAACGTGTGCGAAAAATTCGCTGACGTCCCCAACTTGGGCGTGACTGTTTCTCCAGGCATAATCTTGGACGGTGTTGCGCCGCACATGCGCGAAACCTTCAACGTCTACGACGACAGCCAAACCACCAAAGAAAGCATCGTCCAAACGCTCAAAGATACTAAAACCCAAGTTATGGTTAACTATTTGCCGGTGGGTAGTCACGACGCGGTGCGCTTTTATGCTCAGTGTGCTCTTGATGCGGGGTGTGCTTTTGTGAATTGCATGCCTGAATTCATCGGCAGCGACAAGTCAGGTGAGTGGCCGAAAAAATTTGAGCAAGCCGGATTGCCTGTGCTTGGTGACGATATTAAGAGCCAAGTTGGCGCCACCATTTTACACCGCACCTTAGTTCACTTGTGCCTAGAGCGTGGTGTTATCGTTGACGAAACTTACCAGCTCAATTTAGGTGGTGACACGGACTTCCAAAACATGACCGTTGAAGGGCGCCTCAAAAGCAAACGCATCAGCAAAACCGAAGCCGTCACCAGTCTGGTTCCCTACGAGTTACCCACCCGCATTGGTCCCAGCGACTATGTGCCTTTCTTACGTAACAAGAAAATCTGCTACCTCTCTCTGAAAGGACGCAAGTTCGGCGACCGCCCCATAAACATCAGCCTTAAGCTCGAAGTTGAAGACTCACCCAACAGCGCTGGTGTCGTCATCGACTTGATTCGTGCGGCAAAAATTGCGTTAGACCGCAAACTTAGCGGCGCCTTGCTGAGTATGCCTAGTTATGCGTTTAAGCATCCGCCTGTGCAGGTTCCTGACCCTGTGGCGCGTCAGTGGACTGAAGACTGGATTGCTGGAAAACGCGATCGCTAAATTTTTCTTTCTTCTTTCTTTTCTGAAGACTTTTAAGCTTCGGCATTTAAGTTACCCCAGTTACGAAGGCGTAATTCATGGTCAAAGTTGAAGCATACGAAGTACCCGAAGGACTATACTTCTCAAAAGATTTTGAATGGATCAAAGTAGAAGGCGACAAAGTCCGCATAGGCCTCACGGACTACGCCCAAAAATCACTACGCGAAATCGTCTACGCCGAACTGTCTGGTGTAGGCGAACAAATCAAACAAGGTGAACCCTACGGAACCGTGGAAAGCGTCAAAGCCGTCTCTGACTTAGTTGCCCCTCTCTCGGGAACCATCGAAGAAACCAACGACGAAGTTCTCTCCAAGCCTGAATTGCTCAACGAAGATCCCTACAGTAAAGGCTGGACCGTAGTTGTCAAGCCCGCTAATTTGCAGGCTGAGTTGGCGACTTTGATGGATTTTAATGCAGCTGTTGAGTGGCACAAAGCCCAGTCCAAATAGAGGCACATATGATGGTTAGGCGCATTGTCATAGTTGGGGCTAACGCGGCGGGTGTGGAAGCGGCGTCTGCAGCCCGCAAAAAAGACCGCACCGCCGAAATCACCCTAATCACCCAAGAAAAAACTGCTGGCTACAGCCGCTGTGGTTTGCCTTTTGTGGTTGGCGGCGAAATTGCCAAATTCACAGACCTTGTCGTTTACCCACCTGCATATTTTCATATGCTTAAACTTAACCTCAAAACCGAAACCACCGTAACCGCCATAGACACCAACGCAAAAACCGTAACCTGCACCACCCCCCAAGGCACCCCTGAAACTCTGGCTTATGATAGTTTGGTGATTGCAACAGGTGCTTACGCGTTTATGCCGTCCATCAAGGGGCATGAAAAAAAGGGACTTTTGAGCTTGCGTAGTTTGGAGGATGGCGAAAAAATTCAGGCGGCAGTGCAGACAGGCGCGAAATCCGCGGTCATCATGGGCGCAGGTTTAATCGGCTTAGAACTTGGCGTTGGCTTAATTGAGCAGGGACTTAAGGTGACGGTTGTGGAGATGTTGCCCCAGATTTTGCCTCAACTGCTTGACGCCGACATGGCAAAACTGGTACAGGACCACTTAACCGAGAAAGGCATGTGTATTCTCACCAGTAAAACAGTCGAAGAAATTCTAGGCGCCGAAAAAGTTACGGCGATTATGGCGGCGGGCGAAAAAATTGAAGCTGACCTCTTCATCAACGCCTTCGGGGTACGTGCTAATACGAAGTTGGCAGCCGACTCTGGCATTCCCTTAGGTGAAGTTCGCTCCATTAAAACTAACAGTCGCATGGAAACCGAAATCAAAGACGTCTACGCCGCAGGCGACTGCGCTGAAGCCCCAAGCATCCTTACTCATCGTCCCACCTGCGCCCAACTAGGTACCGTGGCGGTTCGGGAAGGCAAAGTGGCAGGCACGAACGCCGCTGGCGGCTACGCCCTGTTTCCTGGCGTTTTAGGCTCTGCAGTTACGAGACTATTTGAAATTGAAGCGGGCAACACTGGCTTAACGGAAACTGCCGCAGCACGCAACGGAATCGAAGTTGTCACAGGCGCGATAAGCAGCAAAACCCGAGCTGACTACTTCCCAGGAGCTAAACCGCTTAAAATCAAAATTGTCGTCGAAAAAGAATCCCAACGCCTAATCGGTGGGCAAGTCATAGGCGGCGAAGAAGTAACGCAGCGCATAAATTGCCTCAGTTTTGCCATCCAGCAAGGTATGACCGTGCGCGAACTCGCGAAAGCAGACACTGCATATGCCCCGCCACTGTGCGAGACATGGGAGCCGATGGTTTTGGCGGCTGAAATGGTGCTTATGAAACTGCGGTAAGCTGCTTCTTTTTTCTTTTGTTACTTTTTGGTTTGGTGAACGGTTCATTTTTATTGTCGATTTGTGATTGTTTGGGTAATGTCTCTAGTTAAGCAGGGCGGTTTACGTCGAAGAGTGGTTATTTTCAGCTTGATTGCCGTTTTGGCTTGTGGCTTGTTTGTGGTGGCAGGGTTCTGGGTGCTTTCTGGGAGTTCTGATCCTGAAAAAGTGCAGTCGCCTGCAGATTTCTACCTCGGTGTAACTGCCACTGGAAGCGTTGCCCAAACTGAAGTGTTGATTGACAAAGTCAAAGACTACACCAACGTGATTGCCTTCACAAACTTAACAGTCACTGAAAACATAACTCTTCTTGAGCAAGTCACCGATTATGCTTACCAGAATGGGTTGGGCTTTTTTGTGCAGCAGGCGTTTCCAACGCCTCAGTCTGCTTACAACTATAATCCTATAACGTGGGCTTTAACTGCTAAGGAACGGTATGGGGAACAGTTTTTGGGCTACTATCTGTACGATGAGCCTGGTGGGAGCCAACTGGACCAAGGTGAAGGTGAATTTATCCAGTTTAATAATGATTCGCGACCTTACGATTATCGAGACGCCGCCAACACCTACGTGTACTACCTTTACATTCAGATGCGGGATTTCATCAAAACTAACCTGATGACCTCAGATTACGGCTTGTACTGGTATGATTATGAGGCAGGGTACGATCTGGTTTTGTGCGAGTTCGGATGGAACAACAGCCGCCCCTTAAACATCGCCCTTTGCCGTGGCGCAGCGGAGATGCACAACAAGACTTGGGGCGCCATGATTACTTGGACTTACCGTCATGAACCTTACATGGAGTCCGCGCCTGAACTTTACCAAGACATGCTCACCGCATACAACGCAGGCGCCAAATACGTGCTTGTCTTCAACTATCCCCAAACTGGTCCCTACGGCGTGCTCACTGAAGACCATCTTGATGCCATAAAACAGTTCTGGACCTACACCCAAAACACACCGCAAAACGGTTCTTCTAACACAGAGAAAGTGGCATACGTAATTCCTGACAACTATGGGTTTGGTTTCCGTAGCGGCACCGACTCAATTTGGGGTGTTTGGGGACCTGACAATATGACCCAGCAAGTTTGGGCTGGTGCCAATAAGCTTGTTGACCAGTACGGCGATGGTTTTGACATTATTTATGGTTCATATTGGAGCCACGCGTTTGCCCGCTACCACTATGACAGGCAAATTCCTTGGAACAGCAACTTTTAGTTTTCAAGTTTAGGCTGCCCAAACCATTTGGCAAACCACTGGAAGCTTTGGCATTCCATGCTTGAGAGGCAAGACAGGCAGGGAAACTCTTTCGCCGCCAAACGCAGCATTGTTTGCAGCTCCCTTTTTTCTTCTGGCGAAAGATTCAGTTTGCTGATTTGCTTGTCAAATTCGCTTTTCAAACAGCATCTCCACCCTTCTTTTGTTGGGCGTGCTTTTTAAAACTTGCAACCAAAGCGTCGTCACTAATTTTATTAATTAAAAATCACACTCTACTTTTGGTGGCAAAATGAAAACGCTCATAGTTTACGGAACCCGATACGGCGCCACAGCTAGCACGGCAGAAGAAATCGCCAACGTCTTGCGCACAGAAGGCTTCGATGTCAAAATGGCAGACGCCAAAGAAGAAAAAATCAAAGATATAACCCCCTACGAGCTGATTGTGGTTGGTTCAGGTATGCAGATGGGCAGATGGACTGGTGATGTTGAAGACTTTGTTAAACGCTTCCAAAGTCAATTTGCCGAAAAGAAGCTGGCTGTTTTTGCTTCTACAGGCAAAACCTCGTCGCAGCAGAAAGAACAGCCTGATGAGTTCGAAAAAACCCGCAAAGCCGCCCTAGACGACAAAATCGCCAAATATCAACTGAACCCGATTACACAGGGCTTCTTTGGCGGCGTGTTTAACCTTAATAAAATGAATTTCTTGACTCGCCGTGCTTTTTCTGGGGTGATTAAAAAGCAAATGGAGACTGATGGCTTAAAGGAATCAGAACCTGGCATCTATGACATGCGGGACTGGGATGAAATTCGCAGTTGGGCTAAAGAGTTAGCACAGAAAGCGCGCCAAAATTAGGCTTGTGCACTGGCTGCATTGATGCCCTGTTGAGCATGTTCCTCAACCGGCAAAAATACACTCCCATCTAAATGATAAACGCCTATGCGGTTACAACATGGCAACAGCCAAAGCATCCTTCTTATTATCTTGAAAACCACACTTCACTGAAACATCCTCCTATTTCTAAAACAGCCGCCTCTGAATTTGTATATCTATATATACGGTGGGGTAGAACAAAAATCGCAAAGACCTGCCGTACCTTAAGCGCCTTAAACGGGTCAATTTGCGTTTTCAACAGTTCCACACCAACAACCATACACCCCATGCTTGGCAGAAACCCGTTTGTTGTAACAGTTGGGACTTTAGGAAAATTAATTAACACAAAACCGCCTTTTTAGGTCGGAGTACAGGTGAAAAGTACATGACCATTAAAGTTGGAATTAACGGATTCGGCAGAATCGGCAGACTCCTTTACCGCGCTGCCATCGAACGTAACGCTAACATCGATTTTGTGGCTGTTAATGATTTGGCGGATGCCAAAACTAACGCCATGCTTCTCAAGTACGACTCTGTTCATGGGCGTTTCCCGGGAACCGTGGAAGTCGACGGCACCGACTTGGTTGTGAACGGCAAAGTTTTGAAGTGCCTCAGCCAAAGAGACCCAGTTGCCCTCCCATGGAAAGACTTGGGCGTATATCTTGCGGTGGAATCCACTGGCTTGTTCACAAATCGTGAAGCCGCCAGCAAACACATCACCGCAGGAGCCAAAAAAGTCCTCATCTCCGCACCTGCAGAATGCCCTGACGCAACCATTGTGATGGGTGTTAACGATCAAACCTACGATGCCGAGAAAGACATGATTCTAAGCAACGCAAGCTGCACTACCAACTGCCTTGCACCCGTCAGCAAAGTTCTTGCAGATAACTTCGGTCTAGAAAAAGCGCTCATGACCACCGTGCACAGTTACACCAACGACCAAAAAATCCAAGACATAGTCCACAAAGACCTCAGACGCGCACGCGCTGCCGCAATCAACATTATCCCAACCAGCACAGGCGCAGCAAAAGCTATCGGTCTAGTGTTGCCCAACTGTAACAAGAAAATGAACGGTATCTCACTGCGTGTTCCAACTCCAGACGTTTCCCTTGTTGATTTGACCTGTGTTTTGGGCAAAGACGTAACCAAAGATGAAATCAACGCAGCTATGAAAGCAGCCGCTGAAGGCCCACTTAAAGGCATCTTAGAGTACACTGAAGACCCAGTCGTCAGCACCGACGTACTGCACACCAACTGTAGCAGCCTCTTTGACGCAAGTATAACCATGGTTCTTGGCGAGAAAAGCAACTTCGTTAAAGTCTTCGCATGGTACGACAATGAATGGGGCTTTAGCAACCGCATGGTTGACTTCATTGAGATGGTCGGCAAAAAAGCCGGTCTCTAATTTTTTTAGGGAAGCCTTAAAACTAAGGCTTCTCTGGTTTTTCCCTCGTTAGGGAAGAGAGAGTGAATAGGAATTGGCTAAATACAAAACCCTAGACGATTTTCAAGTGAAAAATAAAGTTGTTCTTGTTCGTGTGGATTTTAACAGCGAAATCGACCCCCAAACCCAAAAAGTAACCAACGACGTTCGCATCCGCGCCCACGCCCAAACCACACTAAAAGAGCTCGCCGAAAAAGGCGCCAAAACAGTCGTGCTTGCCCACCAAGGACGCAAAGGCGATCCCGACTACACCACCCTACGCTCACACACCGACGTTCTCGCAGGCATCCTCAAATGTCCCGTTAAATATGTTGATGACTTGTTTGGCGAAAAAGCTCAAGCCGCCATCAAAAGCCTCCAAAGCGGCGAAATCTTGGTTTTAGAGAACGTGCGCAGTTGGGATGGCGAAACCAAAAGCGGCAGTCCTCAACAGCAAGCCCAGACGCCACTGGTGCAAAACCTCGCACCGCTTGCTGATTTATATGTGAACGACGCCTTTGCCGCAGCACATCGCAGCCACGTTTCTATGGTTGGCTTCACGGCGGTTTTGCCCTCTGCCGCAGGACGCATCATGGAACGCGAACTCAAATCCCTAAACAAAGCACTCGAAACCCCCGAACACCCCTGCGTATACGTAATGGGTGGAGCCAAAGCCGATGACAGTCTCGAAATCAGCCGATACGTTCTCGGAAATGGCGTGGCGGATTTTGTGCTTTTAGGCGGCGTTACGGGGCAACTGTTTTTGGCGGCTAAAGGCGTAAACTTGGGCGAAGGAACCATGGCGTTTTTGGCAAAAAAAGAATTAACCCAGTACATTTCTGGCATCAAAGAGTTGCTGGAGAAGTACCCCAAAGCCGTTCTCACGCCTGTAGACGTGGCAGTGGATGAAAATGGCAAACGCAAAGAACTTAGCCTCTCTGAGTTGCCCACTGGGCAAGGCATCTTTGACATCGGCGCCAAAACCGTCCAGCAGTACTCGCAGGTTATCGCCAAAGCTCAAGCTATCGTCCTCAGCGGACCTCTGGGCGTCTACGAAAAACCAGAATTCAACTACGGCACCAAAAAAGTGTTCCAAGCAATCGCCGACAGCCCCGCTTTCAGCCTAGTTGGAGGAGGAAACACAATCGCAGCCGTCGACGAATACGGCTTAACCCAAAAAATGGGCTACATCAGCACGGCTGGCGGCGCGCTTATCGAGTTTTTGATGGGTAAAAAGTTGCCTGGTGTGGTGGGGTTGGAGAATGCGGTGCAGACTAAGCAGGTGGCGCTGCAGGCTCAGGCGCTTTAGCCTCTTTTTCTTTGTTTGTTGATGCTTTTGTATACGGATTTTTTCTTTCCGTTTACTGATAATGTGCCTCAAAACAGGCGTTTCTACTGCGGGCTTTCTGATTTGCATGCGTAACCTAACTTAGTTGTTAAGGTAGAAACCAATATTAGATTCGGTCCACAAAGAAGCTTCTAACTTTTTAGAATCCATTTGGAGATGTTAAAATGGCGAAACTTCATGCAACCGCAAAAATAACCCAAGGTTTTGAAATTGCCATGGACAACGGTCGTGGCCACAAAGTTTTAGCCGACCAATCCACCCCCACCAGCTCAGGCTCCGCAGCAACCCCGCTGGAACTCTGCATCATGAGCCATGCTGGATGCTACGCCACCATCGCAGCTTTAACCGCCCAAAAAATGCGTTTGGATTTGAAGGGCTGCGAAGTCACCATTGACGCTGAAAAGTCGCCTGAAACTGGAACCATCGGCACCGAAACCATTACCATTGTTCTTAAAATTGATGCTCCCCAAGACCGAATTGACCGCCTGCACGAAGTCACTGTAAAAACCTGCCCTGTCGGCGTTCTCTTTGAACTGGCAGGTGTCAAAACGACTTATAACCTACAAGTACAGAAGGTATAGTTAGAGGTAATGGGTTTTGACTAAAGTTGAATTAACTAAAGGAATCTACTGGGTTGGTGCTGTGGATTGGAATCTGCGTGACTTTCACGGCTACACCACAACCCGAGGCACAAGCTACAACGCTTACTTGATTGTAGATGAGAAAATTGCGCTTATTGACACGGTTAAAAGTCCCTTCTTTGGAGACCTTGTGGCACACGTTAAAGAGATTGTGGACCCCGAAAAAATCGACTACATCATCGCGAATCATGTTGAAATGGACCACAGCAGCAGCTTGCCCATGATGGCAAAACTGTGCAAGAACGCCAAAATTTACAGTTCTGAACGCGGCAAAGATGCCATCGCTGAACACTATGGTCCCGAACTGCAAATTAATCCCGTCAAATCTGGCGACGAACTCAAACTCGGTCAGCGGACATTAAAGTTCCTCGAAGCGCCCATGCTGCACTGGCCTGATAGCATGTTCACTTATGTAGTGGAAGAGAAACTGCTCATGCCCAACGACGCCTTTGGACAGCATCTTGCTTCAGGGGCACGTTTTGATGATGAAGTTGACCAGCACATTTTGCTGGAAGAAGCTCAAAAATACTACGCTAACATCTTAATGGCTCTTGGTCCCTTGATTACCAAGAAAATCACTGAAGTCGTTACCCTTGGCTTAACCTGCTGTATGATTGCCCCAAGTCACGGCATCATCTGGCGTAACCCCGACAAAATTATCCAAGCCTACTTGGACTGGAGCGCAGGAAAAAGCAAAAACAAAATCACTGTCGTCTTCGACACCATGTGGGGCAGCACCGACAAGATGGCTCGTGCCATCGCAGAAGGCATAACCAGTGAAGGTGTCGAAGTTAAAATGCTCAAACTACGTGCCTCCGATAACAGCGAAGCCGTCACCGAAATCCTCGACAGTAAAGCCGTCCTCATTGGTTCTCCAACATTGAACAACGGTATGTTCCCCACCTTGGGCTCATTTATGACCTACATTACGGGTCTTAAGCCTAAAGATAAGCAGTGGGCGTTCTTTGGCAGCTTCGGATGGGGTGGTGGCGCAGTGCGTGGCATGACCGATATGGCTAAACGTGCAGGTCTTGCCGTGCAAGAACCAGGCTTAGAAATCAAATACATCCCCGACGAAGCCGACCTCAAACGTTGCTTTGAATTTGGTACGGCTATGGCTCAAAAAATCAAAGCCTAACCTTCTTTTCTTTGTTTAGTACTGTATGCCTTCTGTAAGCTGAAAGGTTTCTGGCATTTTCGTTGTTTCTATTATGTTGACAAAGTCAGCACGGTCCACCAGTTCCTGAGGCGCATAACGTCCCGTCAATACCACCGTAGTTTCTTTAGGAACTTGACTTAACAACTCCAACACCCGCGCCACCGAAACCAACCCCCAATGTGCCGCCAAGTTAAGTTCATCCAAAACCAGCAATGCCGGCTTCTGCTCCTGCATAACCTTGGCAGCAAACGCCAACGCCTCCTCCGCCAACTCGCGGTCGCGGTCTGTTGCGCATTGAACCTGAAACTGTTCTCCACCAAACTCCACGGTTTTCTCCTTTTCACCTAGCCATGCTTCGCGTCCAAACGCGTAAATCTCATAGCTTCCCTTGGGCAACTGGCTTTTGACAAGCCATTCACCAGTGTCTGTGCGCCATTTGAGCCACTGGATGATGACAGGAGTTTTACAATGCCCAATCGTGCGCAATGCTAGTCCTAAGGCGTTGGCGGTTTTGCCTCCGCCGTTACCTGTGTATAAGTAAATGTATCCCATCTTGGTCGCCTCAGCTAGAGCCAGTGCAGTTTTGGGTTGGGCAGCCACCTGCATATTCTGACTGCGCCGACACCATCGAACCCTGCTTAGTTTGGATTTGTCCAACGTAAAGAACCTGTTCGGGCTTGCTGCCATAGCGGAAAACCGTGACGCCTTTACATTTGAGTTCTGCGGCAAGCTCGTAGATGGCAGCTACCTCTTCGACTTTGGCTTCGTGCGGCAAGTTGACGGTTTTGGACACGGCATTGTCGACATGGCGTTGAAAGGCGGCTTGTATGCGCACATGCCACTTTGGCGCAATATCTAGTGCCGTTACAAACACCCGTTTCACGTCGTCAGGCACGTTCTGAACATGCTGCACAGACCCAGTTCGCGCAACCTCTTCAAGCAATTCAGCACTGTAAAAACCCCGCTCCTTAGCCACCTGCTCAAATAGCGCGTTTGTTTCGAACAGCCGTGAACCGCCTAACACGTTACGCATAAATGAAACTGCAAACAACGGCTCAATGCCGCTACTGCAGCCCGCGATGATGCTTATGGTGCCCGTTGGAGCAACAGTGGTTGCTGTTGCATTCCGTAGCTTCTTGTATTTGCTGCTCCAGATGCTGTTTGCAAAATTGGGAAATGCGCCACGTTCAGTTGCCAATTCTGCTGATTTTTTATGTGCTGCCTCTTCGATAAAAGCCATGACCTGCTCGCCAAGCTTAACTGCTTCCTCGCTGTCATAGGGCACTTCTAGCATGATGAGCATGTCTGCAAATCCCATGACTCCTAACCCGATTTTGCGGTTCGCCCGTGTGATGGCAGCGATTTCCTGCAGCGGGTAAGCATTTGCGTCCACTACGTTGTCTAAGAAGTGAACGCCGTTGCGTACAGTTTGGCGCAGTTTATTCCAATCAACTGCTTTGTCTTTCACCATTTTGCTTAAATTAACAGAACCCAAATTACAGCTCTCATACGCCAACAAGGGAACTTCGCCGCAGGGGTTTGTAGAGCGGATTGTGCCGGCTTGAGGTGTCGGGTTATGCCGATTAATTTCGTCAATAAAAACGACACCGGGGTCTCCACTTGCCCACGCTGAAGTCGCAATGGTGTTCCAAACTTCACGTGCTCGAAGCTTCTTAACAACTTCTCCGTTACGTGGATTAATCAGCGGGTATTCACTGTCGGATTCCACCGCTGCCAGAAACGTATCTGTAACGGCAACCGACACATTAAAATTCGAAAGCACCCCCACAGCCTGCTTAGCTGTGATGAACTCTAAAATGTCAGGGTGGTCCACGCGCAGAATCGCCATCATGGCGCCCCGTCGTTTCCCCCCTGCTTTGATAACCTCGGTGGAGACATCGAAAACACGCATAAAGCTCACAGGTCCAGATGCAACGCCTTTTGTGGACCGCACAATATCTCCGCGTGGTCGTAGTTGTGAAAAATCAAACCCTACACCACCCCCTGTTTGCTCAATTAGTGCCATATTGTGTACTGCGCTGAAGATGCTTTCCAGCGAGTCTTCCACGGGCAACACGAAACACGCCGCTAACTGCCCCAACGCGGTGCCAGCGTTAAACAGCGTTGGTGTGTTGGGTAAAAACTCCAGCTTAGCCGTCATCTCATAGAAGGTTTTTTCTGCTTTAGCAGGGTCTTGGTTGTAGTTGGCGTCGATTTGGGCGATGGCTTTGGCAACGCGGCTAAACAGTTCTGTAGGCGTTTCCACAATTTTTTCTTGCTCGTCGCGTTGCAGGTACCGCGCCTTCAAAACCTCCATCGCATTCACCGTCAACTTCGGTTCAATGCCCAGCAACCCTCGCAGTTTACGCAGTTGCTCTTTTTTGCTGCGAAAATCCTCATACGCCAAAGCAACCGCCAAGTAACCTTCACGGTTAAGCACCTCAACCACCACATCCTGAACATCCTCCACCGAAAACATCTGTGCCTTGAACTTATCCTCCAGTGCCTTAACCACTTCGCGAGTTACTTTTTCGGCTTTGCCGCCGTCGCCTAGTTCTACAGCCAAAAACGCCTTATGAACCGCATCTTTGATTCGGTTCGCATCAAAATCGACGATTCGGCCGTCCCGTTTTCGGATTTTACCTGAGAACATGCCTATCACTATCACTAGCCCAAAGTTGTGATATAAAGCTTTAAAATCGTCTCTTCAGCCGCTAACACTTTTATCTTGCCATTCCTAGAATAAGCGTGATCGGTGAATTATTGAGTGGCCTTTGAAATCCAAGAGCTGCCCGACGTTATCAGAGTCATTATTTTACTGAACCTCAGTAAAGGCAAAGAGCTCTCTAAAATCGAGTTGCGTCGTCGAATCGATAAAGTCTGCGCGAGCCTCACCTGCATTGACTCATCTGAGTTGGAACGAACTCTTAACGAGATGTCTGCTGAACGCTTAATCATAGTTAACGGCGAATTAGTCAAATTAACTGAGCAAGGTTTGAAACTGGGCAAAGAATGGCAAAGTTTACTGCTCAAAAAAGAGCCCATCCTTGAAGTGGTTGCAGGTTTGGTGGATGGCGCCATAACCAGCTTGGTGGTTATCATTTCCGCGTTTATTTCCACTCTCACAACCAGTGGCTTGTTTGCTTCTGCGCGTGGCGTCGTTTTCACCGCTTTCCTAACTCTTACTGCAGTTGCTGTCACCAACTTTTCCAGTTTCTTTTTAGGCGGCATAACCGAAGACATGGCTGACATAGCCACCTTGCGGACATTGATGAATTACAGTTTAAGCGACATACCTGACAAAAAAGAACGCGACAAATCCCTGCTGCTAGTGGAGAAGCTGTTCTTGGTGCTTAACAGCGAAATTCGAAACGCAAACCTCATAGCCGCCATCATAAGTGGCGTAACCACTTTCGCTGCAGGCAGCATACCCATCGCTACTTATCTAGTGTTACCTACGCCTCTAAACTTAATTGTATCTTTGGCGGTCGTGGCGGTCATTTCAGGGGTCTTCTTGGTACGTTACCGCTCTAGAAAAACGCGGCGTCACTGGAAAGTAACTTTGGCAGAAACCTTTGCCATCGTTGGTATAGCCACTTTAGCTTCCCTAATTATCGGCGGCTTAGCTTGAGTGCTTTACCATCCTTTCATGTTCAATCATGAGGCAGTGGTCCATAATTACGGTCATGCCTGCTTTGTGCGCCGCTTTTTCTGCGGTCAAATTTATTATGCCTAGCTGCATCCAAACTACAAATGGTCTGCTAACCTTTTTTCGAAGCTGCACCGCTTCTTCAACTGCAGAAAATACCTCTCTTAGTCTCCTAAAAATATCTACAACTTCCACGGTTTTTTGAAGTTCTTCTGGCATTGCTGACAGACTGGGATAACTTTTTTCGCCTAAAACTTCTGTGATGGTTGGGTTGATGGGTATTATTTTGTAGCCGTGTTCTTTCATGTAGGCGGCAACTTTGTAGCTGGGCTTGTTGGGGTCGGAGGAAAGTCCCACTATGGCGATGACTTTGTATTTTTGAAGGACCTCTCTGATTTCTTTCTCGCTCAATCCTTAACCCCCAGCAAGTGCAGACGGAACGTGTTAGGGCATGCCGCTGAGTTTGAGTTCAAAGAAGTGTTCCCTTCCGTCACGGAGCGCAAACAGCCGCACGCCGTCTCCGACTTTGTGTTTGCGGATTTCTCGCACAAGCTCTTCGATGCTGTGGATTTCTACGTTGTCTACTTCAAGTATGATGTCGCCTTCCGCCATGCCTGCGGATTCTGCGGGGCTTCCTCCAGCCACTTTACTGACAAGCACTCCATGCCCGACTGGTAGCCCGTAGTAGCTGGCTACTTCTTGAGTTAACGTCAAACCAACTACCCCAAGCCATGGACGTTTTCCTGTACCTTCTGAGATGATGTCGGTGGTGCAGGTTTTGGCAGAGTTAATGGGTATGGCAAATCCTATGCCCTGTGCGTAGGGAATGATGGCGGTGTTTATGGCGATTATTCGCCCTTCCATATCCACCAGTGGACCGCCGCTGTTGCCTGGGTTAATGGCGGCGTCAGTTTGTACGAGGTTTTCAATTAAGCCGCGGTCGGATTGGATGGTTCGGTTTATGGCGCTGATGACTCCTGAGGTTACGGTGGGTCCGCCTGTTAATCCGAAGGGGTTGCCGATGGCGTACACCCTTTGTCCTACCCGCAGCTTATCTGAATTTCCAAACTGGGCTGATTCTAAGCCTTTGCTTTCTACTTTGATGACGGCGATGTCTCGGGCTACACAGGATCCCACTATGGTGCCTTCCAGCACTTGGTTGTTGTAGAGGGTTACGTTGATTTTTTCGGCTCCGCCTACCACGTGGTGGTTGGTGAGTATGAGTCCTTTGTCTGCGTCAAATATGGTTCCTGATCCCATGCCCGCTACGGGAACTGCTTGATAGAAAATGTTATGCACTAACCTTAAGGAGCTGATGTTAACTACGCTTCGTGTGACGGTTTCGATGATGTCTAAGGCTTTGTTTTCGTCATAATTGGACAAGGTAGCTGTCCCCTATGAATTGGTTGGAGACGATTTTAATAAATCTTCAAGGCAGCATGGTTACTTGCAGAAATCGCAGTTGTCAACGGGAGTTTTTTGGTTTTGTTGGCAAAGCGGACACATTAAACCTTTGCTGCGGATAGTGGTGCAGGCTTGACAGAACAGAAGCATAATTTTGGTTTGTTCAATTGGGTCTGCTAAAAGCAAGGTGGTCATCTGGTTGACTATGCCCTCTATTTCGGGTGTTTGTTCCACGGGAATGGCGGTTCCACGGACTTTTTTGGTGTATTTACTGACTGCCGATTGGGTTATGCCTAAAATTTCTGCAACGCGGGCTTCTTTGAGTTTGTATTCGCTGATGAGTTTTTGAGCCAGCAAGGCTCGGATGGCGGGTGATACGGTTTTGACGGCTACTTCACAGGGGGCTATCAAGTTTTCACGCAGATGTGGTAAATTGTTGGGAAAATATATTTAAAGATGACGTAAGTCATCTATTTATGACGTATGTCCTGACGGCTTCCTCTCTCCTAATCTCCCCCAACCGACTTCTCTTCCGTCAGGCACACGCCAAATAGAAAGCAGGATCTAAACATGAAAACACAGAACACCTTCGAGGACAATACTCAGGGTATAGCTGAAATACTGCGCGGGATTGATCAGGAATGCAAGAGTTGTGCCCCTGTTTCGCCGCTTGAATGTATAAGTAATTGTAATGTTTGGAAGTTGCGTAATGAGCTGCGGTTGCTTTGTGAGCGGATGGAGAATCCTGATTTCGTTAGAGATTTGTTGAATGTTTTGAAGAATGATACGCGGCTTGCGATTCTTCAGGCTCTTTCGAAGGGACGATTTTCGGTTGAGAAGCTTCAACAGGAACTGAAGAAGGCGGGTTATTTGCACAGTCAAGATACGCTTGCAGAGGAGTATTTGCAGCCTTTGCTTACGGTTGGGTTGGCAGCGGAGTCGCATGACCAGTTTTATGCCACCACCTTTGGCGGACGTTTAACGGGGCTTATTGAGAACTTGCCCGAGTTTACTGACGTTTTGCCTTCACATAGCGAATGTTACGAGGAAAGCATGTTGTGTGCGTTGCTCTCAGGTCCTAAAACTTTTGAAGAAGTCAAGGGTTGTGTGCCGCCTAAAATTGCGTCGCGCATTCTCAAACGCATCAAAACTGCAGGTCTAATTCAGACGCCTAACGACCGTGACTACATCTTTTTCTTCCGCTCAAAACGTGACCCTGGAAAAGAAACATTCACTGTCACCGAAAACAAAGTTTACTTGGGCATTCCTGATGATGGTATCTCTGCAAAGAAACTTGCTGTTGTCAGTGGGCTTTCGCTGCGTCGCACGTATAAGTATCTGCGTGGCTTGAAAGGTAAAAAACTGATTTTCACTCGCAAAACCCCCAAAACGTACGCTTTAACTGAAAAAGGCGAACGTATAGCTTGGGTGCTAGATGAGTTGCATAAAATCGTTGAAGATACTCTTAGTTTCTCTGCAGAATACGCTAAGCGTGAAGAAAACAGCTAAACCTCTTCCTTTTTTTGGTCTGTGGAAACGTAAATTGGTAACTTCAAAGCATTTAGGTGGTTTGAAGGCTTGCTCTGCTAGTTGCTCGGAGTAGTCTATAGCCCCCCTTATATAAAGCAGCACAATCTAACCCAGCGCAAGAGCTCCAATGCCTTAAGCTAAACGTTTCTTTCTTTTTGCCCAAACTGCTGCTAATCCTATGACTCCACAAGCAATTGTTGCTGTCAATATTGCAATCCAAGTTGTCTGCAAGTCTGTATTGTCGTGGGTTGGGGTTTGGATGGGGCTTGGTGTTGCTGTAGGTGTCAGGGTGGGTGTTGGGGTTAACTTCGGGGTTGGCTCAACATAACCATAGGGCGTATAAACCTCAACCATGTCTGTTGCCTTAAATAATCCCACAACGCCACCCATCGCGTAAATCTTATCTCCCAAAACCGCAACTGCAAACCTGCCTCGGGCAGTAGGCATATCAGCCGCTCGGGTCCATGAATTCAAAGCAGGGTCATATACGTAGGTGTGATTGGACATATCCCAAGTGGTTATATCAATCACGTTCATGCCGCTCATAACGTAGATCCGTTTAGGAGCATTCTGGCTGGTTGTAACAGCAATTCCTGAATCCCTACAGGTTTGAGGAAGAGGTGCTCCTGAGGTCCATGTGTCACTTCTTGTATCATATATCAATGTAGTGCCTAGCCCGGTCATGCAGTAGATTTTCTCATCAATAACTGCTGAATATACGCCGTAGCCCCAGTCAGCGGGCATTGCAGTTTTGTTAGTCCATGTGTCAGTAGCGAGATCATAGACCTCGTTTCTTCCGTCGGAAGTCGACCCTCCAATTACATAAATTTTTCCGTTAACAACATTTGCCTCTATCCAACTTCTTGGTTGAAGTAAAGGCTGTTTTGTTTCCCAAGTATCTGCGGTGGTATCATAGACTTCATTAATGCTTACCTCCGAGCCAGCCCATCCTCCTATGATGTAGACTTTATTTTCTACCGCTGCTATTGCGTAATCCGTCCTCTGTGTCGGCATCGGCTTTTTTTGTGTCCAAGCTTCTATGTCTGGCTCATAAAGGTAAGTAGAGTTGCTGGAAAAAATGTATATATCGTCACCAACCGTGACAGCCTTCACATCACTGACAGCTTTGGGCATGGATGTTGTTTTTTCCCAACTATTTTCAACTGCTTGCTGAGCAAAAGTTGTTCCCAGAGCAACTGGAAGGATCATTATAAACGATAGTAAAACAGAAAATGCAGCCTTAGACGTTTGCATGACCATAAAAACCATTTGATTCATCTTACTCTTATAACATTCGATTTAGCGAATTAACATTCGAAATCTGATAAAAAATATCCTATTTATTGCTAATTTTAAATTTAATTTCACACTTTGTGGGTTGCAGACCTTAATCAAAGACGTGATATCTAGTTACACGTTTAGCAACGTCTAATTAGCAATCTGTTTCTATGTCTTCGGCAATACGCGCTTATCCAATTTATGCAGCTTCGGTGTGCATTCTTCGATAAACCCTCTGGTTCAGCTTCAGTTAGCTATGGTGTAGCGGTGGAAATCCAACTTACATAACAGTCTCAAGCGATACATACGTTACCGCGCACTACTACAACGGGTACTAAAAAACAGGGCCAATCCCTTTTCTTTTTAATTTTTATGTGCGGCAGATAAAATTTAGTGTTGGTGTTTATCCGCCTGGTGCGCCATGGAACGGTGACTCTTCCCAGAGCAGTTTCCACCAGTCTTCTTCCGTTATGGTTTCGCCGCGAACAATGATTTCTAACACTTCTTTGAGCATGGCGTGGTGGCGGCGTTCATCCATCAAAATCGACTTCAGCAAAAACGCGACCTTCTTGTTCTCTATAGTGGGCAGTTCTTCTTCGAGTTTTTTGATAAGTTCGGCTTCAAGTTGGATGTGCTTTTCGACCAAGGCGCGTTGTTCGTCTAAGTTCTGCTGGGTCATGGCTTGTGATGTTGTGCTCAGAAGCGTAACTGCTGATGCGTAAAGTTCCGCATGTTTGGTGCTGTCCATCGATATGCCCTTCAAAACGGCTTTGACCGGCGGATTGTTAATGTTTTTCAGGCCGTCGGTGACGGACCGTACAATTTCGTTTTCGTTGGCGATTTGTTTTTTCATGAATGCGATTAGCCGCTCGTTTGCTTCAGCCATAACAAGACCTACCTTATAGAAGCCCTAAATCGTGCATAAGCCTTTCGGAACTTGACCTTCAGCGGTGGATTAGCCTTTGGATTTGTTCTTTTCTTTTTTCAAACGCTGCGGGCTTAGCCAGCCACGCTAGATATGCCGCCAACGCCACGCTCACAGCTAACCCCAAGCAACCCCGCACAACCCACGACAATGTACTGGTAGCCGCGCCCAATTGCTGTGCAGGAGCCACTGCCGCAGGATAAAACATCTCAAATAGCGGCTGAAAAATCGCAGTTCCACCGTTAAAAAATGAAAACGCATACACCAAAACCTGCACCCCAATCAGCCCGTAGAGGTAGTCACGTTTAGGCTGAAAAGCCACAATCTGCAAAAACAAAAACGGCAACGTATCCAGAAACGTCTGTTCACTTACCCAAGAGTAGCTAATCATGAACAAGAAATAGAACGAAATCAAAGCCAAACTCAAATCTGCTGTGGTCATGGCTTTTTTTCGGACCCAGTAGATGGCTAAGGCAGCTAAGATGGGTATCCAGAGGAACCGCAAAACCGCCACCTCCGCAATATCTAGCCCCAGTAATCCCGCGAAGCTCCAGAGGTTCATGCATCCGCCGCCGAACTGCACAGGGTTAGCGTCGTAGACAGGTGCCCAGTAAAAGATGGTTTTCAAAAAGTACAGCAAGTCCCAGCCGTATGCGGCAAACACGCCCGTCGTGAACACTGCAGGCACCGCTACTGTGATGGCGGCGAATTTGGTGGTTTCTTTGAAGTTGTGGTTTTTGAAGATGTAAATCAGAAGAGCCGGCAACGCCAGCAGCGGATAAATTTTTAGCGTCACTGCTATCCCCAAAAGCAGTGCTCCCCACCCCAACCGTTTTGTAACCACCGCGTAGAATGACAGAAACGTGAACAGGACGCTTAGCAGGTTGATTTGTCCCCACAGGACGCTGATGTAGATGAAGAAGCTGCAGGTTAACGTGTAAAACGCCAGTTTTTTGGCAGTTTGAGCATCAAAGCGGGATTGGGCAAACTTCCAAACTGCGTATGTCATGGCGAACTGTGCCAGAATCATGGGCACTTTTATGGCTAAACGCCATGCTTCCATGTTACCGCCAAAGAAGCCATAAACGTTGTAGGCGACAAGGCACCAAAAAGCCCACAGCGGTGGATACCCAAGGTGGTCGTTGGGGAGGTAAATGTTGGTTCCGCTGTTCAGCCATTTGCCTGTGTTAAACCAGACTTTCATGTCGTACTGGTTGCCCGTGTACATGGCAAAGAACACTTCCAACCCCAAAAACGCCAAAAGCAAAACCAGAAAAATCAGCTTTTTAGGGGTGAACCAAGCCAAATGCTAATGCAACTCCAGTACAAGTGGATTTTTGTCAGCTACTCTAACGTCGCTACGTAGCCATAAAAGTTTTTATCAAACCACGAAGACACTTTTAGTTGTGCAGATTTTTGACTAACCGAGCGACGGTGGGCATTTGCGCGTACAATGAAGGCGACAATATAGGACGCCTCTTACAAAACGTGCTTTATGAGCAGCATTTGTCGGCGGATTCAGAGGTTTTGGTCGTTTGCTCAGGCTGCACCGATGACACCGAAGCAACCGTAAAAAAGTTCTCCGCCCAAGACCCACGTGTCAAAGGCGTATTTGAAAAAAATAGACGCGGCAAAGCTTCCGCCATCAACTATATTCTTCAGCACGCTTCAGGAGATGCTGTTTTCCTTGTTTCCGCGGATACGCTGCCTCAGGAGCAGATTTTTCCCCGCCTTCTGGCTAAGTTACAGAAACCCAACGTAGGGCTGGTATGCGGCAATCCTGTTCCCATGAACGACACCCACTCGCTGGTTGGGCGAATTGTGCAAATACTTTGGCGTTTCCATGGGCATGTCTTTGAAGAACTCAACGACGCAGGACTAGCTAAACACGCCAGCGAAGCCTTCTGTATCCGCAACGGTATAGTGCACAGTATTCCCCCAGAAACCGTCAACGACGACGCCTACATTGCACTTGTCGCTAAACAGAAAGGTTGGCTCATCAAGTTTTCTCCTGACTGCAAAATTTCCATGTGTGGACCAAAAACATACGCGGAATATTTTGCGCAGCGGCGCCGCATAATTTTTGGTCACCTTCAACTGCGAAAGTTAACGGGGCAATCCAGCCAGTACCTTGCACACTTGGCGCCCACTCAACCTGTGCGGACTGCGCGTTTTATTTCTTGGCTGTTCACCCAATATGACCCCATTACGTTAGGCGCCTTTTTTGTAACTGAGTTGATGGTGAATGCTGCAGCGCTTATGGATTACACGTTTGGTAAAAGCCACGCTCAATGGCAAAGATTGCCTTCTACTAAAACTGTCATAGCGTCACTGTAACGCGGCTTTTTTAGCGACCCTTTTATACTAAGACCACAACAATTCTGTCGCATGGATCTAGTTCCCGTCCTCACAACCTTTCTTTTGATTTTGGTAGGGGAACTTGGCGACAAAACTCAGCTAACCGTAATTTCCCTTTCCTGTGAGTATAAGGCAAAGTACGTTTTTGCAGGCGCCATGATTGCTTTTCTGGTAGTGGATGGCGTAAGCACCATAATTGGCGGTCCTTTGCTTGCGTTACTGCCCATGAATGCAGTGCGCATCATCTCTGGCGTAGTCTTCATGGTTTTCGGCGTTTTGTCGCTTGTGCGCAAAGACGAAAAAGACGTAGCACTGAAGCGCAAAAGCCGCTTCCCCATATTCGCCGTCTTTGGTCTTATTGCCCTCTTAGAGTTAGGCGATAAGTCTCAAATCATAACCATAACCTTAGCTGCCCAAAACCCGCCCCTGCTGGTTCTTGTGGGCTTGATGCTGGCGTTTGCCCTCCTCACAGGCATAGCCGTGCTCATAGGCACAAAACTGCTGTCACGGTTGCCCATGAAATGGGTCAAACTTGTAACCTCAGCCATATTCGTCATCATAGGCGCTCTGTCTATCGTTGGTGCCTTGTTTGGCGTACCCATCCTCTAACGTTCCATCTGCTGCTCCGAATGATAAATAAAGCCGCCGCGGCAAACTAAGTAGGAGGACTGCCCATGGAAAGCTGGGATCTTATCATCGTAGGCGCAGGAGCCGCTGGATTAACTGCAGGAATTTACGGCTCTCGAAGCGGACTAAAAACCTTAATCATCGAAGAACGCCTCGCAGGCGGAACCGCCGCTGACGCGCCCCTCATCGAAAACTACCCCGGATTCCCCTCCATAACAGGCAGCGAACTCACCGACAAAATGGTCACCCACTGCCGCAAAACCGGAACCACCATTCGCGAACTCGAAGCTGTGGTCAGCATGGAGCTTGCGGGCGAAAAGAAACTCATCAAAACCGCTAACGCCGAATACGAAGCCCCAGCTGTCATAATCGCTTGCGGCGCGCATTACCGTGAACTTGGCGTAAAAGGTGAAGCGGAGTTCAAAGGTCGCGGCGTCAGCTACTGCGGCGTTTGTGATGGTCCTTTCTTTAAGGGCAAACGAATTGTAGTTGTGGGCGGTGGCAACAGCGCCTGCACCACCACCCTGTACACTTCAGGGTTAGCCGCGGAAGTTACAGTGGTTCATCGTCGAGATGCTTTCCGCGCCGAAGACGCCTTGGTCAAAGTCATCACGTCAAAAAGTAACGTCAAGTTTTTGTGGAACAGTGAACTGAAAGAAATCAAAGGCGACAAAGTCGTCAAATCCGTAGTTGTGGCTAATTTCAAAACCGGTGAAACGGTGGAGTTGCCGGTGGAGGGCGTGTTTGTTCAAATTGGCGAGTCCCCTAACAGCCAGCTTGCACAAGCTTCGGGCGTGGCAGTTGACGAGACAGGACGCATAAAAGTTGACGTACGCCAACAGACAAACCTGCCCGGCGTTTACGCGGCTGGTGACATAACGAATCATCCTGTGATGCAGGTGGGCACGGCAGTGGGGCAAGGCATCACGGCGGCACTTGAAGCATATAGTTACATTAAACAACCCTATTACCGAAAATAGAGAGAAAACATTATATCGCCCACAACCGCCTTTTGACTTCTTTATAAGCACACCTAGACCATGCTTACCACGGTAAGTAATGCACTGGGAATATGGGGATTCACTATCATGAGTGAAACGTGTCTCGCTACCGTAAAAATTAATCAAGATTTATGTAGCCGATGTGCAGTTTGCTATTCCGTTTGTCCTTTTGAAGCCATAAAACGCGATGCAGATGGCAAATTTGAAATCGACATCCAAACCTGCCAAGTCTGCGGCATATGCTACAGCGCCTGTCCCTCGTCAGCTATCGAAATGCAGTACTACACCTACGATAACCTCGTGAACTATGTTGAAACCGCAAGGCAAGCCCTCAAAAGCGACACTCTTGTGATGATGTGCCGCGGAAATTCACCTTCCGACAAGGAAATCCAAGAAATCCTTGCAGAACAAAAACTTGCGGTTAAAAACTACATCCCCCTGCGGGTTCCCTGCGCAGGTCGAATCCCTACCGACTTCATTTTCAAAGTTCTCAAAAACGGCATCAAACACATCGTCTCCATCCAATGCGAAGATGCCTTCTGCCGTATGAAAGAAGGCACAAAAATCGAAACCCGCCGTCTCATGCTAGGCAAAGCTGTTTTGGAGCAGTTAGGCTACGACAAAGATGTCATCCGAACAATCAAGTTCAGCCGCAAAGCCGTCTACATCACCGAGGAATGTGTCGGCTGCGACAAATGCGTCTTCATTTGCCCCTACGATGCTATAACGGCGCAGTCGTTTGCCACTCCTGCCATCGACTTAGACAAATGCATGGGTTGTGGCGCTTGTCAACTGGTTTGTCCGCATGATGCTATTCAAGTGAAGGGCTTTGAATTCAACGATGTCATGAACCGTTACACGGCTGCTGCGGCTAAACTGAAAGCTCAAAAGAACGAACCTGCTGTGATGGTTTTCAGTTGTCAATGGTCTGAGTATTCGGGTTTAGATGACCCTGAAAGTGTTCTTAAGGGCAAAAACGCCGTGATTCAGGAAGTGCCCTGCTTCAAAGCCATGGACCCCGTGCACGTTATACGGGCCCTGACTGGTGGCTTTGACGGCGTCATGGCCGTCATTTGTGGTCCTGACGACTGCAAACTAACCAAAGGTCGAGACGTCGCCGAACGACAACTGGGCGTATTAATGACTACTTTACAGAAGATGAATTTGCTTGCTCGCTTCGAACTGGTCGAATCCTCTCCCAGATGCGCAGGCGACTTCAAGAACAAATTCACCGCGTTCTACCAGAAAATTGCTGCAATGCCTCCCTGCACTGCAGCTGTTAAAACGGAGGCGAAATAAAACGTACAAAATCGTTACCAAAAAAACCTTAGCTCACAAAGAAACCCTCTTTGAAGTGGACGCACCCGACATCGCTGCCAAAGCTCAAGCAGGACAATTCCTGATTGTGATTCTCAACGAGAAAGCTGAACGTATCCCCCTGACCATCTGCGGCTACGACACCACAAAAGGTACAGTTTCGTTTGCGTTTCACGAAGTTGGCAAAAGCACCAAAGAACTGGGCTGCCTCAACGAAGGCGACAGCATAATGAACGTTACGGGTCCGTTGGGCAATCCTTCGGAAGTTAAAAACTTTGGCAAAGTACTCTGCGTTGGCGGTAACATTATGATTGCGCCCATACTTTTGCAGATTAAAGCCATGAAGGAAGCTGGCAACCATGTGACCACTATCTTGGGCGCGCGGTCTAAGGATTTCATGATTATGGAAAACGAAGCCAAAGCCATGAGTGACAAACTTTACGTGGCAACTGACGATGGCTCCTATGGGTACAAAGGCTTAGATTTCCTCAAAGACTTGCTTAAAACTGAAAAGTTTGACCGTTGCGTGGTTATGGGTCCCGTGGTCATGATGCGCGACGTTAGCGAAATCACTCGCCCCTACAACATCCCCACCATCGTCACCATGACGCCGATTATGATTGACGGAATGGGCATGTGTGGTGTATGCCGTGTCACTGTAGGCGGCAAAATGCTGTTCGGCTGCGTAGACGGACCTGAATTCGACGGACACCAAACTGACTTCGCCGAACTCATCTTACGTCAACGCACTATGTTGCCTGAAGAACGTGTAGGTTCCCTCTTATGGGAAACAAGTGGAGGTTGTAAGTGTGGCAGAAACAAAGCCTAAACCAAAATTAAACAAAAAAGCCGTAGAGATGGCAAAGCAAGAACCGAAAGTTCGCGCTAAAAACTTCAGCGAAGTCGCTTTAGGCTACACAGAAGCTGAAGCGCAAGAAGAAGCAAACCGCTGCCTGCAATGTGTCAAACCCCAATGCGTCACAGGATGCCCCGTAGAAGTGCCCATTCCCCAATTCGTCAAATGCATCAAAGAAAAGAAATACGCCGAAGGCATCGCCACCATCAAAAGCAAAAATGCGTTGCCCGCCGTCTGCGGACGTGCCTGCCCACAAGAATCTCAATGCCAAGCTAAATGTGTCATCGGCAAAATCGGTGAACCCGTCAGCATCGGACGCCTTGAACGGTTCTTAGCTGACTGGGAACGCGACAACGGCTTCCAAGTGCCCCCCAAAACTCCACCGACAGGCAAAAAAGTCGCCATAGTCGGCGCTGGTCCCGCAGGGCTTACTGTTGCAGCTGACCTTGCCAAGCGCGGCCACGAAGTAATCATGTTTGAGGCCTTGCATGTCGGCGGCGGTGTGCTCATGTACGGTATCCCCGAGTTTCGTTTACCTAAAGCCATTGTCCAAAACGAAGTTAACTACGTCCAGAATTTGGGTGTAGATTTGCGTTTAGGCAACTTAATCGGACGCATTCACACTATTCCTGAGTTGATGAAGGCAGGCGGCTACGACGCCGTGTTTATCGGTTCAGGCGCTGGTTTGCCCTCTTTTACAGGTTCACCTGGCGAAAACTTAGGCGGCATCTACAGTGCCAACGAGTTTCTTATACGCGTTAACCTCATGAAAGGATACCTGTTCCCCGAATACGACACCCCAATACGCATCGGCAAACATGTTGTGGTCATTGGAGGCGGAAACGTCGCCATGGACTGCGCCCGTTGCTCTATGCGTCTTGGCGCCGAGGTCTGTTTGCTGTACCGCCGTAGCCGCGACGAACTGCCCGCCCGTCAGGAAGAAATCGAAAACGCTGAAGAAGAAGGCTTGATTTGCAAGTTTCTTGCTGCTCCTCTTGAATTCTACGGCGACGAACACGGTTGGGTAAAAAGCATGAAATGCATCGCCATGGAACTTACCGAACCCGACGCAAAAGGCAGACGCGGAGTGAAACCTGTCTCTGGCAGCGAATTCACCATGGACGTCGACACAGTTATCATCGCAATTGGTCAAACCCCTAACCCCATCATCCAACGCACCACGGAGGGCTTGCAAAGTGACCCCCGTCACGGAACAATCACCGTTGACGATGTCGGCAAAACCAGTTTGGAGGGTGTCTATGCAGGCGGAGATGTTGCCACAGGCGCAGCCACGGTCATTAGCGCGATGGGTGCAGGTAAACGTGCAGCCCAAGCTATGCACGAGTACTTAATGAACAAAAAATAGTTGCCTCTCTTGAGGCGCTTTTTCTTACTTTTCAATTAAACAGCGCGTACACCGCACAATTTTTTTATGCCCTTTTTTTAGGAAATCTTTTAATCTGAAACATCCCATAGATATTGACTTGGGGCAGGCACTTGCTAAACAAGCGGAAGTTAATTATTCTTTCAGCCATCATAGGTTGTGCCCTTCTTATCGGAACAACTTTAGCTGCTACTTCTGCGCGTTCTTGGTGGGTGAAAAAGAACCTGAAAACTTATGTGGATCGTCTAGAAGAAGGCGGGTTCACCATACAAACGCAGCCTTTTCACGCCAACAAGAGTTCCGTTACCATGTGCAGTTCACTTGATGATTTCTTAACTTTGGCTACCGAAAACGGCGTAACTGCAGTGTTTAGTGACCCTGAGAAGGGGTTGCTTTATTTTGAGCTTCCAGAATCCCTAGCGGGCAGCACGACGGTTAGGTTGGCTGTCCTCAGCTGTGGACCACTTGTAATCACTTAACCTATTTTCAGGTAGCTGTTGGTTAAATCGGCTGATGTTTCTTCAGTTTACCCTGAAAATTTCAAAAATGTTATTTACCTTTGGCAATTTATACCAAGCGAGGTGTCTCAACCGTTTCCGCGTCCTCAGAATCATCTTGTCTAAACGGTTCTCTTTTTGAATTTCTCCAAACCACCGCCCAAAATTACCCCACCCAAACCGCCCTTGTCTACGCAAACCAAGAACTCTCCTACCAAACCCTAGACGCTCTCTCCAGCCGCTTTGCGGTCTCTCTCGCTGCAAAAGGTGTGCAGAAGGGTGATTGTGTGGCTCTTTTCTTACCTAACTTGCCCGAGTTCGTAATCGCCTACTATGGAATCTTGAAAGCCGGGGCTGTTCTTACTGCAGTTAGCCCGTTGTATCGTGCGCGTGAAGTTAAGTATCAGTTGGCGGATTCGGGCGCGGTTGCGGTGGTGGCTTTGGATTCGCTTGTGCCGATGGTGCAGCAAGTCTGGAACCAAACCGCACTTAAGCACGCAATCGTAGTCAGCACAACCGAACCCTCACAAGCCCACTCTACGGCGGCAAAACAGGAGCCCTTCTGCGATTTCTCCCAGTTCATCAACCAAACCTCCCCCAACCCACCCAACGTAAACGTCACCGCTAGCGATTTAGCTGCTTTGCAGTACACAGGCGGAACCACAGGCACCCCCAAAGCCGCCATGCTCACCCACTGCAACCTGGCCTCCAACGCCATCGCCTTCGCCCAGCGCATAAAAGCTAAACCTGCCGCAGAGGTTTTTCTTGCAGCGTTGCCGCTGTTTCACATTTACGGCATGACCACTAGCCTTACAACTCCTATTTTGGCAGGGGCAAAAATTGTTCTGTTGCCCAAATTCGAAACTCAACCTGCCTTGGAAGCTATCCAACGGCACCACGTCACTGTGTTCTGCGGCGTCCCCACTATGTATCAATCTCTGCTTGCTCGACCCGACATAAGCAGGTACAATTTGGCCTCGATTCGAGTTTGCATTTCAGGAGCCTCACCGCTTCCGCCGCAGGTTCAAAAAAGGTTCATAGCGGCAACTGGAGGTTTGTTGGCTGAAGGCTACGGGTTAACCGAGGCGTCGCCTGTGACTCATTGTAGCCCTGTGGATTTGCCACCGCAGGTGGGTTCTGTGGGGTTGCCGCTGGTGGGCACGGAGGCACGGATTGTGGACGCTGAAACAGGCACTCAAGTATTGGGCGTAGGTGAAACGGGCGAGTTGACGGTGCGTGGACCGCAGGTTATGAAAGGCTACTGGCGTCGCCCCGACGAAACCGCCCTTGCCATACGTGACGGCTGGCTTTACACTGGCGACCTTGCCCACATAGACAGCGCTGGTTACTGTTACATTACAGACCGCAAAAAAGACCTAATCAAATACAAAGGCTACAGCGTTTACCCCCGCGAACTCGAAGACCTCCTGAATGAGCATCCCGCTGTGCAACTCTGCGCCGTCATCGGTATACCTGACGTAGCCGCGGGTGAAGTTCCCAAAGCCTACGTCGTACTCAAAAACGACGCCTCCGTCAATCCAGCAGACCTACGCGACTTTGTCAACGCCAAAGTAGCTCCCTACAAAGCCATCCGCGAAATCGAATTCCGCAGCAGCCTACCCTTAAGCTCTGCAGGCAAAGTGTTGAAAAAGACGCTCCGAGAACAAGAATCCGCTAAAACGGGCAACTATGATTTATATCAATTCCCAGTCTAGATACCTTGAGTGGCTTGGGTTTGCGTGTGCGTCTTAATGTTTCGGGTATTGTTCAGGGGGTAGGTTTTCGTCCCTTCGTGTACCGCCTCGCTGTGGAGCACGGGTTGGCGGGGTACGTGCGCAACTTGGGCGATGCAGGCGTAGAAATCGTCCTCGAAGGCACCCAAACAGGTATTCAAAGTTTTCTAGTTGACCTGCAAGCCAAAAAGCCCCCACAAGCCAACATCCACAACATAACCCAAACCCCACTTACAGGCGCAAACCAATACACAAACTTCACTATCCATCACAGTAGTAACGAAACTACCCATTCTGGCTCCGTGGTGCCCCCAGATATAGCAATATGCAACGACTGCCTTCGCGAACTCCGTGACCCCAATGACCCCCGCTTCGACTACTTCTTCATCACCTGCACCAACTGCGGACCCCGTTTCACAATCATCAACCAATTGCCCTACGACCGCGAAAACACCACCATGCAGCCATTTCCTCTTTGCGGCTTCTGCAAAAAAGAGTATGAGGCCCCTGCGAATCGGCGTTTTCATGCCCAAACGGTTGCGTGCCCCACCTGTGGACCTAAAGCGTACCTGACCACCAACCTTGGTGAACCTGTTGAAACGGGTGATCCTGTTCGGGCGGCGGGCAAACTCATAAGCGAAGGCAACATCGTCGCCGTCAAAGGCTACGGGGGCTTTCACATTGCAGCATCCGCAGTTTTGGATGCGCCGTTGCGTCGGCTCAGGGAAGTTAAGCACCGCCGCGCCAAGCCGTTTGCGCTTCTGGCGAAAAGTTTAGAGGCGGTGGAGACTTTTGCGGATGTTAACCCAACAGAGCGCGGGCTGCTCTTGTTTTCAGCGCGCCCCATTGTGCTCCTTAACAAAAACCGCGGCTACAACCTGTCGGAACTGGTCGCGCCCGACCTACACAACGTTGGCGTCATGTTGCCCTACAGCGCCATGCACTACATGCTCTTCGACCAAATCTCCGACATCACGTTTGTAGCCACGTCGGCAAACCCCGCCAACCAACCCATCATAACCGACAACCAAGACGCCCTCCAAACCCTCGGGGGCACCGTTGACTACTTCTTGTTCCATAATCGACAAATCGCTCAACGATGCGACGACTCAGTCACCCGCGTCCACGACGCCTGCAACGTGTTTGTGCGCCGCAGCCGAGGTTACGCCCCCGCCCCAATAATGCTCAGCCACAAAGCCCGCCGCTGCGTCGTCGCGTTAGGCGGCGAACTCAACAACACCAGTTGCGTGCTGAACAGCAACAAAGCCTTCCTAAGCCAACACATCGGCGATGTTGAAAACTTGGAAACCCAACAGTTCTTGCAAGATGCCACGGCGCATTTGATGCGGTTAACCAACAGCCATGTGGAGGTTGTGGCGTGCGATTTGCATCCCAAATTTAACACGACTCGTCTTGCGCGTGAGTTGGCGGAGCGTAACGGTTGGGGGTTGGTGCAGGTTCAGCATCATCATGCGCATGTGGCGGCGTTGCTGGCAGAGCATAACTTGGATGAAGTGGTCGGGGTGGCGTGTGATGGGTACGGTTATGGGGTTGATGGTTCAGCGTGGGGCGGCGAAATTCTTCACTGCCGCCGCGGCGATTCAGGGTTCAAACGGTTGGGGCACTTAGAGCCGCAGCCTCTTCTGGGCGGCGACGCAGCCACCCGTTACCCCCTACGCTTAGCCGCAGGCATCCTGCGCAAACAGCTTGACATCACCTCTTGGGTAAACGAAAACAGCCACCATCTGCCCCACGGCGAAACCGAAGCAGAACTTATCTTAACTCAACTCCAAAACCTCCAAGTTATCCCTCAAACCACCAGCCTCGGACGCGTACTAGATGCCTCAGCCGCAATCTTAGGTGTCTGCTACGAACGCACCTACGAAGGCGAAGCCGCCATCAAACTTGAATCCACTGCCACAGGTGGCAAAGACCCCCTCCGGCTGCCCCCCAAAATCTGCAATGACATGCTCGACACTACCCAGATGGTGGCGGCAATCTACGAAAACCGCGCTTACTTCTCTAAACGAGACCTAGCCTACAGCGTCCATGCATACTTAGCAAAAGGGCTCGCTGCTTTGGCAGTTGAAAAAGCGGTGGATTGTGGCGTCGGAACTGTCGGATTCACAGGCGGCGCCGCTGTCAACGCTCTGCTTGCCCAACTTATGCGGCGAGCCGTGGAAGCCGAAGGACTGCGCTTTGTAGTCCATGAAGCGGTTCCTTGTGGCGATGGGGGCGTCTCGTTTGGGCAGGCTTTTGTTGGCGGATTTTAGGGTTTTGCACCAATCTGTTTTTATCGCCCTTCTCGCCCAATTTTAGTGTTGACCCTTTATGTGTTTAGCTATTCCTGCCCGCGTCATCAGCGTTGCAGGCGACAAAGCTCAGGTTGATTTCGGCGAAAAAGTTCTTCGTGAAGTCAACGTTACGCTGGTGAACGCTAAAGTCGGCGACTACGTGCTTGTCCACGCAGGCTACGCCATACAAACCATGGATGAAAAAGAAGCGTTAGAAACACTTAGCGTTTGGAATGAAGTTCTGAACGCAAACAAACCATAAGTGGGCGAATTTGTTGACGCAACTAAGCTACCGCGACCCCGAAATGGCAAAACGTGTAGCCGACAAAATCCGCCAGCTAACGCCGAAAACGGGCACCATAAAAATCTGTCACGTCTGCGGCACCCACGAATGGACAATAAGCCACTTCGGCATCCGCAGCCTTCTGCCGCCAAACATCGAGGTTATTGCGGGTCCAGGTTGTCCTGTGTGCATTTTGCCTGCCTCCGAAGTCGATGCCGCTATAGAATTGGCTAAGCGGGGTGTTACCGTTACGTGTTTTGGGGATGTGCTGCGAGTTCCAGGTTCTCATGGGTCACTTTTGGATGCAAAAGCTGAAGGTGCCGATGTCCGCATCGTCTACAGCACCAGTGATGCTGTCAAAATGGCTCAAGCGGAACCCCAAAAAGACTTCATGTTCTTTGCCGTTGGCTTCGAAACCACTGCCCCCTCCACAGCCATAGAAATCAACGCCAAACCCCCCGCGAACTTGAGCTTCCTAATTTCTCACCGCATTGTTCCCCCAGCCATGGAGTTGCTGGCAAAGATGTCGGATTTGCAGCTAAACGGCTTCATCGCACCTGGCCACGTGAGCACAATTATCGGCGTGGAGCCTTATCGGGTGTTTCCAGAAAAGTATGGGTTGCCGACGGTGGTGGGTGGATTTGAGCCGCTGGATTTGCTTTTTTCTGTTTACCTGATTTTGAAGCAGCTTCATGAAGGTAAGCCGCGGTTGGAGAACGAGTATTCAAGGGGCGTCAACTGGAATGGCAACCAAAAAGCTCAAGCTCTCATTAACCAAGCCTTCCGCGTTGTTGATGGCAAATGGCGTGGTTTAGGCACCATACCCGCATCTACACTAGCCCTGCAAGACGCTTATGCCTCTTATGATGCTCTCCAAAAATATGGCGTTAAACTTCAAGACGGAATTGACTCGCAACCAGGATGCCAATGCCACCTCGTCGTAATCGGTAAAATCAAACCTGATGCCTGTCCCCTGTTCATGCGTACCTGTACTCCGCAGAATCCTGTGGGTGCCTGTATGGTCAGCATGGAAGGCACCTGCCGCGTATGGGCAAAAACCGCCGCTACGCCCTCAACATAGCTTTTGTGGGTATTTTAAAACTTCCAGTTAATAGCTAACAGTTAAAAGTCAATGTTCACACAGTGTTGAACCTAATGAGCACAAACAGTTCAGGAAAAGCCTCTGAGCGCCAGCGTCAAACTAATTTCTTGACCCAAAAATTAGCTGAGCTCAGCCAAAAAGCCAACCTATCCAGCGTCCCTGAGCTGTGTATATCAAAAACTGAACGCTTAGCAAACGTCAACGTTTACCGCGACCGCATCAGCATCGGTGAGTCTCTTTTGCTTCATTGGCAAAACGGTGACTTCACCGACCACGACATGGAAGCAACTTTAGCTCACGAAATCGGTCACCTGATTGACTTCAGAAATGACTCCCACTCCTCCAGTTTTCGAAACCTCATCGCGGAGAGTTTGTGGTTTGCTTTAGGAATTCTGCCCATTGTGTTGTATGTGTTGATGCCTAGTTTGGAGATGCTGGCTGGAGCGTTACTGCTTGCGGCGGCTTGGGGTTTTTCTTTACCTCTAGTTATGCGGCATATTGAAGTTAGAATTGAGTTTGAAGCTGACCGAAACGCCGCCCTTTATCTTGTGTCCCCAAAACAGCTTGCAGATGCACTGGTCAAAATTAGCAAGTTTGCTTCGTCTACAAATGGGGCGGGGGTGGCGCGGCGGCTGAATTTTTTTGCCGCTAACTTAACTCATCCCTCGTTTAATGAGCGGGTGCAGTATCTTAAGCGGCTGGAAGCTGCCTCTTTTTCGAGGTTATAACCGTAAGCGTTTTATGTGTAAAGTCCAGTTCTGTTTTGCAGACTCAGATGTGTGCCTCGGTAGCCTAGCCCGGTGGGGCGTTACCTTGGTAAGGTAATGGTCGGGGGTCCAAATCCCCCCCGAGGCTCCACACAAAAAAATAAACAACCTTTTTGCAATCAAATACAAGTTTCAGGAGTTACGGCATTTGAGTGCATGAGTTTAACGGAATAATGTAGGGGAAGCTGTTGCTGTAATTTATTATCGCTTCTACGCCATAAACCACCCTTATGTTCTCAGGGCTAACAACCGCCTGTGTTTCGCCGAGGGCAAAAATCTGTCCCTTTTTCATCATGACCACTCGGTCGCAGAATCGCGCTGCAAGGTTTAAGTCGTGGATTGCAACTGCCGCAGCCAACCCTTTTTCTCTGACTAACCTGCGGATTAGTTCCATAACTTCAAGTTGGTGGCGAATGTCTAAGCTGCTGGTGGGTTCATCAAGCAAAAGCACTTTTGCCTCCTGCGCTATAGCCCTTGCAATAAGCACTCTTTGCTGTTCTCCTCCGCTTAACTCGTAGAAATCCCGCAAGGCAAGGCTTTCGATGTTGAGCAGTTTTAGTGCCGCCCACGCTTTTTCATTGTCGTCTTCGCTGTTTTGCCAGCCGATGTGCGGTCTACGCCCCATAAGCACGACTTCGAAGACGGGTAGGGGGGTGAGGTTGGCGACGGCGCTTTGGGGGACGTATCCGATGTGTTTTGCAACGTCCATGCGGTTCATTTTTCTGAGTTCTTGGGTGTCTAAGAGGATTTTGCCTTGTTTGGGTTCGAGGATTTTGTTTATGCATTTTAAAAGAGTAGTTTTTCCGGAACCGTTGGGGCCTATCATGCCTATGAGTTGGTTTTTTTGCAGTTCTAGGGTTATGTTGGTGAGTGTGGGGGTGTTGCGGTAGTGGAAGGTGAGGTTTTGTACGGTGATGGTCATGGGTTTGCCTCTGTGTTATGTGTGAAATGGGGCGTTTAAGTGTTACTTTTTTGTTAAACAGTAACACAAGCTATAAGTATTACTGAAATATAAAAAAGTAACACTACGTGATGAGCATGAACAAAATCGCAATCCTCGGCATAGCCCTAACAATAATACTCGTATCCTCAATCCTCGTAGGCTATAGCCAAAACTGGTTCCAAGCCTCAAACACAAATCCTCAACCCGAAGTTACCCCCTCCCCAACTGCCGCCTCACAATCAACCTCAACCCCCCAAGCCACCTCTGAACCCACCTCCACAGCAACCCCCCAAGAAACCGCCACAACCGAACCCACGCCTGAACAAACCGTAACTCCAAACCCAACCGAAACCACACAACCTACCTCCACACCCCAAACCACAACCACCCCCCAATCTTCGCCTACGCCCACTTCCACTCCGCAACCTGTCACCCCACAAATCTCCATAAACATGACCTTGGAAGTCTATGGCAACGCTAACTTAGACTACACAATAGACCAAAACGATGTTGACTACGTAAACAGCATAATTTCAGGTTCCAAATCCACCACCGCCTATGCGGACGCTAACCAAGACGGCAAAATCGACCAAGCCGACATCCAACAAATCCAAGCCCTCATAAACGGCAACGCCCCCTACGTTCTTCTGCTTGACGGCAACGGCGCCTTCCTCAACGTAACCCTCCCCGTAACCCGCATCATAGTTGAATACATACAAAACGCCGAACTTATGCGCGTCTTACAACTCGAAAACGAAGTTGTAGGCGTCGACTTCTGCGTTGACCAACTCAGATACATCTACTTCCCCAACAACACCAACATCGTTTCCGTCGGTCAAATGTACACCCCTGACTACGAAGCTGTCCTCAACCTCAACCCCGATGTCCTGTTGACTTTCTCTAGCGCCACCACAGAAAAAGCCTCCAAACTGCCCGGCGTGGACGTTATCTTCCTTGGTTTATACTATCCTAACGTGACCAGCCCAGAAGCCTCCAAGTTTCTCCAAGGCGTCCTCAAAGCAGGCTACATCTTCAACCGTGTGCCACAGGCAACCGAATACGCAACTTGGCTGCTCAATTTAACTCAAACAATCAGCAACAGAACCGCCACCCTGACCGATAGCCAAAAACAAACCGTTTTCATGACCAACTACCCCTACACGACCTCTTCAACCATGACTGCCTATGCCACAATCGACACCTTAGGTCAAGTGTGCATTTTGGCGGGCGGCTCAAATGTAGCCTCTGTTCTGCCAACCTACCTTAACGCGTCTTCTGCCAAAGTTGATGCTGAATGGCTTCTCAGCCAAGACCCCGACTACATCTTCCTTCACACCGTACGCTACACTTTCAGCGGCATAACCTACGCTGACCCAGCTCAGGGACTTGACGTGAGTGATACTGCCAGCATAATCAGCTGTCTACAAAACTGGATGTCACAACCTGCCTACGCTAACCTCAAAGCCGTCCAAAACGGACACGTTTACATAATCGCTGGTGACTTCCGAAACAACGCCATGGGCGGTGTCTTAGGCGCCGTGTACTTGGCAGCAACGCTTTACCCCGACCTATTCAGCGACCTCAACCCCGAAGCAATCCACCAAGAATACATCACCCACTTCATGCGACTCAACTACGACTTAAACAATGAAGGCGTCTTCATGTATCCAGGCTTAAACATCAACGGCAACGTCGTTGGGGTGCCCAACTCTTAAGCACCCCATTTTCTCTTTTCTTTATGAAACTTACACGGGGGCTATGCGGGAACGATGCAAAACGCTGTAGATTGGAATGCCTCATGGGCAAAAATGCTGTCTGGTGCCAAACGGCTCGACGCATGCAATGCAAGCTACTGGGATAAGCAAGCCCAAACCTACGACGAAAACACTGCTTACATGGCGGACTTAACCGCTAAACAACTAGCCCGCATGCAACTAAACCCCCAGTACAGTGTGCTTGACATTGGTGCAGGTAGCGGCAGACTTGCCATTCCTATGGCAAAACAAGTAGCCCACGTCACCGTAATTGAACCCTCCAACGGTATGCTTAATATTTTAAGCAAAAAAGCCCAAACTGGGCATCTAACTAATATTTCTACCCTTAACCAGCCTTGGGAAGCAGTAAATATATACTCTGATATCCAACCCCACGACGTCGTGGTGGCTTCTCTGTCATTTTTTATGCTTGACCTCCAAACTCAACTCCAAAAAATGAACACCGCCGCCAAACGCAACGTTTACCTTTCTTTATCCGCCTCCAAGTGGCTAGACGATGACCTGCAAAAAATCGCCCAATACCCCGCTCCGTTCCTGCCAGATTACGTTTACATTTTTAACATCCTCAACGAGTTAGGCATACGCCCTAACGTTGAAGTCCTCGATTGTGAAGTTATCCAAAAATTTGCAACCTTCCAAGAGGCATTCACAAAATTCTCCTCCCAATATCACATTCCCTCAACCCAAGAAACCAAGCTTCGCCAGTGCCTCCGTAACCTCTTGCAGGAACGTGACGGAGCGTTTTGGCTGAACCGCAGCAAAAAGGTAGCTATGTTATGGTGGACCAAACCCCAGTAACCCCTAACTCTTCGGATGTGGCAGAAGAAAAGCGCAAATACAAAAAAGTACTCTTCAAACGCGTCATTTTCTTGGTTGTCTGCACCATCCTGCTGTTTGTCATTTGTGGGGTTTATCTTGCCATTGGGTCAGCTTCGATGACGTTTTTCGATGCTTACACCGCAGTGTTTGCCCGCTTCTTCCCTGACACCTTCCAAGTTACCCCCTTAGCAGACACCGTAGTTTGGACCCTTAGACTGCCTCGTTTGCTCTTGGGTCTCTTGGCAGGCGCAACTTTCGCTATGTCAGGTGCAACCACCCAAGAAATCCTGCGCAACCCCATCGCCACCCCCTACACGTTAGGCGTTTCTGCAGGTGCGGGTCTGGGGGCAGCCATCGGCATAATTTTTGGCACAGGCATTGCAGGCGGAGAATTCGTAATCATCGGAAATGCGTTTCTCTTCTCGCTTGTGCCTGTTGTCGTCATTTTACTGCTAATTAAACGTCGTGGGGCTGCGCCTGAAACTATGATCCTAGCAGGCATAGCCATTATGTACATCTTTAACGCCTGCATTACCATCTTACAATACTTCGCCGATGCCAACGCTGTTACCGCCACCGTTTTTTGGCTGGTGGGCGATTTATCCCGAGCCGCATGGTGGCAACTCCCCTACATACTAGGGGTGCTAGTTTTGTGCCTAGCCATAAATCTCCGCCTGTCTTGGGACCTTAACGTTATGAAGATGGGTGATGACAGTGCCAAAAGCCTAGGCGTAGAAGTGGACCGTGTCCGAAAAATTACCCTCGTCACCGCCTGCCTTTCAACGGCCACGGTGGTTAGTTTCACGGGGGCCATCGGTTTTGTCTGTTTGGTTGCGCCACATGTTTGCCGCGCTTTCATCGGTAACGATCAGCGCTTTCTGGTGGTAAGTTCCTGCCTGTTCGGAGCTATTCTGCTGCTGTTTGCTGACATCGTGGCGAGGCGATTGATTGCCCCCATAGTGCTGCCTGTAGGCGCTATAACGGCGTTTCTGGGTGGACCGCTACTACTCTATCTGCTGCTACGTCGAAGATTAAACCACTAACTCGGCGCCTGCCCGAATTCAGTTGGTGGCTTGGATTAAAAGTTTAATTCGGGTTTTTAGTAGGTTGGCGAGTTGTTTGGTGTCTTCGATGTAGTTTAGGGTGAGGTTTAGGTTTTGTTTGTCGGTTTTGCAGGTGGTGTAGTTGAATTTTGCTTCGGCGGTGAGTAGGTTGATTTCGTCGTTGATTTCGTTGAATATGCGGGTGAGTTGGTGGTTTTTGAGGTAGGTTTTGGTTGTGGAGTTTGCGTTGTCCATGTCTTTCCCAGCTTTAGTAACACGATTTTATTACTTAGTGTTACCAATTATTTAATTCTGCTGGTGCCTAAAACAACACCCAAAACATAACTAACATCTAACACAGTTTGCCTTGTTGCTGTACAATTGTTACACAGGTTGCTAGCACAAGATGGATTTGTGCTGTATGAAAAACGCATTTTTCTGTTATTTGTTTAATTTTTATATACATCGTACGCTATGAAAGTACCGAGGATATTATGGCTGCAGAAGACACCCCAATTATAATTGTCTTAGCAGTGGTAGCTACCATCGCTACAAGCGCCTGCATAGCTCTGATTATCCTCATGCAAAGACGCACCCGCAAACCTTTGCCACAACCAAAAGAACCCGAACCAAGCCCCCTCCTTGCCAGTTCTCTGGGGTCATCTTTGGGTTCTTCATCATTTAGAGTTAGCAAAAGCGTCCAATACAACGACGCCGCTCAAGCCAAAAACGAGCTCCGTATTCTGGACTTGGAGCGTGAAATTCTCGCCGACGCCATCCGCCGACTTTACGAGGCACATGCCGAAGGCAAAATCACCGAGCAAGAACGCGAAAAACTTGCTGGCAGCTACAAAAACCGCATGATGGCAGTCAAGGACGCCATGACAAAAGACGAATCCATCGTGGCATTGCATGAGTTGGAAAGCATGCAAGAAGACCTCATGAAACTTTTCAGCGAACGCTTCGGGGAGTTAACGGGTAAAGTGGAAGAATTGCGTACCCGCATCGACTATAAGCCCATTAAAGAAGTTAAAGTTCAGATGCCTAAACCTCAAGCTCCCGTGGTTCCTGACCAGATGGAAAAAGAAGAAGAGGAAGCGGAAGAAGCAGAGCCCGAGGAAAAAGAAAAGCCCAAGAAGCCTCGTAAACCTGCATCAGAACGCCAAAAAACTGAGGCTGAACAACGCATCGACGCCATACGGAACCAGATTGACGAAGTTATGAATAAGCTTGGACAGATGGAGATGGAATCGTAATGCAAGTTTCCCCTGACGCTGCGAAACGTAACGCCGCTTATGCTGCGGTAGCTCATGTGAAGGACGGTATGATTGTTGGTTTAGGCAGTGGAACCACGGCTGCTTACGCCATTTTGGCTTTAGGTGAACGCAAAAAAAACGAAGGCTTAAACATTCTTGGCGTGCCCAGCAGTTACCAAGCCTTCCAACTCGCCGTCCAAAACGGCATCGCTATAACCACACTCGAAGAACACCCAGTTATAGATGTGAACATTGATGGTGCCGACCAAATCGACGCCAACCTGAACCTGATTAAAGGTGGTGGTGCAGCACTTGCTCGAGAAAAAATCGTGGCTGCCGCATCCAAACAAAACATCTACATCGCCGACGACAAAAAGAAAGTCCAAACCCTAGGCGAAGCCAACTGTTCCGTGCCCGTAGAGGTTTTGCCGTTTGCCATCGCGATAGTACAGCGAAAAATCCAAGCCCTCGGCGGCACTTCAACCCTACGCGAAACCAAAGGCAAACTGGGACCAGTCATTTCCGACAACGGCAACGCCATCATGGATGCCACCTTCGGAGCCATAACTGACCCTGCAGCATTGGAGCAAAACCTAAAGATGATTCCCGGCGTGGTTGAAAATGGACTATTTGTTGGGTTAACGGATGTTGTTTATTTGGGCTCGGGTTCGGCGGTTCAAAAGTTCGAAAAGAAACAGTAACGCGAATTTCAAACTGACGGGCTACGTCCCTCTTCTATCTTGTCTTTTAAACGCAGTAAGCTTGTTTTTCATAGACAACACTGAGCTACCCGAAATCTTTTAAACACAATTAAATAACAGGAATCTGGGGGACAAAAATGGCAGAGTCCAACAGCATAATCGAAGCATTATCCAAGCTGAAAATCGTGGGGTACTTCCTTATTTTTTGGGGCGGCACCTTCCTTTTTCGAGGCTTAGCCGACTTAGCCTACTATGCGGCTAACTATGGTTCAAGCTTTGGTGAAAGCTTGGCAGAAACCGCATGTTACCTCATTGGCGACGTATTTTGGATAGCTGCTGCAATAGCTTTGTGGGTGCTCAGCGCAAAACTTCTGCGCAAGAAGTGACTGAGCCCATAGAGTCAGGCAGTTACCAATCGTCACCTTCTTTTTCTATTAAGCCGCCTTGATTAATGAAAAAGCTTTATCTCAAACCATGCAGACTAACCTAACCGCTGGGCAATAAACCGACCCCAAACGTTGCCGGGGTAGCCTAGCCTGGCTAGGGCGCCAGACTCATAATCTGGAGAACATGAAGTGGCCAAACGCCCAATGTCCAGAGGTCGCGGGCTCGAATCCCGTCCCCGGCACCACACGACAATTTTTAAGTCGGCACTCCTTTTAGAAAGGTGGTGACTTTGTTGAATTGCCCACGGTGTGCAACCCCTGTTCCTGAAGGTGCAAGCTTCTGTCCCAACTGCGGAGCCGCCCTCGAATCAGCCTCCCAATTCCTCATCGTAACAACCCCAACTATCGCCGGATACAAAATCACAAAAGTACTTGGATTGGTGACGGGGTTGACGCCGCGTACTCGCGGAATCTTCGGCAAGTTTGTCGCTGGCTTTGAATCCATGATTGGCGGAGAAGTGACTGCGTTTACTTCGGAGGTTGAAAAGGCGCGGTGGGACGCCATTGAACGTGCCAAAGCTCGAGCCATCGCTTTGGGCGCTAACGCTATCATCGGGTTGGATGTGGAAACGTCGGATTTGGGGCTGCAATCTGGCATCGTGCTGTTTTCCGCCACAGGCACCGCCGTCATTGTGGAACCTGAACAGTAACGGGACGCTTCATAGCCCAAACTTTTTGTTTTGGCGCTGAACCTTTAACCGTCAGAACAACTGTTATGGTTTGTATGCGAGCAAAAGTTGCCGTCGCAACTGTCCAAGGCAAAGCCTACTTCTTCATAGTTAATGAGCTGTTGCAACGCAACATCTCCTTCATCAGCATCTTGCCCACTGCGTCGCTACGGGCTGAAATCAAAGTCGTCATAACTACTCCGCAAGAAAAGCATCTCATAAGCCACCCCAACATTTTGGTCTATGACCCAGCGGTAACTGACCAGGCTGCTTTGGGCAGTGAAGTGCAGCGGATTTTGCGCGGTAAAAAAGTCTACGACCGCCTCGTCATCGGCTTAGACCCAGGCGAAATCATCGGGTTAACAGTGCTTGGTGACGAGTTAGTTGTGGATATGGCGAACTGTTACAGCGTAGCCGAAGCCGTCACAAAAGTTAAAACCCTTTTGAAGCCAGTAAACTTTGAGGTCACAACGGTTACAGTGAAAATCGGCAGCGGCGTGCCTCTCTACAAGGCACTGCTGGACGCCTTAGACACAGCATTACCGCCTGAGGTTTCTTTAGAAATCGTCAGCGAATCCGGAACCAACCACTACACCGCCGAAACCAAGAACCGCCGCATATTCCGCCACACAGTCTCGGCTATGCATATCGCCCGGCGCGCTGGTTATCTTTACTCACGGAGGCAACTAGTTGAACAGGAACATTGAAGCCAACAAAACCCTGCTTGTGGATGGTCCTGCGTCGGTTACGTTGCAGTCTGGGTCGGCGGAGGTTTTTGGCTTTAAGCTTCGGGTGGGACAGCGGGTGGTTATTCGGGAAGGCAAGCGGCTGCCGTTTTGGGTTGCAGCGTCGGCGGGGTTTGAGGTTTCTTTAGGTCCCGACGCGGTCGTTGATGAGGTTGACGGTGACACGGTTCCTGCTTCATGGGCAACGGCGTACCAGACTTTTTGCAGTTTAGAGAAGCGGCCTGTGGTTGCGCTGGTTTTGGGCGGGGTGGATTCGGGTAAAAGCAGTTTTTGCACTTACTTGATTAATCGTCTTGTGTCTGCGGGGCGCAAAGTTGCGGTTGTGGATGAGGATTTGGGGCAATCCGACATCGGACCACCCTGCACCATCGCCTACGCCTACCTCACCACCCCCATAACTGACCTATTCAACGTTAACCCCCACCATACCATGTTTATAGGTGCCACTTCGCCAAGCGGCCTGGAAGGACGCGTGACGGCGGCAGTAACGCTGCTTAAAAGCGAAATCGCCCGCGAAGCCACGGCTGATTTTGTGGTGGTGAACACAGATGGGTGGGCGACAGGCGAAGACGCTGTGGCATTCAAATCCAGTTTGGCAGCGGTGTTTGAGCCTGATGTGGTGTTTTGTCTTGAAGCCGTTGGGGTTGAGAAGTCGTTTTGTGCAGCTTTAGGCGACGCCTTAGCGCCGTATCGGCAAGAACGCGCAGACTCTCCTGCTGCCGTGAAAGGGCGCGATCAAGTGCGCCGCCGAAGCCTGCGTGAACTCGGATACATCCGCTACTTCCAAGGTGCCCGTATCAAAGTCTACAACATCAACCACCTATCAGTGGCAGGCGTTGACCGTGCTGTCCTGTTGGCGGGTCAAGCAGCGAACCGTCTGGTTGGCTTGTATGGTTTGAAGAAGCAGTTTTTAGGCGTCGGCGTCATGCGGACAGTGGATGCTACCCGAAAAGCCCTCAAAGTCTACACGCCGGTGGAGGTGAAGCCTTCGGTGGTGTTTTTTGGGCGAGTACGGCTCGACGATAACCTGCGCGAGTTAGCAAATGTTTAGCGTTTGAAGAAGGCAGTTATTTCTTTAGCTAACGCTCCATCTAAAGCGGGAACCAGTTTAAAGTTTCGCAGCACCCAAGCAGGCAAAAACCGTTTACAGTACGCGTTGGCGTAGCGGTTGTCTAGAAAGATTATGGCGGCTTTGTCATCTAAAGTGCGTATGGGTCGTCCGGCGCATTGGCTGGCTTTTTTCATGGCGGGCAACACGTAGCCGTATTCGCGTCCCATGGTGGGGAACTGTTTGTCGTAGTAGGCGATTTGGGCTTTTACCCGCGGCGTGGGCTCCGCGTAGGGGACACCAATGATTATAACGCTGTTCATCTGATTGCCCGGAAAGTCCACGCCTTCGGAGGTGCGTCCGCCCTGAACTCCCAGAAACACCGCGCCCCCCGTTAAGGCGCAGTCTTTGAAGTCGGAAACCAGTTTTTCGTTCGCTTTGCTGGTCATGCCGCGGCGTTCATAGAACAGGGGCTTGCCCACTGCATCCTGCAACCCCTCTGCCAACAGGCTCTTTGCCACGTCATACGAGGCGGTGAATATGCCGGTGTTGACGGGGGTGTTTTTGACGACTTCTTGGATGCGTTTGATGAAGGTTTGGTACATGTTGCTGGTTCGGCTTTCCAGTGCAGTGGTTACGCCCATGCAGACCAAGGCTTGGACGTGTTCGCGGGGAAACGGCGAAGACGCAATATGTTCCACCGTGCCCTGCGGCATCTTGGTAATCTTTGCGTATGCGTCCAGTGGCTGAAGTGTGCCTGACATGACGACGTTTGCGTAGGTGGCGTCAAACACGGGCTGCGTCACCTTCGATGGGTCAAGGGCAACGATTTCAAGTCGGCTGGTTTGTGCGTTATCGCGGGTTAGGTATTTGCTTATGACGTGGATGTAGGCTTCGTCGCCTGCTGTCTCTTGCCACCGAAGCAAAAACTCCGCAAGCGCAGTAACGTAGCTACGCGGATGCTTTCCTTCCGAAAGCAGCGTTTTCTTGATTTGGTTCCCTTCTTCACTTAGGTGCTGGTAGAAGCTGCGCGGCGAAAGCACACCTGCTTTTTCCCGCACCCCCTCTAAAAAGCTCGGCGAAATCTGCTCCTCTTTATGCACGCCTTGGGCACGTTTTTCGGTTTCGTCGTGAAGGAGTTTGGCGAAGGCTTCAGAGTCTTCGTAGCCGAACCGTTTCGCTTCCAACTCCGCTTGACGCATAACAAACAGCGATAGGCTGCTGCTCGCCACATCCACCGCGGTCTCTGGCAAGTTGTGAGCTTCATCTACAACCAAGATAATCTTCGCCAACTGCGTCTCCAAATTCTTCAAAAACGCCGTGCGAATGTCGGGATCAAACACGTACAAGTAACTAAGCGCAACCACATTTACCTCCGACAGCACCGATTTGACCAGTTCGTAAGGGCACAGGTTGCGTTTGCGGCAGGTGCGCATGATTTCACTGGCTTTGTAGCTTTTGGTGCCAATTAGCTGTTGGAGTTGGAGGTAGTCGTAGCTTTGTTGGTCTGCGTTCTTGTAGTAGGGGCAAGTGCCTTTGTTTTTCATGAGTTCGCAGACTTCCATCAGTGACTTGGCGTCGTAGTGTTGGTTGCTGTCGAAGCGGTAAAGGCACATTTCGTTGCGTCCCCGTAGCGAAACTCCTGCGACGGGCTGTTTTTTGCTGACGGCTTTGAGTTCTTCGATGACGCGTTCATGTTGGCGGTGGGTGCGGGCTACGTAGAGAATTTTGAGCTTCTTTTCCATTGCAATGGGCAGCACAGCGGATAGTGACGAGATGGTTTTGCCCAAGCCGTTGCTGCCTTCGATGAGCACGCTGCGGCGGTCTTTGACGGCGTTGTAGATGGTGGTTATGAATTGGTCCTGTTGAGTCCGAACCGACTCATACGGAAAATAGTCTGCCGCTTCTTTAGGCAGGGCAGTTTGCGTCATGGTTTCTCCTCCAGCTCATTTGACGGGCAATACTTGTTGACGGGGCACTGTTTGCATCGGGGGCGTTGGGCTTTGCAGGTTTTTCTGCCATGCTCAATAAGCAACAAATGCACCGCTAAATACTCCGCAGGCGGAAAAAGCTCTTGGAGGCTGCTGCGGACGGCTTCGTAGTCGCCTTTGGCAGGGGCAAATCCAAGCCGTTTGGAAACGCGGTTCACATGTGTGTCCACGGGGATGGTGGGTTGTCCTGCCGAAAACAGCAAAGTCACATCAGCAGTTTTAGGACCCACACCCGCAAACGCTGTGAGGGCTTTTCGAGCGTCTTCAAGAGGCATCTGCAAAATGGGCTGCAGGGTTCCGCCGTAATTTACGAGAATGCCTTTGGCGGCTTGCTGGATAGCTTGGGCTTTGCCTTTATAGAGCCCCGCGGACCTGATGGCAACTTCAATTTCGCCTAACGGCGCCTCTGCCAACGCTTTTGGGGTTACTTCGAATTTGTGTGAGAGGGTTTCGTAGGCTTTGGCGGTGTTTCGGTCTGCGGTGTTTTGTGAAATGATGGTGGTTATTAGGGTTTCAAAGGGTTCGGGACGGTTTTTGGTCCATTCAGGCAGGGCTAAGGTTTGTTTGAGTTTTTCTAGAACGGTGGCTGCTTGTTGTTTCTGGTTCATTTGGCTGTGCCTGCCTTGAAGGGTTAGATAGGTGAGGGTTAAGCTATAAATACCATCGCGACAGAACCGCAGCAAAACTGGTTTTTCTTGGAGCAGAAAAATCCGCCGTTTCCTGTGAGTTACGTTAAACTGGGCACGGTCTGCTTTGAGTGGTGCTTCATATTTGGACCCTATTTAGTGATTGTATGTAAAAACCCCGCTGGCGGGTTCTTATTGAAGTAAAAACAAGGCACAAATATGTTAATTTTAGTCATCTCTGCCATCTTCCATAGCTGCTCCCTTTTCGTAAAGTTATTTTAAGCACTCCCTTGCATAACAGCACGCCGTTTACCCCTTGGAGAGCGCGGTGCATGGAACGGGCCAACGTAGTCAAAGAACGCCTAACCGAAAACGAAACCAACTTCTTAGCAGTCTATGTGGAAGCCAAAAACAGCTGTCTGATTCTGCTTAGCGAAAACGAAGACAAACTTGGCACGCTCGCGTTAGCCGTTCCCAAGAATGACGAAAACCTCGGAATCGTCGCCACCTCCTCAATTCTAGTAGGCAACAAGAACGAAATCTCTGCCCGCATGTTCGCCGAATACGTCGCCGCTAAAAAAGGCAAAATCGCAATGGTCTCCGTGTACCTGTGCAAAGTGACCGAGCTTGAGGCACAGGCATATTTTAAGCAGCTTATCGAAAAAGTGCTGGGTTTAGAAAAAGAAAAATCCGCTGAAAAAATCAGCTAAGAGGCGGCAAATGTGGGTGTTGTTAAACTTTCTTGCGAAGCGCAGGACCAGATTTTGGCGGTTGTGAATGATGCTGCGGTGGCTTATCGGGGTGTGATTCCTGCAGACTGCTGGAGCGAACCCTACATGACCGCCGAAGAGTTAAGCAGCGAAATCGGTGCAGGCGTCAAATTCTACGGGTGGCAAGACAACGGGAGTCTGTTAGGGGTTATGGGAATTCAGCGCGTTAAGGATGTGACGTTGATTCGGCACGCTTACGTTGTGACCAGCGAGCAGCGAAGCGGCATAGGACAAAAGCTTTTGCAGTATCTTTTGGCGTTGGCAGACACGACGCAAGTGCTGGTTGGCACATGGACGGCGGCGTGGTGGGCAGTGAAGTTTTATGAGAAAAACGGGTTCCAACTTGTCCCCCAAGAAAGCCGCAGCAAACTACGCCAATACTGGAATATACCTGACCGCCAAGCTGAAACCTCCATCGTCTTGAAACTGAACCGAGGCAGCGGCACCCTTTAAGGGCACCACGCGCATCTGTCCCTTAGGCTCCATGCATGAAGCAAACCAAAGTTTACAAAGTTAACCCTGATGCGCCTGAACCTGAAAAAATAGCGGCAGCCGCCGAAATAATCAAGGCAGGCGGACTGGTAGCTTTTCCGACCGAAACTGTCTACGGCTTGGGCGCGGATGCGTTGGATGCGGATGCGGTCTTGGCTTTATTTGCTGCCAAGAATCGTCCGTTGGATAATCCGCCGATTGTGCATGTAGCTGACTCCAAAGACGTTTACAAACTGGCTGAAGAGGTTTCTGTGAAGGCGGAGTTGTTGGTGCAGCAGTTCTGGCCTGGACCTTTGACGCTGGTCATGCGCCGCTACCCCGATGTGCCCGACGTGACTACTGCAGGCTTAGAAACCATAGCCGTCCGCATGCCCAAACACCCCATCGCCCTTGCGTTAATCAGAGCCAGCCAAACTCCCATCGCGGCGCCAAGCGCAAATCTTGCAGGCAAACCCAGCCCCACCCTTGCCAGTCACGTTTACGCAGACTTGAACGGACGCATAGACGCAATCCTCGATGGCGGCGCTACCAAAATAGGCGTCGAATCCACGGTCTTAGATGTCAGCGTGGACCCCCCGATGCTTCTGCGTCCCGGCGGAACCCCCCTTGAAGCCCTGCGCAAAGCCATCGGCGAAGTCACATTACACCCCTTTATCGTAGCCGAAACTGAGTTGCCTCCTGAAAAAGCCCGCAGCCCAGGCATGAAACACAAACACTACGCCCCCCAAGCCCCGGTCATACTGGTTGAGGGGATGGTTCCTTTGGTGATGGCTAAAATTAAGGCGCTACTAAAGGACTGTTTCACTGAGGGCAAACGGGTTGGCGTTTTGGCAACTGACGAAACTGCTTGGGCTTACGAGGCAAATGTAGTCAAGTCTATGGGCAGCCGACAAAACCTTGACATGGTGGCGTCGAATCTGTTTCGGCTGCTGCGGGAATTCGACAATGAAAATCTTGACTTAATCATCGCTGAAGCGGTGCCCACAGAGGGTTTAGGTTTAGCTGTTATGAACCGTTTGCGGAAAGCTTCGGGTTATCACATAATCAAAGCCGAATGACTGTTGCTGCCGTGGGCTGCCACAAATTTTTAAATAAACTCATCTGTTCACGCTTATTAGCCTGTATGAGCCGCTTTAGTGGGCTTCTTGTTGGTTGGAGGTGAATTTTTGCCGCCGCCACAACTAACAAAACCCGCAAAGAGAAAGGCGAAACCAAAACCTAACTTTGCCTTTATATAAGGGGGGCTATAGACTGCACCAGCCTACCAGAAGAAAAATAGTTCTGACCACCAAAAAACAAACCATACCGCATTCCACTAATCGCTTAACGCAATAATAGGGGGTGTTGAACAGTGATTGCTTTTAATCAGGTGGGAAAAATTTATATTTTTAACTCTTATTTCTCCGTTTGTAACTTTAACATTATAGAGAATCAAACACACTGGTGATATGTATGTCTCAAGGTGGAACAGTTCCAGTTCTAGTACTCAAAGAAGGCACCGGACGATCAACCGGACGCGAAGCCCAGAAAAACAACATTATGGCTGCCAAAATCGTAGCTGAAACCGTCAAAAGCACCCTTGGTCCATGCGGAATGGACAAGATGCTAGTGACCAGCTTCGGAGACGTCGCCATAACCAACGACGGCGCAACCATCATGAAAGAACTTGACGTCCAGCATCCCGCTGCCAAAATGCTTGTAGAAGTTGCCAAAGCTCAAGATAACGAAGTCGGCGACGGAACCACAACCGCCGTTGTCTTGTCTGGTGAACTGCTTGCAAAAGCAGAAAGTTTGCTTGACAAAAACGTTCATCCAACCATAATCATCGAAGGTTTCAAGAAAGCAAGCGAAAAAGCCCAAGAAGTCCTCGATAAAATCGCCATCCCAGTCAAAATTACTGACGACAAAACCCTCATGGACGTTGCCTTGACTTCTCTAAACAGCAAAGGCATCAGCAACGCCAAAGAACTCTTCGCAAAGATGGCTGTGGATGCCGTGAAGCAGGTTGCAGAACAAGTTGACGGTCAAACCCGCGCAGACATTGACCTTATTAAAATCGTCAAGAAACACGGCAAAAGCTTAGAAGAAACTGAACTGGTCAAAGGCATGGTTATCGACAAAGAAGTTGCCACACAAGGCATGCCTAGACTGGTTGAAGGCGCCAAAATCGCCCTCTTGAACGCCAAACTCGAAATCGAAAAAACCGAGTTCGACGCCAAAATCAACATCGAAAGCCCTGACCAAATGAAGATGTTCCTTGACGAAGAAGAACACATGCTCCGCGCCATGGCTGACACCATTGTGAAAGCTGGCGCTAACGTGGTTTTGTGCGAAAAAGGCATCGACGACATGGTACTACACTTTCTAAGCAAAGCTGGCGTGCTCGCTGTAAAAAGCATCAGCAGCAGCGACATGGAAAAACTTGCACGCGCAACCGGCGGCAAAATCCTCTCAAACGTCAAAGACCTCAACGCTGACGCCTTGGGCAAAGCCAAAAAAGTTGAAGAAGTCAAAATCGGCGACGACAAACTGCTCTACATCCGCGACTGCAAGAACCCCAAAGCCGTAACCATCGTTATCCGCGGTGGCAGCGACCACGTCATAGACGAAGCCGAACGCAGCCTACACGATGCACTTTGCGTTATCCGCAATGTTGTGGAAGATGGCAAAATTGTTGCAGGTGGCGGTGCACCTGAAGCGGAACTTTCCAAAGCTTTGCGTTCGTTTGCCGTGAAAGTTGGCGGCAGAGAACAACTCGCTGTGGAAGCTTTCGCAGAAGCCGTGGAAGCCATCCCGTTGACTTTGGCAGAAAACGCAGGCTTAGACCCCATTGATGTGATGGTGGCTTTGCGCGCAAAGCATGAAGGCAACGACGCTAAAACTTTCGGCATCGACGTGACTTCAGGCAAAATCATCAACATGAAAGACGCCCTGATTCTTGAGCCTCTGCGCGTCAAGCAACAGGTCATCAAATCTGCCACCGAAGCCGCAAACATGATCCTGAAAATCGACGACTTGATCTCGATTAAAGGAACAGGCGGCAGAGCCCCACCGATGCCTCCAGGAGGCATGGGCGGAATGGGTGGTATGGGTGGCATGCCGGGTATGGGCGGAATGCCCTACTAAACCCGCAACCCTTTCTTTTCCTTTTAATTTTATTTTCAGCGTGAGTTGCAGTATTTTTATATGTTCCAACTAGGGTATGGGTTCTGAGGGGAACTGCGGTGAAACACGTTAATCTTTCAGCCTTTGACCTTCCTGACGCTTGGTTCCAAACATTAAGCCACATCTGGACCGAAGGCGACACCTTCACAGTCGGACGCGGCTCCGAAACCACCGAAACCAAAAAACTCAACCTAACCCTCGAAATCAAACACCCCGAAAACCGACCCCTAGTCAGCGACAAAGCGCCATGCGACATCAAATACGTGCAGGGGTATGCGTTGGAGTATTTGTGGTCAGGCGAAAAACAAGACGGCGAACCTTACACTTATGCGAGTCGACTTCGGGATCCTGTGGACCAAATTGGGGAAGCTGTGAAACGGTATGTGGCGCAGCAAAACGACCGCCAAGTCACCATGGTCATCCGTGTCCCAAACGACCTCTTTGAAGATGAACCGCCCTGCCTGAGCCTAATCGACACTGAAATTATTGATGGAAAAATGCATTTGACTTGCTATTTCCGTAGTTGGGATGCTTACGGTGGGTTGCCTGCTAACATTGCGGGGTTGCAGATGTTTAATGAAGCCTTCGTGGCGGAAATTAACAGCTGTGGCAACTTAGACATTGAAACGGGAAAACTGATTTTCCACAGCAAAAACGCACATATCTACCAGCGCCAATACAAGCTGGTTGAAGAACTGCTTAATCCACAGAAGAAAAACTTAACTGCCCACTTCAAAAAAGCCTCTGAGTAACGGGTTCTAAAAGGGTTGATTGGCGGGTCTCGGCAAGTTTAGCTTGGCGCGGAGAAGAAAAACAGCTGCAAGGGGATGATGAGGGGACAAATGTTCCGCGTTACGTTAACGCCTGACCCGCCAAACTTGTGCAACGCTCGCTGGCTTCAGGACAATACCCTCCTTCTCCCTGAGAGCATATAATATTTTGTTGCTGTATCTCTACACCAACAACCCCGCAAGCTCAATATGGTTTGCTGCTTGGTTACAGGAACCTTGGGCAAAATTTGCGTACGCCGATAGTTTTAAAACTGCCTTTTTTGCCAATTTATTTGGCGGTGCTTTTTTTTATCGATGCTTATCGGTTTTTTTCTATATAGTTTATTGTGTTTATTGTGAAAACTGTTTTATCCAAAATGCGCCTAAGATAGCGCGGAAGCGTAAACGAACATGAAAAAAATTCCCCTGTTCGAATATGAAATTCCCGTCTACCGTAAACGTCCTAGCGCACATTCTTGTGAAGAGTTGTTTGAAACAAAACCCACCCGTTAAAAACGACTTTTGTACCCCAGCGGTAGACCCGATTAGGTAAGGGTTACACAGCTATAACCCTCACCTAACCGTAGGCACACTGGAAACCGCCAGTTTGTGTAAAAAGTAGGTGCCTTTTTCCTTTCTCACGAACTCCTATCAAGCCGTTGGGCTTTTAATTTTTTCGCATACAGACAACCTTGCTCTCTGCACGCCTTCTCGTAAACCCAACCGCCACCGTCACAGTTACAACTGCAAAAGCTGCCCCAAACACCCACACCGACAACTCAGGCACCCCCGAACCTGACAACACAAACATTATGTCTCCTGCCAAGGGCACATCATACACCGAAACAACATCAAACATCACCACCCTGCAAGTGCCGTTTTCGATGCTGGTGTAATTGACTGGTTTCCATTCAACCGTAGTGTAAACGTTTAGCGCAGACTCGTTTTTGGGCAACTCCACCCTGAAATACGCAATAGATGTGGGGTCTGCAGGCGAAAGGTAGGGACTGATGTTTAGGTCATAAAGAAACATGCTGGAGCCGTTTATGATTTCGATGGGGTGCTGGTAGTGGATTTGGAGCACAAAATCTGCGTTTGTAGGTTCAATGGTGCAGTAGACCATTTGCCAGTCGCCGATGACGGTGTAGTGGCGTGCTGTGGGTTCGATGTCGGTGAAGTTGCTCCATGCCACCTCGGCGCCATCTAGTCTGATTTGCATGTCGGTGGTGTTAGGTGGGGTGGGGTAAACCATGGGCAATGGGGTGACTTCTGGTGAGAGGTGCATGGGGTACAAGCCGTCTACCACTGCCCAAAGTGCACCGTTTATGGTTGTTACGGTGTAGTTCACCCATTCTTCGGGCATAGCGAGGGAAAAGTCTTCAGAGGGAGCTTCGGTTGCCGCTGGCCTGATGGTGGCACTGTTGTGAACTTGTGCTGCTGTGTTAGCTGACGCCAAACCAACAACCTGCATTCCCATAAGCAGTAACATCGCTAGAGCAATTACGGCAATATGCTTAGCCATCACACTACCCAGATACAGATACAGCAGGTTTGGATAAATTGGTTTTCGTAAACGTTCCCCCAGTCCATGTTTTGCTTGGTGTGGAACATTCTATGGAAACCAGAGCACCCTTTTGGCTTGCCTTTTCAGGTGCCTTCTCTAAACTCAAACTTTATGACCATTTTTGGCTTGTTCAGCGCAAGGACTACGTACATTCAAGCGTCGGCTTCTTAAACTTTATATACTTTCAGTGCTAACTAGCAATTAGCAGTTTTTGGGTGATTAGCTTGAACGAGCTAAAACGTAACCTGCTTGTTATAGAAGATAATTTGCCACTGCTCACTACATTTGGCAAAATTTTCCAAAAAAACGGCTACACCGTAACAACCGCGCGGACAGGGAAAGAAGCAATTGAAAAACTTAAGCGCCAAAAATATGACGTTGCCCTTATTAACTACCCCTTGACAGACATGGATATGAATCAGTTGTTTCCCGAACTGAAAAAACTGTCTCCCCAAGCCATCAAAGTTCTAACCAGCAGCCAACCTGACTTGCCCGATGACCTTGAAGCGGCAGGCCCCTTTTTGGAGAAGCCAACAGAACCTGAGAAACTGCTGGGTCTTATTGATTCTTTGCTTAAGCTTCGGGACCTAGAAGCTGACCAACTGGCTTAACTTTTGGTTTTTTCCCAAAAAGTGTCGTCACGTTCCTAATGAATCCCTTCACGGCTTCAGGCTGCCCATAAACCACAACGTTTTGGTTTGCTTCTCTTTTGGCACTTAGTCCTGCTTGGGTTGCCATCTGCACGATTTTTTCAGCGTCTAACCCTTCAATGGGCTGAACCCGAACCCACTTTTGGTCTCTGGGAACCCCAGTAACAAAACGGTCTTCCCTTTTCCCCTCTTCTTCCTGAACAGTGCAGGTTTCACAGGTACACGTGCAGCAGCTTGACGCATTTAACGCAACAATCCATCCTTCCACCTTTTCGGCAGAGAACTGCTTGTTTGCTTCTGACATCACAAAAATTTCCACGTTACTAAGGTACTCATCGATTTTGGGTTCAGTTTCGCTTCTCCCCCCTTTCTCGACGCCTATTAAGCTTCTTGCGGATTTCAAATCAGAAAGCACACTGGCTGGGATGTCCACGTTTTTCTTTTTCAATTCCACAATAACTTGCTCGAGAACTTTGGATTTGTCAGCGTAACTCACAACTATCCCATCCAAGTTAAGACGTTTCAAATATTATTAAATTCCGCAAGCGTAACAGATTTCTTTGAGTTTTCCCCACTTGTAGTGTAATTGGTTTTGGGGTTTGTTTATGAAGCTTTACACAGTTAAATCTGAAGGGTTAGCGCACAACAGCTATTTTCTGTCTGACGGCGAAGAGGCAGCCGTAATTGACCCACGCCGCGACTGCCAAATCTACCTAAACTTAGCCAAGAAGACATGCACAAAAATCCGCTACATCCTAGAAACCCACCGCAACGAAGACTACGTGATTGGCTCTTTGGAGCTGCAAGACCTTTCTCATGCCGACATAGCACATAGTAACCAACTTCCCTTCAAATACGGCGAGCACAAACTCCAAGACAACGACACTTTAACTGTGGGTAAACTCAAAATCCAAACCTTCCACACCCCTGGGCACACTAACGAATCTGTTTGCTATGTTGTCAGTAATACCGCGCGCAGCCCAGAACCCTTGTTGGTTTTTACAGGCGACACTTTGTTTGTGGGTTCGGTGGGGCGAACAGACCTTTTGGGTAAAGAGCGGCATGCCGAGCAAGCAGCAAAACTCTACGACAGCCTGCACGAAAAGTTGCTGCCGCTTGGTGATGATGTTTTGGTTTATCCTGCGCATGGTTCAGGAAGCGTGTGCGGCAGCCAAATCAGCCAGCAACCCAGCAGCACCTTAGGCTACGAGAAAAAAGCCAACCCCTACCTCAAGCTGGACAAAGAGGCGTTTGTGCAGAGGGCTCTTGATACCCAACTGCTGGTGCCGCCTTACTTCAAAAAAATGGAACAATACAACCTCGAAGGCGTTCCCAGATTGCGAGGACTTGCCCTACCCAAAGCGTTGGGCGTGTCTGCTTTCGAAGAAGCTCTTTCCGAAACCGACTCCGTCGTCGTGGACACCCGCCTGCCTGGAACATTTGCAGGTTCCCATGTAGTTGGCGCTTTAAGCATCCCCTTAAGCGGAGTCTCAGTATATACAGGCTGGGTTCTGAGCTACGACAAACGGGTTTTGGTGGTTGTGGAACGTAAAGCTGACTTAGAGCGAGTGCTGCGGGGCTTTTGGCGGTTAGGTTTTGACAACGTTTACGGCTATTTGTGCAGTGGAATGAGCCAGTGGCAAGACGCGGGCAAAGTCTTCAGTCACTTTGGCACCTTATCAGCCGAAGAACTTTATGTTAATCGGCAGCGTTTTGTGGTTTTGGATGTGCGAGAACCCAGTGAATGGAACGAAGGCATAATTGAAGAAGCCCAACTTCTCTACTTTGGCGACTTACCCCAAAAAGCCGACACTTTGCCACGCAACAAACGCTACGCCGTTGTGTGCTCGGTTGGGAATCGCGCCAGTGTCGCTTCAAGTATCCTAAAACGCAAAGGCTTTGAAGTCAACAACATGTTGGGCGGCATGACGGCTTGGAATAAGCTGGGTTACCCAACGGTTAAGCCTCAACTGCAGACACCATTTTTAGCTCAGTAGCCGCTTAGGTTATGGTGTTAAGTGGTTTTCCGTGGTTAAGCCAGATGCTTCCGTCTGCGTAGCCGACCCAAGCGTACCCGCCTGAGGTTACACCGTAAACATAGCCCGTCACGGTCTGCCTCTGTTCTTCCACACTGTAAGTGGTGTATGCGAGTAGTTGTCCGCTGTCTGAAATTTCCTCAATGGTGACGCCTACGTTGTTCTCGTAACCGCCCACTACATAGTTGCCATCAGCCGTTTGGGCAATCGAATACAACGCAAACCCCGCCGTTGCCCCCGTTGAATTGAGCGTGCCGTTGATTTGTGAGGTCAAGGGGTGTCCGTCGTAGTCGGTTTTGGTGATGAATGCCTTGTAGGGATTGACAGATGCGTTTGTAGTGGCTCCAACCATCAGGTAGCCGCCATCGGCAGTCTGCGCTACCCCATTAAGAGTTGTCCATCCCTCGTAAGCGTAGGGACGATTCACTTGGACCTCACCATTGTTGTCCACTTTGAGGAACCAACCGTACTGGCCAGTTTCCCCTTCAGAGTAGCGAATTAAGCCCGTAGCCGCGTAGCCGCCGTCTGCGGTGACGATGAGGGTGTTTAATGTGTTAATTTGGGCTTGGCTGTTGCTGTAATTGTAACTCCACTGCACGTTCCCCGCTGCATCAACCAACGTTAACGTAGCATACTGGGTCGTGTTTTCTGTTACGCTTCCAGCCAACACATACCCCGACTGAGCCCCAGAAGCTATACCCAAAAATCCTGTGCCGTTATAGTTCTTGGCCCACTCCGAATTGCCCTGTGCATCTGTCATGATTAAGCAGCTGGCGTTGCCTTCCGAGGTGGTTTTGGTGGCTGCAACGGCAAACCCGCCGTCTTCACTTAGGGTGATGGCATTGCCTACGCCTGCTCCGTAAGTTTTTTGCCACTCTACATCTTTGGTGGCGTTTAGTCGCAGAACCATAATGTTGCCATCTGAAGAGGTTCCAACGATGGCAAATCCGCCGTCTGAGGTCTGCACAAAGTTCCCTACTGCCGACGCGCCACCGTACTGGTAGAGATACTGGGTTTCGGAAGCATCTGGGTTGTTGAGTAATGGCAGGGATGCTAAGACGCCGACAATAAGCACGGATATCATGAGGATTGTTGCTGCTGCAAGGTAGGCTTTTTGGTTTTTTTTGCGAGTTGCCATCGGGTTCACCAAGGTGACTGTGAAGTAACAGTCAGTTAAACATTGCTTAGCCACATATTCAGTATTTTTTATGTTAGGAATCTCGGTGTGGGAAAGAATGTTTTTGTTTAAGAGTTTTCTAAGGGTTTGGCAGTGATTGGTGTGCCGTTGCTTTCTGTCTTTGACCCCTGGAAAAACCCCCTCTGCACCTGCCCACCCAAACTGACCGTGAACCCCTACACGGGTTGCAACCACGGTTGCCTCTACTGCTACGCCAGCAGCTACATACCTAACTTCACTGACGTCCGCCCCAAAAAAGACCTGCCCCAAGCGCTGGCAAAAGAAGCCATCAAACTGAAGGGGCAAACTGTGGTTTTGTGCAGTTCTTCAGACCCGTATCCGCCGATGGAGGCTTCGGTGGGGCAGACGCGTCGGTGTCTGGAAGTTTTGGCACACAGCAATTGCAAACTTGAAATTGTAACCAAGTCCAATTTGGTGGTGCGTGACGATGATTTGTTTAGGAAGGTGCCTACGACGGTGGCATTCACCATAACCACTGACGATGATTCTTTGGCGGCTGTGCTGGAGCCCAACGCGCCTTCACCTACGGAACGCATAAGCGCTGCCCAAGACCTCATCAGCCAAGGCATCCCCGTCTTAGTCCGCATCGACCCCCTTATCCCCTTCCTAAATGACCAACCCCGTCGCCTCATAGCCACCCTCGCCGCCATAGGCGTGCAGCACATAACCAGTTCCACCTACAAACCCAAACCCGACAACTGGCGCCGCCTCAGCCAAGCCGTTCCCCAAATTGCCGACAAACTCAAACCCCTATATTTCCAGCAAGGCGAACGGGTGGGTGGAAACACATATTTGCCTAAAGACCTCAGATTTAAGCTGCTTAAAGAGGTGCGCGATGTGGCGTCGGCGCAGGGTCTCAAGTTTGGCGTGTGCCGTGAGGGGCTGCCCGCGTTAAACACCGCTGCCTGTGATGGGTCTTGGCTGTTTAGCACATGGAAAGGTGAACCGCAACGCCCCAACAAGCTGCTCGAATCGTGATGCTGGTTGACTTAGATTACTTCTATGCTCAATGTGAAGAGCTACGCAACCCAAGCTTGAAAGATAAACCCGTTGTGGTTGGTATGTATAGTGGGCGAACGGCAGAAAGCGGCGCGGTAGCCACCAGCAACTATCTTGCCCGCCAACACAACGTCAAGTCAGGGTTAGCGCTGTTTATGGCTCACAAACGTCTCGAAGGCACGGACGCGGTGTTTTTGCCTGTAGACTACGATTACTATCAGCGGTTAAGTGACCAGATTATGGCGATTCTTCGGGGCTTCGCGGACGAGTTGGAGCAGGCAGGCATTGATGAGGCATATTTGGACGTGACTCAAAAAACGCACGGCAGCTACGCAGAGGCTGAGGCGTTGGTTGTTCAAATGAAAGCCGCCGTCAAAGAGCAAGTTGGCGTGACTTTCTCAGTTGGTATTGCTCCTAACAAGTTGCTTGCCAAAATCGCCTCAAACATAAACAAGCCCGACGGCGTAACCGTCGTCAAACCTGAAGACGTCACCGCCTTTCTTTCCCCCATGCCCGTTGACAGTCTTCTGGGGGTGGGCAAAAAGACGGTGGCGAAAATGGGGGACTTGGGCGTGAAAACGGTGGCGGACCTTGCCACGTTTGATGTGCAGCGGCTTATCGAGGTTTTCGGCAAAACTTTGGGCATTTATTTTCATTTGGCAGCCAACGGCATCGACAACGAACCCGTTCACGAAGCAGCGCCTGCAGAATCCATTGGACGCATGAATACGCTCAAAACCGACACCCGCGATGTTGCCTTCATTATGGAAACCATTGACCGCCAAATCGAAGAAATCCAAAAAGAATATGCCGCCCAAAACTTGAGCTTTCGCCAAGTCGGCATCTACGCCGTCACAACCGACCTGTCCACTAAAAGCCGCACCAAAACCCTTGACAAACCCGCAAAAGACAAAGAAACCATCCACAAAGCTGCCCAAGAACTCTTTGAGCGTTACCTTGATGAGATGGATTTGGAGATTCGTCGTGTGGGCGTGAAGGTGGGTGGGTTTGTGAAGGAAGAACCGCAGCAGAAACAGTTAACCAGCTTCTTCCAAAACGCCTAAACAGAGAAGCTTTATTTTGGTGTTTTTCGCCCGTTCTAGTGGGGTTTGTTTGTCTTCTGAATCTTCGTCTAAAAAGTTGCCGCCGGGGCAGCATCCCATCAAACGCATTCTCCGCTGGGGCATCGACCACCCTGGCATAACGTCAGTTAACCCAAAACTAACCCTCGAAACTTACACGTTAACTGTTGATGGCGAAGTGGGCAATCCTGTGACGCTTTCGTGGCAGGATCTTCTCAAGTTGCCTGTGGCGGTTTCGGTTAGTGATTTTCATTGTGTGGAAAGTTGGAGTGTGTTGGATTGCCGCTGGGAAGGCATCCGCATCCGCGACCTTGACGCTCTTGTGAAGCCTCGTGCGGTTGCTAAGGCGGTTACGTTTGAGTGTGCTGATGGCTATACGACCTCGCTTTATCGTGAGGAGTTGGCTGGGGATGATGTGTTGTTGGCGTTTGGGCTTAATGGTGAACCGCTTGAAGAAGGCTACGGCTTTCCCCTACGGTTGGTGGTGCCCAGCAAGTACGCTTACAAGAGTGCGTTGTGGGTGGTGCGGTTGCGGTTTACCCGCGCCAAAGAGTTGGGTTTTTGGGAGCGTCGTGGCTACAGCGACAACGCCGACGTGTGGACTAACGACCGTTTCAGGCTCTAAACCTTCTATTTCAGGATTCCAAGCTAAACCGGGTTCGGATACCCATTTAGAGGCATACCGCCGATTCATAACCTTTATTAAGCTTTTCTGTTAATGCTTTTGTTCCCTACTCAAGGGAGGACCCGAAAATGCCAACCAAGGCACAATCTAAACTTCAAATCTACGCTGATTCTGCTGCCGAAATAGTTGTGGACTCCGTACCTGTGGAGCCCCGCAAAAAGCAGGCAGACGAACCCCTGTACATAAAACGCGTGTAAAAACTAACTTAACCTAGACGAAATTTTAGGTAATTTCAGTTGTGGTTTTGCAAATGTTTTTAACCCTTACATGGCTCCCTCTTAGTTTTGAGGCTTAACTTTGCAGTTTACGCAGGCAAACATGGGTAGAATCTTTATCTTGCGACTCTACGACGGCGACCGAATCCCCGACGTGATAGAAACCTTTGCTGAACAACAAAACGTATCCACAGCGCTGTGCTTTTTCCTAGGTGGGGCAAAAGAGACCAGCCGCATCGTTGTCGGACCCAAAAACGGCTATACTTTCCCAATCGAACCCATGACCACGCTGCTTGGGGGCGTTCATGAAGGTGTCGGCGTGGGCACCTTAGTCCAAAACGAAGCGGGCAAACCCAAGCTTCACATGCACAGCACCTTTGGGCGCAAAGAAGAAGCCCGAACTGGCTGCGTGCGGACAGGTGTTGATGTTTGGCAGATTGGGGAAGTGGTGCTTATGGAGTTAACTGGCTCAAATGCAAAACGGGTCGTGGATGCGACTACGGGTTTTGAGCTTCTTGAAGTGCACGACTAACTGATTTTTTAGCCTTTACGTTTTTTCTTAATTCGGCTTCCCAACTCGGCAATTGCGGTTCCTACGAACGCAAAAATCGCTCCCTGAGCAACTGTATTCGCTAGGCTTGTCATCAGTATTGTGTAAGTGGTTTTAGTCCAGTTTTCGCCGCCTACCGTGGGTCCCACCTGAATTTGCACTTGTGCTCCCACATTTACGTGAAACACAACCATAACCACAACCAGCGTTAGCAGCATTACACATGCTATGAGTGGTGCCTTGTATAGGTCATAGGCGTCATGACTATGCGCCCTCCGCGTAGCCAACAGCCACATGAGAAACCCTGGCACAATCAATGCAAAACCGAAACCAAGCCAATTGAATGCACTAAGAACAGGAATCGATTTCACATTCATTGCTGCTGCTTGCATGAAACCCCAAAACCCAGGGTTAGCCAACGTTAAGGCGAATCCAACAAACCCAATTAACAACGCATCTGCCATTCGCAGAGGAGTTGGTTCTTGCTTTTTGGTTTGGAATGTTTGCAGAAACTCGGCTGCTAAGCGGCCTTTTTCTGTTAATTTGTATTTGCCGTCGTTGTCTTTCTTGATTAGGTCGGCGAGGATTTTGAGGTGGTAGTTGAATTTGCCTGTGTTAGAAGATTCGGCAACTCCCATTAAGTCTGTGTAGCTGAGGCTTTCGCTTTGGTTTAATGCCAAGATTACTTTGCGCCGAATTGGGTGCTTAAGCACGTTTTGGAAGGATTCGATATCTACGCTCATGCTTCAAACCTACCGTTGCATGGGCTGGGCGAAATTTAAGATTATTTGACTAACGGGCTTATCAAAAGTTAGTCAAAGCAGAAGACTAGGTTAAGTCAAGGGTGCCTGCCACGCGCAACTTGCCGCCTTCTAAGTACATGAGGACGGCTTTGTCGCTGCTGCGGAAAACCAGTTCCTTTTCCAGTACAATTTTTATGGTGGGTTTGCGGAAATCGCCGTTTTCGGTGACTTCTTCAACTTTGCCGTTGAGAAACTGCATCCAGTGACCCACATGCATAACCATCCCCGCCTTAAGTGGGGTCTGCCAATACTTTACCAGCGCGGCTTGCACGTTTAGCATTTTGGATGTTTTAACTGCGGGGTCGGTGGTTAACACTACGCCTCGGTCAACATCGGCAACTTCAACGCCCTTAACTGCCAATCCGACGCGGTCGCTTTCCACTGCAGTATCAAAGTCTTCATCATGTTTCTGGATGGAACGCACCTGAGCCGTTTTGCTGCCTGGCAATGCCCGCATGCTGTTATGTTTAGCTACGCCGCCATTTATGACAACGCCTAAAACAACCGTTCCTACGCCCTTCACGTTAAATGCGTGGTCTACAGGGACGGTGCCAACGGTGGCTTCCGTGGCTTTTTGGGCTGCTGCGTCGGCGAACAGTTTTTCACGCACCACATTAACGTCGTCAGGCAAAAACTCGTAGTGCTCAAGGATGGTGCCTTTGATTATGGGTTCGATTTTTTCTTTGGGGATGTAGTTGCGCAGTATGAAGTAGCCGCTGCTTATGCCGCAGCACTGCAACATAACGAGGCTTTCGCCTAATGTGGCGTTGAGTTCTTCCACTACAACAAGGGCTTTTTTTGCCTCGGAAACCGCAAAGAACAGCGGCGCTAATCGTTCGGGGTAGCGGGTTGGTTCAATTAGGGTGATGGCGTCTTCGCCTTTCTTTAAATCGTAAAGTACGATGTCGGTTGAAGTGCCTTTTTTGGCTATGTTGGCGCTGTAGTTGGCGGCGCCGACGACTGCGACTACTAAGTTGCCCATACGTGTGCCTTCCAGCGCAGGGTTGATGCACAAAAACAGAGATAAGCCTTATGCACAAAAAACGGAAACCTAACGCTCTGCAACTCCTCAAACTACATGCATACCCAACCAAACATCTGCAGTACAGAAAAACGCAATAAACCCACGTTTTCCAGCTTCCAGTTGAACCATTCGTTGCGCCTTTAAATAAGGGGGGCTATAGACAAAAATTGCACCAGATATCCACGTACCCATAAATAACCATGTCCACATAAGAAAGCCAATGGGCAACGCATTAGACGCCTTTCTTTCTGCCTACAGCCGCGAAAGCCGAGAAAACACCCTTTGCCTACGCAAGCTTCTGCTCGAAGTTTTCCCCACAGCCAACGAACACATCGACCCCAAAACAGGCACAATAACGTATAGCCGCAAAAACGAGCCATGGCTTTTCGCCATCGGGCTACACCTGAAGCACTTGACTTTGATTTTCAGCAACGGCGCCTCTCTTCCAGACCCCGCAGGACTGCTTTCGGGCACAGGACCCCACGCTCGGCACATAAAAATTCGCAGCGAAGCCGAATCGCTTAATCCAGCCTTGCGTCAACTGCTGGTGGATGCTTTGAAGCAAGCTTACGAGAAGTAGCCGCGAACATACGCCTTGCTTTTCATAACCAGCGGCGTCAACACAATCGTAACCACCGTGCCCAACGTTGCGAGCACGATTATGTCGCCAAAGACCCAGCCGAAGAACACTTCAGGGAAAATCGCCCACGGAATGCTGCCAAACGCCGCTAATGCGCCGACGCCGAAGATGCCTGAAAACAGGCTCGCCACAAACACGCAAACCACAAGCCAAGTGACCCACGTTTTATGGTCTTCTACCACTGCTTGCACTGCTAACGCTCCGATGCCTGCAAAGAAGGTGGCGTAAAACACAGTTGACCACGCAGACGAAGCCGCCAACGCTGAAACAATGAGGTCTGCCACAAGAAACGCCGACAACGCGTATGTTAGTTTGGGTTTGCGTAGTTTGGCTTTTTTGATTTTGAATCTTCGATAAATCATGAGCGGTATGAAGCCTTCAAAAAAGTCTGCAAGCGCCCAAACTAAAACAAACTCCAATGGCAATCCCGTGTAGATGCCCATAAACACGCAACTCAAGTACCCCGCGATGCTGCCCCAGACCCCAAACCACAACGCCACAGGCACATACAACGCAGCCGCCAAATACAACCCCGACACACCCGGAGCAGGCGCAACCGGAGCAGCAACCACCGCCCAAATCGCCAACACGGTGCAGACTCCTGTTGCAACTGCACAGACAAGCGGTTGTCTCCACGAAATGCCACCTAACAGGTGAGTTTTGGGCTTTATGGTCATTGCTCCAAACTTGGCAGTTTAGGGAATATATACTTTGAACCCTTGATGGCGGAACTTCTTTGCAGGGTGGAAACTGTTTTTAGAAGCTACCGCCTAAGTAAGGGTGATGTCTGATGCACAAGTTGTTTGCCCTTAAACTTCGGGCTGCTGGGGCTTCAGAAAAAAAGCTGCTTCCCAGCTGGATTATCGCTGCAGTTTTGGTGCTTGTGGTTTTGGGCGGTTTGTTGGTGTGGCAGGCACCCGCGATCGGGGATTTCCTGCAAGGCAACTCTGCATCAGAGGGGTATTCACAGCTGAATTTGGCAGCAGGACAATACGTCCAGTACATGCATAACGACAGTACGTATGTGTTCAGTTATGAGTTGTCTTCGGCGGATACAACGGGGTTATTTTATGTGGTTCAAGATTCGCAGCAGTCGCGTTCTTTTCCTGCAACCGCAGGCGCAGTTTACCAAGATTTAGGGCTAGAGATTAAGGTTTCGTCGGTGACTTCGAATTTGGCTGTTCTGCTCGTCAAGCCCCTCACGGCATAATTAGGTTGAACAAACGCTGCAAAAGTGTGGTAGCCCGTGAGAGATTCGAACTCTCGTCAATGGCTCCAAAGGCCACTATGCTTGACCACTACACCAACGGGCTATTTTTGCTGGTCAGATAAGTTCTTACTGCCTTATAAATCTCCTAGCTGCAACGTGGTTGAACATTCAACAAATCTCAATTCCCCTACACCCCTGCTTTAAGCGGTGCAGGCGTGTAAAAACAAGCTTATTATGCTTTGCCGAGAAGGTTTTTAAGCATGTATGGCTATATGTGATTGTATCGAGTTGTGATACTAAATCTTTTACCAAAAACCACAAAGCTTTTATATAAGTTCCGTTCATTTGCTTAGAATGCGCGGAACAAATATACACTTTTCCTCGCCCACAACGGGCAAGACCTAAACTGTACATGTTTTGCGCTAAACGGAGCCTTCAACATGAGTAAAAAAGAAACTCAAGTCGCACCCAAACCCCGCATGATGGACAAATGCCCCGAATGCGGAAGCGAAAACCTGGTTCACGATTACGACACAGGTGAAACGGTCTGCGGAGGATGCGGCCTAGTCTTATACGAACAAATGCTAGACAAAGGCCCAGAATGGCGCGCATTCACTCAAGAAGAAAAAGCCTCCCGAAGCCGAGTTGGAGTTCCAACTTCATATTCAGTCCATGACAAAGGCTTATCCACAGCCATCAGTCAAGTTGACCGCGACGCTTTTGGCAGAAAACTGCCCCTAGCCACTAGGCTACAAATGTGGCGTCTGCGCAAATGGCAAATCCGAAGCCGCGTTCACTCATCCATCGACCGCAACCTCGCCCAAGCCATGGCCGAACTCGACCGCCTCTCCGACAAAGTCTACATCCCACCCCCAATCAAAGAAAAAGCCGCCGTCATCTACCGCAAAGCCCTCGACAAAGGTCTCGTCCGAGGCAGATCCATCGCCGCTATAGCTGCAGCCGCATTGTATGCTGCCTGCCGTGGAAGCGGAACCCCCCGAACACTGCGCGAAATCGCCGAAGCCAGCTTAGTGGACAAAAAAGATGTCGCCCGATGCTACAGACTTCTGCTACGCGAACTCGAAGTTCACATGCCCATCGCTGACCCCCTAACCTATGTGTCTAAGATTGCTGAAAAAACAGGCATATCTGGTAAAACTCAAGGTGCAGCCATAGCAATTCTTCGTGATGCCCGACGCCGACGCGCTGCCGCAGGAAAAGACCCGATGGGTTTAGCCGCTGCCGCCCTCTACATTGCTTGCCTGCAAAATAACGAAAAGAAAACCCAAAAAGACATCGCTGAAGCCGCTGGCGTTACCGAAGTTACCGTAAGAAACCGCTACAAGACCCTAAAGAAACAACTTAACCTAGAGTTACCCGACTAAACGGGTTCCTCTTTTTCCTTTATTTCTTCTAGTTCCATAAATACGGCGCCAACGTAGCCACATTCTTTACAAAAATACCTTTGAGGCGTAAGCCAGTAGTCTAAACTGCTAGACAACGTAAGTTTTGGGCTGCCGCAGCAAGGACAAAAAATTTGTGTGGTTTTTTTGTGTTTTATTGATTTGAAGACTTCGCGGATGTTTCCAAAGGCTTTCATTGCACTCAAGCAACTATTGGCGTTCAATGTTTTCTGGGGGGTAACCGCTTTTTATCAGAAACTCGCGCACCCGTTCTCGGTGGTCTCCTTGCAACATAATTAAGCCCGCTTTAGATGTTCCACCACAAGCACAATACGCCTTCAACTTGTGCGCAATTTCTTGCAAATCGGTGGTTTTTTCATCCATCCCATCAATAACTGTTGTTGGTCGCCCGAATTTTCGGGTTTCAAGACGTATGCGAATCCGTTGTTGTTCTTTCTCTATTTCTCCACAAACACAGAGGTCTTTAGGTAATCCACAGGTTGTACAAACTTCAGCCATGATTGTCTCATCTATGCATGGTTAAAGCGACTATATAAAAGTTTCAAACAAACCTCCCGTCAAAAACTGCCGCTCTTTAGCGTCCAATGCTTCTTATCTGCAGTTTGAGTGAATGTGTTTCATTGATTTCTGCTCTTTGCCAAACTTTTGCTTGTGGCTTGTTGGTTTGGAAAAAATAAAAGTGGGCTTTTTGATTAGTTATCTGCGGGCTTGCTGCTTGGACACACCTTCACCTTCAAGGACTGTTATGGCGCGTGACCAGAAAACTGCGGTGTTTGCTGCCGTTTTAGTAGTCATCATTTTAACCGCGTCTTTTCTGTTTCTCATGCCTCTTTGTATCACGGAAAATTCTGACCGCCCCATCCGCGTTGCCTGCGTAGGCGACAGCATAACCCAAGGCACCGAGTATCCCAAAGATTTGCAACAGCTTTTAGGCAGCAACTACACAGTTGGCAACTTCGGTTTAGGTGGCTCCACCGTTCTGTTAAGCTCGACTAAGCCGTACTTTTATCGTCCTGCGTTCCAGAACGCTATATCGTTTCACCCAGACGTCGTTATAATTATGCTTGGAACCAACGACGCTACTCCACGGTTCTTCGGGGACATAGAGCGCTTTGTTGGCGATTACATAACCTTGATTGAGGCTTTTCAGGGTCAAACAAACCAGATTTGGCTTGTTATCCCTCCGCCGATTTTTGACGACAGTTTAGGTCCCAACTCAGAAAACTTCATCAACGGAGTACTGCCCCGCCTTCAACAAGTTGCCGACGACCTGAAATTGCCTACGGTGAACGTTTATCCTTTGCTGCTGGACCATCCTGATTACTTTTGGGATGGAGTGCATCCAGACTGGCAAGGCTCCAAAGTTATCGCAAATGAAGTTTATCGAGTAGTTTTCGGCGGCACAACCCAACTCTAACGTTCCCTGCGGTTACCCTATCAGGCGTTTTAAACCAGGCACTTTTTTCAACGGCGCAATAATCAAAACGCTTAACAAAAGCACAACCACCGTGAGCAGTGGCGTCATGATTATGGGGTCTAATGTCATGGTGTTTATGGTAAATCCGAACACGCCTTTTTGGAAGGATTCGAGCAAAATCATGTGGAACAAGTAAATGGATAGTGTGTTTTCACTTATCAAGTGCAGAAGCTTTCTTGCAAGTGTAGACTGGGGTTCAACAGTTTTGGGGGAAATCGATGTTAGCAGCAGAAACATCGCCGCAGCTGCAATCATCACGTTGGCAGTCATGTAGTCGTAAAAGAAGTTTAGTTGCGGACCTGGATCAATTTCCATAAATGCGCTTGCCAAACTTGTCCAAACAAGTCCCACAACCATCGCTCCGGTTAATCCAAGGCGCCAACGGGTACTGCTTAACTTAAATTTGCCCAAATATGAGCCCAACAGGTAGTAACCTATCCAGCCGGGCAGAATGAACACGAAACTGCTGATATTTATGCCAAAAAAGCTTGCAAGCGGCATAAGACCTGTGCCTATGAACCACAGTATGAGCACAAATTTTTGGAGGTTGTCATTAGCGTAGGCAGTAAATATCCGTAACAGCGGTGTTAAGAGGTAAAGCCCAACAAGCATGTACAAGAACCAAAACGTGACGTAGGGTCCTTGGAGCATGCTTTGTATAAATGAACCCCAACTTAAGGTTCCCTCATCAAATATCCATACCCAAACAAAGTAGATTATGCCCCAGAAGAAGAACGGTAACCCGATTCTTGCCCACCGTTTCTTAAAGAATACTTTGAGCGACTCGTTGACTTTGCTGGGTTGTAGCAATAAGTAGCCGCTGAGCATGACAAAGAGGGGTACGCAGGGACGTGCTATCGAATTGTAAATGTCAAAGGTCCACCAGACCGCTATTTGGCGGTCGTAGGGGATGTTAACGTATTGGGTGGCAACGTGGAGCAGAACAACTAGAAATATGGCTACCGTGCGAACTATGTCAACGGAAAAGTGAAGTTTACTTGGCGGATCAAGCGTAGTGTCTGTTTTCTGCGTTTGCTCACCCCTTAAATTGTTTTTAAGCCACCTTAACGTTGCTAAATTGAACGTACTGTTTTCCTATGAGTAGGACTAACACCAAATATAAGCAATTCGCAGCAAAATTCACACCTCAACATCAGGACTCCCCAAATACCTGCCAAATTCGCCGAGACTCTTGAATTCTTCTTTATCCCCAAAACCTCCCTAACCATTTTTGGTCTGCGAGAAAGGTTAAAAACCGCCTTGCCTAACTGTAGGCTATGAAGGGCTTTTTAGACTTCCAAACCGACCAAAACATGAGCCTATTCACCGATCTCTACGAGCTAACCATGTGCGCCAGCTACTTTGATAACCAAAAACTTGAGCCCGCCACCTTCGACTTATTTATGCGCCGTCTTCCCCCTAATCGCTCATACTTTCTTGCCGCGGGTCTAGAACAAGCCCTACTTTACCTTCAAAACCTACAGTTCACCGACGAACATCTTGTTTACCTGCGTCGTCAAGGCTTCAAAGAGCCCTTTCTCGCCTACCTCAAAGACTTCAAATTCGCTGGCGATGTTTGGGCAGTTCCTGAAGGTACCCTCATTTTCCCCAATGAACCAGTGTTACGGGTCACAGCGCCCATAATTGAAGCCCAACTGGTAGAAACCTTTCTGATTAACACAATCAATCTTCAAACGATGATTGCCAGCAAAGCTGCCCGCGTTGTGCAGGCGGCTGACGGCAAACCAGTCATTGAGTTTGGTTTACGCCGAGAACAAGGCGTGGATGCAGGCATGAAAGTGGCACGAAGCAGCTACATAGCTGGTTGCAAGGGCACCTCGAATGTTCTTGCAGGATTGGTGTATGGGATTCCCGTTTTTGGAACCATGGCACACTCGTTTGTCATGTCCTTTGAAAAGGAACTGAATGCATTTCGGGCATTTGTAAAAACATTCCCCGATAAATCCACCTTGCTCATTGATACCTACGACGTTATGGCGGGCGCTGAGAAAGCGGTTGTTGTAGCTAAGGAACTGGAACAAGCAGGGTTCAAACTTGGCGGGGTACGACTGGACAGCGGCGACTTGGTATCCGACAGCAAAAAAATCCGTTCCTTACTGGATGCAAATGACTTGGGGTATGTGAAGATTTTTGCTAGCGGTGACCTTGACGAATACAAAATTGCCGAATTAGAGCGCCAACACGCAATGATTGACTCTTTTGGTGTGGGCACAAAAATGGGCACCTCCCAAGACTACCCCTACATTGACGCCATCTACAAGTTATGTGAAGTAGGCGATGGTAAAGGTGATTTTTCGCCAATTATGAAACTAAGCAAAAATAAGCATACGTTACCTGGGCGAAAACAAGTTTACCGATTTATGGATGCTGACGGTTGCTTAAGCCAAGACGTTATCGGGTTGGCTTGGGAACAGTTTGATGGTGAACCGCTTTTGCAGCAGGTCATGAAAAACGGTGCCTTAACATACCCCTTGCCTTCTCTTGTGCAAATTCGAGAAACCGCATCCAAGAACCTTTCAAAGCTGCCCTCCCAATATAAACAACTGACTGATGCTCCTGTTTATCCTGTAGACGTTAGTCCTGCTTTAGCTGATTTAGTGAGCCGTTTGACAAAGAAAATCCTTCAGACTGAAATTGCCCCCTTACATAATTAGGGTTCGTTGTCCCAAGTGGAATGTGTTGAGGTTGGCAAACACTTAAAAGCTCTTTTGAAAATGGGTTATTGCAACTCAGAAGAGCGATCTTATGCAAAATTGTCCAGCTATTGTCGCGGTGGGACGCACCAAGTTTGGTGAGCATTATGGTAAAGAACCTGAAACACTCATCGAGGATGCTTGGCTTGCAGCTTCTCAGGACTGCGGCATTGAACGCAAAGATTTAGAAGCCTTCTATCTTTCTGACTGTTTCTTGCCCATCACCAACAAGTTGGGGCTAGAAGAAGGTTTTCTTTCCGAATTAACTGAACTTCATGTTCCCATGGAAGTTACCCGTTCCGTCAGCGCTGCCTTGCTTACAGCGTGCCATGCGATTCGCGCAGGCATTTACAGCACCGTGTTGGTGGGCGGAATCGAAAAAATGACGGACCGCTGGGACAAAATCCGAGACGACCTCATGTTACTTGAGGATCCTTGGAGTTACTATGCGGGTGCCACTCCAGAGTCAAATCATGAATTAATGCTTCGTGCATACCTCAAAAAATACGGCATAACTGGTGAAAACGAAGATGCACTTAATACAGCCCTGGCTCAAGTAGCAGTCAAAAATCACGCTAACGCAACCAAAAATCCGTATGCTCAGTACCAGCGGAAAATCACGGTGGAACAGGTTTTGAATGCTAGAAAAGAAGCAAAGAAACCTCTGGGTTTGTTTGACTTTGCCCCGGTTTCTGATGGTGCTTCAGTGCTCATTCTCACCAGTCCAGAAAAAGCCCAAAAATTAACTGACAACCCCGTATGCGTGTTGGCTACCTCTTCAGCTACAGATTACTTGAATTACCCCGCAAGAGAAGACCTTACCCATTTTGCAGCTTCTAAAGTCGCCATGAGTAACGCCCAAAAAATGTCTGGTGTCACTCCCTCTGATATCAACATATTAGAGCTTTACGATCAATCCACGGTTGCTGAGATGGTTTCTCTTGAAGACCTCGGATTTTGTGAATCTGGAACAGCGTGGAAAAGCATCTATGATAGCTGTAAAGACTACAAAGGCTACTACGAACTTAACGGGAAAAAGGTTTTCACGAACCTCAGCGGTGGCTTAAAAGCAGACGGAAACCCACTTGGAGCCACAGGGGGAGCCCAAATTTACGAAATCTTTAAGCAACTGCGCGGCGAAGCAGGACCCAGACAAGTTGCAGCGGATAATGAATTGAAGTGTGGATGTTCGCTGGAGTTTGAAGGGTTTGGCACCAAAAGTTACGTTAACCTTTTCGGGAGGCAACTTGCTTGAGCAGTGAACCAATAGAGCGTCGTGTTTCTTATCTTGGTGACCGTTTACGGGCTAGCCGGTGTCAGCTTTGCGGCAAAGAATACTTTGACGTCCGCGACTACTGCAGTGATTGCGGTCGTAAAAGCTACATGAAAATGTCCTCTGCGGACCTGTTTTATGAGAAGGGCAAACTGGAACTTTGCACCTTGGTCAGTGAACCTACTAACAAATTCACTAAACTCGAACGGTTTGCCTACGGCATAATCTCCTTCCATGATGGAAAAATCCGTGTGCCCGGCAGATTAACCGACCAGATTCTGCGGGATGGCGAAGAAATTAACCTCTCTGAACTGGAAGGGCGCGAAGTGGTTCCTCGTTTTCGTCGACGCTACAGCGTAACCAAAAGCGAACTCATCCCCACAATCTCTTTAGCATTCACTTTAGCGGACGAATACTACCCACACCAAGAATACATAATCAGCGAACAAAACAAAGAATATCCGCTTCCAGGTATTGTGGGTTACGGCTTTTACACTTCTAGGTTCCGTATTCGTGAAGGCGGCATTGAGCGTGCTGTGCCCTTCACGGATGAAGATTCAGTTACGGCAGCAGTAGAAGCAGGGAAAATGGCGCTTATCCACTCTGGCATAGACAGCGCCCACGTGGGAAAAGTGTACGCAGGCTCAGAATCTAACCCTTATGCTGTAAAACCCATCGCAGCCAAAGTTGCCCAAGTTCTTAATCTCGGCGAAGAAGAAGGCGACTTGCAAGGTGTAGACGCAGTTGACACGGAATTTGCCTGCAAAGCTGCCTCAAGCATGTTCAAAGATGCTTCCGCCTTGGTCAGTTACCCTGGCTCAGGCATCCGAAACGCCATGGTCATCGGCGCTGACAACAGTCAAGCTGCACCACGCGGTTGCCCAGGTGGCGAACTGGACCACTTCGTCGGTTACGGCGGTGCAGCCTACATCTTTGGCAAGCACGATGTGATTGCGGAAGTGGAGGGTTGGTATTCGGTTACTTCGGATACGCCTGACTTTTGGCGCCGCGACGGAGAACCTTTCCCAATGCATGGTGGACGCTTTACTGGCGACCCTGCGTACTTTAAGCATGTTCGCAAGTCCGTGACCAAGTTGATGGAGAAGATGAAGCTTAAGCCGTCCGATGTGCAGTATTTTGTGCCACATCAGCCTAACCCTGCGTTTCCCTCCAAAGTAGCCAAAGACCTCGGCTTTACCGATGAACAGTACAAGTGTTCGTTGCAGGTTAACAAAATCGGCAACACTTACAGTGGTGCTTCTCTGGTTGGTTTGGCAGCGGTGCTGGACCGCGCGATGCCCGAAGACCGTATCTTGATGGCAAGCTATGGTTCAGGTGCCGGCAGCGATGCGTATCTGTTTCGGGTCACAAGCCAAATTTTGGATAAGCGAAACCGCCAAAAAGTGACCGTGAAGCAGTTCACTGAAAACCCGTTTGCACAATTTGTAGACTACACAACTTATCGGCGGCTTAAACAGGGAATGTGATAAAGCTTAATTAATGACCCGCCAAAAAGTGTACGCGGAGCTTAAGCACCTTGTTCGCCACTGATGTCCTTGAAGTCTTGTACGCCCCTCATAAGGTGTTCAAGAAAATTGTGCAGAACCCTAAATATTGGGGTCCACTTCTGATTATCATCTTGTTTACTGCGGCGCAGACTGCTCTGTTCTATTCTCAGTATTCAAGAACCTACTACGAGGAAACTTCGCCCTCGCTGGGTCAGTTGACAACTTGGACTCAGAACGCCACCTACTGGACGACAAGCCCTGACACCACACTTGTCGCCACTAACACAGTGGACGTATTTGACACTGCCTTTTACAGTAACAGTAGTTTAGAGTTTAACGTTGACAACAGTAGTAGTCTTTCGGCTACGTTGAAAAATTTCACTTCGGTTGACTGTGGTGCGGATGGCTTCCGAGATTTGTATCTGCAGCTTCGAATAGTCGCGCCTGACGCGGTGCCAACCAGTGCAACCGTCTACCTTTACTCTAACGATGCCTCCAATTACTACCAATACGATTTGACGCCTGCATTCTCTAACTTCAGTTTGTCTGAGTGGAATAACCTCACTATACCTGTGGGGGCTTCTGAGAACTGGGTAAGCAGTGGCTCTCCCAACTGGAGCGACATCACCAGTTTCAAGCTGGATTTAATGTTTCCACAGTCTGCTGATATAACTGTGCGGATTGGTGGCTTATTCTTCCGTGGGCTTTACGAAACACCCATTGCCGTTTTTGGGCAAACTGCATTTGCTGCAAACGCCCTGCTGTCCGCCCTGTTCACCTTTATCAGCCAATGGCTTATCCTGTCTGCAGTAACTTACATCGTAATAAGAGCCTTCAAGGGCACTGTAACTTGGCGACCACTGTTTATCGCAATTGCCTTTGCAAGCGTGGTCTTAGTTGTTGAAACCTTAATCAGCATCATAGGTACTGCAACTTTACCTGCACAAATCTACTACCCCTTCGAGTTCTCTTACGGCTACCAACTGGGATACTCGTCACAGATAGTTGCGCTGTTTTCCAGTGCGTCCCAAGCAGTCTACAACACCGTTATTGGTCCCGCTGTTGAAACCGCCATCTTTGTTTCCACCGCTGCCGTGTTAGCCATCTACGTCTGGTTAACCCTACTGTGCGGAACAATTATCCGTGCACTAACGGAGTTCTCATGGCGAAAAAGCATCTTGGGCGGTGCTGCAAGCATAGTGCTCACCTACGTAATCCTCAGCTTGCTCTACGGGCTAGGAATACTTTAGGCACCGCTTCCTTTTTCCTTTATTTTCTTTTAGGCAAGATTTATATGATTGCGGGACTTTTCTGCAAGTAAAATAACCTATCTACAGGTTTTAAACTGCCTCATAGGAGAAATAGAACGTGAAAATTGGCGAATTGCAAAGTGGAATGAAACGGGTTGAAGTTGAAGCTAGTGTAGTTGACAAAGGTGCACCCCGACAAGTCAAAGCTCGATTTGGCGATGAAATGTTTAACGTTGCCGACGCTATCGTTCAAGACGATAGTGGCAGCATAAAATTGACCCTTTGGAACGAGCAAATCGACCAAGTTAACATTGGTGACAACATCAAAATCGAAAACGGCTACGTCACCAGTTTCAAAGGCGAAATCCAACTGAACGTTGGAAAATTCGGCAAACTCAGCATCCTCTAACCGCTTTTGCGGTTCTCTTCTTCTGTTCAGGTGACCTGTCTTACCCACCGTTTACCCAAAACACCCTAACGTTTTTCAGCGGTCTCGTAGGCATCCACCTAAGCCCGTAAAACTCGGCTACCAATACGAAGTGGACATAAACGAAGTTAGCCAACGAGGTGATGGCATAGCGCGAATAGAACGGTTCATAATTTTTGTGCCAAACGCCAAAGTCGGCGACCACCTGCAAATCCGCATAACCCGTGTTTCCACCAAAATTGCTGAAGCAGAAATAGTTAAAGAAAAAGAGAATTAGCTGGTTTTGAGTTCATCTAAGAACGATTTTAGGTTTACGTGGCTCATTCCATCTGCGTCGGCGAGTTTCTGTTTAGCTGGAGGGTTTTGGGCATAGAACGGTATGCGGTTGCTGTAGCGTTCTTGGAAGGTGGGTTCCAGTGGGTTTTGGTAAAAGACGCCGATGGGGATGCGGTCGCCCCATTCTTGAGCTTTCTGCAGGGCAGCGACACGTTTGGGGAAGTCGTCGGGCCAGTCTTTTACGTGGGGGTCAAAGCCCTCTTGGTCTAGTTTGTAGAGTCGGCTTTGGGGTTTGCCTTGGGCATCTTTGCGGTCTTCGCCGCTGTACCAGTCTTTAGTGTTTATGTCATTGTAACTTGGGCACGGCTGCAAGCACTCCACCAACGCCAAGCCCTTGTGCTGAACCGCTTGAACAATAATGTCACGCAAATGTCGCACATCATAAGCATATGAACGCGCGGCAAATGTGAACCCTGAAACCACTGCCAAGCCAATTGGGTTGACGGGTTCGTTGACGTTGGGGTTTGGAATCTGCTTTGTCTTCACACCTCGACGCAAAGTTGGTGATGCTTGACCTTTGGTTAAGCCGTAGACGCCGTTGTTGTGGATGATGTAAGTGATGTCGAGGTTGCGTCGTCCTGCGTTCACAAAGTGTCCTGCACCGATGCCCAATCCGTCCCCATCACCGCCAATGGCAATAACTTCCAAGCTGGGGTTAGCCATTTTGATGCCTAATGCAAACGGTAAGGTTCTTCCGTGTAGGGTGTGGACGCCGTAGCATTTGACGTTATGGGCTTCTTTGCCTGAGCATCCGATGCCTGAAACCAACACGACTTGGTCAGGATGCAAACCTAGCTCTGCAAGTGCCATTTGGACGCCATTCATTATGCCAAAGTCGCCGCAGCCAGGACACCAGTCGCCGTAGACGTTTGCGACTTTGAAGTCTGAAGGTCTAAGAGCCAAAGGTCAACACCTGCCGTGACGGCGCTTTATCCGTTAAGATAAGCTTGATGGCTTGGTAGATTTCGGTGGTTGTTACGGGTCTGCCCGTATATTTCAGTACATAAAAGTTCGGTGACACTCCTGTTTCCTCCTTAACCACTTGGCCTGCTTGGCCTGTGTAATTGTCTTCTATGTCGATTACCCGTTTCTTTCCCTGTAGCGCCTGCTTGACTTCGGCGGTGGGGAACGGACTGAACATGCGAATCTGCAAAAACCCGCAGCTTAAGCCTTCTTCTTTAAGCACGTCTATGGCTTCGATGATGGCGCCCTTAGGAGAACCCCAACTGATTACGATGTTTTCGGATGCGGGGTCGCCGTAGAATTTGAGTTTGTCTTCCAGTGGCGTTTCTTTTAAGATGAGGTCGAGTTTTTTCATGCGTTTTTCCATCATCATGATTCGGTTTTGGGGGTCTTCGCTGATGTGTCCTTCAACGTTGTGTTCGTCGCCTGTATACCAAAGTGTGGTGCCTTTGGTTCCCAGCGGTATCCGAGGAGAAACGCCGCTTTCGGTGAACTGGAACCGCATGTACGGTTTGCCCTCGATGTCTTTTTCGGTGAGGAGTTGTCCGCGGTCGATTTTGAATTGGCTGTAGTCAAAGGTGGGGTAGGTTTGGTTGCAGTTAGCCACGGCTTTGTCCACGAGATGTATGACTGGGGTTTGATATTTTTCGGCGTAGTTGAATGCTTTGGCGGCGTCGTAGAAGCATTCACGGATGTCACCTGACGCGAGCACGATTCGGGGAAACTCGCCGTGTCCAGCGTACATGACAAACCGCAAGTCACCTTGCCCATGCCGTGTTGGTAGCCCCGTGGCTGGTGCACCACGCTGATAATAGGAAATGACGACGGGGACCTCGTTGTTTCCTGCCCAACTCACTCCTTCTGCCATGAGAGAAAATCCTGGTCCAGACGTAGACGTTGCAGCTCTTGCCCCTGCCAAAGCTGCGCCTGACGCAGAGTTTACAGCGGCAATTTCATCTTCTGTCTGAATTACAATTATGGCTTCGTCTTCGGCGGCGGTTTTTATGATTTCGTGGGCTTCGAGGTATTCGCTTTCATCTGCTGCAGGCGTAATGGGATAATAGGTCTGGACTCGGCAGCCTCCCAAAACTTTGCCTATGGCAACTGCTTGATTGCCCGTTAAGAAAATACACGATTCGGAACCGTCGAGTTTTTCTATTTTATGCCCAAAGTCTTCGGTGAACGTTTGTTCGGCGTAGTCGTAGGCGGTGTTTAGAGCGGTTATGTTGATTTCCGCGACTTTTTCTTTTCCTCCAAATGTCGCACGTACCGCTTGTGCTGTTAATGTGCGGTCGTACTTGAACAGCGCAAGTGAGACGCCGATGGTTAACACGTTTATCATGCGGGTGATTTTGCTGATTTGGGAGATTCCAATTTTTTCCCCAATTTGGTAAAGTAGTTGATTGTAGGGAACGGGGTAAACTTTGATGCCTCTTTTTTTAGCGTATTCTAACCAATCTGCTAAGGTTTCGCCGACGCCGTTTTCTTGCATGAATGCCTGAACTTGCGTTTTGTATTCGGGGGGCAACGTGGCAATGTCCAAAACTTTGGTGCCTAGCTGCATCGAATCCACAATGATTCCTCCTCTAGGCGAAACTTCGTTTAGGTGACGCACGACGGTTTCTGCATCAAATGCTGCCAACAGGTCCACATCGTTTACGTTGGCTAAAACTTCTTGTTGGGATATGCGTAAGTGAAAGTAGCTGTGTAAGCCTTTGATGTTGCTGTGGTATTCGCGCCTGCCAAACACCCAAAGTCCGCCGTATCCACAGGCTCGTCCGAAAATTGTTGCGGCGGTGTCCACTCCGCTTCCCTGTGGACCGCCTGCCATCCAGTTTACACTCTTAATTGCCATTTAGTAATTTCACCTTTGAAGAAAAGCGATTGTTTGTTTATCCGCCTGTTGCTTTGCCATAGCCGGTGCAGCAGTCGCAACCAGAGGTTCTTCCGCAGTAGGGGCATGCGCATTGGCAGTCGTCAATGGGGTAACCGCATTTTTCACAACGAGGCAGCTCGTCTTGTTTCTCCACTCAATCGCCTCTGCACTTTACTGTTGCCTGCCGTTTCGCTTTAAGCTTTCGGAAACCCCTCTCACCGTGGGCTGAGCCTGTTTGCGGGGTCACCACAAAAATAATAAACGGTGCTGGCAGATAGGGAACAACGGTGAATTATTCATGCCTCAATTTACAGTTAACCCAACTCGATTTGACCCCTACAAAAACTTCAAATTCAAAATCAAATGGGACGGCAAATACGTTGCAGGCGTCTCAAAAATTGGTCCTCTAAGGCGAGTTACTGAGGTGGTGACGCACAGAGAAGGCGGTGACCCCAACAGTGTGCGTAAATCTCCTGGCAGAACTCACTATGACCCCATTGTTCTGGAGCGGGGTGTGACGCATGACCTTGAGTTTGAGCGGTGGGCTAACAAAGTCTGGAATTTCGGTTCTGGGTACGGCAGTGAAGTTGCTTTAAAGGACTTCCGTAAAGACGTGACCATCGACTTCTTTAATGAGGCTGGGCAGCTTGTTCTGTCTTATCGGGTGTATCGTTGTTGGGTTTCTGAGTTTGAGGCTTTGCCTGAGCTTGACGCGAACGGGTGTGCTGTTGCTATCCAGATGCTTAAGCTGGAGAATGAGGGTTGGGAGCGCGACACATCCGTTTCTGAACCCACTGAGCTTTCCAGCTAAGTAACGGGTGCTGTGCCATGTCAAGTTCCCCTGTACGGTCTCAGGCACTTAAAGGCGCCCTAATCGCCATCGACCCATCTGCAACCCTTCTTGTGGCTTCTGATGTCACGGTTTTTGCCTTCCAATACAACCCTGAACAGCTAACTCGCAGTGTTTCTTACTTCAACGCCGACGGAACCCCAGTTGCAGACGCTAAGGTTTCTGTTCAGGGTTCGCCTGTGGAGTTTTTTAATTTGACTTTGGAGCTTGACGCCGCTGACCAACTTGAACATCCTGAACAAAACGCCAGTGTTGCTCGGAACGGTTTGAGTCCTGCTTTGGCAACTTTGGATTCCCTGATGGTTTCTTCGGAGTCTGTGGCGAAGGTGGTTTTGTTTTGGTGGGGTCCTAATCGGTTGTTGCCCACGCGGTTGGTTAGTGTTCGGGTTTCTGAGCAGGCTTTTGATTTAGGTTTAAATCCCATACGTGCCAGCGTCGACTTGTGCCTACGCGTGATGACATTAGGTGAGCTTAAAAGTGGTTCTGTAGGTTACAATGTTTGCCGAAATCAACTTTTCTTGGATGGAAAACTTGCTTCTCTCTACAAGGATTCGATAGGCACCACGGTTCTTAGTCAGGTTTCTAGCCAAATTGTTGCCACTTCCCAAACTACATCTGTCTCTTCATCTTCCGCTGCCATGGGTGTAAGTTCAAGTTCCAACAAAGTAAATTCCCCCGCGAGCGCCGCAATTGTTTCTACAGCAAAGAAACCGATCGTGAAATCAATAAAATCCCAACCCAAAACCTAACTTCTTTTTTCTTAGTAGTACATTTGTTTACAGATACCATTAAAAACATAAACCCAAATATTGCATTGGGAACAGCCGTGAAATTGAACAAAAACCTGCTTGCAGTGACCTTGGTGTTTATAGTTGCGTTCTCTGTAGCTGGCTTAATTGAACGACAGCTTCAAGCAGAAACAATCCTGCAAGACAGCACCCACCATGCCGTCACGCAGCACCCCAACGATATTCAGGGCATTTACGCGGCCATGGCTTATCCGCTTAGCCACTACGACCAAGTGTCGCTGTTTAATACGGGTAGTCAAAGTGCGTTTTTTGAAAAGGCACCGTTGCCTGACAACTCTACTCGCAACGAAATCTACCGCTTCATATCTGCTAACCCAGGTGTCCAGTTTCGTGCTATTTGTGGCGGTTTAGGCTTATCGATAGGGGTGGTTCAGTTTCATTTGGCGCAGCTCCAGCGAAGCGGCTTAATTACCGGTATCCGTAAGGGGCGTTATAAGCGGTTTTTTGTGGCTGGGCGGTATTCGTTGCGGCAGATGGAGGCGATTGCAGCGTTTCGGTTGCGGACGGTGAAGAGCATATTGTTGGCGTTGCTTAGTGGAAAACAGGTTTCGCATAATCGGCTGGCTACCCATGTGAGTATTTCGTCGCAGGGGTTGACTTGGCAGATGGCGCGGCTGAAAAGCACAGGACTCATTGTGGAGACGCGCAGCGGCTTAAAGGTGACTTACTCGTTAAGACCCAGCTGCATCCGTGTGTTGTCTGAAGCAGCTTCAATAGTGGACTAAACTTAAAAATAACTAAAACTGCAAAACCCGAACCAAAAAGGGTTGGGTTTTATTCTTCTTCTTTTTCGTCTTCGCCGTAGTAGCCGTGAAGCAGAATCAAAGCTATGGTGACAAGAGTGGTTGTCATGAGCCCACCGATGATGATTTGGAAGTATCCACTTAAGTCCATTTCAATTTCCTCTTAGCTCTGTTACTTTCATGTTGTTTAACTATTTAAGGTTGGCTTTTTTCCACTCCGCCATAAGGCTCGGGTACAGTTCATCAGATTCGTCGATGATTTCGAACCAGCGGAGGTTGCTGGCGATTTTTTGGGCAATGAGGTGGTAGCAGAGGTGTACTTTCTTGTCAAGAACCCGAAAATAAAAGTCGTCACAAGTGCAGAATTCCGCTTCCGCCATAACCAAGTAGTCACGTTCTCTACCAATCACAATCCACACCACACGGTTGCTGGGTTTAAAAACGTACTTTTTGACTCGGTTTTCTTTGAGGGCTTCAAGGGCTTTGGTGAAGCGTTGCCCAAACAGGTCGTAGAGGTCGGTGAGGTTTTTGCCTGACAGTTTGTCCTCTTTTTTTGCCTGTTTGCAGATGGCGTTTAAGGCATCTATCTCGGAAACTTCAGCAGCTTTTTGGGTGGGCGGCATGCGTGGCACTTTAGGTTTACTAGAAAAGAAAGAAGGGTTAGCCTATGTTTATGGGTTCGCCTTTGGGTTTGGAAACTTCGATTTTTGGCAGCACAACTTCGAGCACACCGTTCTTGTAGGTGGACTTTGCATCTTTCACTTTCACCAAAGAAGGCAGTTTAACTTCTTTGCCGTACTTGTAGTGTGATGTGTCGACGGAGATTTCGAGGCTGTCTTCGGTTCCATGTAGTTTGATGTCGGTTTTTTCGACTCCAGGTAACTCGACAACTACACGAACTTCTGTGTTGGTTTCCATTACGTCCACGAGGGGTTCGCGTTCTTCTTTAACTTGCGGGAGCCCTTTTTGTCCTTTTTTGATGTTGCCGAATTCTTGGATTTCGGGTTTGCCGTCGGGACCTATCTTCATGCTGTAGCCGTACACGAAGGGTCCGAATTCTTTAACGGTGCTCCCGTCGGGCATTTTGCGTTCTTTCACGTAGTCTTTGGGGACTTTTTCAGTGAAGTTTTTGAATTCTTCATCCATCATTTTTTCCATTTCGTGGAAAACACGGTCTATGTCTCCGAAGAAGGGATCTTTGTCGAAGGGGGCGTTTCTGCGTCTTCGGGACCATTCGGGGAAAGGAAAATCTTCGTCTGACATGATATAAGTCACCTACAATACGTGAGGGATTTCGCGCCAATAAATTTTATCCCCTGAAATAGATAGTTGACAAGGTCTCTACCCCCCCTTATTTAAAGGCTCAACAAAATGTGCAGTTTGGCTTTGCTGGTTGAGGTCATTGGGTGCATCGTTGTTGGGCACGGAATTCGTGCAAAAAATGGTTGGGGTCGCTTCTTTTGCAGGTAACTATTTTTTGTCAGGCACCCACCGCGCCTTATCCCACTGCGCTTTGCCAACTTTTTTGCTGGGTTTTTCCCCTTGGTAGCCACACTTGTAGCATTTGCCGTCGTGCACCGAAACCACATCCCCGCAACTTGGGCAACGGTACTTTTCAGCTTGGCTGGCAAGAAACGCCTCTATGCCTTTTTCTCGTATCATGTTTTGATTTTCAACCATGCTCATGCCGTAGCGGGCGTGATAGTGTTGGTCAATTTTGGCTAATTTTTCGCAGGGCATATCCGGACACTGGTGACAGAAGCGTAATTGCCCTTTTCGGATTTTGGCGCAGTCCCGCTTTATGAACGCGCAATTTTTGTTTCGGGCTAAACACCCTTGACAATGAGACACTGAGCCTTTCTTGGCGGGTACACCGCGGGAGTAGGATAGGTAGGCTTTGCAGACGCCACAGTTCATGCCACACGGCGCAATTAGGTCGGGGGTAAACGGTTCTGGCATGGTTTTGTATTGCTTGGTGACGCCTAATTAGACTATTGGCTATTGTGGCTAGACCATTTTTTGTTACAAATCGTATGCAGAACACAAGGTGAGGCGCTTATCGTATTGGACAAAACTGCCCAAAGTATGGGAAAAGCTGTTAGCGTCCCTTTACTTGGTTCAGGGTTCCTAGATAGGTGCCGTCTAGCAGGTACAGTTCCGCGTTAGCCACATCCACAGCAGCCGACCGCACCACCGGTCCAATGAGCTCTTCTGATCCCAACTTGCTGCCCCGCGCCTCGTTCACTGGACGTCCGCCAAGAAAATCGTTAAAGCTCGGCATCATAAAAACCGTCTCCGTCGCAGCCTCCACGCCAAACCGCTTCTGCAAAGTTTCCGCGGTGGTGCCCTCGATTTTTACTCCATTTTTAGTTAGCACGGTTTTGGCGAAGGCTTGCGTGTCAACGGTTGCTTCCATCCAAACCTGCCTTGTTAGCCTGAATCCAGCGGGGTCGCGTAGGGTAACGACGGGGTGCAGGTGCCCCATAAGCAGCGTCTTGCAGGCGAGCAGGTCTGGTGAAGGCCATTTATGTCCATGAAACACCCCTACCTCTCCAATGGCTATCCCACTGGCAGGGTGTAAGGTGATGCCTTCAGGCAAAAGCGGCTCCAAATTCGCGTCGTGATTGCCCCTAACCACGCCGACTTCCTTCACATATCGCTTCAGTTCACTGAAAAATTTGGGGACATCCTGCCACTCCCCCATACCCGACCTCATAATCGTGTACTTAACATCGCCTAAAATCAGCAGCCCATCTGGGCGTACTTCCATGAGTAGGTTGACGAGTTTTTGGGCGATTTTGTTGCTTTGGCTAGGCACATAGATGCCTTTTTCCTGCAGCGACGCCTCCCACCCCAAATGTGGGTCTGCAATGACCATTACGCGTTTGCCTTCGGCTTCAATGAGCGCTGCGGCGTGGGGAGTGAGAAGCGTCAGCATAACGCCGCCTACTAAGGCTTGAGTGTACTCAGAATGGCGTTGTGGATTTGCAGGTTGCCCGAAGCCACGAATTTAACCGTTTGCTTTGGGTCCAACGGCACATCGAACGGTTGTCCCCCTGCATCCGTTATCAGTCCCCCTGCCTCTTTCAGTATCAAAAAGCCCGCTGCAACATCAGTCGTACGAAGCTTACCCCTGACATCCACAAACGCATCCGTCAACCCCTCCGCGACAAAACAAAGTTCCAACGCGTTAGCGCCAAAATGGCGAATGTGCTTGGTTTGCGAAATGAATTCGGACAGTTGGGGCGCGATTTCTTTGGCTTTGTATGTGTTAAGGTCTAAGCCTATGACGGCTTCGGCTAGCTTGGTGGTGTGGGAGGTGGCGATTTTTCGTCCGTTGCACTGGGCGCCTTTGCCCCGTTCCGCAATGTAGGTGTTTGCATGTACCAAGTCAGTGACCATGGCTGCATAAACCGCCGACAAAACTGGCTTATCCGAAACCGCAATCGACGAACAATAAAACGGCAACCCACGCATGAAGTTGGTGGTTCCGTCAACGGGGTCCACCGTGACAAAGCAGTTTTCAGGTTGGTCGCCGTATTTTGTGATGCCTGCCTCTTCACTAACCAACGTAAACGAAACGTTATGCCGCAACAATACTTCCACGATGGCTTCTTCTGCGGCGACATCTACCAGTTTGGTGTGGTCTCCACCTGCCCCGACGCCTAAGTCGGGTTGTGGTTCACGCGCCGTTCTCAACATAGGCTGAACACGAGTTGCCACGTTTTCTTTGCATTGCAGCAAAATCTGGTGCCAATTACTCTTTAACACACAGTAGCCTCCTCTTAACTAGGAACATATTGCTTGCCAACTGATAACACTACCTATATAGTGAAACAAGTTATTAGGCTGAAACACGCTATCTCCGCGTGTGCATGTAACGTGACAAAATGGGTGTCAACCGGCAGCAACTGCATCGACAAAACCCTTCAAGGCGGCATCAAACCTGAAACCATAACCATGATTTACGGGGAAGCCGAAACAGGAAAAACCACCCTTGCGCTCCAATGTGCCGCCAGTTGCGCCCTTATTTTAAATCAGAAAACGTTGTTCATAGACTGTGACAACACATTTGCCCCCGAACGTCTTCTGCAAATCACTGAAGAACACTTTGAGCGCGTTGCCGAACAAATTGTCCTCATGAAACCCCAAAACTTCAATGAACAAACTGTTCTCGTCGACAACCTCGCTGACTATTTAGCCAAGGGTTTTGGGCTTATAGTTATTGACACGTTCAATTCTTTGTATCGTGTTCAAGTGGCTGAAGCTAACACCAAAGCTTCCTTTGCGCTTAACCGTGAGTTAAATCGGCAGACCGCTGTTTTGACCCAAACCGCCAAAACCCAACACATCCCCATAATCTTAACCAGCCAAGTAAAAGCGGTTTTTGACGAAATCGGAACCACCGTTTCACCAGTGGCTACACGGGTGCTGCAGTTCTGGGCAGACAACACAATCGCCCTCAAACCCACCCCTAACCCCCAAATAATCAAAGCTGACCTCAAAAAGAACCGTAACCCTCAAGAAGCGTCATGCTATTTGAGAATATCCCAAACAGGCATTCACGATTACACGTATTAGCGCGGTTGATGGCATGGATCTCCTTTACCTCTTCATTTCGGCGATGAGTTTCATTTTCCCAGCCTACTGTGCAAACGCCGCGCCTGTGCTCGGCGGAGGCGGCACACCTATGGATTTTGGCAAAACCTTCTTCGACGGCAAACGTGTTTTTGGAACCAACAAAACCTTCCGCGGTTTCTTCACCGGTTTAGCTGTAGGTGCCGCCGTCGGTGTTGTTGACTGCCTAATTTTTGGGTACCCATGGCTGTTTGCCGTTCTAACGCCTCTTGGTGCATTACTGGGTGATTTAACAGGTGCTTTCTTGAAACGTCGCCTAAACATCGCTCCGGGTGGCTTGTTGCCCATAGTGGATCAAATTGACTTCGTGGTCGGCGCATTAGTTTTCGCGTTACCGCTTATGATGATAACTTGGGAAATCGCTGTTACTGTGCTGATAATTACGCCGCCTATACATTTGGGCACTAACTTTGTTGCCTATAAACTGAAACTCAAAAAACACCCTTGGTAAACGGGGTTTCTAAAATAAAGTTTCTTTAAAGCTTAAAATTTGGAAATGAAAAAGAAGAGTTATGGCTTATAAGCCACTGATTTTTAGGCGCACGAAGTACTCCAAGAACAGATACGAGATGAACAGCAGAGATACCCCCACAATCATCGTCATGTATGCTTGTCTTGGGTTGTATGCGTGTTTGGAGCTTTGGTAAACGGCTAGTAACCCAATAAAGCCCACCGCGTACAAGACACCTGAAATCACGGTGTCAAACACGAATTGCTCGCTTAGTGCAGGATACAGGAAATAGAACTGGTTATTATAGTAAATTGCGGGCAAAGGTGTATTGACTATGTCGTACACTAAGCCGCCGAAAAGCAGGATTGCCCCGCCGATGACAGCTATTGAAATTATGAAGCTGGACGGTTTCATTTCAGAAATTCTAGCAAACCACTTGCTAAGTGAGAACGACATCGATGATGCTTCTTTCTTCACTTTATCAGACATTTTCGGTTTCCTCGTTTAGTCAGGCACTATGCTACTGTTAACTCAAGTCCTGCTGAAGAATTCACAGCAATCTGACTTAAATATTCTTTCCAAGAAATCCACGTTGCCTCGACTTCTACCCCAAAGCTGCCCACAAACCAGCCCCAAACAACCCTACACCGTGGGCGGAGTGTTGGCTCTTTTTCTCTTCTTTTCGTGGCACGCTGGGTTCAGACACAAATCCCACACCCGTTTCCGCGTCAACCACACCAGCACCGTTGCCCTGCCACATCGTTTACACGTTTTACCTGACGGCTTTAGGTACCCTTTCTGGGGCAAAGGAAACGTTGTTTTGCAGTTGCCTTTAGTGTAGTTGGTGCAGCCTACAAACCGCTTCTTTGTCTGCTTTGAGTACTGGATAATCAGTTGTCCCTCCCCACAGTTTGGACATGGACCAATTACCGCTTTTTCTTGTCGTGCTTCTGTTAATTTGCGGCTTAACTGCTCCCCCACTGCCCCCTCATTCTGCTTAAGCACCGCCAAAACCCCCTTAAGATTATCAACCGCGTCTGCAACGACTTTTTGCCTGTTTTCTGTTTGCTGCTGAACCTGCTCCATTTTCTCTTCCAGTTGCCGCGTAAACTCCACCGAAACCACACTAGGACAATACTTGCCCAAAACATCAATAACTTCCAAACCCAACGGCGTGACCACCATTTTTTCGCCCTCAACGTACCCGCGTTCGTAAAGGGTCTGCATGATACCTGCTCGAGTGGCTTTGGTTCCAATATTTGCCTGCTCCATTTGCCTAAGCAAACTGCCCGCATCAAATCTTGGCGGTGGTAATGTGGCTTTTTCTTCCAAAACAACTGCTTGCACCTTCACCAAATCTCCCACTTCCACTGCAGGCAACTCCGCATCCACCCGCACTCCCCCCTCATAGAAATCCAGCCACCCCCTATCCGTAACATGCTTACATGCAAAACTGAACTTTTCTGACCCAATTCTTAGTTCTACTCGAAGCGTTTCTCCATAAGCTGCTTCAGCAAAACATGCCAAAAACCGTCGCACCACCAAATCGTAAACGTTTCGCTCCCCACCCACAAGGGGCTTTTCAGGCATTTTTCCCGTCGGGTAAATGGCTGGGTGTGCGGGGTCGGTTTTTTTACCTTCATTAGGTGCTAACTTGGATTGAGACAAAAGCTCCCCCGCTAAACGCACGTACTGGCGGCTTTTGGCGAGGTTTTGCAGAATTTTCTCGTAGCTGATGCTGGCGGGCAATTTTTGGCTGCTGGTGCGCGGATACGAAATCAACGCGTCCAAGTACAGTTTCTGGGCTATGGCTAAGGTGCGCATAGGCGTGTACTTGAACAGTCGGTAAGCTTCCAGTTGCAGGGCACCTAAATCAAACGGAACAGGCGGCGGCAACCGAAAAATTTGTATGTCTGCAGCTTCGACGGTGCCCATTTTTTGGTTGCTGGCAGCTTTTTTTGTTTCAGCTTCCGCTTGCGATTCAAAGGTTTTTGTTTCGTGTTCGGCAAGGTAGGTTTTTTCGCCGATTTCGATTTTTGCCTTCAAGACCCAGTATTTTTTGGGCACAAAGGTGCTGATGTTGGTTTCTTTTTGTGCCAGAAACTTCAATGTTGGTCCCTGCACCCGTCCTGTACTCAATGTTGTGTATGTGCCGCTGTGTTTTTTGGTGGCAGACGTTAATGCCCGCGAAAGATTTATTCCATAAAGCCAGTCCACTTCGTGACGGGTAAGTCCTGCTTCTATCAACCCAAACTCCAACTGCGGCAGCGGGTTTTCATAGGCATGTTTCAGTTCTTCTTCTGTTAAGGTGGAAAATTTCATCCGTTTAGCTACCTTTTCTTTGTTGCCGCATGCGTACTTCAAAAGGCAGTAGCCAATTATGCTGCCTTCGATGTCAAAATCGCAAGCATCCACAAACTCGTCTGCATCTGCCGCAAGGTCCCTTATGGCTTGCAGCCAAACGCGGGTCCCCGACGCTTTACGTTCAACTTTATACTTGGGTACCCATTCGTAATCAAAAAAGCCTTCTTGTACCGCTTTTTTCTTAGTGCCCGCAACGGTGTAAAGGTGACCCAGAGCTGAAACCACCCTAACCGTTTCCGCTCTCCTGCCTGCCTGATAGTATGGGACTCCTTTTATGTTCATCCTTTTGGGCGCACTTGTGAGGTCAAGGGCTTGCGCTATTCGTTTAGCGGCATCAGGCTTTTCAGCTATGACAAGTGTGCACTTTTCCAAGTCAAGTCCTCGCAAGCTGCTGTGCTGACAGGGGCTGGCGACTAAAATGTTGTGCTTTCCTTTTGGTTGTCTGCTGGTTAACAGGAAAGGCAGCAATTGATAAATATGTCTCAACGGCTTCTTCTATTCGCGAGGGGCCGAAATGCCGCAACGTGTAATCTGCCATGGCTGCAGAGCCATTTTATATGAAGGTGCCGAACTTAAACCGCCAGACGAAATCATCCACCAACACGAGGGCAAATGTCCAAGTTGTGGCCGAAAACTCTCTTTGTTGCCGATAGATGTTGAAGTAAAGTCAGTAAAGTAACTTCCATTTGTAGCCTTAAACTCTTTCATTTTCCTCTTTCTAGCACGAAAGGTGATTTTTTCAATCCGAACTTGTACCTCTATGGCTTCAGCGTTAACGTTTATCCAACTTTTTGTCGATGCCTATGTTTCGGGTTAACCTGTCTTTCTATTTTGTCTCTGAATTGGTGAACCTTGGAAAGGCATATATGACTGGCATTGTGATATAACCCAATAACCGCAAAAATAAATAACCAGCGCAATCAATCTGTGTGAAGAGATGGCTCAAATGGGGATCAAGCAGACACTATCAAATGGCCTGAAAAGCTTCGGGCGCATACAAGTCAGTCAGGGCGCAATGTTAACTTACACTGCCTTACTTCTCATATTATTTGTCGCATTTACCATACGTGTGTTGCCTATGAGGTGGGAAATCCCTGCAGGCACACTAGGGTTAAACGAATTTGACCCCTACTATCAGTACTCTCTAACCAACTACATGGTAAACCATGGTCTGTTGTCCCCATATTGGCCTACTGAATGGATTAACTATCAACAGTTCTACCCTGCAGGGTTAAACATGGCTTACTCCTATCCTGCATTACCCGCAACTACCGCCGTCCTGTACGGTATAACAAGTTTTCTAGGTGTTAACATCGACTTAGTGTCCTTCTGCTCCCTTATGGCACCGATCTTAGGCACAGTCGCTGTCTTTGTTCTTTACTTCTTAGCCAAAGATATGGGTGGAAAAACCGTGGGCTTACTGGCTGCACTTGTCATGGCGCTTAGCCCCTCCGTCATTCAACGTTCCTCCCTAGGCTTCTTCGACACCGAAACAACAATGTTTTCGATGTTGCTCTGCATAATATTCTTCCTGCGCGCCATAGATGACAGAAAATCTCTCAAATCCCTGTTCCTATATTCCATAGCGGCCGCCTTATCTTTGGCATATTTTGCCTTAGGGTGGGGTTCCCAATACTTCCTAATTGACCTAATCGCCCTGTTCGCCGTGGTACTAATCCTGATTAAACGGTATACGCCTAGGCTCCTAATTTCCTACAGCATACTCTTCGGTATAGGCCTGTTCATTGCAATAATGTTGCCTGTGCACTCGCCTACTTACTTAACAGAAGCAACCATATTGCCTGTTGCAGGCGTGTTTGTTCTGCTGTGTCTAGCTGAACTTTTACGGGTTCAAATTTCTGCAAGAACCAAAACAATTCTTGCAGCTTCCGTTCTTGTGCTCCTCGTTGCAGTATTCGTTGCGATAGCAACAATCGGCGACATAACTAGCATCGCTGGTAAATTCGCTTCAGTGCTTGACCCCTATCAACGTGCAAGTCAACCCTTAATTGAGTCCGTTGCTGAACACCGAATCACCGCTTGGGGCTCAATGTACTACGAGTTGGGCATCAGCATCCTGTTCTTCCTGATGGGTTTGTACTTTACAATTAAGCACCCGACCAACCGCAATGTGTTTCTCTTGGTCTTTGGTGTAACGACCGTATACTTTGCAAGCTCAATGGTTCGGCTGCTGGTTCTGTTAGCGCCTGCCTTTGCCATACTAGTTGCTCTTGGTGTGGTAGGGTTGCTTAAGCCGTTCTATACGCTGCTTAAAGAAGCTCGTGTCCAAGCTACAATGAAATCTAAACGCAGCCTTCGAAGAGTTGGCAAAGAATACGGCGCTATCGCCATATTGCTGGTGTTCCTAATGTTGATGTCAACGTTTGCTTTCAGTCCCCAGACTGGCGGCGAACCGCGCGTTTACACATCAGTGTACAATCCAATCACCATCAGTGCAGCAAGTTTGCCCATCACACCTTACGAACCAATCCCTGAATGGCGAAACATGCTCAGCTACACCCAAAGCAACCTGAAATCCACAGATGTTGTGGCGTGTTGGTGGGACTACGGTGACTGGTTAGGTATGTCTGGAAACGTTACCACGCTTTGCGATAACACGACCGTGAACGCTACGCAAATCGAAAACGTAGCCTATGCCATGATGGCTAACGAAAACCAATCCTGCAGAATGCTAAGCTACTACGATACGGACTACATCTTGGTGTTTCCAGTGTTGCAGATGTCGGTTACAAGCGAGGGCAGCATAGAAGGAGTCCAACTCTCTGGCTACGGTGACGAAGGCAAATGGTCTTGGATGGCTCGAATCTCTGGTGAAGCCCAAGCACGCTTCATGACTGATGAAACGTTTGGGACAAGCTGGATGAGCAGCAGCTATTCATGGCGAAACGAGACCAGCTTCGGTAATACCACAACTGACGAGACTACTGGCGCGTCGGAATGGACTTGGAACGACATGGGTCTAAACTCAACAATCTTCAAGTTGATGAGCTACGCTGAACAACTGTGGGCAAACCAGAACTCTGTTACAGTGCTAGACCAAACTGCTGAAGTGCCAAGCTACTTTACCGCCGTGTACATCTCTGGTCTTGACATTACCCCAAGCACAGCCTACTATTCATATGGCTCTTTGATTCCGCTGGTGGCGCTCTACCAAATTGACTGGGATGCATACTACGCTGCAAATGGCTCTACAACTTCCTAAGGTGACCGACCATAGTGTGGCCTAAAGTTCCCGACCAACATAAACCAGGCAAACCTCTGGTTCCATGGGGCTTAGGCGTCACCTACGTTCTTTTTGCCACAATCTACCTTTTCTTGATGTATTTTTTGAAAATCGACTCCGCCACCAACGGCGTCTCCGCTTCTCTAACTTTGGCGGTGTGCGTTTTGTTCGGAGGCTTTATGGGCATGCTTGACGACTGGATCGACTTAAAATGGCGCTATAAAGCCTTCATGCCGCTTATCGCCGCATTGCCCCTCATGTACTACGCCATAGCCAACGAAGCTACCGTGCGTACCTCAATTACATTGCCTTTCCTTGGTATGATCGATTTTGGTAACTTTTACTACTTTCTCATAATCCCCATCATGGTCATGGTTGTCACAAACACCATAAACATGCTTGGCGGCTTAAACGGCTTAGAAACCATCTGCCCCGTCATCGTTTTAATCGGTTTAACAGCAATCGCTTCTCCTGCCGCACAAGCCTTGATGGTTGGACCGCTGCTTTTCTGGTTGGTGCTCTGTTTCTTTAACATCCGAGGCAAACTGTTTGTCGGCAACACAGGCTCTTTTGCCATCGGCTTAACCGTGGTTGCCTTCGCCCTCATAACCGACCTCAAATCCAGCATGATCATCTCCATAATTCCCTACATCTTTAACTCTGCCTTCATCTTGTTGTCTGTGTTTTTTGTCAAACACAAAGCCAACGTAGTTTTTGACGGTAAACACCTCGTTGCTGACCATAAACGAAGTTTAGTTACCTTGATAACCTACCGCCGACCCCTTACCGAACTGCAAGTCGTCGCCATAATTTCTACCATTATGGCGCTGTTTACGGCGTTTGGGGTCCTCTACTTTTTCATTTAATCCCGCGACGTCTTGGGTTGGCTGTTTTTCTCAAATAAGTTTTAATATGTGCCTAGCAGTGCCTTTGGTGTCGGCGGGTAAGTGTACCTCCACCCGTTCCGCCGAAAAAAAGAAACCCCGGAGTCGGAGGAAAAACTGTGAAAATAACAACCAAAGATTTAGCTTTAACTACAATTTACGCTGCCCTGTACGCAGCGTTAGTTTTTGTTACCCTTCCAATCTCTTTTGGCTTAGCCCAAGTCCGAATCGCAGGCGCCCTACGCCCCGCAATCGCTAAAAAATGGATCCTTGCTTTCGGTTACGGTGTCGGCGCGTTAGTGGCAAACTTTTTCAGCCCCTTCGCTGGACCTTGGGACCTTGTTTTCATGCCAATCATGAGCATCATAGCTGGCTTAGCCGGCTACATAGTGGCGAAACCCTTCAACGGAAACTACTTCATTTCAGGCGCCGTTACCGCCGCAATTATAGCAGTAAGTTTAAGTTTCATGTTTGAACAATTAGGTATCGCCCCAATGCTGGTTGCTTTGCCCTACCTGTTTGTGGTGGAGCAAGCGCTTTGCCTAATAGGTGCTTTCCTCTTCCAAATCATAGGAACACGCTTTAAATGGTGGCAGATGTGACGGAAAACAAAAAATGTGTAGTCGTACTCAGCGGCGGACCTGACTCAGCCGTGGTCGCTTACTGGGCTAAAATCAACGGGCACAGCCTGAACTGTTTGTCGTTTAAGTATGGGCAGATAGCTGAAAAAGAAACCGGTCACGCGAAACTGATTGCCGAACAACTCGATGCCCCAATTAAAATCATCGACATGAGCAGCCTACGCGAAATCTTCTCCGGCGTCACCTCACTTGTTGACCCCAACATCGCGTTAACCTCCGACTTCAGCCAACCAATCGTGGTGCCTTTCCGTAACGCTATCTTCCTCAGCATAGCCGTCGCTTACGCAGCGTCGGTAGGCGCAAACAACATCTTCTATGGCGCTCACGGCTCGGATGCAGCTAACTATCCGGACTGCCGCGAAGCCTTCTACCAGTGCATGGAACAAACCGCACGGCTAGGCACGGAAACCGAAATCCACATAGAAGCCCCCTTCAGCTCAATACCCAAATGGGAGCTGCTCAAGGTTGGTCAGAGCTTGCATGTGCCGTTTGAACTCACTTGGAGTTGCTACCGTGATGGTGCTAAACACTGTGGCTTATGTGAATCGTGTGTTAACCGCAAAGCTGCCTTCAAGCAAGCTGGCATAGTGGACCCGACAGAATACGAACAATAGCGCATCCTTTTCTGGTAGCTTTCTTTTGTGCATTAATTGATTTTTAGTGAATAAGAAACAACGAGAGTATTCAGAAGGTTTGTACCTATCTTTGAATCTGCGTGATTCGTTTTCCAAGCCTTTTTACAAACAGCACCGCAGTCGCTGTCACTGCAAAAAATGGAAGGGCAATCCAGGGTGTAAGTTCAGGAACGGTAGGAGATGGTGTTGGGGTGGGTTGGTTGCTGGTTGCGTATTTGACGGTTCCGTCCGCCCAGAAACGCTCAGAATCGCCCGTGCCACGACCAATTAAGTAACATATGTGGGGATTGTCTTCAGAATCCAACGCAAACGGCGCACAATACGAGATGTATGAAGACTGATCAACAATTTGAGCATTCCATCCTGTTCCATTCCACGCCACATAATACACAGTGGCCAGAGGAACTGAAATGTACGTAATGTAGGGGATATCTCTGGAGTCCAACTTGACAAAACTAGGTGAAAACTCATCTGCAGCTTTATCCGACACTATTTGGGTGATCCAAACTGATCCATTCCAGCTTTCATATACAACTGACCTATTTAAGGTCGTAACGTAAGTAAACCGCGGATAGCCGTGAGAATCCATAGCAACATTCCCAAGCTTCAAAGGTTCGCCTGAACACACTGTTTGAATATTCCAATTAGACGGGCTGGCGGTGGCGACTTTGACAGTTGACCCGTCACCATAAACAATGCATGGATTATCGGTAGCATCTAGGGTCAAAAACTGAGAAGCCGTAACTTCGCCGTTAGAATTTTGGGGACGCAGAAAATCCGAATCCACCACCTGAATCTCCCAATTCGACCCCGTCCAACTTGCATACTTTAGCAACCCATTATTATCAGCGTAGGCAATATGCGGGTTACCCTTTGAATCAACAACTATCGAACCTCTGACTCCGCTGTCAACCCTTGTTGTAGACCAATGCGTTGTGTTCCACGTAGCATAATTCATAAAATGATGGGGTGTTTGACTACTGGTCGCATTACTATCAGGTGTACTGTACGCTATATGCGGTTTGTTGTTTAAGTCGAAAGCAAGGGCAGAGTAGTAAATGTGGCCGTTTTCGACAACGATTTGGGTGTTCCAGTTTGAGCCGTTCCAGCTTGCGTAAGTGAGGTATTCGGGTGTAGGGTGTGAAAAGCTGTTGCCGCTTGGAGTAGCAGCATAAATCATATGCGGCTGGCCATGCGAATCTAAAGCCAACGAAATCCCCAGTAACTCAGCTTTTTCGTCCACAACCTGCACCTCCCAAGCCACATCCCCATATGCAGGCAAAACCACAGGTCCAACCAAAACCAGTGTCAACACAGCAACCCAAACCAAGACCAAATACTTGCTCATAGACGTCAACAACAGTTAGCGCATTTTGGGTAAAAGCGTTTTTGTCAAACTTTCTTGCGCCAAGAAAAACTGGCAGACTACGCTAAGAAACTCTCCAGCTTCGTTAAGCCAATAACCTCATCAAAACTCAGACCCAACGCATCCAAAACCTGGTCAAAGGTGCTGTGCAGGTACGCCACGTACTTGTCCACGTCCACCTCGTTCTTGCTGGCTAACTCGACAGGTTTGACGTGGTCGCCGCGTACCGTTTTGACGAAGCGTATGAGGTCGCCAGCTTTGAGTTCTTTGCCGCTGGCTTCCAACACTCGGGCAGCTTTCACATGCTGCGGCGTCGTCTTCGTGTACCGCGACAAATCATCGCCCAACACTACACTGAAGGCAAGGTCGTTCATGTCCTTCCACTCACGCCGCTTAAGCGTGTTGTAGCGGTTGCGGACGATGTCGGTGATGTCTTTTTTGGCTTTCTCGAAATCCGCAGGCGACTTCACCTCCGCCAACCGCCCTTTCATCTGGTTAAAAGCATCTCTGATGAAGATGGGCACATGTTTCTTTTTGCCCGTTAACCCCTTTACATCCACAGTTCCGTCCTCAAGCACGCCCAGATAGTTTTTCTTTCTGCTGCTAAAGACAGCATAGCGGTAGTTTTTGTCTACGTCGATACCCATGTGCAGTTCGTGTTCGGTGAAGCGGACAACTTCCGCGATTTGTTCTTTGGTGGGGTTTTTGAGGAACAAGCTGTCGGTGTCGCCGTAGAGCACCTGAATGCCCACGGTTCGGCAGTGATTAAGTATTTGGGTGATGCTGTGGCGTCCGATGGCAGCGGTGGCTTCCGCAACAGGCGGACAGTAAAGGTCAAAGCTTTCAGCGCCAAAAACGCCGTAGCTGGCGTTCAAAATGACTTTGAGCGCACCCTGAGCCACATTGTACCAGTTCCGTTGCTCCTGGGGCAGAGACTTGTCTTTGCTGCGGCTCTTGTACCAGCTAACCCGCAAATCCCGCAGTGACCCAATCAGCAAGCTCTCCATCGCACGTTCCCGTTTACACACCCAATGCGGCGTATTCGGCACCGTGTTACTTCGGCACTCGGGATGTGGACAAAGAATGGATTGGTAGCCGAGGTTCCAAACTTTGATGATGGATGGGTACAGGCTGGGAAAGTCCATGACCGCAACGTTAAAGTGGACGCCAGGCACGGGCTCCACGACGATGGCGCCTTGGTACTTTTTGCCTTTGATTATGGCGGTGGTGCTGGTTTTGCCCTTCTTGGCAAGAATATCCTCACTGTTGGGAATGAGGAAGCCTCGGTGGCGGTGTTCGCGGTGCATAAAGTTACGAATCCACCGACTAACACCTTGACGGCTCACATCTTCCATAGGCATGCTGCTGATGCGCGAAAGCACCAAAATCAGCTTCATCGCCAACTCATCCTCAAACTCAGTCAGCTTAAACGTGATTTCGCTATCCCGCAAACAATAAGCACAAAGTTCCGTGTAACTGAGTTCGCCGATTGGCTTCTCGTTCTGAATCTTCTCCAGCCCAATGACGGCTTTGCCCACGTCGTTTAAGGTGACATCTTTGTATTTGTTGCTAAAAGCGTAGATTTGGATACTGCGGTTAAAGAAGAACTTGTAGAGGTCAATGTGGATGCCGTATTTGAGCAAACAAACACGTTTGCCAATTTCGATGGGGATGTCACGTTTGCGAAAACCCAAGTTGGCGGCGCGGTGCACAAGGTAACGAAGGTCAAAGTCGTCGCCGTTAAACGTCAAAATGAACGGGTACTCCCACAAGATGTCAAAAATCGCTTTTAGGAGCTGTTCTTCAGTATCGAAGAACTCCATGGCGCTTGCAGGTATGGGGTAGTTGCCCATCGGCATATCCTTTCGTTTAAGCACGAGAACCTTTTGCTCCCCATCCGAACTATAAACCGAACAGCACACAACAGGATAAACCGCCTCTCTTGCATCTGGCATCCGCGTAGACAGGGGCGCATACACTTCGATGTCTATGGCAGCACGGCGAAACTTCGGAGCTGGGTACTCGGTGAACCTCGCCCACTCCTCCAGATAATCCAGTTCTTCAGAAGTGGCGGTTTTGAACATGGTTTTCAGGTGGCTGATGGTTTTCTCCGCCTGCTCAACCACCACCGGCTTCAGATTGCCATCTTGAACAGAATAAATCATGCCCGGCAAGTAGCGGGTGTCGTAAATGTAAGATTGGTAATACTTGATTTTTGCTTCCCAAACCTTGGGCTCTATCGGCGCCTCTTTGGGGAAGTCTTCGGGAATGATGTCTCGGATGGTGCCCTGAGGTTTGCCACCTATAGCCAAAGGATCGTTTGTAATGATTTTGGTAACTTTTACTTTTTGGTCCGCAAGGGCATCAAAAAGCTCTATGATTTCACTTCGCAAAAAGCCTTCATGTTCCACAACCCGCGGCATGCTTTCTAAATCGCTTGGCGAAAGATTGGTGAGACAGTAAGGTTTGTGCCCCGTGTTGTCGTACCAAAAATAAATGTTCCCAGACTGCGGCTCGTAAAGTTTAACCACAGCTTTCCGTTGTCGCCCATCATATGTTGCCGAAACAAAATACGACGCTGGCAGATTCTCTGGCGCCATAAACGATTCACGTCGTTTCTGTCTCTCATGCTCCATTATCGTCGGGGGCGCTTCAGTTTTAGGCACAGGCTGCGCTACAACTGGTTCTTCAGGCTTCTTTTTTGGAGGGCACGGACTGAAGTCAAACAGGCACTTTTGGGGCATACATCCTGAACCTTGCAGTAATCACTATGCGGGGGCAGACTAAAACCTTTAGTGCACAAAAAACTAAACCGCACCGTTTTCTATTTAACCTAAATCAACTGCTTCACCACGGCTAAGTCTCTTCTATATACATTACACAGGCGAAATAGCTTATTTTTAGAACTATATTCTATGTCGAGAACTCATAAGTCAAATTTTGCCGCCTGATTGTTGACTGAACTTTCTCAGTCAGAGAAAATGGGTGAAAACTTTGAACAAAAAAGTAAAGTGCTTTGTATTGGATTTTTAGTTGCTGTAATCACGCTTTCGTTTGCTGCAGTTCCAGTTTTCTCGCGACCCATCGAATCAGACGACGAAATCAGAAATCTAATCGTGTTGGTTCCTGACGGGTGCTCACTAAGCACACAAACGTTAGCACGCTGGTACAAGGGCTCTGCATTAAACCTTGACGGCATAATCACCGGGTCAGTTTCCACATACATGACTGACTCCGTCATCACCGATTCCGCGCCTGCCGCCACCGCTTTCGCCACAGGTCACAAGTCAACTGACAAATTCATTAGTATGGGACCTAAAACAAGTGACCTTTTGACTGGTTTCACACCTGACTCCGAACCCTACGTGCCTTTAGCCACAATACTAGAGGCTGCTAAACTCGACAGCAAATCCACCGGTTTAGTCGCTACAAGCACCATAAGTCACGCAACCCCAGCCGCCTACGCCGCCCACAACTACAACCGCGGCGACGAAAACGACATCATCGAACAAATGATATACAACGATGTCGACGTGGTCTTCGGAGGCGGCGGCAGCAAACTGTTCCCCTCCACTGTAAACTACACCACCAGTTTTGGCGCCACCTGGAAAGGGACACGTACTGACGGCGACAACCTCTATCAGGTTTTGCTTGACCGCGGCTACAAATTCGTTGACAATAAAGACACAATGAAGACTCTCATCAACGGCAAAGCTTGGGGTATGTTCGCTTCTAGCAGCATGCAGCCCGACATTGACCGTGCAGAATTTGCTCCCACAGAACCTTCTCTTGCCGAGATGACTGCACAAGCAATCAAATTGCTGTCTACAAACAAGAACGGCTTCTTTTTGATGGTTGAAGGAAGCCAAGTTGACTGGGCAAACCACGCAAACGACCCAATCTATGCAGCAACAGACTTCTTAGCTTTTGATGACGCTGTGGGCGTGGCTCTTAACTTTGCCATGCAAGACCGTCACACTCTTGTGATGGCATTCCCAGACCACAACACAGGCGGCTTAACCATAGGCAGCTACTACCAAGACAGCAACGCAATCGGTCACAGCTATACAGCCTTGACCGTTGAAGACATTGTTGAACCTCTGAACGGCATGAAAATCACTTCACAAGGTTTAGCAGCAAAACTTGCTGGTGTAACAAACAACACTGAAATCAAAACAATCTTCGAGGAATGGTGGAGTCTTCAAATAACTGACGATGATATAGCTGCGATGGACCTGACTGACTACTATTCTATTTCAGAATACATCTGCAAGACTTACACTGCTTTCGGTTGGACCACCCACGGACATGATGGTTCTGATGTTCCTCTCTGGGCTTACTCACCTAACGGCGACACCCCAGTTGGACACTATGACAACACTGAACTTGCCTACGTTGCTTCGGATGCTTTAGGACTGAACCTGACTGCCGCACAGGAAACCTTGTACGTGAACACCTCTGATGTCTTTTCTGCCTCACAATTGACCATCAACAAGAACGATCCCGCAAACCCCATTCTCGAAATCGGACTCCCCGGCACACTCGCAACTTTACCCGCAAGCAAAGATATTCTGACCGTTTCACATGGAAGCTCTGTGCAGACCTACAACCTTGAAGGCCTTGTCGTTTACTCTTCGCAGATAAACCAGTTCTTCATCCCGCAAGAAGTAGTTGACCTGCTCCAGTAAGCAGGCTCTTTTTTCTTCTTTTTCTTTAATTCAGCCTGAAACTCTGCTTCTGTCTTCTTAAGCTTATTTAGAGCGTTGTCTCCTTAAGCCTCACGTGAAGTCTGTTGTTGAAGGATGCTTGGGCTATAGCTATTGAAACGTTAAGCTGGATAGAAATGAAAAAACTCAGCGAACGCATGGCTCTGAACCGAACCGTAAAGCAACTTCACATCCGTGACCCCGACTCTGTTCGCTTAGCTTACGGTTTAGTGGTGGAAACTGAACGCCGACGCAACCTCATCGACAAATACATCAACATCGTCCTCAAAAAAGACCTCACAGAACTCAACCTAGGCGTCCAATCTTTTTTGCGCCTCTACGTTTACCAGACTCATGTTGCCAAAAACTGGCGCCGCTTCGACCTCAAAGAAGCGGAGCACATAGCTCATCTTGGACGTTCAATTTTGGGCTGGGAAACTATGCGCGAAGTGGAACCGTTTCTGGGTTTTCTGCTTACACAAAAGCTTGAATCTATTCTTGAGGTGTCCAAAGGTGAAGAAAAAGTTGCCCTGCAAACCTATCATCCCACATGGTTTGTGAAGTACTGTTTTGATCTTTTTGGCGAAGCGGAGGCAAAAGCGTTTTTGGAGGGCAACTTAAAGCCTCCAGAAACCTGCATCAGACTCAGCACACTCCGCTTAACTGAAGAGGAAATTTTGGCTAAACTAGCCGCGGAAGGTGTCGTTGTGGAGAAAGTTGAGCCGCTAAAGTTCACTTATCGGGTTCTGAAAACTGCTCGCCCGCTTAACCGCATCGACAGCTACCGCCTTGGCAACTTCTTTATCCAAGACAAAGCTAGCTGCTTTGCAGCAGAAGCTGCCAGCCCTAAGTCCAGCGAAACTGTGATAGATGTTTGTGCCGCGCCTGGAGCCAAAACCACCTACCTTGCCCAGTTTATGCAAAATCAGGGCTTTATTTACTCCGTGGATTATTCGAAGCGGCGGATGCAGGTTTGGCGTCAGGAAGTGGGGCGTATGTGGGTCAACATTGCCAATCCAGTCATCGCTGACGCTCGCACCCCTCTGCCCTTTGCTGTAGATGCGGATGTGGTGATTTTGGACCCGCCTTGCACTAGCACTGGCGTGTTCGCCAAGTTGCCTGCTGCTAAATGGCGTCTCTCCCAAAAGAGCATCCAAAAAATGGCTGACATCCAGTGGATGATGATAAATAACTGTGCCAGTAAAGTCAAATCTGGGGGTACCTTGACGTACTCTACTTGCAGCGTAACCGTTGAAGAAAATGAAATGATAATTCAACGTTTCCTTGACCGCTACCCCGAGTTTCAGCTTGTGGAAATTTCGCCAAAAATGGGGCAGCCTGGACTACGCGGCTTAGATTTGTGCCAACGCCTTTACCCGCACATTCACCATTCAAATGGCTTCTTTATCGCTAAACTCCAAAAAACTTAGAAAGCCAAAAAAGCAGCGCCGCCAAATACTCTGAAAGGCAACGGTCATGAAACGTGAACTCATTTGGATGCTTCTGGCTTCCTTTTTCGGCGGATTAATAGGCGCCTACTTTATGGCTAACCTTCACCCCTTAAACAACGCTGAAATTTTCATCGTCATCTTTGCTTTGATTGGCGTTGCGGTGGGAAATTTGGGGCTTTTAGCGCTCTGCAAAATCAACGAAAACTTTTACAGCAACCAATAAACCCCAGTTCCACTAATGAAATGCGATCAAACTAAATTTTAGTACATTAACTGGTTTGGCTGTACCAGATTTGCTGCTTGTTCTTCTAAATTTGGTTTGCAAAAAAGCAAACTGGCGTTCTCAACAAATGTTAATTCCCCAAAGATCCTTTGTTTATTTGTGGCTTAGGGTGTCATGCTTGAATTTGTCTTCCCCCAAGCACCTTCCCCTTAAATTCAAGCCTCTGCACCCTAACGTCCTTTTTGGGGCAATGGTACTTCCCAGTAGCTGATGATGTCTCCTTTTACCCATCGCCCGCCTAAACTGCGCACAACATCATTGATGTCGTCCCATTCTGCTTTCAAAAACTTAACTGGCTTCACCACCAAAAACTCGCCATCAACTGTGAAACTGAGCAGTTTGCGTTGGTCGTCGCTGAATTCTTCTTCCATAAGGCTGGTGTCACGTTTAGGCTGAACCTGAACCTTGCTGGCGACTGGGGGTTGAGGTTTTGGGGCAACGATGGGGTTTGCTTCGGGTTTTGGAATGAGGTTCTGTTGAACCACAGTTTTGTCTGCTGTGTTGGATGTTTTTGTAGCTTCTGGTATGGGATATGCGTCTTGGGTGTCTTCAAAAGTTTCACTTCGAATAACCGCAATCACTTCGCCACTGAAAACATCATATTTTATACCTAACAGTTCAGTGTCTTCAGGTAACTCCAGTGTTGACGTGGAAGGTTTTCCTTGAAGTTTCTCAATGAGCAGCTGTGGACTAAATTTTATCGTTCGCATTTTCATGGCAGACCCTGTTCTTGAAACAGTCACTTAACCAATAAAACTATTGTTGAAAAGTCCCCTTTATTCAGCGATTTACATGGAAAACGAAAAAAGTTATAGCTCACTCGTTCACATGTTCCTTTGGAATAGCGGTGCCTTAATGACAAATCAACGGCAGTTACCTTTGGGGAGCCTCTTTGCTCTTCTCTTTGTTGTTCTGGTAGGTTCGGCAGTGTTCGTGAATGCACAATCGTCACAAGAGTTCTATCCTTCTACGCAATTCGAAATCCCCCAAAACAACACCTTCCTATCTTTCGCCGTTAACGGTACCTACACGCAGGCAACCCAAGAAAACGGTTTCTGGACCTTTACCAATTTGCGTCTTAACAATTCCGTTGCTAGCCGAGCAAATGTTGACACTTTTAAGGTCTCCACCCAAAACGCCAACATAACTATCCTTTCTTGCCAACGATCGTCTTTTGGTGGTGGAACTGGCGTCACTATGCGTTACTTGCCTGTTGGTTCTGGTGTACAAATTTTTTACTTCAATCTTACCGTAAGGGGCGGCAATTGGCTGGTTGCCTTTGGAAGTGAATATATCGATGAAGGCAACGGTTGGCGCGTGAGTCCTAATGGTACTCTCACTGTTAATGGGGATTCAGGTAAAAACGTCTCTGTTTCCTACATTGTGTTTTCCAATGACCTTGGGAACCCCAGCGCATCTGACCAATCTTTCTACCAGCAACACTCCGTAGCCATTACAACGGGCATCGCTTTCTGCATTGTCATAATAATTACTGTTGCCATAACGCTGCGGAATCGTGTTCAAGCAAACCATGCCTTAGTGCAATCGCGCAATCCCTCGAACGTTGCACAATCAACAAAACTTCCTAATCAGGATGACTGAGTAAAAAATTGGATAGACTAATAAAGCAAAGCCAAATTAAAATCAGGCTAGCAGGAAGATTCGTTTGGTCGATTCCGCTACAGCCATAATCCTACTATTTGTAGTAATTGTAGCGGTCGGAATTGTCGCCATTCTTAAAGGCGTAAAGAACCGCACCCGTAAAATCAGCACCCTGCGTCTTTTCATTCAAATCGCTGCGTTGGTCGCCGTTTTTATGGGGCTGCTTGTTGGTCCTTTTGGAAATACCCTGTGGCTCCCGTTAGGCAACGCGCCACGCGATAATCTTTTGGGCTCTAACATTTTTGGTCAAGACCTTTTAGGAAACCAATTCCCCGACGGCATATCCGTGCCGATTTTAGCTTGCTATTATCCTTCGGGGCGAACGGTAACGTGTCCAATTTGGCAAATTCAAGCCTACATCTTTCCCTTCTGGGACAGTGGGCTGCGCGGATACGGCGTCTTTTACTCCACTACAGGGCTTGAAAAACTGGGCATAGTGTTTGGTTTGCTCATTGGGGCTGCGGTGGTTTTTGGGCGGTCTTTCTGTGGTTGGCTATGTCCCTTCGGGCTTTACATGGATGCCTTAAGTCGACTGCGTAAAGCTTTTGGCAAACGTCACCTCAGCTTTAAACCCCAAACTACCGTGAAACTCAGGCAGTTCAGTTTCATAATAATTGCTACAATGATAATCTTAAGCGTCATTTTTGGGAGCCAAGCTATTTTTGGCACTCAACTCATCCCTGGAACTGGCGTCGGTGGACCCCAAGGGACCGAAGCAGGCATTACAGGCTCAATTAATGAACCGTTTTGTCTTGTGTGCCCCGCTAGACCTCTGTGCAGTTTAGTTGAAGTGGGATTAGGCACTATGAAAGCCAGTTACGTGTTTGGCATCATTCAAGGTCCGCTTGCTCTTGTGGGCTTCTACGTAAGCTCCCTAAACCTCATAGTCCTCGCTATCGTGACTGCTCTGTCAGTGGCTTACCGACGGTTTTGGTGTCGCATCTGCCCCTTAGGCGCGTTAACGGCGCTCTTCAGTGCTTATCGTCCTTTCAAGCATGTTGCGTTAACTAAACTGCAGAAAAACGAATCTTCTTGCACCAAATGCGGCGTCTGCAAACGCGTCTGTCCAACACAGGTAACTGCAGTTTATGAAAAGAAAGGTGGCGACGTAACTGCCTCTGACTGTATTCTGTGCATGCGCTGCGTGGAGATGTGTCCTGAGAAGGGTGCGTTGCGAGGTGAGTTTGCGGGTAAAACCTTTTTTGAGTCCCGAAACTGGCTCGAAACCTCCAAGAACAAAGCTGACGTAACTAACGTTGACTAACGGTTAGTTTATGCGCGCGTTTAGCGTTATTTTTTGTCCTCTTTCTTAGCGATGAGCCTAAGTATGTTTGCTATGTCTTTGGCAAGCAGTTGTTGCTGATTTTCTTTGTACTGCGCCAACGTTAAAAACGCTAGTCGCTGTTTAATTTGGGCGTCATATTGGTCGGTTGCCGCGACAACACTAGCTAAGTTCTGAATGGCTTGTCTTGCCGTTATGAATTTCTCGTCTGTGCAGCAATTCAAGTATTGGTTGAGGACTTTGGCGAATTTGCCTGTTTTGTCCCATCGAACGTTTTCTGCCATTAGCATTAAGCCTATACTGCGCTGATACGAATTTGCATTGCTTACTTTTGCCTCTAATTGGTCCCAGTGCTCATACGTGTATGGTTGTTGGCGAGAGTTCTCTTGCAGCAACAAAAATGCATGATACCGCACCATATCTTCTTTCTCCGAAAGTGTATCTACCAGAAATGCTACATCGTTTTTTGTAAGTTGTTTTGCTGCTTTGGGAATTTCTGTTTTGGACAGCGCTTTTAGGTCTTCACGGTTCATTTTTTCGCCAATTGGATTTACCCCCTTTGTGGTTTTAACTTTTGCGTTCTTTTTTGAGGCTGTGACTAAACCTTATTATTGCCGCTAAGGATAGTTGGCTGGAGTTGACCTTGATGCCTTTGACGGTTGAGCAGAAACAAAAAGTCCAAGATTGGCTCATCGATAAACGAGTCAAACCTAGTTGTCCTTCTTGTGGACGCAGTGAATGGGGGTTCGGGGATATTATAACTGCAACTGTTTACAATTCGCCTGGGCATCAAAGTGTGCCGATGATTCAGGTTGGCTGCTTGAACTGCGGCTATATCCGATTGTATGCAGTCCACAAAGATATGAAACTGTTCTAACCTGAGCCACGATTTTTGATCTTGTTTTCTGAACCTGTGCTGCTTAGGCAGTTGAGGTTATGTGTCTAGCTGTTTTTTTGCTCGTGTTTTTGCAAGTTGGTTTTAAAACTTCTCCGTTTATACTGGGAGGTGAGGTGGAAATGGGCTTAAATTGTGCTTATCTCGGATAAAGTGCGAGTAAACGCGGCTGTTTAGCCAAACTGACTTCATAATAGGCTTTTGAATCTTGAATAGCAAATGCACGGGGGAATTTCCTCAAAATTCTTTAATAATAGCCGATATTCTAAAATACCGTTTAGCCATGAAATTCCCATTAACGCTTCCTCATTTAGGTGGAACCCTATGACTGAAACAACCGAAAGAAACGTGGTTCGTGGATTAAAGAATGTTCACGCTGCCGAAACCAAAATCAGCTTCGTAAACCCTGAAGGTGCCCTCTACTACTTGGGCTACAACATAAACGACCTCGTTGGTCGCGTATGTTACGAGGAAGTTGCCTACCTGCTGATTAACAAGGCGTTGCCAAACCGAAAAGAACTTGCCGACTTTAAACAGTATCTTTTCTCGGAAATGACTTTGCCTCGCCAAATCGTGAAAAGCCTCAAAGCAACCAAAAAAACCGTTCACCCCATGGATGTACTACGTACTGAAGTTTCCCACTTGAGTGAGTTTGACTCCGAATATGGGGCCAACTCTGAGGAAGCAAACAAGCGCCGTGCCCTACGTCTGGTTGCTAAGGTTCCTGCCTTGGTAGCCGCGCTTTATCGTACCCGATTAGACCAGCCGTTGGTGTCTCCAATTGAAGACGCAGGGTTTGCTGAAAACTTCCTTTATATGTTCCGCGGCACTCCCGTAAACGAGGCAGAACAGCAAGCCATCGACCGTTTCATGACCCTACACGCCGACCATGGTTTTAACGCATCTACCTTTGCTGCTCGCATCACCGCCAGCACAAATTCAGACATTTACTCTGCCATTACTTCTGCCGTGGGCACTTTAAAGGGACCTTTGCACGGAGGCGCCAGCGAAAAAGTCATGCACATGCTTAACGATGTCAACGGTGAAGAAGAAGTCGAAGATTATATTCAAAGCATGTTGGATGGGCAAAAGAAAATCATGGGTTTTGGGCACCGCGTCTACAAAGCTGAAGACCCCCGAACCCGTCATTTGCGTGAAATCGCCGAGAAACTCTGCGACCGCAAAAACACCCGAAAAATCCACAACCTCTGCCTCAAAATCGAAAACGTCGTTTACCAGAAAAAGGAAATCTATCCTAACGTAGACTTCTATGCTGCTGTCACGTTGAACACTTTGGGGGTTCCGTCGGAGTTTTTCACGCCGTTTTTTGCTTCAAGCCGCATTTCAGGTTGGACGGCGCATGTGTTGGAACAGTATGAGGATGCGGTTTTGTTGCGTCCGTCGTCGAAGTATGTGGGCGAATTTGGGCTTCCTTTTGTTCCCATCGAACAAAGATAAACCCTCTTCTCCTTTGTTTTCTGACACTGTTAACTGGTATATCAGTAAAAAATTAAAGTACTCTTTTCTCTTTGTCAGTTATCAGGACGAATCCGCTTGGTCGTTTATGTAACTAAAGCAAATGGTATGCGCCAACCTTTCGACAAAGAGAAAGTAGTGCAGACCTGCTTGAGGATGGGTACCACTCGAGAGGTCGCAGTTAAAGTCGCGCAGCAAGTGGAAACCAAACTCTACGAAGGCATATCCACAAAGGAAATCCTTCGCCTCGTTTTTACATTAATCCGCCGGCACAAACCCGCCGCAAAACATGTCTTCGACCTCCGATACGGCATAAGCCTCATGGAGTCAAAGCCTGAATTCGAAGTTTTCGTGCGGGTGCTCCTAAGTTATAGCGGTTTTCAAGTTCAACCTAACACGATTTTGAGGGGTTTGTGTGGAGAGCATGAAGTGGATGCTGTAGCTGTTAAAGATGGCTTAACGTATCTGGTTGAAGCTAAGCATCATGGCACGTATCATGCGCTTACGGGATTGGATGAGAGCCGCATCGCCCGAGCCATAATAGAAGATGTGACCGACGGCTACAAAAACGGCATTACCCCGTTCAAAGTTGACGGGGCAATGATAGTTACCAACACACGGTATTCGGAGCATGCTTCAGTGTACGGCGGTTGTCGCGGTATTTTGCAGGTCGGATGGAGTTCGCCTGAAGGCTTAGGCATAAAAGATGTCGTTGAGAAGTATCGGTTGTATCCGTTGAGTTGTCTTCGCGGGGTAAGCAGAGAAACTCGATTGCGACTTGTGGATGTGGGCATTGTGCTCATACGGCAACTGCTGGACCAAGACCACGGCTATCTCGAAAGAACACTTGGTTTGTCTCCTGAGGCGGTTTCGTCTCTTATGGAGAAAGCTCGGCATACCACAGCAACACTTTGGCAATGACGTTCTGCTGCTTGACATAAGACGGCGGCAATAGCCCTTCCTCCTAGTTAACCTTAATACTTGTCTCTTCGTACTTATTTTTGGTGATTTTGTGGCTTTATCTGACCCGATAGTGCTCATAGGCACAGCAACCCTGCTTATTCCCACTTAAGTAAGCTGGAAAACGCAGGATACGTCTCAGTGACCAAAGAGTTCATTGATAAAAAACCCCACACCGTTCTTGCCTTGACAAGGACGGGTCGAGAAGCCTTCAACCGCTACCGAAAAAGTGTGAAACAGTTCGTGGACAAACTGCCCGAATAGTTTTTTTCTCTTAATTATTAAAAAATTAATAAAATAATTGCCTGAGTTGGTGTCCTATTTTGTCTGACTCTGGGATCTTCGCAAGTTTCCCATTTTTGAGAGCATAATCCTACACATGGGCATTTTTTAAATCTTTTGTTATTTGTCGGTCGGAATCTGATACAAAAAATCGCTAAATATTCTCCTCTCGCTTTACGGTCTGCATAAAGGAGGATATCTGAATAAAAAAATTACAAATTCTTGTTGGAATTTTGTTAATACTGTTTGCTTTGGAATTTTTGCCGATGATTTCGGCTCAAAGCACTACCGGCAGTATAAGCGCAAATGCTTATAGCGATGACTTACTGCAGTACGAGTGGCCACAGGATGGTCAAAACGAAGGACACACAAAGTATTCTGATGGGCCTGCGCCAGATACAGCTAACGTACTTTGGACTGCTACAGGATATGGAAATCCACTGGCTGCTTTTAACGGAAAAATTTTCACCGTGAGCGGCACTAAACTCTACGCACTTGACTACTACACTGGTTCATTGATATGGACTGCAGATCTTCCATCGGGAGAAAGTTCAGGGGTAACTAAGCTCAACGATGAATATCTCGTCGTGGACACAGCTAAAGGCATAGAGGGGTTCAGAATAAGTGACGGCGCAAAAATGTGGAGCATAAGTATCTATTATGAGACAGGCAATCCCGGCAGCGGTCACTATCATCCTACGCCATATTCAAATGACTTAAAAATCAAATACATATGCGGATACGATGCAACAACTCATGAAGGTGTGATACTTGCTTATGACTTGTCAGATCCGTCTACGACTCCCCCACAAGTTTGGTCCTACGTATGCGATGCACCCTCTGAACTTCTTGCGTTCGGTGACGGAAAACTCTATGTTGGAACCACTCAATATACTGTGTATGCTCTAGATGGCGAAGATGGATCACTTGTTTGGACGGCTCGGAAAATGGGCTTTGCTTCCTACTGGGGAACATATTCCGAGGGCAAACTTTATGCAAGTGGTGCCAGCACGCATCTCACATGTTACAACACAACTAACGGCGATATCCTGTGGGATTATGACGCTGGTGGCAGGGGTTTCTTTGCTCATAGCGGTGCAATCGCCTATGGACGATATTTCCAGGAGAATGCTAGACCCTCTCCTTGTGGTTACGTCGCTTCTTGGGATGCTGATACTGGCGACCTTCTGTGGCAAACAGATGCGTGGATACGTTATGGCACGGTACCTGCTTTAGCTGACGGTAAACTCTATTATGACATAGTCGATACCGCAGGTGGCGCAGGAGATACAATTGCAGGTCAAGACGTAGGCTCTGACACTTTCGCATGTATTGACGCATGGACTGGTGAAATTCTGTGGACAATTGAAATGACCTTTGGCACACCAATAATTGCATATGGAAACCTCTATGCTACATCTGGTACAACTCTGTACTGCTTCGGTTCACCTTCTACAGACGGCGCCTCTACAGACGACTGGTCGTACTTCCGTGGAAACATTGATAATCCTGGTGTGGCTATAGGACAAATAGGGCCATCAGAACTTGGCAGTGGCCCCATATGGACTTACTCAACGGATGGCGCTGTAACTTCATCGCCAGTAATTGTGGACGGCAAATTGTACATAGGTTCCAATGACAAGAATATTTACTGTATCAACGCCCGTACAGGCACTAAGATTTGGAACTTCACAACTGGCTTCAGAGTTGCATCTACACCTGCAGTTGTCGGCGGCAGAGTTTATACAGGTGCTGACGATGGGAATATTTACTGCTTAGATGCTGCAACTGGCGAGAAAATATGGGAATTCTATGCTGGTGGACAAATAGATGTGCTGTTTGAGGCAACATCATGGCAGCCGCGTTCTTCACCTATAGTCATTGGCAATCTGCTCTACGTCGGTGCATTGGATGGCAAAGTTTACTGTCTCACTACCAGTGGAACACTGAAATGGTCGTATCAAACGGACGGTCCAATCGGCGGTTCCCCAGCATATGATAGCGGTACAGTCTACATAGTTTCTGCAGACAAAAACTTGTATGCCTTGGATGCAACAACAGGTACTAAAGACTGGAACTGGACAACGCCTAAGAGTGCATCCGGTCGCAAGGAGTACTTCATGTTTGGCACGCCGACAATAGCTGAAGGCAAAGTCTTCATTGGAGGTGGAGGTCGCTCTGTTAAACCATCTGGCGTAATTTTTGTAGCTCTTAACGCAACAACTGGCGCATTGGTCTGGCAAGTTAACACAGAGGTCGACGGAAATAGCAATCAAGCTTTTGCTGCAACATATTACAATGGTGTACTTTATCTCTCGGAGCACAACTCAGCATCCGCTCGCAACGCGACAACTGGAGAACTAATATGGCTACAGTGGCTGGGCTTCCAAGTGTCTACTTCGGCAGCTTACGCTGATGATATACGCGGAGGAAAAGTCTACTATGGATGTGACAGCTACGCCATCACCTGCATCAACGCTACAAGTGGAACACCGCTATCTGTATACACAACTGAGGCACAGGTTTCATCTTCTCCTGCCATTTGGGATGGAAAACTATACGTTGGGTCTGGTGACGGAAAGATCTACTGCTTTAGCGATGTAACTGACGTGAATACTGACATGTGGGCGCTATCTGATAAAGGTCTGGAAATGTGGTCAAATGAAACCGTTACAGTGAGAGGGCAATTACGTGCATCAGTAACTCACACAGGCGGAGACGGGTCACCTGAGTATTCTTATCCTGGGCTTCCAAACGCTACGGTAACACTAAGCATCACAAAACCCGACCAAACCACTGAAACCTTAACTACAGCAACAGACAACATGGGCTACTTCACCTTCTCCTACAACCCGACCCAAATCGGAGATTGGGGCTGGGTAGCCTACTACGAAGGTCAACAAATATCGTCATATCTAACATACAATGCTATCTCAACTCAATTGAACACTGTGAGTGTGGTTGCTACTCCTGGCGGTGCTGAGCCTGAAGTGACTGTTGCTCCTACTGAAGCTCCAACCTCTACTGTTGCTCCTGAAGTGACTGAAT
>CAZTRN010000005.1:0-101925 GCA_964616775.1 uncultured Candidatus Bathyarchaeia archaeon
CCTACTGAGACTGGAACTTGGGGATGGGTAGCGTACTATGAAGGCAAACGCACTGTTGGCTTTACCTATGATGAAGCCTACTCTGACTGGAATGCCTTCTCTGCAATTCCTGCTCCCGGTGGTAGTACTACTGAGCCTACTGTTGCTCCTACTGAAGCTCCAACCTCTACTGTTGCTCCTGAAGTGACTGAGTCTCCAACTGTGACTGCTGAGCCTACTGCTACTTCGAACAGTGGTATTCCGATGGAATACATCTATGCTATCGTTGCTGTCATTGTGATTGTTGTCATTGCTGTCGCAGCATACATCTTCACAAAGAAAAAGTAAACACACAAAAGGGAAACTCTCCCTCTCTTCTTTTTTTGTTTCAACTAAAAGTGCATTAACTGTGAAAACGTTAAAAAATGGCCGAGAGGGTCACTGCACGATGTCCCAAAACATCTCCTCCATGTTTTGGCTCCGCCCCGAGCAGAACCCCGGCAATCATTCTTAAAACTTGAAAGAATATGGCGAAAATAAAATGGTCTCAGGGGGTCTCTTTTTACAATATCTTGAATTTTTACTATCACTTTCTGTTCTAAGAAAAACAATGCGCACATCACCCTGTTTGTTGGTGCCAAAATTGCTAGACCAGCCATGTTTTGCTTCACTAAAGGGGGGTGGCAGTGTTCCATCTTCCTTCAAAGTAGTCAGTTAATGCGTTGATCAATCCTCGGTGATTCGACCATAGCACATTTGCTGACCGTGCATCAGTGTTTTCTTCCCAAATCGCAATTTCCTTCTCATCAAATATATACATATTCGCGCAGCGCAAAGACCTGTCAATTCTTATTTCAGAGACTGTGTTTTTATAAAAATCTGGCACCTCCGTTGCATCTGCGTTCAAAAGGGATTGCCGTTTTATCCCTCTTCTTACAGCGGAATGGCTTGCGTCGCTAAAACTGTACGCAATGGACCAACTAAACTTACATCCAATAAATTTTATGCTGTGCCTTACTTTTTCAAATGCTCTATAAACGCGGGGGTCACAGTACGAAACCGCGCGCACTTCAAATACCGTCTCGTTTGAATCTTTATGTTCTCTGTTTTGATATTTCGGTTGGTCAAAAATGGTCGTTGCCCTTTTATCCAAGGAGACGTTTTTGTTAAGTCTGTGCTGTCGCAAAATCGTAAGGGCATCATTAACTGGTGTTGCCCTAAATTTTAATGGAGACGATAGCACCCGTTCAGCTAATCCCATTTCTTGTAGATCAGAGAGAATTTTATAAACGTCTTGCCGTGAAACGATCGCTGTCATGTAAACGTCTTTTGCTGTTGCGCTCTTAAAATCAATCAGCGAAAGATACACCTTCGCTTGTGTTGCTGTTAATCCATAATCCATGAGCGCCTCGATTTCTTGTTTGGCGTTGTCCGTTGTTCCCCCACCGTGCGCGATATATTTTAGAAGTTCACTTATAAAGCTGTTTTTCCAACTCATGCTATATTATAACTTTATTTTGTATCTTCAATATTTCAATAGTGTTTATTCCTTGTCAAGGTCTTGGAATGGTTTAGTTGAATGTAACTTTGGTTCACAAAACTCCAAAATTAGCTGAAAGATAAACAATTCTGATTTGGTGTTGCTGATTTTCTAGGTTTTGATAATCTGGGTTGTGGTGGACTGAGGGGGATTTGAACCCCCGACCTCTTGAGTGCAAGTCAAGCGTTCATACCAGCTGAACTATCAGCCCACATTTTTCTGGCTCACAATGATAACGAGTCCCTTGATATTTAGGTTTTGTCCGCAAACCCCAAAACGCAGCTAGCCAAGCTTTCGCCAAGCCATCAACCTCGCCTATTAGAAACTTGAGCAGAAACACGGCAGAGTTGACGGTGGCAACAGCACGCGGCTAAATAACCCGCGGATAAGACCCCAAAATCTTCACAAACGTCGCATACTTCTCCAACGCCTGCAACGCTTCTTCACAGCGTTTCTCAGTGCGATGCCCCTCAAAATCAAGATAAAAGTTGTACTGCCACGCAGTAGTTTTGGTGGGTCGGGATTCGATGCGGGTTAAATTGATGTTTCGGGACGCAAACTCGCCAAGCGCATGATACAGCGAGCCGGGGATGTGTTTAGCGCTAAAGATGATGCTGGTTTTGTCATCGCCTGTGGGGGCGGCATCTTCGTTGCTGAGAACAAGAAAGCGCGTGTAGTTGGAGGGGTTGTCGGCTATGTCTCGGGCAACAATTTTCATGTTGTTAAGGTCAGCGGCTTTTTCGCTGGCTATGGCGGCGGCGTTGTAGAGTTGTTTTTCTTTGATGATTTTGACGCTGCCTGCCGTGTCGTAGGCGGGGATGATTTCCCATTTGTGCTTTTCAAGGTAACTGCGACACTGCGCCAACGCTTGCGGATGCGAATACACCGTTTCTATGTCTTCAAATTTAGTCTGCGGATTGGCAATGAGTACATGAGCAAGCTTTACCGCAACTTCCCCGCAAACCTTGAGGTCATACGCTAAGAATAAGTCGTAGTTTTGGTTGACGCTGCCTTCAATGGAGTTTTCAATCGGCACAACTCCAGCTGGAACCACGCCATTTTTTACGGCGCCAAAGACATCCCGGAAATCTTTACAGGGAACCGGGTCTGCTTTGTTGCCAAAAAACTTGAACGCAGCCATTTCGCTGTAGGCGCCGGTTTCTCCCTGATAGGCTACTTTCACTGCTTGTTTCCCTGCTTGTTACGGTTCTTAAGGAGACACTTGTTTATACCGTTTATCATTGCTTCAACACTTGCCATGACGATGTCTTCGCGGGCCGCACGTGCCGATATGATGTTGCCTTTTTCGTCTTCTACTTTGATGATGACTTCCGCTACAGCGTTGCTTCCACCAGTTAAGGCTTCAATGCGGTACTCACTGAGACGAATGTTTGCCAAGTTTCGCGTCAATTTCTGGATAGCTTTCAGCACAGCATCCACAGGACCTACGCCTGTTTCGGCAGCAACGTATTCTTTACCATCTAAAGATAGACGAACAGAAGCGGTCGGCAACACCTTCACGCCTGTCATCACAGCTAAATCACACAGGTCAATGATTTTTTCTTCCCCAATCACTTGCCCCATAACTGCCGAAGTTAACGCAATCAAATCTGCGTCAGTTACCATTTTGCCTTTGTCACCTAAGTCTTTGACGCGATGAACAATCTCGTCTAGTTGGATTTCAGTGGGGTGGATGCCGATTTCTTCTAATTCTGCTTTGATGCCACGTGTTCCTGCCAGTTTACCTGCAACCAGCTTGCGGGTTCGCCCCACAACTTCGGGGTTGATGGGTTCAAAGGTCAAGGGCTGTTCGGTGACGCCGCGAGTGTGGATGCCGCTTTCGTGGGCAAACGCGTTTTCGCCGACGATGGCTTTGTTTGCCTGAACATACATGCCTGTTAAAGAAGAAACCATGCGAGATGTACTGTAAAGTAAGCGGGTGTTGATGTGGGTGGTGCATTCGTATAGCATGTCTAATGCCATGGCAACTTCTTCTAAAGACGCGTTCCCTGCTCGTTCGCCCAGACCGTTCACGGTGCAGTGCACTTGAGCAGCACCCACTTCGACGGCTGCCAACGAGTTGGCAACTGCCATGCCGAAGTCGTCGTGGCAATGTACACTGATGGGAACGGAGATGACAGTTTTGATTTCTTCAATTAGCTGCGCCATGGTTTTAGGAATCATGATGCCTACTGTGTCGGGCACGTTTAAGCGGTCCATGCCTGCGTCCTGCACGGCTTTGCAGACCTGCTTTAGGAATGGCAACTCAGAACGGGTTGCATCCATGGGGGAAAACTCGCAGACTAATCCGTGCTTTTTTACGTGTTCGACCGTGTCTACTGCGGCGGAAATGACCTGTTCTGGGGTCATGTTTACAGCGTATTTCATTTGCACAGGCGAAGTGGGAATGAACACGTGCACACAGTCCACATCAGCCTCGATGGCGGCGTCTGCGTCACGTCGGTTGGCTCGGGACAAACCGCAGATTTCAACGCCTAACTTGGCTTTCACTATGTCTTTGACAACTTTCTTTTCGCCTTCGGAAGAACTGGGGAAACCCGCTTCTATGGCGTCCACGCCTAGTATGCTGAGTTGGCGTGCAATCTCAATTTTGTCTTCCAGCGTTAACGAAACGCCAGGGGATTGTTCGCCGTCTCTCAGGGTGGTGTCAAAAATGCGGATGTTAGAAATTGGGGTTTGGGTTTTCATGTTTTACGCGACCATTTTAAGCCAATATGGCTTGAGCGATTGCGTCTGCCATGCCCAGCGTGGTCTGTTTGCCGCCTAAGTCGGGCACGGTTGCTTTCGCCTTTAATGTCTCCACAACTGCCGCTTCTATTGCAGCCGCTGCGTTAATGCAATTCTTATCTTGATAACGTTCACCCAGCCACTCAAACATCATCTTCGCTGACAGAATCATCGACAGCGGATTAGCTATGTGTTTGCCGACGATGTCGGGTGCACAGCCGTGGATGGGTTCAAACAGGGCAAAGTTGTCGCCGACGTTTGCGCCAGGCGCCATGCCTAAGCCGCCGACCAGTTGAGCTGCTTCGTCGGATAGGATGTCGCCGAACATGTTACAGGTGCACAAGACATCAAAGTCTTGGGGTTTGCGGATTAAGTGCATTGACGCCGCATCCACATACAGCTCGTTGTAGGCGATGTCGGGGTGCTGTTTGGCGATTTTGCGGCATACGTTGGCGAACATGCCATCAGTGACGCGCATGACGTTGGCTTTGTGAATGGCAGTGACTTTCTTTTTGCCATTTCGCGCTTTAGCCATCTCAAATGCACGTTTGGCGATGCGTTCGCAAGCTTGACGGGTAATTACGCGAACACATATCGTGGTGTCAGCACCTATAGTGTATTCTAAGCCTTTGTAAACGTCCTCGGTGTTTTCGCGAACAAAGTACATGTCTATGTCTTTCACGGCGGTGTCAATGGCAGGGTAAGTTTTGATTGGACGCAAATTAGCGTACAAATCAAACATTAACCGCAACTTTACGATGACATCTGCTGCGGTTTCGCCTACGGGTCCTTTTATGCAGGCGTGGCTTTCACGAATTTTCTGGACGCTCTCTTCTGGCAGGGCTATGCCGTTTTTCTCTTTGCAAGCATCACCTGCATCTACGTAAATCAAGTCCAGTTTGACGCCGCATTTCTTTTGGACAGCATCAAAGATTTTGATGGTTGCTTCGGTTAATTCAGGTCCGATGCCATCGCCGGGCATGACGGAGATTTTGTAGGCGTTCATTGGGTTTTCATCCTTTTGCGCAGATTCTCAATTAAGCCGCCATCTGATAGGATTTCCATTATGAATGGGGGCATTTTGGTTCCTTGCAGCGTTATGTTTTTGGTTTCGTCGGTGATTTTGCCTGCTTCTAAATCAACGGATAGTTCGTCGCCGTCGGAGACTGCTTCAGAGATGCCTTTGCATTCGATGACGGGTAAGCCGATGTTGATGCTGTTGCGGTAGAATATGCGTGCAAACGTCTCAGCCAACACACACTGGACGCCTGCGTTCTTTAGCGCTATGGGTGCTTGTTCTCGGCTAGAGCCGCATCCAAAGTTTTTGGCGCCTACGACTATGATGCCTTGAGCGGCTTTTTCGGGGAAAGCGGGGTCTAAGCCTTCCATTGCGTGCTTTGCTAACTCTTTGGGGTCAATTAGAGACAGCCATTTGCCGGGCAAAATGACGTCTGTGTCGATGTTGTTTCCGAATTTTATGACTTTTCCTTTAACTTTCTGCATCTATGCCACCGTCCGGGGGTCAGTTAATTTGCCAGTTAACGCTGAAGCCGCAACCACTGCTGGTGATGCCAAGTAGACGCTGGCTTGTGGGCTGCCCATGCGTCCAATAAAGTTGCGATTTGAAGTGCCTACGCAAACTTCGCCAGAAGCGATTATGCCGATGTGTCCACCTAAGCAGGGACCACAAGTTGCGCCACAGAACAAGGCGCCTGCTTCCGTAAAGATATCTACCAGTCCTGCTTTGAGGACTTGAGCGTAAACTTCTTGCGAAGCAGGAATCACCAAGGCACGCACACCAGATTTGACTTTTTTGCCCTTCATGATTTCGGCAGCCATCTGCAAATCTTCCAATCTGCCATTGGTGCAGGACCCGATGAAGGCTTGGTTAATTTCGACATCGCCAACTTGGCTAATGGGTTTCACATTATCCACCGAGCTTGGGCAAGCTACCTGAGGTTCCATGTCTGAAACGTCTATGGCGATGGTTTTTTCGTATTTGGCGTCCGCGTCGCTTTGCCATTTTACAATGTCCACCTTACCGCTTGGGACTCGGGGTTCTAGGAATTTGCGGGTGGTTTCGTCGGGTTCAACGATGCCGTTTTTGGCGCCCATCTCAACTGCCATGTTGCAGATGGTCATGCGTCCCGCAATGCTCATGTCACGCATTGTTTGACCCGTGAATTCGGCGCTTCTGTAAATGGCTCCGTCTACCCCGATTTTGCCGATGATGTTTAGCACTAAGTCTTTTGGGGTGACGTATTTGGGGAATTTGCCTTCCACTTCAAATTTGATGGCGTCGGGAACTTTCATCCACAACTTGCCAGTGGCGAACACAGCGGCTGCTTCTGTGGAGCCGATGCCTGTGCTAAAGGAGCCGAATGCTCCGTAAGTGCAGGTGTGAGAGTCAGCGCCTACAATCAGGGAGCCTGACGTAACGTAGCCTTTTTCGGGCATAACTTGGTGGCAGATGCCGCCCTCACCCACGTCGTAGAGGCGTATGCCTTGTTCTTTGGCGAATTTGCGGAGCATCTTGTGCAACTCAGCCATCTTTACGGATTCGGCGGGAATCTGGTGGTCAAGGATTATGACTACTTTTTTGTTGTCCCACACTTTGGAGACGCCGATTTTTTTGAAAGATTCGATGGCTAAAGGTCCAGTTAAATCGTGAACCATGATAACGTCAACGTTGGCGTCCACGATTTCGCCTGGATGCACAGTTGTTTTGCCTGATGCTCTGGCCAAGATTTTTTCAGATATGTTCATTTTTTTGCCTCTTAATTGTTATCGTGATTAACCGTTTTCTTCACGGGCACCTTTTTCTTGTGTCGTGAAGTTAAGTGTTTCTCTGAACAAGCAACAGTTGTATGATGCCAGTTACCAGTCCAGTTGACCCTGCAGGGTCAAATGCACACATAGTGGATGAAAGGGGAAAAGAAACGGGGGGAAATTGGGGCCGTTTACTCATCCACTTGGATTGACGTTGCACCCCGCGAAAGCGCCGTTATCCCTGTTCGAGCCAACTCCAAGACGCCTGAGGTTTTCATGAGGTTCAGGAACGCGTCGATTTTGTCGGGGGTTCCTGTGATTTCTACCATGAGGCTCTCTGGTGAAACATCTACGACTCTGCCACGAAAGACATCTACGCAGCTGATGATGTCGGCGCGGTCTTTGACGCTGGGCACTCTGACTTTAACGAGGGCAAGCTCGCGGGTGACGCTGCTGTTTGAGCTTAACTCTTCTACCTTGATGACGTCTATGAGTTTGGCAAGTTGCTTTACGACTTGGTCAAGGGTTTTTTCGTCCGCGTTCACCGTGATGGTTATGCGGGCGAGGTCTTTCTGTTCAGTGGCGCCGACTGTTATGGATTCGATGTTAAAGTTTCGTCGACGGAACAAGTTGGCTATGCTGTGTAGGACACCAGGCTTGTTTTCCACTATGGCTGAGACTACGCGGTTGGTGGGTTTTTCCATTTTAGTAATCCCCCATTTGTTGTGGTAATCCGCACCCAGGTGGCACAAACGGAACTACATCTTCCTCTGAGCCTATGGGTACATCGATTACTGTGGTCACTTTGCTTTTTAGCGCTTTCTTGACGGCGGCTTGGAATTCGGCAACAGACCTTACGCGGGTGCCTTGGGCACCGTAGGCTTCCGCCAGCTTAACAAAGTCTGGTGACGTGCCTAGCTTTACTGCCATGTACCGTCGCTGGTACAGGGTACGTTGCCACTGCGCCACCATCCCCAACACAGAGTTATTCAACACGATAACCGTTACAGGGATGTTTTCGGTAACTGAACACGCTAACATGTTCTCGGTCATCAGGAAACTGCCATCACCTGCAATGTCCACTACAGGACGGTCAGGGCACGCAACTTTGGCGCCGATGGCTGCAGGGAACCCAAAGCCCATGGTGCCAAGCCCTCCGCTGCTGATGAAGGTTCGCGGTTTAAGTGACTTAAAGTACAGCGCCGACCACATCTGGTTCTGTCCCACTTCTGTAGTTAAGATGCCGTTTTCAGGCAGCAGTTTACGCAGTTCCATCAGCAATGTTTTGGGTGTCAGTTCCTTGGGTGCTTCGTGAATTAGTGGGCTGAGTTTTTCTTTTACTTCTTTGATGCGCTTCTGCCAGTTGGCGCCTTCGTTCTTCTGCAGTTTTTGTTGTGTTGCCGTCAGCAACATTTGCAGGGTTACTTTGGCGTCGGCTATTATGGGCACGTCGACTTCTATGTTTTTGCCAATTTCTGCGGCGTCGATGTCTACATGGATTTTTTTGGCGTTTGGTGCAAAGCTGTTTAGGTTGGCAGTTGCGCGGTCGCTAAATCGTGTGCCTACAGCCAACAAAACGTCCGCTTCGCCCATGAGTCGGTTTGCAGCGGGGTTGCCGTGCATGCCGATGCTGCCTACGCTAAGGGGATGAGTTTCAGGGAAGCATCCTTTGCCCATAAAGGTGGTGGCTACAGGTGCCATCAGCAGATCGGACATCTGGACCAACTGGTCTGAGGCGTTGGAGCTTATGACGCCGCCTCCTGCCAAAATAATGGGCCGTTCTGCTTTAGCCAGCAACTTAGCAGCTTGACTTAAGGCACGGGCTTCAGGCTCGCATGCAGGTCTGTATCCACGTACATCAGTTTTGTTAGTTATTTCTACTTCTGTCTGGTCACATTGGATGTTTTTGGGCAAATCGATCAACACGGGGCCAGGTCTGCCTGTGGTTGCTAAGTAGAAGGCGTTGTTGACCATGGTGGGGATTTCGGTGACTTGGCGGGGTTGATAGTTTGCTTTAGTTATGGCGGTGGTTATGCCGATGATGTCAGCTTCTTGGAAAGCATCTCGACCAATCATATAGCTGCTGTTGACAGCCGCAGAGGGCACTTGACCCGTTAAGGCAACTACGGGGCTGCTGTCCATGTAGGCGTTAGCTATACCCGTAACTATGTTGGTTGCGCCGGGACCGCTGGTGGCCATGCAGACGCCTGCTCTGCCGCTTGCTCGGGCATAGCCTTCGGCGGCGTGGGCAGCGCCTTGTTCATGTCGAGCCAAGATGTGTCGGATGTTTGTGTTGCCGCATAAGGAGTCGTACACGGGCAAGATTGCGCCGCCTAAGATTCCGAATATGGTGTCTACTTTTTGGTTTTCTAGGGCTTGAATTAGAGCTTTTGCTCCAGTCATGGTAGTCATGTTTGGGGGCACCTTACCTTTTGGTCACTAACGTGACTGTTAATTGTGCTGAAAATTTGGTTTGATAAGCGACTTGGTTGGGCTGTTTTAGAGGGGTGCCTGAACAAAACGGCGAACATATATTGCACAGAGGTGGCAATCCCTCACGTTCTTTCCTCCAAACCTAAAGTCTAAATTTCATAGCGGAAAATCAGATAAAAACATTGTGGTAACAAGCAACAACCAAAAAGCCACACACTTGGCTTTAGATGGGTGCTGTGAACGTAAATTTTGGCAGACCGCTTGGTCACATATACCTCCGTTTGATGATATTTTATGTTAAACCGTCACAGGAGCTGCTTTATGTAGCCTTTAACTGCGCTTTTCCCTTCAAGTTAATGTTGAAATCGTCATAAAAGGGGTGAAAAATGCCACAAGCGGCTTGCTCTACAACTTCTTCCCGCGAATACGGCGGGCGATATCGAATTTTCGGAAACTCTAGTCGTGCCACTGAAAAACCAAGCCCAGTGACTGTGGCGGGAAGTCTCAATTCACAAAAAGCGCCAGACGGCAACCACTCTTTAGACAGTGTGTCAAGCACCTTTCGTGACAGAAAATGACCTGGAAAAAACCCACAATATGGAAGTGAGGGGTGGTTTCGGTCTTTTAACCATTTTTCCATAGATGCCAAAGCGCCTTCAGGAACAGATGACCAAACCCACGTTTTGCTAGCTGGTGCATAGTTAACGAACCCTGCATCATAGCGTGCATATTGGTCGTAGAGCGTTTCGATAGTTTGAGTAACCAAGACATCGTATTCAAGGTAAACCATGACATCAAAGTCTTCCATGTTACCTTTAGATAAAAACCAGTTAATTATGGCAAGGTCTTGGTTATGCTGCCCAAAGGGGGTGAAGTCACAGTGCAGTTTTAGCCCCAGTTTATTTGATAACTTTTTTAGTTGCCCAATTTCAGCTTGGCGACGGACTGATTCAATTGCCCTTTTTTCAAGCCGTGTTAAGTTGCTGAAATATGCAGAACGCACAAAGTTGGGCAGTGCAGGATTGAAAACGTGTTTTTGTGGTCGGAGTTTTTTAGGAAAGCAGTTGTTTTGTGAAAATCCAAAGCATGGGATAATTGTAACTTCGGGGTTATTCTTTTTTAGGCTGATAAGCCTGTGCAGGGACGCCGCGTCAGCCCGATGAAACGTGTAAAGTGCTAAGTATTTTGTCATGAGTAGTCCCCGCTTCCTTGTATGAAGTGCTTTGTTGCTTTGGATATATAGCTTGTTTCAAAACAGTAATCTGCTAAGCGGTTGTATTTGGTGCTTAGACTATTTGTGCTGGGCTTAACATCTTTGTTTTCCGTTTTTCTGCTTGACGGGGAATAATAATCACGTTCACCGTTGCAATGATGGCTGTAGTCACAATAACCACGACTGCCATGTTGACAAACAAATCTGCATACTGTAACCCGTACTGTACTGGTAGCGTAGAAAGTACAGCTGCTGCCAAGCCACGCGTGAAAATAGAGGATAACATTGTGGTTTCGCGTCTTAAATCGCTCTTGTATGTGGTAAGCCAAACCGCTCCATATCGTACCAAAAAGAGCATGACTGAAAGAACAATTCCAACTAGCAGTACTGTGATGCTTGAGATGCTGGCAATTATGCCTAGAAACACAAAGAAGAAGGTGCGGATCAAGAATGCGATTTCTGACTCGAACCGGCGTAGTCCTTCACTGACGACTACTTCGCCGTTGCCGTTAAGTTTGAAGAAACTGAGGATTTGGTTTTCGTTGCCTAACATCAGCCCAAACAGCAAAGAACTCAAGGCACCGCTTCCGCCTAAGCTTTCTGAGAACGCGTAAGCAAACAGGACTATTGCTAATGTGAGGATATATGAAAAGGGGAGACTGTTTACTCGGCGCATCATGAGCAGCCAAATGAGGCCTAGGAATATGCCTATTCCTGCTCCGATGAGGAATTTTCCGCCTATGCCTACGGCGACTGAGGCGTAGTTGGCTTGTCCTGTTGCGATGAACCCAATTACGGCTAAGCTGACAACGATACAGAGAATGTCAGTTACGGCGGATTCTAAGATGAGGGTGGTGGCTGCTTTTTCGCTGATTTTTATTTTTGTCGCCAGTGATATGACAACTATTGAGCTGCTTCCGCCGAATATGCTGCCAAACAGGAACCCGTAAAGTAGCGGTACCCCAAAAGCCACCACAGTTATGACGGTTGTTATCAGTACGCTGAAAATGAAGCCTATTATCGACAAGATGAGCGCGCGGGCGCTGTGCATGAGCACTTTTTGTATGGTTAAGCCCATGCCTGCGTCAAACAATATGTATACCAGTGCTAAGGCGGCAATGTAGGGGGCGAATCCTTGGACTGCTGAGGGGTCGAAAGCGCCTAATATGGGTCCAGCGAGGGCACCGATGAAAATTAAGATGAGCATGTCTGGGATGCGGGTGCGTTTGAAAAGGTAGTTGGCTATGAATCCGATTACGATAATGAACGCACTTACCATTAGTGCCGAGGAGACGACGTCAACCACATTGCATCAAGCACTTGTATGCTGCAGGGCTTTTTAAGAGTTTTCAACAAAGACGCAATAGGCGGCAAAAAAGTGAACAAATAACAACCATTCGCGCTGGGTGGGTCGTTTGGTGGGCTGTTGAAAAAGTAATTGATGCTTTAGCGTGTTTTTTGGTGATTAGGTTTGACTGTTATTTTTTTTATAGTTGTATCGGTGGCTGTTTGGAATCTGTGCTCCAGTTTGTTGGTAAACTGCAGTACAACGCTCAGTTTACGTCAAATTTATTATCTTCAGGCACTTTGCATAACCCATGCAAGGGAACCCAAAAAAAGTCCTCACCTACACAATAGTCATTCTTTTCGCCGTCAGCGCTCTCATTTCACCTGCCCCTTACGTTTCAGCCCAATCAGATAGTCATGTCTTAAATGTGCCTGCCCAATATGCCACCATCCAGTCAGCCGTAGATGCCGCCAACAACGGCGACACCATAATGGTTTCTTCCGGACGCTATTATGAAACAGTAACCGTGAACAAATCCGTCAGCATCATTGGGCAATCAACCGTCTCCACAACTGTGTATGGATTAGTGGAAGGATATGACCCAAGCAGCAACGGAAGCCCATTCTACGTAACTGCCAGCAACGTGTTGATAGCTAATTTCACCTTGAAGCAAGGTGAAGAACATAAGGGTGCTATACGGGCAAGCGGTGCCCAAGACGTTACCATAAAAGGTAATATCATCAGCCAAGGTTATGGCTACAGCGGAACGGCGATTTCCGTCTATAACTGCACTGCCTTCGCAATACTGGGCAATTCCATAGTTGAACATGGCGGCTGCATCGATATACAGATGTCTTCCAACGGCGAAATCTCCACAAACACAATGGTCGATTTAAGCTACACAATTCTTCTGCGAGACAGCTCTAACATCAAATTCAAAGACAACACTATCTCCCAATGCGACGATGGGTTACTAATCACCAATGCACCTAACTGCATCCTTGAAAGAAACAACGTTGCCGTGGTTGGCACAGGCATATCCCTGACCCAATGTGCCCAAAGCACACTTAATAGCAACAATGTAGCCGACTGTTGGACTGGGCTTTCACTAAGCGAATGCTCCCAAACGGTCCTGCGAAACAACGTGATAACTAACTGTACACGCAATTTTGGAGTGTTTGGCTACACCCTTGACGATTTCAACTTAGACATTGACACCTCAAATACCCTGAACGGCAAACCAGTTTACTACCTTACTAACCAAACAAACCTAATTATCAACCCAGCAAAGTATCCTAATGCGGGCTATCTTGCCTTAATCAACTGCAAAAACGTCACTGTTCAAGAAATGACCCTCGCAGACAACTTGTATGGTCTGCTGCTTGCCCACACCACAGACTCCCTAATCACACATAATGTCTTCACAAATAACGGTGATACGGTGTATTTGCTTAACCAATCGGACCGCAACACCATCACCTTTAACCAAATTCAGCAGTACTCAACTGGCGTTCGAGTTTACCAATCAAACGGTCAAACAATCTCAGGCAATAACATTTCTGGTGGAAGCAACGCCGTTTGGCTTGAACAAACAACAGGAAACACAATACTTGGAAACACCCTGAACGGAAACTATGAAGCACTCCACCTAGTGGATACCTCAAACAACTCCATTTACCATAACAACTTTGTCAGTAACACGCTTTCAGGCGCATGGGGCGGGGAAGGCGACTGGAACATACACTATCCTGCAGGAGGAAACTATTTGGGCAGTTCAGGCGTGGACTTTTACGGCGGCATTTCTCAAGGCGAACTGGGTAGTGATGGCATCTTTGATGAAGGGCTGTTTTATCCGCTTGCTGCTCCAGTGCAACTGTTTGAAGCAGGCGAACTAAATGGCGTCATGGTTTACATTGAGTTAGAAAGCAACTCTACAATAACCGACATTTACATAGATGCACAAACACACACGTTCAGTTTTACCGCTACAGGACCTTCGGAGTCCACAGGCTTCTGCCGAATAACTATCCCCAACAGCATACTGCAAACAGCTTGGCAAAACAACTACACCATACTGCTGAACGGGGACGCACAGGCGCCGAGAAACTGGACTGACAGCAAAAACAGCTACTTTTACGTCAGCTACCCACATCCATCAAGCAACATAAGCGTGCCAGAATTTCCCACTCATGTGGCCTTACTTGCAGTTCTGGCAGCTACACTATTGGTTGCATTTGCAGCAAAAAAGACATTAAAAATAGGTGAGCTTTAAGCTCCCCTTATTTTTTTGGCGTGTTGCTTCCGCCGTTGCAGCTTCCATTCAGCGTCATAAGTACGTTCATGCCGCCTATGACTGCGTCCATGCTTGCGTTGACTATGTCTTCGCGTATGCCTCGGGCGGTGGCTACTTTGTTACCTTTGCGCATCCGCACCTCAACTTCAACCAACGCATCTGTTCCGCCAGTGATGGATTTGACATCGTACTGTTCCAGTGCCATAGGCTCTGTTTCATGAACGGCTGTTTTGACGGCATTTATAGCCGCGTCGACAGGTCCCACGCCCATGGCGGCTCCACAGATTTCTTTGCCGTTGACGTCGAGTCGAACGGAGGCGGTTGATGTGACGGTGTTGCCGCTGACGACGGTGAATTCTTTGAGTTGGATGGCTTTGGGTTTGGCTTTTCCTATGACGACTTCAGAGATTGCCAGCAAATCTGCGTCGGTTACGGTTTTGCCTTTGTCGCCTGCCGCTTTTACTCGTAGGCAGATGTCTTTGAGTTGGTCTTCAGTTGGATGCAGTCCCATAGCTTCGATGGATGCTTTGACGGCGTGACTGCCGCTGTGTTTGCCAGATGCGATTCGTCGAACTACGCCAACCATGCTGGGGTCGTAAGCTTCGTAGGTTTCGGGCGTAGCTAGCAAACCTTGAGTGTGGATTCCGCTTTCGTGGGTAAACGCGTTTTCGCCGACGATGGCTTTGTTGGGTTGTACATGAATGCCAGTTAATCGGGAAACCAACTGAGACGTGCTGTAAAGCAACTCCGTCTTTATGTCTAGGTCTAGTTGGTAGAGCGACTTTAAGGTGACAACAATTTCTTCCAGTGCCGCGTTGCCTGCACGTTCACCAAGACCGTTGATGGTAGCGTGAACTTCTTCCGCGCCGACACGTAACGCAGCCACCGAGTTGGCAACTGCCATACCGAAATCGTTGTGACAGTGTACCCCGACGGGAACTTTGATGGATTCTTTTAGTCTGGAGAAGAACTCGATTGTGTTCTCGGGCGTTAGCGTGCCTACTGTGTCGCAGGGGATAACTCGGTCAACGCCTGCATCAACTGCGGTTACGAAGACTTTGGTTAAGTAGTCCAAGTCTGAACGGGTAGCGTCTTCAGCTAGAAACTCCACTTTTAAGCCATGCTGCTTTGCGTAGCTGACGCATTCTTCAGTGGTTTTGAGGATATCTTCTCGGGTTTTGTGGAGTTTACACTCTATGTGCAAATCTGATGTGGGTATGATCATGCTGATGGTGTTTGCACCGCTTTTGAGCACCGCGTCTATGTCGTGGATTGTGCCTCGAGCCGCGCTGCTGACGTCTGCTTTTAGTCCCTGTTTAGCGATTAGGCTAACAGATTCCATTTCGCCTTCAGAAACCGCAGCAAACCCCGCTTCGATAACGTCTACGCCCAACTCGTCTAGACGCTGGGCTATACGCAGTTTGTTTTCAGGGACAAGTGATACTCCAGGTGTTTGTTCACCATCACGGAGGGTGGTGTCTAAAAAGTTGATTTTTTTTGGGAACCGATCAGGGCTGGATAAAGCAATACCCCATTTTACATTCCTCGTTAATCCATAAAAGAGCAACAAAGGCAGATATAAAATTTATGGACTAACAGTTTCTTGCCGTAGTTCTGAGCGGGCAACCAAAGGTCATATAAACAAAACCCAAACATACACTTTCTCCATGAAGCCCTGTGTACTTTACTTCTCCCGAACAGGAAACACCCAACGCTTAGCCGAAGCCATAGCAAACCAAACCCAAACGCCCCCTTTCAGTATAACTGCCTGTGCGCCCTCTATCGTGGATGCCTACGACACCATCATTTTAGGTACACCTGTGGAAGGTGCAAGTCCAACTAAGGAACTCTTAGCCTTCGTGGACCGCATACCTAACGGTCAGGGCAAAAAAGTCATCCTGTTCTGCACGTATCGGCTTTTCGGGAACGCTCGCACCATGAAGACCTTGGAGAAGAAACTCGCGGAAAAAGGCTATGAATGCATCTTGAAGGTTTCCAAGAAAGGCATGAAACCCGACAAGCCCGCAGATTTCTCTGAAGTGATAAGCGAAATCAAACAAACCCTTCAATCCTAAGCCGTGAGGTGTGCTTGCTTTTCGTGAGTTGCCATAGTTGTTAGGTTAACCTTTTCTAGTTTTCCGCAAAAGACTTAACAGCGGCTAGCTCAATATGAAGCATTCATAGTTTGAGGGAAAATTATGCGAAGTTGCGAAATTAAAGAGGGCATGGAAAGGTCTCCTCATCGAGCTCTGCTGAAAGCAGTCGGGTTATCAGATAGAGACATGCCCAAGCCTTTCATCGGAATAGCAAACAGTTACACCAACATTGTCCCTGGACACATTCATCTTCAAAAACTTGCTCAAGCCGCTGCAGAAGGCATCCGCGCAGCTGGCGGTGTCCCCTTCGAATTTAACACAATAGCAGTATGTGACGGTATAGCCATGGGGCATCAAGGCATGCGGTATAGTTTGCCTAGCCGCGAATTAATCGCTGACTCCGTAGAGGTAATGGCGCAAGCACACCGCCTAGACGGCTTGGTTTTGGTCACTAACTGCGACAAAGTCACGCCAGGTATGCTTATGGCTGCAGCCCGCTTAGATATACCCGCTATCGTGGTAACAGGCGGCGCCATGGAAGCAGGCCATTTAGATGGCCGAAAAATCAGCTACGCCATTCTTCCTGAAGCGTTGGGTCAAGTGGTTGCAGGTAAACTGCCCCGTGAAGAACTCAGACGGCTGGAAAACGCGGCGTGCCCCGGATGTGGCAGTTGCAGTGGTATGTTCACCGCAAATACCATGGCCTGCATGACTGAAGCCTTGGGCATGTCTTTGCCGTATTGCGCTACCGCCTTGGCAACTAGCGCGCTGAAAATGCGCATAGCTAAAGAAAGCGGCGAACGTGTCGTTAAACTCGTCTGTAACGATGTGTACCCTTCAACCATTCTAACACGTGAGGCTTTCGAGAACGCAATAGCCGTTGACATGGCGTTGGGCGGATCCACAAACACCGTTCTGCACTTGACTGCTATTGCTAAAGAAGCAGGCTTCACCTTGCCCTTAACTGCCTTTGATGATATTGGACGAATAATTCCGCACCTTTGTAGCATGATTCCCAGCGGACCAAATGCTATGGAGGACCTTGAAGCAGCCGGAGGCATACCTGCAGTCATGAATGAGCTGTCTACGTTTCTGCATCTGGATTTGCCTACTGTGTCAGGGCAAACTGTACGTGAAAACGTCCAAAACGCCCAAGTTCTTGACCCCAACATCATCCATCCACTTATTGCCCCAGTGCACAAAGAAGGTGGTATAGCCATTTTACGCGGCAACCTAGCTCCTAAGGGGTCAGTTATAAAGACAGCAGGCGTTTCGCCGTTGATGCTTAAGCATTCGGGTCCAGCTAAAGTGTATGACTGTGAGTCTGAAGCAGTTGCAGCCATACGAGGCGGACAAATCAAAGAGGGCGATGTGGTGGTTATTCGCTATGAAGGTCCCAGAGGGGGACCAGGCATGCCCGAAATGCTTATCCCCACAGCCACAATCGCTGGCATGGGCTTAAGCGAGTCTGTAGCGTTAATTACGGATGGACGGTTTTCAGGAGCTACACGCGGCGGCTGCATCGGACACGTGGCTCCCGAAGCCTTCGACGGTGGACCCATAGCATTGCTCCAAAACGGCGACATTATTTCCATCGACATACCTGAACGTACCCTAAACGTGCAACTTACGGATGAAGAACTGAAACATCGTGCGGATGCTTGGCAACCAAGACCACCTAAAATTACCAAAGGCTATCTTGCCAGATACCAACCGACCCCAACAGAATAACGGGGTCTTCCCCAGTTTTTGGGTTAATTCATTTTTCTTTTAGTTGTGATAATTCGTCTGTTTGGGCAGTCTGCTCCGACAGTAAGCTACTGCTTTAGATGTGGCAAGTTGAAATGTTTAAATAAAAATCCTCAATACTTTTCGGTATGCCACGCTCCCGACGAACCCGAAAAGCACAAGAAAAACCCACATGGGGCAAAAACAACCCACAAGCCAAAGCAAAAAACCGCAAAAACCTCATGATAGTTAGCGTCGTAGCAATTGCTATAATCGTGGTGTCCGCGTTTGTAGTGCTAGAACACGACGCACTGTTCGGTAATAATGCTGAGCCTGAGACTGTTTATAGTCAGGTGGTTTTTATGGTGGAGGGAACCAACGCCGATAACCAATCCTTTAGCGGCAACATCACCATTGCATTGCGAACTGACCGTCCAGAGACAACTAAAAACTTCGTAAATCTGGTTAACAGCGGCTTTTACGATGACACAACATTCCACCGTATCGTTGAAGGGTTCATGATTCAGGGCGGTCAAAACGCATCTTCAAGTGCTGCAAAAATCCCTGATGAAGCTGACCTAGGCGATAATCACAACTACAATGGAACAATCGCCATGGCTAACACTGGCGACGCTGACTCCGCTAGCAGCCAATTCTTCATCAATGTCGATGACAACAACGAACGCTACTCAACCTTTGACACAAGTTACACAGTGTTTGGCACAATCACTGATGGCATGGACCTTGTTATGGAAATGTCTCATGTTCCATGTACAGAAAACCCCAACATAACTGGCGAAATGTCAATACCCGTTAATCCTCCTGTGTTGGTAAAAGCAATCGCTTTACCATAAACCCTTCTTTTCTCTATCAACTAATCCAGTTACCTTTCAATGTTTCTGACTTGTAGTTGAGTGCGTTAGTAAAGATGAGAAAAAAGTCTGCGGCAGGTTAGTTAACCTGCGGTTGTTTGTCTATTCTTTAGGTTTAGACCCGATTTCAACAACCAGAATGTTCACTTGGTAGTTTTTGCCGCCTGCCATCATTTTTCCTTGGGCATGGTAGCCTCGGCTCCCAGTTTTGAAGTCTTTTTTGCTCAGCACAAAACCCTGTTTTTCACCCAGTAATTGGATTGTTGCGACATTTAGTTCTTCACTCATGTTAAGTCACCGATGTTTGAGATAGTTCAGTTCTGGTTGCTTTTCACCTTTTCGCTGCCCACGCCACATGACAGGCTACGCAAAGTATTGTTTTTGTTTTTTGTGTGGTAAAAAAATAAAAAGTATGATTCCGTTGATATAGTCAATTCCGTGATTAGCCATGAACAGAACACCCGATTCTGCCCTTTCCCCTGAAGCTTGCAGTCACATCGAAAAAATCCAGCACGCCGACATCCTCGTCGGAATCCCCTCATACAACAACGTCCTTACTGCAAGTTACGTCATATCTCAAGTTGTAAAAGGCTTAGAAACCTATTTCCCAGATAAACGGGCAGTCATTTTTGTTTCTGACGGCAACTCGATTGATGGAACCTTAACCTCCGTAAAGACTGTCCATCTGCCCAGTGGTGTAAGCTTAATTCCAGCCATATACGTGGGTATAGCGGGTAAAGGTTCTGCCCTTAAAGCCGTGTTTGAGGCAGCCCAGTTTTTAGGCGTCAAAGCAGTTGCATTAGTGGATTCAGATTTACGCAGCATCACACCTGAATGGATGAAACTGCTGCTTTCACCTGCACTTTCAGGAACAGGACTTGTAGTGCCTTACTACAGCAGGCGCAAATACGACGGAACCATAACCAACTTCCTCTGCTACCCCACAACTGCCAGCTTATATGGCAAAAATGTGCGCCAGCCCATTGGCGGCGATTTTGGGCTTTCCGCAGAGTTTGTAAAAGTTCTCTTGGATTCTCCACTTTGGAAGATGCCTGAAGTCTGTGAGTTCGGCGTAGACATTTTTGAAACTCACACCGCATTGGCAAAGGGATTTGAGGTTAAGCAGGCGTTTTTGGGAATCAAGGAACATGACCCCAAAGACCCAACCAAACAGTTGAAGCCCATGTTTAGGCAAGTTGTCGGAACCATGCTAACCTGCATTGAACAGTACGAGCCAGCTTGGAAAAACGTTCAAGGCATTGCAGATGTAGCCATGGATGGCAACGAGGAACATGTAAACTCTTATCCGCCTGTGCCCATCGACCTTCAAAACATGATAAACACTTACAAAAATAGCTATGACCAGTATTGCACTATTTACCAGTCTCTGTTAAGTAGCGAAATGTTGAGCGAATTTGAGAAACTCAAAAGTTTAGATGGCAACCCTGTTAGTTTCTCGATGGAGATTTGGGCTAAAACAGTGTACACATTCATCGCGGCGTTTCATAAGGCAGAGCCTAGCGAACGGGATAACTTGGTGGATGCGTTGCAGGTGCTCTGGACAGGTCGACTGGCGGCATTTATCCACGAAACCTTGCCGATTAGTCCTGCAGAGACAGAACAACGTATATTAGAGCAGGCTAAGGTCTTCATCCAACAGAAGCCCTACTTAGCCAGCATCTATTAACCTATTTTTTGAAGGTTTCAGGGTCTATCTCTTTTCGTTTTCCTTCTTTGTCTATTACGTAAAAGTGGAAGTCGTATTCATCGCAGTAGTTTTTAACTTCTATGTATCGTTCGGGGTGGTCCTTGAACATGTCTTCGGTGACGACTTCACATATGCGTTTTAGGCACCCTTTTTTGTTCGCTACCAAGTCAGGTTTGAAGTTGCCTATTTCGTCAGGTTTTTCGAAGCCGGGCAAATTTGCTTTGACTTCCCACATGTCATTTTTCATTTCTTCGGCAATTTGTCGGACACAAGAATCATGTTCGGTTGATTCAGGCTGTTTTTTCTTGCTCACAAAAACACCTATGCTTGAAAGGGTGAAAGTTGTTATTTAAGAATTTGGAAAATCCCCTTATGGGGCAGCGTCGAGTACGCCGTTTAATCTTCTATATCGGATAAGCATTCGAGCACTTTGGAAAGCCGCTCTAGCAACGCGCTGTCAACTTGCTGGTTGTCGTCTAGGTCGGCGATTGGTTTCGATTTTGTCATGCCACCTTATTGTCGGCAATTGTTAATAGCGATTCTTGTATGGGCTGCTTCGAAGTTCGAAGTGGCATATTTTTCTGGCAGAAGGTTTTAACAAATACTTGTAAATTTTAGAAATCAAATAAACTAGATAAAACACTATTTGGAGCATTTTTAATGGTCAACATGAAAAAACGGGCTTTCTGCCGCCGCTTTTCTTAATCCGTTTTCTCGAGCCCTAACTCAAACACGACCTTGGGCACCAGATACGTTGTGCCGCAATGGTTGCATGTTTCTTCCTCTGACTTAGCAGCTTGTGCTTCGCCACAGTGGGGGCACGTCAACATGATTGATTTAACTTTGCCTTCCTCCAACACAGCGGGGCTTGCACCTTTTTTCTTAGCTTCAATTCGGATGCTTCGTGCTTTAGTCCACAAATCCAGCTTCTCCATACGTAAAGCAGCTTCTTCGTAACGTCCAGCTTTAGCCATCGCCTCTGCTTCTTCAACCTGTTGGGTAAGGTTTTCTTCGTCGATTAGGTTTTTGCTTCGACAGTATGGGCACATTTCGGGGCGTACCTGTAAAATGTCTTGACCGCAATCTGCGCATTTCATAGTAGCACATTTGGAGGAGCCGTATTTTTATGTTGTCAAGAAAAATGGCAAAACCCACGCCGCAACTTGATTATAAACTGTTGCTAAGCTGCTGCTGATTTGTGTCTGGGCTATAGATATTGAGGATTCATAGCCCTTAAAAAGTTCAAGCCCCCAAAATTGTATGTGCGCCAAGAATGTTAGCCGTGGCAATTTCAAAGAGAGCCGTGTCACCAATTCTAGCAACACTGCTCATAATCGTAATCTCCGTAGCTGCCATAGCAGCCACGTATTCCTGGCTCTCAAGCAGCATCGAAAACACGGCGCAACAGGCAGGCGTATTTCTGTTCGAGGCAAACGTAGCCTTCGAAGATAACAACATAATTAGAATAGATGTAGGGAACTCTGGAAGTTCCGACACCTACATCCGCACAGTGTATGTTGGGACATCTTCTTCCAGTCTCGAATCTAGAACACTCGACCCACAGGTTTCGCTTCCAGCAGGCGAAATCGTCAGTTTTACCATATCTTATCCTTGGCAAGAGGGTGTTGTGTATTTCTTTAAAATAGCTTCCACGTCAGGTCAGAACGCGTTAACTTATCAAACAAAGGCAACTCAAACTACAACCACACCAGGTACCTCTTCGTCGCCGACTTCAACTCCAACTGCTACGCCTTCAGCAACGCCTACTGCAACTCCAACAGTGCAGCCAACCCCAACTCCTACCGCAAGTCCCTCTCCAACTCCTTCCTCAACTCCATCACCTACGCCATCTCCATCGCCGACACCCACACCAACTCCAACCCCCACTCCAACACCGACTCCAACTCCTACGCCTTCCCCAACTCCCAGCCACACTCCCGGCGCACAAGTTGACATAGTCTTTGCAACAAATGCGGGACCAAACTACCTCAACAACGACGTAACCATACTCACCATTGATGGTGTGGAATACAACTACTATGACTTGGGTTGGAGGGTTTTCCAGTGGCAAGCGTGGACTACTCATACCATAACTGCTTCAACGTCCATCACGGAATGGGACAACAATATCTACAACTTTTCCAGTTGGACTAATGGGAATGGTTTAGTTACGGCTTCGGGAACCTTTACCACACCCACCACCGATACAACTGTCACCGTTAACTACTACCTGACTACGTTCACTGTCCAGTTCGCCGCCAGTGGCTTAAGCAACTTTAACGGGCAAACGTTAGTCATCGATGGTCAATCCTACTCATATTCTGATTTGTCTTGGCGAAGTTTCTTGTGGGTGATGGGGTCTACACATTCGGTGCAGGCGTTAAGTCCTGTCACTAACTTTGACACACCACCTAAAGGGTACAGCTTTTCCAGTTGGACTAATGGTGATGGGTTGGTGACTGCTTCGGGAACTTTTACGATGCCCAACCACGACGTTACCGTGACGGCAAATTATTTTCAGTCGACCGTTCATGTGACGTTTACTCAGAGCGGGTTAAGTAACATCAACAGTGGCGTAACCATCCTCACCATAGATGGTGTAACCTACGGCATTTACCAGCTTCCCCAAACCAACTTCCAATGGTTCATCGGCTCAACCCACACTGTGGTTGCTGCCTCCTCGGTTACAGGATGGGACAGTCGTGTCCACAACTTCACAGGCTGGACTAATGGTAATGGGTTGGTGACTGCTTCGGGAACCTTTACCACACCAAGCTCTGAAACGACAGTGACCGTAAACTTTACCCCTTAATTTATTTGGGGCTTGCCGCTGGTTCGGAAGCGATTTTCAACCTTCGATACAGGCATAGTTGGATAACCGCCCCAAAATAGGGGTAAATTATGCATGCATCGAGTTTGGAAATAAAATTATAAATGGCTGTTATGCATAAGCGTCGGTGAGAAAGGGGAACAAAATTGAACCGTCAAGGCACACTATTAATCGCACTATCTATTTTGCTCAGTTTTCCTATACTTTCTTCAGTCAACGCAGACCCGACTTGGGACATAACTACCATAGATTCAGTTGACGATGTTGGCTACTTTCCGTCACTGGCTCTAGATTCACAGAACAGACCGCACATAAGCTATAATGATTGGACAAATAATTTGGTAAAGTATAGCTATTGGACTGGAACCACATGGAATGTTGAAACGGTGGCTTCTGGCGCTACTTCTTCTCTTGCCTTAGATTCAACTGATAATCCGCACGTAGCGTATGTTTGGGGTGGCAATTTGAATTATGCCCATTGGGATGGCTCCAGTTGGCAAACAGAAATCGCCGATTCAACAGGCGTTACTGGAGACGTTTTTTCTCTTGTCTTAGACTCCGTTAACAACCCTCATATCACTATCTGCGACTCAGACGGTTTAGAGTACCTATACAAATCTGGTGCCAGTTGGAATAGTCACCTTATAGATTCCGCTGGTCATGATTCGTCTCTTGTTTTGGACTCAACAGGCAACCCACACATAAGCTACCTCGCAAGCAACTTAATGTATGCATATTGGACTGGTTCTAGTTGGCAAACTGAAACGGTGGCTTCTTCGGCAACTGGTTTTCCCTCTTTAGCTGTTGACAGCTTAGGCAATTGGCACATAATGTACACGGAGGACAATTCTGGAATCTACTCTGTGAAATATGCTTCTCGGTCAGGTTCAGGAAGCTGGACTGTTGAAACCGTAGACGAAGCGACAGGTGCTGGAACAACATCGTTGGCTTTAGATTGCCACTGCTGTGCTCACGTTTGTTATTGGGGACGCGACACATCTGGATACTATGACGCGTTTAGGTATGCTTACTGGACGGGCTCAAATTGGCACACCGAAATCGTCGACCCAGACATAGATGATGCCAGTTCGTATCATTCTTCGCTTATGTTTGATGGAAACGGCAATCCCCACATTGCATACTTTGCCTATCACGTACGTGACTTGAAGTACGCTTGCCAGATAAATTCGGTTTTCTTTGCCGCTCCAGAATCACCTCTGGGAACTATGATGGCTTTAGCAGTGCCCTGCGTTGTGCTTGCAAGCTATGTTACCCTGAAAAAGAGGCAAAAACGAGAACAGGCACTTTAACACCTGTCTTCTTTTTTTATTAAACGACGAACTTGGCAAACTTTGGTTATAAGTGGTTGTGGTGCGGTCGCCGGGATTTGAACCCGGGATCATTAGCTTGGAAGGCTAAAGTCCTAAACCAGACTAGACGACGGCCGCAATCGCTACACCCATATTCTTAGCTTAATTTAAGCTTATCTAGAAACCGAAACCACTGGCAAGTCTTGTAGCGGTTCAACGGGTTCGCTGTCTTCGTCTGGTAACTCTACGGGTTCAGAAGTGTCTTCTGGGTGGGTTCCGTTTTTGCGTGTCGCTTTGCGTTTTCTTCGTGGGCATTGGTCTGGTGTTGTTTCTTTGTCTTTGCAGAAAATGACCAGAAACGCGATGATTTCAACACGACCCAGAAGCATCAAAAAGACGAAAAGCCACTTAAGCTCTACAGCTAGACCGAACGAAACAATGCCTGTGCTTAACCCAGTTGTGGCTATCGCTGAGGTGGCTTCAAACACTGAGTCGATTGGTCTAAATCCGTAGCTGCTAATAATCAGAGATGACACAAATACGATGGCTATTGCCAAAAGCACCATCATAGCAGCCTGTAAAATTTCTGCATTGGAGTATTCTCTGCCAAAAAGTTTCACTTTGTGGCCGTCTTGTTCAGTTACGGTTTCAACCACGGCTTTTTTAGTGGCTTTTAGCAAGAGCACTAGCCTGTAAATCTTGACACCACCAGCCGTGGAAAAACTGGTGCCGCCAACAAACATGAGAAAGACTATGAACAGTTTAAGCGAATCAGGGAACGATTGGACCGGCAGGTAAGAAAATCCGGTGGTTGACATCGCACTTATCACGTGGAATGTGGCGTCAAATGCTGAAAATTTAAAGTAGAAAATCACTAAGGCTATGGATGCCATGGCGATGAGGAAAAATGCGGAGATTTCTGAGTTGAAGAATTCTTTGATTTTCTTTTTCAGCAGTCCTGCTAAGACAATGAAGTTGAAGGCACCAACCATCATGCTGGCTAAAATTATGTAGTTCATGGGGGGTGTGGTGGCTATTTGGGTCATGTCGTTTACAGGGGAAAAACCGCCTGTGCCTATAGCTGCGAAAATTATGGATGCCAAGTTTATTATGTCATGGTAGCCAAAGAGCAGTGCCAACACAATCATTATGACGATTAGTGTTAAGTAAACTGCGAGGATCAGTGTGAACGCTTTTTTGACGTGGTGGTTTTTGACTAAGCCCATGCTTCGGGCGAAGTCGCGTAGTTTTGCCTCTGGATAAAAGAACGCCAACAAAACAACTACAATGCCAATGCCTCCAATGAATTGAGTTAAGCCACGATATAGGATGAGCGAGGTTGGCAGAGCTGAAAGGTCTGGAATTACGGAGAAGCCAGTTGTGGTGAATCCGGAGGTGGATTCGAAGATGCTGTCGGTGATGCTTTGGAACAGCAGACTAGGCGAGGAGGCGTTGATGTTGATGTAGAGGTAGGGGATGGAGCCGATTAAACTTAGAATTACAAACACTAACACAATTAATGTGCTGGATTGCTTGAAGGTTAACGTTTTTTTCTCGCACAGCGAGTTAAGCAGGAAACCCAAAACCAGGAAACACGTTGCTGTTATGAACAGCCCAATGGTGGCGCCTGTTTCGTTATAGAGAAATGACGCGATTATAGGTATGAGGACAAACAGACCTGATATTTGGAGAACAAACCCCATGTTAGCTAACAATGCCCTCATAAAACAAAGGGTAATCTGTCACCCTTTATATTTTTTCTGTATATGCTTCATATATGGGACAATTTTTTGACTAAAGCTGGATGTAGGTGTCATTTTTCTGGTTTTTGTAGATTTCTTTGGAAATATATAGCTTGTTTGCCTGTTATGAATTCTATTTATCTCTGTAGGATTTGAGGTGATTCAAAAGTTGTCGTGTATTGGCTTGGGCAACTTCTTTGCCTTTTACGGCGCCTGACAAGCTTGCATGCTTTAACATATCCACAACAATGTGCGCCTGATGCTGAACCGCCTCTTTGCCGTACCTGTCCACTTCTGCGGCAGATGCATAGAATTGTCCTTCTTTCAAGTTAAGTTTCAGAAGCGGACGACCTTTATACTGATAAAAGATGCATTCACCTTCGTTTTTCAGTGTCAAGTTGGGTAGTTTGAGTTTGGTTTTGGAGATTACGTCGAGGAGTTGGTTTTGGGTTAAAGTTGAAGGGAAAAAGCGTCCAAATTTGTCTGCCGTCCAACTATGTGTGGAAAGCACCTTTCGTCCTGTTTTGTCTTTGGGGTCAAACTCTACTTCCACAGGGTAAATCCTTACGGTCTTGTCCGTCATGCTGTTTGCCTAACTACAAAAGATGCACTTATGCTTTTAAAATGAACCCAATAAGGGGGGAGAAGGGTAAGTTTACTCTTGGTTTATCCAAGTTTGGTTCCGGTTCAGGGCGTCGCTTAATTCAGCGGCTCGTTGCAGAACCTGTTCGGTAAGGCTTTCGCGCAATGGTGCGGGCGCGATGGGTTGCTGTAGCGGCAGGTCCGCGTTAAGTTGAGTGCGTGGCGCTTTATGTGTCGAGATGTGGTTCTCGATGGCTTCAATCATTTCAGAAAGCACAGGCACCATCATGATTTCTTCCCCACAATCTGGGCACCTGATGCATTTTATGTTTCTAACAGAGGAATATCCAGATTCGTTTACGTCCGCATTCATGTTGACCAACCGTACAGCCATAACTGATGTAAGATGGATTAAAGAGTTCATAATATGCCCGTATAGTGCTAAATACTTATTTTTGGCGTTTATGTGGGTGTCTTGTGATTTGGGTTTGTGTTTTTGCTGTTTTTTTGGCTTTGTCAGCGGGTTTTTTTGCGTTATATTTGCTTATTTTTTTTCCATGAAACCCGTTTAGTTGGTGAAGTTAGCGAAGCCTTAAGTGCCAATTGTTCACTCTGCTTATATTGAGGTTGAAAACATGAAAAAATGTCCCCGATGCAATAACCAAACCTTAGAACTGGCTGCACCAGTTGTTGAAGTTGGCGAAAAGAAGGTTCAGGTCAGCCTCAGACAATGCCCTAATTGCAAACTCTTCTTTTGCGGAGCAAATAACGCGTCTACGCCAGTTCCGTTAACAGCGAATCAGCAAACGTGTGGATGCCTCGGTGAACCCGCAGAAGAATAACTGTTTCTAAACCCAATGATAAACCCAAAATCGCCGTGCAAACACTTGTCACTTGAGTAAAAACTTGGGCTACGTCAGCACGAAACTGACCGTGACTGGTGGCTAGCCAACCCCAAACGCTTGGAGCACTGCTGGATAGGTCTATGGCAATCCAGCTGCAAAGAACCAGCAGAACCACGGAAAACGTGCAGCCTGCTATGGTGAAGTAGCGGTAGCTTGAAGTGAGCGTGGCAAAGCTTGTGATTTCGGTGGTTTGTTCTTTCTGGGTGAGGTGGTAGGTGAGGGTTTTTTGGCAGGTTTTTGGTGTAGTGCCCCATAACGAGCCCTGAACCACCACCAATTCTGCTGGAGGTTGTTCGCTACGCACCTTGCATCCTTGACGGGTTAAGGCAGATTTGAGCTTGTTGAACGCATCCACAGCGGAAGCATCCACGAGCTTAAACAAAAAAAGACCCCGAGAAAGAAAAAAGCTTAGAAGACGTAGGGCAGGTCTTTGCCTTTCTCTTTGATGTCTTTGAGGGATTCGTATTGGGCTTCGACGAGGATTTTGAGGGCGTCGATGTGTTTGCGGATGTCTTCAATTTCGTTGTTTTTGCCAAGGGCGCTTGATTTTTCCAGTTGTTCATCGATTTTGTCTACGGAAACTTCCAGCACTTTGACTTTAAAGGCAAAAATCTGCAATGTATAGAGCAGGCTGAGCTGCGAAGAGAGGCGGTCAAGGCGGTCGTAGGCTATCATGCGACCCATGAACGCTTTCAGGCGTTGCTCTTCGCTGGCGGCGTCTTTTTTCTGCAAAATCTGCTCATACGCGCTGGTTTGGCGTTGGGCGGTTTCTTTGCTTTCTTCAAACAGTTTTTGGGTACGTTTAGTAGTTTTATCAAGTAATTCTAGGATTTCATCCAAAGTCTTCCCCTCTGCACCGCGTTTGTGGTGTATTGCTGTTACAGTGCAGGCAAGGTCTATTTCATGTTTTCCATCAAGAACCCAGCAAGCTTCATGTTGAGTTAGCAAGTTAGTCGGGTCACGTTTCGGTTCTTTCCTTCATAAACAGAGGAGATACCCCCCTACCTGTTTTGTTGGGTTTGTTTTTGGGCTCTGTTTCCGATTTAGAGCCTGTTTTGGGTTTATGTCGTGGGTTAAAAAGGGCTAAAATGGCGTAAAACGGGCAAAAAAGGGTCAGTGCGGTTTTTTATCCGAGCCAAACAGCCGCTTCTCATACGCTGACCGAGGCTTAACCCCCCTCTGCCCATACCCCTGATTCCGGTTCCGTTCCATGTTCAAAATCCGCGCATACATCTTAGACACCTTAGTTTTAGATGGCAAATTCCGCTTAGCCGAACGCACGGGAACGGGGGTGAAGGGTTTGGTGATTTCGTTGGCACGTTTTTTGCCTTTGGGCGGTCGGGGGAGTTGGCGGACTTGTTTGAAGGTGACTTTGCCCTCTTTGAGGTTAACCTCTTGGGCTTCCCATCCTGCGTCTAGCCAGCCTTTGGCATGCGCACAGGAAGCCGAGTTGCTCCACCAATCTTGATTACGATACGCAGACATGGGCAGATTGGTGCCGATTAATCCATCAATACGGGCAAAAGAAAGCGTAACGATGCTGGTAAATGCGCTGCGGAACTTGAGGTGCCGCGTTAACCCCTCATATTTGCCGACGATGCGGGGCGCTACGGTTCGGCGGGCACAGTTTAGGCACAGCATTGCAGTTGGGTCGCCTGTTGCTACGTCCGGGGTCATGCAGCCGTAGCAGTACAGTTTGCCGCAACGGGCACACTTCTTAAGTCGGCTGTACGAAAGAACGCGTTTGCAGATGCCACATTCGTCCTTAAACGGCACCACAACCCAAGTTTTCCTATTATGAAATGCACAAAATCTCGATATTAACTTTAACCGCTAAACTGGCAATTTTAACGGCAAATCACGAAAGCTATGGGGCAGGGCGGTTGCGTACTCGGCGGAGCGCAAAGTTTGCAACCACAAACACAATCAACGCCAAAATCAGCCATTCTAAAAACGAAATGTACCCCAAAAACTCCACAATATAAAACACAATGAGCAGCAAGATGGCGACTAGTCCGATGATGTTTTGGGTTTTTCGGTTAGGGTTAGGCGCGGTCATGGTGGCACTTATCCGTAGTTACCTAAGGAACAAGCCTCGTGTCTTTTGTAGCTATCCCCCACTTGATTGGTGTTGGGTTTTGTAGCTGTTATTGTACAATCACAAGTGATTATATGCCCTCTCGGGTCAGTATGAACTAACGTTTTAAGCAAGCTATCAAGCGGTGAATTCTGCGTTATGAAATTCAGGCATATTCAGGTTACAGGGTTATTGCTGATTGCAGCTTTTCTGGTTTCGGCTCTCCCGGGAACGGCGTCGGCGTTTACGGTTCAGAACGCGGTGCCTTGGCGTTGGGGAAACAACACCGAGTCCTCCGCTGTAGCAGTCGGAGACGTAAACAACGATGGCAAAACCGAAATTGTCACCGTCGGCTACTACAATGACGGCACACGCTATATTGCCCAATTGCATGTTTGGAACAGCTCAACTCTAGCTCCCCTAAAAGTGAACACATGGTACTGGGGTTCAGACACTCAGGCTTCTTCAGTAGCAATTGGAGACGTTAACAAAGATGCGCAAGCTGACATAATTGTCGGAGGCGCCTACTTTGATGGAACCCGATGGGTAGCCCAACTACACGTCTTAAACGGCGCAACTCTTGCCGTAGAAAATGTGAAAAACTGGTACTGGACCTCCGACACCTACATCAACTCCGTAACCCTCGGAGATGTTGATAATGATGGGCAAGTTGAAATTGTCGCTGGCGGCGCCTTTTTCGATGGGGTTCGCTGGGTAGCTCAACTGCACGTTTTTAACGGGGCAACTCTTGCGGTTGAGACCGTGAAGAATTGGTATTGGGTCTCCGATACCAAAATTAATTCTGTGGCTGCTGGCAATGTCGACAGCGACGGACAAGTTGAAATTGTCGCTGGCGGCGCCTACTTTGATGGAACCCGATGGGTTGCCCAGTTACACGTTTTCAATGGAGCCACCTTAGCTGTGGAAAACGTAAAAAATTGGTACTGGAACTCGGATACTCTAATCAATTCTGTGGCTATCGGCGATGTCGATGGCGATGCTCAAGGTGAAATTGTAACTGGTGGAGCTTTTTTCGATGGGGTTCGTTGGGTGGCTCAATTACACATTCTGAACGGAGCAACCCTTGCCGTAGAGAACTTAAAGAACTGGTACTGGACAAGCAACACCAAAATTTCAGATGTCGTTTTAGGCAATTTTAGTAGCGGCAGTTTAGATGTGATAACTTGTGGGTCATATTTTGACGGCCACATTCAGAATGCACAGTTAATGGATTGGAATGGCGCAAGCCTTGCATTGAAATCTGACATGCATTGGACGTGGATATCTGATACTGAAGCAAATGCTGTTGCTGCAGTAAATGACCCAGTTATGGGCAATTACACTGTTACCTGTGGCTCGTACTATGACCTGACTTTTTTCAACGCCCAATTAATCAGGTGGAGTTGACAGGCTTGCCTAATCCGTTGTTCAGTTTTTTGTTAAACTGTTTGTTTGGGTGAGTTGTGTTGAAAATTGCTTTGATTATCGAACTGTTCTATCCCCATGTTGCAGGGTCGGAAAAAAGGTTTTTTGAGATAGGCAAAGGGCTCGTTAAAAGAGGTCACGAAGTTCATGTATTCACCATACGCTATGATGCGAGCTTGCCCAAGGAAGAAACAATCGAAGGCATGTTTGTTCACAGATACGCCTGCTCAGGCTACATCACACACGGCATATCTCGCTCCATGCGCGGCGTATTGACATATTCTTTTTTGACTTGGATGAAGCTGTCAGGGAAACAATTCGATGTCTGCTACTCTAACGAATGGCCAATTTTCCATTCTATGTTCGCTAAACTAGCTGTGCCCTGCCTTGTCCAAGAGTGGTGTGAAGTTTGGACCAAACCCAAAAAAATCACCTATCTCCAAAGACTGCTAAAACGGTTCGGCACCTACAACGTGGCAGTTTCCGAATTCACGGCCAAACGATTAACAGACTTTCTAAAACTCAGCCCCCAAAAGATGGCCATCATCCCAAACGGCGTGGACCACTCCCAATTATACAGCAGTTCAAGCAGTCACGTGTGGGGTCGGCTTATCTATGTGGGTCGCCTTGTGGACCATAAACATACAGAGTTGCTTTTTGACGCGTTTTGCCGCATTAAAAAAACCGTTCCCCAAGCAGAGTTACACATAATAGGCGATGGTCCCTTGCTGGAGGCTTTAACTGAGAAAGCATCCCAGATTGACGGCTGCTTTGTTTATGGTTTTTTGTCTGATGAAGCTAAACTTGCACTTTTGAAGACGGCATGGGTTTTTGTTTTGCCAAGCGAACGCGAAGGATTCAGCATTGTGGCACTGGAAGCCATGGCTGCTGGAGTTCCCGTGGTTACCGTGGATTTTCCTGATAACGCAACCAAAGAGTTTGCCCAATTTAACTGCTGTCTAGTTGCGAAACCCGACGGGGCATCAATTGCAGCTGCCATCACTCAACTGTTAGATGGACCCAAATGGGGCGTTATGCATGGGGATGCGTTAAGTTTTTCCAAAAAGTACGATTGGGATCTTGTTTCGGGGCAAGTTGAGGACCTTATGTACAAGTTGGTTTATGATGCTTGAAAACAAGAAAGTTGTGCTTGCTTTTCTGCTTCTCATTGTGGTCTTGTCGTTTGCCATAAAATTTGCTGCCTTAAACCGATACGCGGTGCCTCCAAGCCCCGACTACGGAAACTACCTCACCCAGATAAACATCCTGCACGGAAACGACGTAAGCGGCTTTGGGCTCCGATATCCTCCAGTGTATTTCGTGGCGCTTAGCCCCTTTCTGGGACTGGTAGACACTTTCCTGCTACTAAAAGGGGCTGCGGCGCTGGTATTTTCGTTAGCTGCGTTTCCCTTCTTTTTGGTGGCAAAAAAATTTTTCAGCAGCAATGCAGCTGCGTTGGTTTGTACGTGGCTGTTTGTTTTTTTCGAAGGCTTCTCCGAGATGATTGCATGGGGCGGGAACCCAAATTTTTTGGGCATCTCATTTTTGCTCTTAGCAATGTTTTTCTTAATCGACGCCTTTAAGGCGACTTCAAAAAAGAACTTGCTGCTGACGGGCTTTTTTCTAAGTTTAGTTGTAGGTACACATTTTTTGGTTGCAGCATTTACCTTCAGTGCCCTTCTGCTTTTTGCTCTGCTAAACTTGATTTTTAACCGCGGCGGGTTTAGGAAGGTGGGAACGGCGCTGTTGATTTCTGGAGGGTTGGCAACTGTTTTTAGTTTGCCTTACATTGGGGTATATTGGACAATTTTCGGCACCGCTTCAGGCGGACTTGTGCAGTTCAATTTTCTGCAGCAACTAAGTGCATTGTCTTCGGGTTTTCTTTGGATGTTTCGCGACACTCTGGTGTTCTTTGTTCTCATGAGCGTATTGGGCGTTGTTGCCTTAACAAAACTGGTCAAACACAACAAACCCAACGGGCTTCTACTGTTTAGCCTGCTGTTAACGCCGCTTATTTTGGCAATGACCACCCAAGACCTAACCCGCTGGCTCTACTTTCTGGTTTTGCCCGTTTTCCTAAGCTTTGGCTTAGCCTTAAACAGTATAGGTAAAATCGTTAACCGCAAAAAGAGCCTGATTTTTCTGCTGACCTTCTGCTTAGTTATTGCAGTTTTGGCGCAAACCACAGTTGCATCCGTAAACCGCCTTAACACCGCAACCGCCTACTACCAAAGCATAAACAGCGAAGAACAAGACGCCCTAAACTGGATCAAAACAAACACCCCAACCAACGCCGTTTTTGCCACTTCGGGACCAAACAAAATCATAGGCGAAGATGTTGCGCCTGGGAACTCGTATGCTTGGTGGGTGGAGGGGTTTGCGGAACGCAAATGCTGCCACACGGGGCTGACGACGTGGTACACTTTTGCAGATGAACGAACAGAAACCCAGATGCTGAACCAAGTTTTTGCAGGAACCTACATAGTTGACTGTGGCGACCTCCGCGTTTCTGAGAATTCGCCGTTTGCCAGTGAAAACCCCCAAGTTGCCCTTTCAGTGGCTGGGCAGTACCAAAACTTGTTTTTCTTAAATGACGCGGAACAGGAACTGGTTTTTTCGCCTGTTGGGAACAGTTCAATTGTTTGGCGCGACTCCCCCGCTTACGCAGTGAACCAAACACGAATGCTCGAATGTAATTCTACCTACGCAAATGCCACCTCTACTTATGAATGGGCTAATCTTGAGTTGGTTAAAAGTGTGGTTGTGGGCTTGCAAGCATCGGCGGTTGACGTTTTTTTCAGTGTCACGCCCGTAGGTGCTGCGCTTAAGGAATTTAAGTTAAACTTGTGGCCTGCCTACTTTAGCGACCTAACAGACTACACAGTTAACGGCTCCACAATTACCCTCAGCCAGCACCTGCCTTGCAATGCGGTTGTGAAAACCGAACTCACAATCGCCGAACTTAACGGAGAAGTCAATGACACCGCGGTGCTTTTGCAAGACCCAAAGTATTCACTGCCCGTAGTTACCTACACGTTGCAACCCACAGGAGAAAACCTGTTTATTCATCTGCAAATCTCCATTCCAGACAGCAAACAAACCGAGGGCATGCAGGAAGTAACAGTTTACAGTTCTTACGACCTTCTTAAGGGCTTAAACGTCGACTATTTGTTGATTAACAAGGAGCGGACAAATGAGTATAGCCGTTTTCTTAATGACGATTTACATTTTTTGGTAGTGTTTGAAAACGAAAAAATAGCCATCTTCCAAGTACGTTAAGGCAGCGTTTAGTTGCCCGCTAAAAGAAAAGAGGGGTGGACGATGTTTAGGGTTCAACTTTGGTTAGCCTTTAACAACTGCAATGGGAACTAGCCGCGCCACCTTCGTAGCTATCCCCACCTTATCGCTGACTTCTGCCACAACATCTACATTCTTATAAGCTGGGTCGGCTTCTTCTGCTAAAACCATGGCACTGGCACTGCGAACAACTATGCCGCGTTTTTCAAGGGCGTTTTTGATTTCTCCACCCCAGAACTGGCGCTTCGCTGCTGCACGACTCATCATGCGTCCAGCGCCGTGTGCAGTGGAACCGAACGATAGGTCCATTGCTTTCTGTGTTCCAACCAGCACCCATGAGCTGGTGCCCATGCTTCCTGGAATCAGGACAGGTTGCCCTTTGGCGCGGTAATCCTGCGGAACCGCCTCGTGCTCGGGGGGAAACGCTCGGGTGGCGCCTTTGCGGTGTACCCAAACCTTCTTGCTGGCGCCTTCGCCGACGTTGTGGGTTTCTACTTTGGCGATGTTGTGTGCTACGTCGTAGACGAGTTTTAAGCCGATTTTTTCGGGGTCTTGTTTGTAGACTTGCTGGAAGCTTTGGCGCACCCAATGCATGATGGCGTGGCGGTTGCAGAACGCGTAGTTGACGGCGCAAGCCATCGCTTGCACGTAATCTTGGGCTTCGGGGCTGCTGCCAGGTGCACATGCCAATTCACGGTCAGGCAAAGCAATTTTGTATTTCTGGACCGCGTGCTCCATGACACGTAGATAGTCGCTGCAAACTTGGTGTCCGTAGCCGCGGCTACCGCAGTGAATCATAACGGTAACTTGACCTTCGTGGGTGATGCCGAAGGTTTTGGCGGTTTCAGGGTTGAGGATTTTGTCTACTTTTTGGATTTCCAAGAAGTGGTTGCCGCTGCCAAGAGTGCCGATTTGGGTTAAGCCGCGGCTTTTGGCTGTGTTTGAGACTTTGTCGGGGTTGGCGTTGGGCATGCAGCCTTTTTCTTCGCAGTGTTCGGCGTCTTCGGACCAGCCTAAGCCTTTGTTTATGAGCCAATTGACGCCTTCTGTGACGAGGCTGTCTTGGTCTCGGGCGGAAAAGTTGAAGTCTTTTCGGCGACTTCCCAGCCCTGAGGGGACGTTGTTGAATATGGCTTGAGTTAACTGGGGAAGCTGAGGACGTACGTCTTGTTCATTGAGGTTAGTTGCTAGGAGGCGTACGCCGCAGTTGATGTCGTAGCCGACTCCTCCTGGGCTTATGACGCCGTCTTCGTAGTCGGTGGCTGCGACGCCGCCGATGGGGAACCCATAGCCTTCATGTCCGTCTGGGAGGGTGATGGCGTTTTTGTAAATGCCTGGCAGGTAAGTGACGTTGCTGCATTGTTCTAGTGTGCGGTCGGTTTTCATTTTTTCCAGCAATGCTTGGTTAGCAAAAATTAAGCCTGGCACCCGCATGCCGTTACGGTGCTTGGGAATTTGCCACGTGTAATCGTTAATTTTTTCGAGCGGAACCTTCACGGTTGGGGCTCGTCCTGCATCTTCGCCCATAAATAACACTACAAGGAAACAAAGCGGCTCCATATAAAACAGTTTTGAACAAGAATCGAATTAATCAAACTTGGACAGCACAAATGCAAATCTGCTGGCGGCAAAACGATTATTTTCCTCGCGAATCATCCATTATATGGCGATACTTCATCTTTTCAAAATATCTTTCCTACACGGATCGAATCGGCGAAATAGCCTTTGCAGTAGTTATGGTTGTAATTATCAATGGCTATGTTGCGCTTTCGGACCTTAACACGGGTTTCGTCTATATTGTGGTGGTTAACTTGAGTGCTTGTACTGCGTGGGGTACAATTGATGGGTTGATTTATGCCCTTTCCAGTTCGCTTGAACGAAACAACGCTCAAAATAAACTTCGTAAACTGCAAGAAAATCTTGACAACGAAAAAGCCATAGAAGTCGTGTGTAAAACCTTAGAAGGCACCTATCTAGCCAGCTTTGATGATGCAGGCAAAGAAGCTATAGCCCAAGAAATCATCAAACACGTTCCCAACGCTTCGGTGCAAGAAAATAAGTTACTCACCCGAAGAGAGGCATTAGGGTGGCTATCCATCGTGGGCATCTATTTGGTGACGGGTTTTTTGTTGGCGTTGCCGTTTCTGGTTTTGGATAACAAGATTTTGGCTTGGATAATTTCTAACGTTAGTGGGGTTGCGTGGCTGTCGTGGTATGGGGCGCAGTTGGGGAAAAGTGCAGGCAAAAACCAGTGGGAACTTGGAGCATTAATGGCGGCAATCAGCATCCTATTTCTGGCGTGGTCCTACTTCATCAACGTAATCTAAGAACGGTTAGATTTGGGAGGTTTGGGCAAACTCAAAAAAGCCCTGCACACTGTTCACCAGCACCGTTTTGCGATGCACGGGATTTGCTTCAAGCGCGGCTCTGAGGGATTTGCGGAGGGTTTCGGGTATGGTTTCGTCTTCGCTAAAGAGGCGTTCGCGTAATTTGTCGACAGATTCGCCTTTTTTGGCGGAATCTTGCGCGATGCGTAGCCAGGTTTTCAGTTGGATGGCGTAGGTTTGGAGGTGGCGGGTGCCCTCTGGGGCAGTTCCGAAGTGGGGGTACAGCAATGTTTGGGGGTTTAAGGCGGCGAGTTTGTCAAGGGAGATGAGGGCTATGTCGGGGCGAAACGGTGGAGGAGTCGTCGGCAAAACCACATCAAAGTCGCTTATGTAGGCGCCTGCGCTGTCGCCCACGTAAAGGGCAGCGTTTGTTTTGTCAAAATACGCCAAGTTATGCGCCGAATGCCCAGGCGTTTCAATCACGTCTAGTTTTACGCCCTTGCCTACGTCTACTGTCATACCTTCTGAAGCTATGACTATGCGGTCTTGAGGTACAGGTTCAGGTTGACCAAAAATGTCCGCCACATACGCCAAGGTTTCTTGGGTTGCCTGCCACAGTTTTGTGGGGTCGATGAGGTGGGGGGCGCCTCGGCGGTGTGCCAGCACTTTGGCGTTGGGCAGTTTTTTGATTAGTGTTCCTGTGCCGCCGCTGTGGTCGGCGTGTACATGACTTAGGGCAACGTACGCCACATCTTCTGGTGCAATGCCCAGTTCTTTTAAGCCGCTGTAAAGGTTGTCGATGGAGGAGGTGGGTCCGCAGTCAACGATGATTGCTTTTTCGCCGACCAAAACGTAGCTTGAGATGAGCTTTTTCAAGCCGCCCGTCATTAAATCAATTTGATAGGTTTGTTTTGCAACTTGCTTTGTGTGCATAGCGGGTCCTATCCAGTGAGGCGCATTTAGGTTCCATAAATGTTTCCTTCTTTACGTTTTTTAGGCAAACACATAAAAGTTAATTCGCTGTCCAATGCAGTTAAGACAAAAAGAAGGGCTAAGATTTGAATGCAATTATATTTGGGGCTCCAGGTGCAGGAAAAGGCACCTATTCAACCCGACTAAAAGATGTTTTAGGCGTTGAAGTCATCTCGATGGGTGATGTCTTTCGTGCTATGCTTAAAGAAGACAGCCCGTTGGGCGCAAAAATTAAGAGTTATGTGCAGGCGGGCAAACTTGTTCCCGACAGCATTGTAGTTGAAGTCTTGCAAGACGCCATGGCAAAGGCGCCAAAAGGCAAAGGCTTCATACTTGACGGGTACCCCCGAACGTTAGCGCAAGCCCAAGCTTTAGAACCAATCACCAAAATTGATGTCATCATTAACTTGGTGGTTCCTGACTGGATTATCATTGAACGTTTATCGTCACGGCAGATTTGCCAGAACTGCGGCAACGTCTACAACCTGCAGTACCTAAAACCCAAACAGGAAGGCGTATGCGACAAATGCAGCGGCAAACTCTACCAACGCGCTGATGACCAACCTGAAGTCATCAAAACCCGACTGGCACTTTACGAAAAAGAAACCAGCCCCATCTTAGAATACTACAAAAACAAAGGCGTACCCATCGTGGTGCAAAATACCGACAGCGTGGATATGCCACCTGAAAAAGCAGTAACCCACATCATGGAAGAACTGAAAAAAATCAACTTGGCTTAAATGTCCAAAAGGAACATCAACGTCACCTTGTCAGGTGTCTTGATGAATTCCATTTGGTGATATGTGGCGGCTTTCACCCCCACTTTTTGGGGGTGCTTTTTTGCATCAAATGGTTCCCCATAAATGGTGGCTTTGAGTTTGTAGCCGTCTTTGGTTTCGCTGATTTCTTGGACGTCAAATTTTGAGAAAACCAGCCCTTCCACCTCAAACTTGACCAGCAACGCCTCCAGCCAACTGTACAAGAGGGCGTATTCGTCTTCCGCTTCCACTTCGATGGGTTCTTTTTGGGTGGGCGCAATTTTTTTGGTGTCGGTCATGACTTCAAACATAGCTAAAGCGGCGTTACCAAACGCTTCGGGCAAAGTGGCACCGTAGGCGGCGATGTAAGCGTCGGCAGTGTGTTCTAAGTACTCGAATTTATCTTCGAATTTGATGGTTTTTTCCATGACAGACCCCATTTAGAGTTAAGCAGGAGCCCTAAATAAACGGGATGCTAAGGCGCACTTGCTTTTCTTGTTCCAAAAAGTTGCGAACCGCTGCCTGAACTAGCGGTTCACAGATTTTTTTGTGCACCTTGTTTTCGCGGGCTTTAGCAGCTTCTTGAGGGTCTGAAAAATCCACTCCAGTTAACGTTTGGCAAGATACGGTGCCGTGTTGTTTTTCGAACTGCAAATAAAGTGCACGGACAAACCGACTGCACGGTACACGTTTTTCGCGTCCCGGTTCAGCAGTGCCCAGTTTGAGGCCTGCTGCCATTATGCTGCCTGTGAGGGCGCCACAGACCGAACCACAGTTGCCCATGCCCGCCGAAAACCCCGTGGCTGCCTTCGTTAAAAGCGTGGGGTCTTGGATGCCAAGGTGCTCTGCCAAAGTCATCAGGACACTTTGGGAGCAACTGTAGCCTTCACGAAACCGCGCCATCGCCCTCTCAGACAAATCTTCACTGCCCATAGTGGTGCCCTTTTATGGTTGGGTTTGGATTTTCTGAACCGTTACCGCTGCTAGTTTGGCGCAGGCTTCTAGGTCTTTGAGGTTCACTATACCTGAGGGACTGTGGATGTAGCGGGCAGGGATAGATATGCCGCCTGAAGGAACGCCTTCACGGGTTAGGTGGATTCGGGCAGCGTCAGTTCCGCCTGGCAAGCCCGCTTCAAGCTGATATTCGATGCCGTTTTCGTTGGCCGCATCAATTAGCCACCGCAAAACCTTAGGATGCGTAACAATCCCGCCATCACTTACCGTCACTGCGGGACCTTTGCCAAGTTTCACGGGCGAATCAAACTCGCGCATCCCCGGCGTGTCCCCTGCAATGGTCACATCAAGCACTAATGCTACGTCAGGGTTAATTTTGAAGGCGGCAGTTCCTGCGCCTCGGGTGCCAATCTCTTCTTGCACGGTTCCCACGGCGCAGACCGTGCAGTCCGTTTGGCTTAACTGATTAAACGTTTCCACCATAACCGCGCAGCCCGCCCGATTATCAAACGCCTTGCCCAACACCGCATCATTAGCAAGCGAAACATACTCTACATCAAACACGACTGGGTCACCGACGTTTACTCCCATAGCTTTGACGTCGTCGCGGTTTTTGGCGCCGATGTCGATGAACATTTCGTCGTAGGCAACGATTTTTTTGCGTTCCGCTTCTTTTTGGACATGCGGCGGTTTGGAGCCAACCACGCCGGGCAGGGCGGCTTGTTTGGTGAGCACCTTCACTTTTTGGGCTAAAAGAATGCGGTCATCTATGCCGCCCATTTTTGCAAATTGGAGATAGCCATCTTTAGTTATGGTTTTAACCATTAAGCCCACTTCGTCCATGTGGGCGGCAAGCATGACGGTGGGTTTGCCCGGTTTGCCTTTTTTTGTGGCTATGACGTTTTCTAGGCGGTCGACGATGACTTCGTCGGCGGCTGGGGTGAGCATGGTGATTAGGAGGTTTCGGACTTCTGCTTCTCTGCCTGCAACGCCGTTAGCGTTGGCGAGAGCTTGGAGGTTAGCGGCTAAAGTCATAAAGGTTCCTCGGTTATGTAGAGTTTTTGGGTAGCTTATTAATGGTTGGTTTGCGTTTGCTGTTCGTGGTAGGCATGTTACCGTCACATTTACTTATCTCGGATGAGTGTATATCCTAGTATTCGAGGGGGAACTGTGGTGGCTGCACAAGGACATATGCCGACTCTAAATCGGCAAGACCGCGAAAAATTGAAAAAACTCTTTATCCAACTCCAAGAAACCAACGCCCGTCTGCAAAAAATAAATCAAACCTTAACTATCAAAACTTGTTCCTGCAAGATAGATCTGATGGCGTCAGACCGAATCTTCGGATAACCGCCCGCCCTTTACCATTTTTTCAATTTTTCACCGCGCACCGTGGCAATTTGCAGGAAAACAAGCGTCTGTCTTATCCGTTTGGTAATTCTTAAATGCATCAACCGCGTCAACACCAGTATTCAAGGTGCAACCAAATGGCACAACCAACCTTCAAAACAGTTTTCATTTTCTTAGACACAGACAAATTCTGCAGTCCCTTTGACATGCTTGTCGCTCAAGACATTTACCCTGATGCAGCGGTATACAAGTTTGAAAATGTCTCAGGCGATGATGCAGGCAAAATCGTCTTCGACGCCCTCTTCCCCCGTGGACCTTTCGGCGCAGCACACACCAAATTCTTCATCAACGGCAGCAACTTCGAAATGGTCGAAAAAGTCGTCTCTGAAACCATGAAAGCCATGGCATCTGCCCCATGGGGCAACAGTGTCATTGTTGACCCACGAGGCGCATACACCACCGCCGCAGGCGCAGTCGCCAAAACTCTTGGTCTCTCCCTCGAAAAAGGCTTGGGCACATTGGAAGGCAAAAACGTCACCGTCCTCGCAGGCACTGGTCCAGTCGGTCAAACCGCAGCCCGTATCTACGCCGCAGAAAAAGCCAACGTAATCATCACCAGCCGAAGCTTAGCCAAAGGTCAAGCAATCGCTGACAAAATTAACAAAGAATGTGGCGCTGTACGCGTTAAAGTTATGGAAGTTTCAAAGCCCGAGCAGACTGCTGACGCCATCAAAGACGCAGAAATTATCCTCGCTGCAGGTGCAGGCGGCATTCAACTCATGACCGCAGCAGACCTCGCCAAAGCCAAGAAAGCCAAAATCGTCGGCGACATCAACGCCATCAAGCCACTGGGTGTGGAAGGCTTAGACAGCAACGACGAAGCCAAGGAACTCAAAGCAGGAACATTTGGCATCGGTGCATTAGCCATTGGCAAGCTGAAAATCAAAGTTGAAACCGACATGATTAAACGTGCAACTGAAGCAGCCTCAGGCTTGTTCGACTACGGCATCGCTTACGACATCGCCAAAACCCAGATTCTTAAGAAACTCGCCAAAGCCAAAGCAGGCGGCAAATAAGAAATAACTCTGGCTGCCTTTGGGCAGACCCAGTTTCTTTATTCTTTCTTTGAATTTTTGTTAATCGGCTTTTGCTTGGGTTTCCAGCGTCGCCAGATTTGATGGGTCTCCAAAAACAAGCAAAATATCATTTTCACGAACTGTCAGTTGTGGGTCAAAGAGGTTCTTGACCATTTTGCATTCCCGCAGAACTCCAATAACGGTGGCGTACTGGGCAACTTCTCTAAGGTTTTTGCCGACAAGCTTAGATGACTTTGAAACCATAAACTCCGCAATTTCCTGTGCCCCAATCAATTCAGAAAACATCACGCCAACAATGTTTTTGGTGACTGCAGAAAGCGCCAGTAGGTAGCCAACTGTAACGGTTGAGGGGATGACCATGTCTGCGCCTGCGTTTTTGGCGGTTTCGGTTAAGCTGGCGTTGTGGACGACGCTGACGATGCGGATGTCGTGGCGCATTTTGCGTGCACTAAGCACGGAAAGCATGTTTTCGGGGTCTTTTTCGTGGGCAACTACAACCATGGATGCATGCTCTATGCCTGCCGTGGTTAGGGCATCTAATGGTTGGTTTTCGGGTTCGAGAACGGCAAAACAGTTCTTTTTAAGAAGCTCTTCATACTTGGTGGGGTTTTTGGTGACTACCACGTAGTCTATGTTTAGTTCGTCAAGTTTGTCTGTGACGTATTTGCCTAAGTGAGTGTATCCTAATACAATTACGTGGTTTTTTAGTCGGCGAATCAGCTTCTTTTCTGCTTGTCCTTTAGCTAAATCGCCTTTGGCTATGGTGTTTACGCTGCTCTGCAATATTGACGCCACCGAACCTACAGAGATAACAATCATGATAATTAAAAACACTGCCTCCCAAGAATTGATTGTTAATAGATTGCCGTTGTTTGGAGTGTAAAAACCCAGCGTGGTTATGGTGGAAACTGAGGCTAGCAGGGCAGTCAAGTAGGACATTTGCTCAAAGTAGGAGTAGATGACGGCGCCCCAAATGAGCATCGCCCCCAAAAGAAACAGCTGCCGATAAATGGCTCGGAAAAAGACCAAGGGACCGTAGAGTGCCTGATAGAATACGAAGGTGTATTTGCGGCTTTCCCGTTTGATTCTTCGTCTGATGGGTTTGAGTCGGAAAAGGTCTTTGGTTTGGGTCATTTAGGGGTTGCTCGAACAAAAGCCCCAGAGACACCCTTTTATAGGTTTCGGAAACCCAACGAAACTATACATCAAACGCTTGCCGTATTATAATGGAAAACAAAAAAGGGAACGAAAAAAGTCCCTGTTGGCAGTTTTCAAGCCAAAACAGCCTTGGCTGTTATTGGTAAAGGGTTTTGATTCGGCGACACGCTTCCGCAATGCGCTCTTTTGGTTGAGTAAACGTAATGCGCGCATAGCCTTCGCCGCATTTGCCAAACCCAGCGCCCGGCGTAACCGCCACACCCACATCAAGGAGCCTGCTGGCAAACTTCATGCTGTCCCCTTTCACATTAGCCCACACATAGAACGTAGCCTTAGGCTTTTCACATTCAATGCCCAACTCATTCAGCGTGTTGACCAATAGGTCACGGCGGTCTTGCATGGTTTGGTTGTTTTGGCGCAGAAACTCAGGTTGATCAGCAGACTTGTAGGCTGCAAGAGCGCGGATGGCAACTTTCTGCGTATACACTGGGGGACCAGAGTCAATTTGGCTTTTGACTTTAGCTAAGCCGTTGATGAGTTGTTTGTTGCCAACGGCAAACGCAATGCGGTCACCAGTCATGTTAAACGTCTTGCTCAAAGAGTGGAATTCGATGGCGCAGTCCGCTGCTCCAGGCACTTGTAAAATGCTTGGTGCACGGTAACCGTCGTAGCTGACTTCACTGTAGGCGTTGTCATAGCAGAGAATGATATTGTTAGCAAGAGCGAAGTCTACGGCTTTTTTGAGAAATTTGAGGTCTACAGTGGCGGCGGTGGGATTGTTGGGGTAGTTGAGAAACATCATTTTGGCGCCTTGCGGGTTGAGGGCATCAAAGTCGGGTGTGAAGCCGTTCTCTTCCAGCATGGGCATAGCCACGGGTTCACCGTCGCACAGTATAGTTGCCCCGTTGGCGTAGACAGGGTAAGCGGGGTCAGGATACAAGACACGGTCACCGGGGTTTACAAAGGCGCGGGCAACGTTCGCTAAGCCTTCTTTGCTGCCCATAAGCGCGACAACTTGGTCATTAGCCAAATCGACGCCGAAGCGCAGCTTCATCCAGCCCGTTACTGCAGCGCGAAAGTCAGGTTCGCCTTGGCTGAAACTATAATTGTGGTTTTTAGGGTTCGCTGACTCTTCCCGAAAAGCATCTAAAACCACCTGTGGCGGTGGCAGGTCAGGGTCGCCGATACTAAGAGAAATCAAATCGACGCCTGCAGCTTTCTTTTGGTTAATTTGTTTTTCAATTTCGGCAAAGAGGTAGGGAGGGAGCCGTTGGATTCGGTCAGCAAACGTTGTGTTCATGCTTTGTCACGGCTACTGTTACGGCAGTTTTCCTTCAAAAACTTTCTCTGCCGCGCCGCTCAGAAAGATGGTTTTGCCCACTTCAACTTGCAAGTCGCCGCCTAAAACGTGCACCGTAACTTTGTCTTTGACTTTACCCAGCCGATTAGCTGCCGCTACTGCTGCACAGGTTCCCGTGCCGCAAGCAAGCGTTTCACCGCAGCCCCGTTCCCAAACACGCACCTTCACCTCGTTTTTGCCCATGATTTGCACGAACCCAACATTGGTGCGTTTGGGAAAGGCTTCGTTATTCTCAATTATTGGACCAATGTACTCAACGGGGAATTCGTCTACGTTTTCCACAAAAATCACGCAGTGCGGATTACCCATACTTAAGCAGGTGACTCGGTAGATTTCGTCTTCGTCCACTTGCAGGTCTTGGTTGATGCATTCGCCCGTGCCTTCCATTGGTAGTGATTTGCGGTCCCAGTTCGGTGCCCCCATATCCACCTTCACAGATGCAACAATCTTGCCGTCTAACTGGAGCCAAACTCGGCGAACTCCCGCATTAGTTTCCACTTCAAACGCGTCCTTTTGGACGATGCCGTTTTCGTAGCAGAACTTGGCAAAACATCGAATTCCGTTGCCGCACATCTCCGCCTCACTGCCGTCACTGTTAAAAATACGCATACGAATATCTGCCACCTTAGAGGGATAAACAAGCAGCAATCCGTCGGCGCCTACGCTAAAGTGACGTTCACACAACTGCGTTGCTAAAGCCGAAACCTCTTTCTCAGCGATTTTATCTTCTCGATTATCAATGACAACGTAGTCGTTGCCTAACCCATGCATTTTCCAAAAGTCCATCATTGCTGCCACCCCGAAGCCTGCCGCTGACCTTGCACAAGGTCGTTGACTTTTTCGCGTTCGCGGATTTGCTTGAATTTGCCGTTGTTGACGAGAACTTCGGCAGCTCTTGGGCGCGTGTTGTATTGGCTGCTCATGCTGTACCCGTAGGCACCTGCATTAAGCACAGCTAGTAAGTCGCCTTCTTCAAGTTGGGGTAAGCATCGGTCGTTGGCTAAGAGGTCACCTGATTCACACAGTGGTCCAGCTATGCTGTATTTTTCTTCCGCTGCAGCGTCAAGCTTGTTGGCAACTAAGATGTGGTGGTAGCTTCCGTACATGGCGGGACGAACCAACGTATTAAAGCCCGCATCTACACCCGCGTATTTGTGATAGGGCGTAACCTTGATGGTATTGACCGTAGTTAACAGGACACAGGCGTCAGCTACAAGGTAACGTCCCGGTTCCATGCAGAACCACGGCTCCCCTAACCCGTACTGGGCAACTTTTGCCTTAAAGAATGAAAGCACCTGTTCACTGAACACCTGCAAATCCAACTCATTCTCCTCAGGACGATAGGGCACGCCTATACCTCCGCCCACGTCAATAAATTCAAAGTCTATTCCTACCTGTTCGTGAATGTTCTTGGCGATGGATAGGAACTTGTCAAGTGCCCCCAAAAACGGCGTGACCTCTAAAATTCCTGAACCAATGTGCATGTGGATTCCAAACTTTTCCACGCCCGCCTGCTTGGCAGTTTGGTAGGCTTTTATGGCGTCTTGTTCCCAGAGTCCAAACTTGGATTGCTTGCCGGCGGTGATGCAGTGTTCGTGGTGTCCAGCGCCGATTTCAGGATTCACCCTCACCGACAGGGTTTTGGGGGTATAGATTTTGATTAGGCGGTCGAGTTCGCTTTGGCTGTCAATGTTTATGGTTACGTTGGCGTCTGCTAGGAACTTGAGTTCGTCGGTGCGGACGCTGGTTCCTGTGAACAGGATGCGGTCGGGGGTGAACCAGCTGGCCAATGCGGTGAGAACCTCGCCAGGGCTCACTGCATCTACGTGGGCGCCTTCGGTTTCCAGAATCTTAAGCACAGCCAAATTCGAATTTGCCTTCATTGCATAGTTAAGCCGAATCTTGGGGTAGTTACGCTTCAGGGCGCTATAGAGCCGCCGATAGTTATTGCGGATTCGACGCTCACTAACCACATACAAGGGCGTATCAAACTTGGAGGCAAGTGACTGCGCCGAAACGCCGTCAATAAACAGTTGCCCATTTCGATTCTCCAAAGGTTCACTAAGCGGGTTCACTAAACATCACCAATATCGCGTCTCATCAGATATTAGATTATTTTTGGCTTTTAAGCTAATCCTTTCGCCACCAGCAACTCAGCGCTCAAAACACCTGCACCTGCACCACCACGAATCGTGTTGTGCCCTAGACACATGTATTTGAGGGTCATTATGGGGTCTTTGCGGATTCTGCCAACCGTTACACTCATGCCGTGACCTGCGTCGCGGTCAAAGCGGGGCTGGGGACGGTTGGCTTCTTTGCGAACTATGATGGGGTTTTCGGGGGCGGAAGGCAACTTGAGTCGTTGCGGTTCACCTTGGAACGTCTCGAACGCTTCCGTAACCTCTTCAACAGTGGGATTTTGGTCTAGCTTCACAAACACTGATTCTAAGTGTCCGTCTTTGACGTGGACACGGTTACAGCTGGCGCTCACGACAAACTCGGCGGGGCGAACCACACTGCAGTCAAAGGTGCCCAAAATCTTGTTCGATTCAGATTCCATCTTGTCCTCTTCCTTACCAATGTAAGGCACAACATTGTCGATGATGTCAAGGGAGGGCACGCCGGGGTAGCCTGCGCCGCTAAGTGCCTGCATGGTTGTAACCATAACTTGCCGTAACCCAAACTGCATCAACGGCTTAAGTGTCATAGCCATCTGAATCGTGCTGCAGTTGGGGTCAGTGGCTATGAAGCCCTTCCAGCCGCGGTTCTTTTGCTGCAACGGAATTAACGCTGCATGGTCAGGGTTAACTTCAGGAATCAACAAAGGCACATCCCGCTCCATCCGATGAGCCGACGCTTTGCTGAAAACCGGATAAAACGCGGCGAACTCTTCTTCCACAGGACCCGCCAAGTCACCTGGCAAGGAACCAAAGATTAAATCAACATCGCCTGCGCTTTCCACTGACTCAACGGTGGTATCTGCTACGGTCATTTCTGCCACTTCCTTTGGCAGTTCAGATTCCATAACCCAGTTGCAGGCGTCTTTGAATTTTTTGCCTGCTGACCGCTCTGAAGCGGCAACAACCTCAACCTTGAACCAGGGGTGGTTTTCAAGTAGCTGAATATAACGTTGACCAACTGCGCCTGTAGCGCCCAAGATGGCTACTTTACGTTTAGCGGACATACCCATTTCTTCCTTGTCTTGTGAGTGTTTTCTTAAAATAAAAAGTTGGTGATTAAAGCCCCAGCACGGTAGCCATGCTGTAGATGCCGGGGACTGTTTGTTTGTTTAGCCATTCGGCGGCGCAAACGGCGCCTTGTGCAAGCACGTTTCGCGAAAATGCTATATGTTCGATGCGTAGCATCTCGTTAGGTCCCGCAACAATGAGGTCATGGATACCTGGAACGCCGCCAGCACGCATAGCCACGATTTCCAACTCGTCTGACTTGCGGACGCTGGTGCCTTCCCTGCCGTGGACGGTAGCCGTGTAGCCGCGTAAACCCGAAACGATTTCACCTAACTTCATGGCAGTTCCACTGGGCGCATCCTTCTTGCCAGTATGGTGAATTTCGCTGATGCTAAAGGTGTATTCTGGTGGAACCGCCTTGAGCACTTCAGCTAACTTGAACAAGATGTTTACGCCAACACTGTAGTTGGGCGAAAAGACAGCGGGCACCTTTTGGGCAGCTGTGCGGATGATGCGGTTTTGCTCCTCGGTAAAGCCAGTGGTTCCTAAGACGATTTTCTTGCCCAGCTTAGCTACGGCGGGAATGTTGAGTACTTCTGCAGCGGGCAACGTGAAGGTGACATATACGTCTGCGTCTGCTACGGCGTCACAAAGTTGGTTAGGTCCTAAAACCTGCACTTCCGAATTAGCAATGCCTAGTTCTCGCAGGGTTTTTCCGACGGCAGGGCTGCTTTGGGCTTCGATGGCGCCCACAACTTGGTGCCCCTTTGCAGTGGCTTCTTGAATGATTGCTTGACCCATGCGTCCAGCGGCGCCTGCAACACAGAGCTTAAGCATAATACAACCCCTCCAAGTAGCGGCTATTGTTCAATCGGTCCATCAGGTCAACATCAAAAGCCTCTTCTACGGGGCGCAGGATTTCTGGGTGCTTCTCGTAGACTTGTCGTGCTCCCTGCAACACAATTTCAAGACCCGTACGGGTCATCTTGCCTAGTGGCTGCCTGCACGGTCCTGAAGGCATGCCTAAAATGTTCATGAGCGTCTTGGTTGGCAACGGGTTACGTGCCTTGCACAAAACTGGCCCAAACGGCGTTTGCTCTTGGGTCTTAACTGTAACTATAGAAAACAAGGGCTGGAGCGCTTCAGCTAAAGCCTTTGCTTCCAGAACGTTTCCGTCAAGAACATAGTGAATCATGTCGCTGACCGCACGAGGCGCAATGTTGCTGGTTGCCGATATAGCGCCCGTGGCAGCAATTTCGGGGTTTGTTAGCATGGCAAAAGTTTGGTCATCATCGCCGCAGAGAATGTCAAAGTTGGCACCGCAAAAATTGCGGGTCAAACGCGCGTTTTCTAAGCTGCCGGTGGCTTCCTTGACACAGCGGACATTAGGGTAGTTAGCGGCTAGCTGGGCAACATCTGGCGGCAAAAGTTGGGTTCCCGTTCGACCCGGGATGATGTAGGGGATGACTTGCATTTCTGGGAACTGGCGGGCGATGGGTTCGACGTATTCGCGGCGGATTTCCATGCTGCTGGGACCGTTATAGTAGGGGTCGACGAGGAGCACGGCGGGGATGCCGGTGTGTTGAGCGTGGACGGTGCCTTCGATTGCTTCTTGGGTGCTGTTGCTGCCGGCTCCAGCTATGGTTGTACCCTTGTGTTGAGTGTATTCGTGGACGCGTTCGGTGACTTTGTTGTGTTCGTTCCAGTCTAAAGTGGGGCTTTCGCCTGTGGTTCCACAGGCCAAGATGCCACTTACACCTTGGTTAAGTTGGAATTCTACGAGCCTTTGTAGGCCTTCGTAGTCGACTTCCTTGTTTGCGCGGAAGGGGGTTATGAGGGCGGTGTAACAGCCCTGGAATAATGTCATTTTGTTGACCTCTTGAGGGATAATGGTTAGGGTGGATTATTTAAGACTTACGCTTTCCACACTTATTTTACGCATTTCGTATCAATATAAACCAAAAAACCGCCACTGATACAATAACGCCACGAATAACGCACAACCACCCGCCAAACAACACTGCCAGAAGAAGCTAAGCAACACACATTAACAGCATAAACCTTTAGCTCTACCGATAAACGTGCCAAAACTAAACCAGGAAGAAACAATCAAAGCTGGTGCCCTACTTTGCCCTGTATGTTGCATAGCTTATATTGAAATGGAAGTAGATTTCGAAATTGACGGCACGATACTACATAATGTCAAAGTTCTCCACTGCCCCATTTGCCAAGACGAACAACTCACCCCCCAACAGCAACAAGAAATCGAAAAGAAACTCCAAGAAACACCCTAACCCCAAAAAAGCCCCCTAAACTGGTGCCCTACTTCGGAAGGCTTTTAAGAAGAAACCTCTTAACCTTCACAATACGCTGGTGGAAAAAAGATGGTCCGATTAATCGTATCAGCATTAACCGAAGACACCGTGGCAGCCCCCGGTAACCGCCTATCAAACTACATCTGCATTTCGGTAACTGACACCGAAGGCAACCCCGTGAGAGGCTTAACTATAGACAACGTCAAAGTGGATCCCATGATTTCCGCGCCTGGAGGCGTACCCGTCCACATAGAAACGTTCTTCGAAGGCAGACTACCCGGCTTCTACTACATCAACGTCGTTCCTATGGATATGCACAATTGGAAACACGGCGTTTACATCTTCGCCATTGCCGTACAAAAAGGCGACGAAAAAGGACAAGCACTCGCCTCCGTTATGCTGGATTAACCAGCACCCTTTCTTAACAGTCACTCTTCTTAGGAAGTACCGCTTTGTGGTTTATCCAAGTCCAGCTCGGAAACAAAGCCGCATCAGTCTATTATTTGCCATAGTTTACTTAGTTGTGGGTGCCCTTCTGATTTACTTAAATTTCACAGGCCAAATTCCGGGTATTCTGCTAGCTATTGGGATGTTTCTGTTGATAGCGGCAAGTTTAGGGGTCAGGTTCCTTTTGGATTCTAAGCGAAGAAAAAACTGTAATCTTGGCAATGCTCGGGTGTTTTGAGAATAGTCTTATATGCTCACGAGTTAACTGCTTTTATTGGCGGTCAAATTGACGTCCTTTTCAAAAAACCGCTCTTTGCAACTTGCAGCTGTTTTTGCACTTCTAATTGTTGTGGTAGTTTTGCTTTACCTCACAAATGCTCCATCATCCGCCGCTAACCAAGACTACTGGACCCTTAGTATTTCTGCGTCAGGCGGTCATGTGCATCCCAATGGAACAATCCAAGTGCCCATGAACGAGACTGGCGTAACTGTCACCACATGGGCATCTGGATGGAATATTTTCACAAACTGGCTACTGGACGGCACCCAAACGGACGGAACTACACTTGACAACGACACAAGGACGATTTTTGTGCCCCAACAGCAAGTTAACAGCACCCACACTTTGGAAGCCCACTACTACATGAGTACACCCCCAATGAATTTGATAGTAAACCATCAAGCAGAACACAACCTCACCATAGATGCAGGCGTATACCAAGCTTACAACTTTACCATGCCTGATGTTTTCACTCAAAACTCAGTTATAGTAAACGTCAAAGTTTTAGGCAGTAATGAAAGTGAAATTAAAGTGTACCTTTTGAGTAGTGTCGATTTTAATAATTGGCAACGTGCCATGGGCACTAATGGAACAGGAAGCGGGGTCTTTAGTGGGGAAGGCAACACGGTGGACTGCACCGTTTCAGTGTCTTCGGGTGGAACTTACTATTTAGTGTTGGATAACACGTTTGATTTGGAGGCAACAAAAATGGTTGACTGTTTGGCTGTTTTCTGGTATGTACCTCCATAGAGCTTTTTGGTAGTTGAACGGGCTGCGTCTGGGTTTGCGTGTTTAGGGCTGCTTATTGCGGTTGGTTGGCGGGGTGCTTCTGACCCAACACCCGCCGATAAAACTTAAAAATAACATCGCCAATCTTTCGAAAACTGCAAAAAACCACACTGCTTGTTATAAAAACTCTTAAATCACACCTTATACAACACAGCATAAGGTCTTAGTCATGTCGAAAGACAATAACAAGCTTGAAATTCTCGGCTACGACGATAAATTAAAAGCATTCAACGTCAAAGCCCCCGCAGGGAATACCCTTATAATCCAAGACACCTTCGCTGAAATGTTTCCGCTTTGGGCAGGAAGACTCCTCATAACCGGCGAAACGGAAAAATGGGCCTTGACCGCAGCCACAGTTGCAACTGGCTTTGCCGTCAGCATCATCATGTCCCCTGCAGAAGCAGGCATCGAATGCACCGTCCCATCCGACCAAACACCTGACAAACGACCAGGCGCACTCATCCAAATTTACAACCGTGATCGGTTCGAACTGAAACACTCCTTTTTGCTCCGCGTTGGGCAATGTATCTTAACATGCCCCACAACCAAATGCTTCAACGGCTTAATGGATACCAAACGCAAAATCGGCGTTGGCAGAAGCCTAAGGTACTTCGGTGACGGCTTTGAAAAACGTGCCCTAGTTGGTGACCGTAAATGCTGGAAAATCCCCGTCATGGAAGGCAGCTTCTATGTGGAAGATGCATTTGGCGTGCAAGAAGCAGTTGCAGGCGGCAACTTTATGATTTTCGGCGAAACTCACGAAGCCACCCTGAAAGCTGCAGAAGCAGCAGTTGAAGCCATCCGAGGAAAAGTCAAAGACGTCGTGTTGCCCTTCCCAGGCGGCATCGCACGCTCAGGCTCCAAAGCAGGCAGCATGAAATACAAGCTCAACGCCTCCACAAGCCACACCTTCTGCCCATCAATCCGCGACCAAGTCCCCGACACCGTCGTTCCACCAAACGCCACCAGCGTTCTCGAAATCGTCATCAACGGTCTCAACGTAGACGCAATCAACAACGCCATGAAAGCCGGTGTTCCAGCTGCATGCTTGCCAGGTATCGTCAAGATTTCTGCAGGCAACTACGGTGGAAAACTTGGACCTTTCAAGGCAAATTTGAAAGACGCCATAGGCGCAACATAACTTCCTTTTTTCTTCTTACCATAACTTTTATTTGACAAGAAACCCGTATTCTCCGCTAAACCCGAATTGGGACCCAACTTTGAGCCTCACAGAAAAAAAATCCTCTTTAGAGCTATTTCGGCTACGTAAAACTTTGGCAGCGTTAGCTAACAAAGAAGGCAGCCACACAGAGCTTATCACGCTCTATGTGCCGCCGGGCAAGCTCATCAGCGATGCCATTAACTTACTGCGCGACGAATACGGAACCGCCAGCAACATCAAATCCAACGTCACCCGCAAAAACGTCTTAGATGCCATTGTTAAAGTTCAGCAGAAACTCAAGCTGTTCAAAGACCCGGGTGAAAAAGGGCTTGTGTTTTTTGCAGGGGCACTCCCGCAAGAAGGTGGGGGTCCTGGCACAGAACGCATGGAATCCTATGTCATTGTCCCACCTGAACCGATTAAAATTTTCCTATACCGTTGTGATAGTCGCTTCCACACTGAGCACCTGCAAGATATGTTGCGGGAAAAAGAAACCTACGGCATATTGCTGGTGGACGCGACTGATGCTACTATAGCAACTTTGCAGGGTAAACGTCTTGATATTGTTAGGCAGATGTATTCGGGTGTGACGGGCAAAACTCGCGCTGGAGGTCAGTCAGCTCGGCGTTATGAGCGACTGCGCGAAATGCAGCTTAACGAGTACTTCACCCGCGTCGGTGAACACGCCAACGAAGTTTTCCTGCCCATCGAGACCCTGAAAGGCATCATTTTAGCTGGTCCTGGGCCCACCAAATATGACTTCGAAAAAGGCGACTACCTTAACTACCAACTCAAAAACAAAATCCTAGAAGTCGTCGACACCGCTTACGTGGAAGAGCAAGGCGTCAAAGAAGTTGTTGACAAAGCCCCCGAAATCATGCGCAAAGTCCGCTACATCGAAGAAAAACAAATCATGCAAAAATTCCTCTACGAAGTCGGTCACGACACTGGCTTAATCACGTACGGCGAAGTGGAAGTTCGCCACGCATTAGAGGCAGGTGCAGTTCGTACGTTGCTGCTTTCCGAAGGCTTAGACCTAAGCCGCGTTACCATCAAATGCAGCGCCTGCAGCTATACTGAGCAGCAAACGGTGAAAAATTCTGAAATGGCAGAGTTTGCGGAGAAACTGAAGAGCCGCCCTTGCCCGAAATGTTCTGCGCCCTCGTTGGGGGTGGAAGAAAAAACTGACATCGTGGATGATTTGGCGCAGATTGCCGAGTACTCCAGTACCGATGTTGAGGTTATTTCGACTGAGAGCGAGGAAGGGCAGATGTTGAAGAATGCGTTTGGTGGTATTGCAGCGATTTTGCGATTCAAGATGCAAAACTAACTGCTTCGCAGTCTCCCGATTTTTTAAAGTTTTTTTGGTGCCAATATGTTCTAATCTGGCGCTATTTTATGCTTTTTACACTCATTGAGTTTTGTTAAGTTTTAATCGTTGTATGTCCGATTATTTGTCAAGTGTATTGAAAAATGTCTTTGTATGTGCTATTAGTTTGCACATTTGTCAAAAATGACGTGTGCTCGGTGTGGGTTAAGAGGGCTATTTTTAACGCAAAAAAGCCCCCCTAAACCGACCAAAACACGCCAACCCCTCACCTAAACACTCCATAGCGTTATTGCCTTTCTTGTGCGATATGTTTTATAGTACCTCCTCAAACTCTCTTAGAGTAATATTTGGGGAGCACACTATGAGCGCAAAATGGCGGAGAAGTAAAAAACATCTCAAGTGGCTAGACCTTAAAAACTTAAAGATCAACCCCAAAGGTGCCGGCAAACCTTCGCACAGAGACCCCTTCAAGATAAGCAAAGTGTATCCGCAAAAGTACCGCTTACCCAGAAAACTCGGCAAAGGCAAATACAAAGAACCAAAACACCTCATCGACATGTTCCAAGACAACAACTCCGTCACCGTAATCGCAGACATTGCAGGCTTCAACCCTGACACATTCAAGATTAACGTAAAAGACCAAAAATTGGTGCTTTCCGCGAAGGCAAAAGATCGACGATATTATAAAAGTTTAAATTTACCGAAGGTAGTCATACCCAAGGTCTCACATACAACTTTCAAGAATGGCGTGCTTGAAGTCAAGCTTAAAAAAGCCGCGAAAGAACAGACTATAAAACAAGAAGCAGGAATAAACGATGCCCCATAGACTAAGAAAACATCGTAAAATGCGAGGATCTAGAACTCAAGGCTACGGAAGGATCGGTCAACACCGCGATGCAGGCTCCAAAGGCTTCCGAAAAGTTGGCATGCACAAACACCGCTGGAGCTTAGCCTCAAACTTTGACGAAAAGTACTTCGGCAAAAACGGCTTCCGCTCACCTCAAAGCCTTCACAGCAAAGTCAACACCATCAACCTTAACAAACTAGACGAGCTCGCACAAAACCAAACTGAAGTTAACTTAACTGAGATGGGTTACACCAAACTGTTGGGCACCGGAAAAATCACCAAAGCCTTAACCATAACAGTACCAGCTTGTTCAGCATCTGCCGCTGAAAAAATTCAGGCAGCAGGCGGAAAAATCCTCACCGAAGACGCTGAGGAATTCGCCGAAGTCAACGAGCCTTAAAGGGTTAGTTTGGCATGGCCGGTAGATTCCTAAACCTCTTCAAACCCATCGGTCGCATACTTCCAGAAATTAAAGTTCCCGAGCGAAAAGTAAAGTTCAATGAAAAACTTTTCTGGACTGCTCTTGTTCTTGTTGTTTTCCTTGTAATGTCTGAAGTTCCCCTCTACGGCATTGCATCAGACACTTCAGATCAATTTGGTGCTTTGCGTGTCATCTTTGCCAGTAACCGTGGAACTTTGATGGAACTCGGTATTGGTCCCATCGTCACTGCTGGTTTAATTCTCCAACTTCTCGCCGGTTCCTCTCTGATTAACTGTGATATGTCCAAGCCCGAAGATCGTGGCTTGTTTACAATTGCCAGCAAATGCCTTTCAATTCTCCTCACAGCCGTACAAGCTGGCGCATACATCCTAAGCGGCATGTATGGCACAGAGCTAGGTATTACTGTTATTGGTGTAATCTTTGCGCAACTCATTGCTGCTGGTATAGTGGTGATGCTGCTTGACGAATTAGTCCAAAAAGGGTGGGGCCTAGGTTCAGGCATAAGCCTGTTCATTATGGCAGGTGTCGCCCAAAACATCCTCTGGTCCACATTTAACCCCAACACAGGTTTATTCGTGGGTGGTTTATCGCAACTGCTCAGTCCCTCTTCCGGCAGCGACTTTACCATCATGACCTGGATATTTGGTGCAAAAAGCAGCATCTATCCCTCCCTAGTAGGCTTCATCGCAACCATAGTTGCGTTCCTAGTAATCATCTACCTTAACGGCTACAGAATAGAGTTGCCCATGTCCTACGCTGGCTACAAAGGCTTCCGCAGTAAATACCCAATCAAACTCCTCTACGTCAGCAACCTGCCTGTCATCTTTGCCTCTGCACTGTTCGCTAACGTCTACTTCTTCACCCAACTCATCTGGAGCGCCGCTGGGAAACCCGCACCAGGAACCAACCTGTTCATCGACATAATCGGTTCATATAACGTGACTACAAGTGTCGACGCATCCAACGCCACCCAAACTAACTTCGTTCCAGTCGGAGGCATCAACTACTACACCACTGCCCCCACCAACCTGCAAACCGTCGCAGCAGACCCCATCCGAGCACTCATATACCTCGGTATCCTGATTGCTTTCTGTGCGGTCTTCTCGCTAGTTTGGCTTGAAGTCGGCGGCTTAGGTCCAGAAAAAGTTGCCCGCCAACTCATGGACAGCGGCATGCAAATCCCTGGCTACCGACGTAGCGGACGACCCATCGAAGCCATACTCAAACGCTACATCCCCGTCGTCACGGTCTTAGGTGGTATAATTGTGGCGTTGATAGCTGGGCTTGGAGACTTCGCAGGAATCTTCGGTTCAGGTACAGGTATCCTGCTGTCCGTAGGCATCATATACCAGTACTACGAGCTGTTGATGCGCGAACGCGCCGCCGAAATGTATCCAGCGTTTAGACGCTTACTCGGCGAGTAACCACTCCCTGTTTCCCAAGTTTCCACTTGGAAACAACCCTCTTTCTCTTTCCATAACCCAAAACTTTTCTAGCTAGTTATCTTATCAAAAAGACCTGTTCTGGGGTGAATTATCTTCCTATTTGCTCTACGTGGGTGAAAGCATCCGTTTCTGATGACAAGGTTTAAAATGTTCCCCAGATAGTAAATGTCAACTGCAAAGGTTAATCAAAATTAAGGTGACTTGATTGAACAAAAAAATGCTGCTACTTGCCGTCTTCATTCTTGCCGTAGCCACATTGGCTTGTTTGCCCATTACTGCTGTTATGGCGCAGACTGGAACCCATATTGATTCCGTTAGCCCCGAATCGGGTGTTGCTGGAAAAGCGTTCACTATCCAAGTTCAAGGGTCCATCGATACCTCCAATGGTGCTTACTTGATTTACTTTGGCGGCGTGCTCTCTTACAATAGCAGCGAATCGGGTGTCACCGCAACTGGCACCAACGTAGACGCAAGTTTTGACATTCCCGAAATTGTTCCTGGTCCATACAATGTAACCTTGCAGGATGTAGCGACGGGCACTGAAGACACTGTAGACTATAGTGTCAAAGCTGAAGGTCTATCAGCCATTCCAATCGCAACTTTGCTGATTATGCTTGTTGCCATCACCATATCCTTTGCAAACATGGCTCTTAACCGCGCTTTAATTACTAAGATGATTGGTTGGCGTGAATATCGCTCTATGCAGAAAGAAATTGCAGAATACAACGCTCAACGCATGGCTGCTATGCGCGCTAACGACACCAAGACGTTAGAGAAACTCAAAAAGAAAGAATCCCAAGTTCAAGCCATGCAGACCAAACTCTTCAAACCCAACATGCTGCTCCTTCCAATCACCTTCATATACTTCATAATTTGGCCTGCGCTCATAGGCGTGTTTCCCTTCGCCGTGGCTTATGTGCCTGGTTTCGGTGCCCAGCCCTTCTTCATCTGGTACCTGATTTGCTCGTTCTTCTTCGGAACGATCGCATCACGCGTAATCGGCGTAACCCCCATTCAATAATTGAGGCAAAACAATGGCACCTGAAGCAGACCAAAAATCCAGCGACAACCGCACACCCGTTGTTCTCTGTATCTGCGGGATGGCTGGCACAGGCAAAAGCACCCTTGCGAAGCGCATCGCCCAAAAATACGGCTTGCGATACTTCTCAGGCGGAGATGCACTCAGAGAGTTAGCTGCCGAAAAAGGCTACAACTCCCACAGCAATGGCTGGTGGGAAAGCCCTGAAGGCTTAAGCTTTCTGGAGCAACGCAAAGCCAACTCTGACTATGATAAATTAGCTGACCGAAAACTGTTGCAGTACGCTGAAGAAGGCAACGTACTTTTAGACAGTTGGACTATGCCCTGGCTGGTTAAAGGCGGGTTCAAGATTTGGCTAGCTGCCTCGGTAGAAAAGCAAGCCGAGCGCATAGCTAAACGCGATAAAATGAATGTGAAGGATGCTTTGGAAGCTTTGAAGGCAAAAGAAGCTCGAACCAAAGCCATTTACAAGCAGTTGTATGGGTTTGCTTTGGGGGAGGATTTTTCGCCGTTTAATTTGATTTTGGATACGGATAATTTGGATGCGGAAGCTGTTTTTGAGGTGCTTTCTATGGTTATTGATAATGTGGTGTTATCTACGGCTGAGGGTCCGACGGCTGTTTACTGTCAGCCTTGACGCCCTTTCTGCTTTTGAGTTAGATACGGTTTACTGGTTTTTCGTTAATAGTCTTTCTTGCGAAAGTTTTAAAACGCGAATGTGGTTAAACTCTGAATCTGTTTCTAAATAAAATCTGGGGGAGAAAGGAGGATACAACACATACTAAAAACCAGAGGCAACCATCTGCTACTCATCCTATTGTCTGAACTGGTCGCCATTTGTCTCATTGCCTCCTACAAATTTAACCCTGTTTCAACCCTAATTTTATGTCTTTTCAACTTACTTTTCGCTTCCCTGATGTTTTATCTCAACGGTTCCAGTCTTCGAAAATTTACCCTATTAACCGTCGGCAACTTCGTGGGGTTATTTTGGAATTATCTTTTCTTCCAGCTGTATTTGGCGTTGTCGCCTTACACTCTGTTTGATGCCTTCTACGCGATTATTTTTCCACTATTGAATTTAATGTGGGTGGTGCCCTTTTGGTCCCTAAGTTTAGGGGTACTTCCTAAAATGCAAACCGCCAACACAAATGGAGTGCCCTAACAAATGCCCTTTGGCCTTCTAGACCTCTCTTTTGTTATGCTTACCTCCATTATGGCAATTTACCTCATTCGACATTTCGTCTTTACTCTAGTCGTTTTGAGGCGTACCCAGAAATCTACGCAGCCTCTTTTGCCGCCTTTCTCTATCTACCAACCCACCGTTTCCCTTCTGATACCTGCCCACAACGAAGCCAACGTCATAACTCGCCTGCTCCAGCGAACAACAGAATTAACTTACCCTGCAAGCAAATTTGAAGTAATAGTCATAGATGACGGCTCAGTTGATGATACTGGAAAAATCGCTGATGTCTACGCCGCACAATACCCCTTCATAAAAATCCTACACCGCAACAAAACTGAAGGCGGACAAGGAAAAACTGCCGCTATGAACGCTGGCTTTCGGCAGTCAACTGGCGAAATTATCCTTTGCTTTGACGCCGATTATTACCCACAAAAAGACATCGTTGAAAAGCTAGTTACTAAGTTTCAATCCCCAAAAGTTGGTGCCGTTCAAGGTCGCGTAGTTGTTCTTAATGAACCACAGAATCTGGTGACACGTCTGGTGGCGTTGGAACGTATAGGCGGCTATCGAGTCGATCAAGAAGCCCGAAATATCTTTGGATTAATTACCCAGTTCGGAGGCACGGTGGGTGGCTTTCGGCGCAGTCTCCTTGAAAAGTTAGGCGGTTGGGACGAAAACATCTTGGCAGAAGATACCGACTTAACGTTCAGAGTTTACCTTGAAGGTTATCATGTGGCTTATGCGGTGGATGCGGAATGCTATGAGGAAGCGGTTGATAACTGGCGTTCTTACTGGACCCAGAGGTATCGTTGGGCACGTGGCCACATGCAATGCTGCTTCAAACATTCCCTTAACGTTCTTTTGAGCAAAACTCTAAGTCCCATAGCAAAACTCGACGGGCTGCTCTTGCTCAACGTCTATTTTATGCCTCTGATTGTGCTGTTGTCGCTTATTGTAGGTTTGCCCTTACTATTGAACCCAACAACCCCTCATGCATTCATTGATGCCTTATGGTTCATCGTACCTATAACGTTCTACAGTTTCGTTGGAAATTTTGCTCCCTTTTTCGAAGTCGGCATCGGGGCATACTTAGATGGGCGAAGAAGAATCCAATGGTTAATCCCCCTTCTGCTCTTAACTTTCTTATATAACATTCCAATCTGCCTCAAAGCCTTCGCTGACCTCATTGCTTCAAAACTTGTGGGTCACCATCATGCCACTTGGACTAAAACTGAACATTTAGGTACTGGAGATGTCTTCCTACCAAATTCTACTACCATAGGAGTTCGACAAAAATGATTTGGCTCTTAGCTGTTTTCTGTGTTCCAGCCCTGCTCCTGTTTATGCTTGTCCCTACCTTTATCGAATTGAGACGACCAAGTGATGCAGGTCCACGCGCCATACTCCCCAACCTTACCCCCATCGTACCCACTCCCTTATCAAAACCAAAATGCCTCCTTGACCTCGAAGAACCCCACCAACTCGACATCACCCTCAAGCCTTTCTTAGAAGTAATTTTCAGTTCATGGACAAACAGAGAACTAGAAACCTAGTTGGCTTACAGCAGAAGTTTAGCGTTTTTCCACTGTTCTTTAGCCACTGCCAAGTTCCCAAATGGTCCACTGTGCAACGAATAGAAAATGTAGCACAAGTAGGTGCACTGCTGGCATTGCCGATAGGTTTGACGTAGGGTCTGAAATTCTTTGCTTTTCCATTTTTCTGGCAAATCGAAAATTGACCCCACAAAGTTGTGTCCGTGGCATCCGCCGACCCTGCCCATGTGGTCAACGATGAAAAAGTCATCCAGCGCTTTGCAGTTCCAGATTCGGTGGTCTTCAGCGTATATGCTGCGCATGGCTTTTAGCAGTTTGTCGGTTACCAAGATGAGTTTGTTGGTCTTTTTCATTTTCAGAAGCTGGTCACATAAGTCAACCATTGCTTGCTTGTCGGTTATGACAAATTCGTCCACGGATTTGCCGATTCGGAAAAGCTGTTTTTCGTCTGGGTTCAGGTCGTAACTGTACAGGCAGTACCATACCGGTATGCCTTGCCCCGTGAAATGGTTAGTTAAGTCTACAATTTCCCCTATGTTTAGCTGCGAAATGGTAGGTGTTACTGCTACGTTCACGCCTTCTTTCTTGAGAACCTCAACGGACTGCACAGCCTTTTCGTAGGAGTTCTTTACACCTTTAATGTAATCCATCTTGGCGGGGTCTAAGCTGTCAAACGAGATGGCGGCAAAATCCACGTTCCGCAAAACATCCACTTTTTGAGCCGCCATGCTGCCGTTATCATAAACAGTTGTTATGAAATGCTTTGTGGCGTAATCGATGATTTCGCCGATGTCTTCACGAAGCAACGGGTCTCCGCCCGAAAAGACAACTTCCACTATACCCATTTTTCGCAGAATGTCCAGTCCACGTTTAATTTCGTCTGCGGTCAGTTCTTTGTCGTCTTGTTCCGTCCACACGTTGCAGCCTCGGCATCGATAATTGCATTTTCGGGTTATAAGCCACTGTGCATGGTGCGGTTTGTTAGGTGCTAAGGAACGTGCTGCAACGTTTGCCGCTTTACTGAGTTTCATCAGTTTCCTCTTTTCAAACGTGAATTCTACCACTCTAATAGGTCAGAACTATAAAAGCATGCGCAGTTTCTTAATGCTGTATTGCCAGAAAAAGCTGTTTTTTAAACTGATGCGGTCGTTGGGTTATTTGGTTTTTGCATTTTTCTCTATGTGGCAAAGCATTTCAAACATCACTTTAGCTGCCACAGCCCCTGAAATTCCTTGGTCGTAAGTGGGCGCAATTTCCACTACATCAAACCCGACTACACGCTCATTGCCCAAAGCACAAACCAGATCCAGTAATGTGTTTGTGTCGATGCCTGCAGGCTCGGGATTTTGCACTGCGGGCGCAAACGCAGGGTCCAATACATCCATGTCCACAGTCACGTAGACATGTTCGTATGGCTCCAGTTTACGTTTAAGTTCCGCGACGGTTTTTTCGGTGCCTTCTTGGAGAATCTGGGTTGTGGGGAAAAAGTCGATGTTTGCCTTTTTGGCGTAGGCCAGTTCTTCTTGGCAGACTGCCCTTGTTCCCACCTCAATTATCTTGGCGGGTTTCACTTGTTCGCTGATAAGCTGCATAAACGTAGTGTGTGATAGTGTGGAGTCCATAAATTCGCAGCGTAAATCCATGTGGGCATCAAAACTAACGATGGCGGTTTCTTTAGCTAAACTACCCAACCCTTTTACTATACCTAACGTTATGGTGTGTTCGCCGCCGATGGCTACAGGTACCTTTTTAGCTGCCAAAATGTCTCCCACAACAAGTCTGCACATATCCAAGGTCTTTTCTGAATCACTGCTGACATGCATATCTCCAGAGTCATGCAACGCCAAATTCTCCACATCTACCCCTGAACGAAAACTGTAGGTCTCTAAATTCAGCGAGGCTTGCCGTATGGCGGCGGGTCCGAAGCGGGCCCCTGTGCGATAAGTGCTGGTGGCATCGAAGGGTACGCCGAACACGACGTATTTTGCTTCGTCAAAACTTCGCTGCGAGCCACTGAATACGTTATGCTGGGACGTGTACAATTCGAGATAACTCATCTTTCCACCTTGGCGTGTTATGTGGTGCGCATACTGGGTGAAAAGGTTTTCCAGACCCTGACGCTTACCGTTTTCTGGCGTTTTTCTGTTTGGGAAACTATGTTATCTCTTTTTGTTTGTTTCCTACAAGTTTTCGCGTTCACAGGCTTGTTCCCGACAAACTTATTAATACACACACCAATGCATTAAGGTCAAGGCGAAATCACTTGCAAGTTGCGTCAAAACTTAGAGCTTTACCTGTTCCCTCATTAGCAAGCATTGCATTCTACGGAGTAGCCGGTCTACTCTTCATCATCTTAACGTTCCTGACTGGTTTTCCGCCTCACATAGCTTTAATCGGCATCATCAGCCTAGCAACAGCTTACGGCTTGTTTGCTCAACGCAAATGGGCTGACTGGCTAGTTGTCTCCTTGTTAGTTATCGGAACAACTTTTTCCGTATTCACGCTTTACTTTGTAGCCAGCGTGGACGCGTTGATGTCTGCAGCGATGGTGGCATATGTTGCCTTAACATGGATATTTACCATCGTTGTTCTGAAAATGCGGAAATACGCTTAATTTAGGCTCTTTCTTTCAAAAGCCAAACCCTAACTTCTTCCCCAGCATCGATGAACTGCTCATTTTCGGCAATTTCCACAAACCCATCTGCCCTAGTCAACGTAGTTATGGCACCTGAACTCCCAGTGTTCACTGGCTCTGCAAGTAACCCTTTTTCTTCATCCAAAACCAGCGACACTGTAACAAATGTGCGTCTGCCCTTGGCGGAAAACATTCTCCGCTCCGCCACCGCTTTGATGGATGGCAAACTTTGTGGTATCCTCCCTGCCATAGCCTGTATAACGGGTTTCGCAAACAACGTAAACATCAACAACGCAGCGGTCGGATGCCCCGGCAAAGAAAAGACTGGTTTTTTGCCGATTAACGCCACCGTCACGGGTTTTCCTGGTTTAACAGCTATGCCAGAGATGAACACGCCTGGTTCTCCCAAAGAGTCCACAGTGGCTGGTGTGAGGTCTTTGGGACCGACTGAAACGCCGCCTGACGTTACAACCATGTCTGCGCTGGCTAACGCTTGCTTTAACCCCTGTCGGAGTGAATCTTTATCGTCTGGCAAAACACCGATGAAAACGGGTTTTCCGCCGCTTTCTAAAACTGCCGTAGACAAACTGTACGCGTTTATGTCGTAGATTTTGCCCGGCGTCAACGTTTCGCCCAGTTCGGTTACTTCGCCGCCTGTAGAAAAAACCGCAACTATGGGAACCCGAAAAACCTCGACTTTTGCTTTTCCAACAGCAGCTAGCGCGCCAATTTCTCGACTGCCCAACAATGTGCCTGCTTCAAGCACGATTTCGCCCGCTTTCAGGTCGGTGCCTTTGTTCATTATGTTCGTGTTGCGAGTTATACTGCAGTAAACGTTCAGTTCATTATCTTCCCGTTCAGTGTCCTCTACCATGATGACGGCGTCTGCGCCTTCTGGTATGGGTGCACCGGTAACGATTTCTGCCGCTTCCCCTTTGCCCACAGATAACTTGGGTGTTTCGCCGATGCTGACCATGCCGCACACCTGCAGCTTCCGCGGCTCATTTTCGTCTGCCCCGAACGTATCTTCTGCCCGCACTGCGTAACCGTCTACCGTGGAACGGCTAAACGGCGGAATATCCAACGGGCTAGTCAAATCTTGAGCTAACACACGCTTGTATGCTTCAAGAAGCGGAACCTCTTCAGTTCCCAGCGGCTCAGGCTTTAATGTATCTTCAATTAACTGTTTAGCTACATCAAACGTGACAAGTTTGCGAAACATCTACTGCTTCACCGTTTCCACTTCGCCAAAAAGCTGCACCGTAACTGTTTCCCCTTCCAATAATCCTTCACGGTTTTCAGGAACAATCACGTAGCCGTTGGCGCGTGTCATGGTGGTTAAGTTGCCAGGACCCTTCGCACTTATTGGCTCAGCCTGTAACTCGTCGTGCTTGCTGGTTACTAGAACTCGGACAAAATTCTTTTTGCCCAGTGCAGTGGCGATTTTGCGGGTCATTTTCGCTTTCACGGCGGGTCGATTTTCCTCTTTTTTGGTGCCTAACAGTTTAGAGATAAGGGGTCGAGCAAACACTTCAAAGCCAGTGATGGCGGCTACGGGGTTTCCGCTCAAAACCACCACGGGTTTTCCCTCCAAAATTGCCAGACCCGTGGGCATGGCAGGTCGCAAAGCCACGCCGTGAACAACCATGCCGGGTTGCCCCACTTTGTTTATGGCTTCAGGTAAAAGGTCTAATCCGCCTACGCTGGTTCCGCCCGTGGTTATTATGGCGTCTGCGATTTTTAGTCCTAACTGGAGGGTTTCAACAATTTCATCCAAGTTGTCTTTGGATATGCCTAAATCAAGCGGCTCAGCGTCCATTTCTTGACACATGCCTGCAATTAGAAGTCGGTTTGATTCCCAAACTTGGTTTCCAGCTCGTTCTTCACCGACTTTAGCCAGCTCATTACCAGTGGCGACGATGGCGATTTTGGGGCGCTCCACGATTTTTACCTCACTGTATCCCAGTGCAGAAAGCAGTGCCAAATGGTATGGCTTAAGCCGTGTCCCCGCCTGCACCGCCACTTCACCTTTTTTCAAGTCTTCCCCTTGGCGAATAATGTTATCAAACGGCGCCGCCTGCGTCCAAACCTCCATTTTAGCCTCCACTTTCTTGGTGTTTTCCAACATGATGACGGCGTCTGCGCCTATGGGGATGGGGTTTCCTGTCCAGATTTGTTTTGCTTCGCGGTGTGCAGGGTCTGCGAGTTCTTCGCCTTCAGCAAGTCTAAACAACAACGGTTTGGTTTGTGATGCGCCAGTTGTGTCTTCAGCTCTGACTGCGTAACCGTCGACGGCGCTGCGGTTGAAGCGGGGTAAATCTTCTGAAGCGGTTATATCTTCGGCTAAGATGCGGTTGAAGGCTTCAGTTAAGGGCACAGCGGTGTCTCGGCACCGTTTAACTTGTAATGCGTCAAACCATATCTGTAACGCTTCGTAAGTGAATGTTAATTTTTGGAACCCCTTCATTTCGGCAAAGCCTCCACGCGCACCATTTCATTTTAGCATCATTGAACTAAAAAAGTGTACCTGAAAAAAGTAAATGGTTCCTTTGACTCACCTGCAAGTTCGCCCTTCTCCGACCCTGCAAAGGCGGTTTCAGTTGGCTTAGAGGTGCTTTTCGTTGTCCAGAAGTCCAATGTTTATGTTACTTTTGTGGTTTACTTTCTTTTCTGAACCAGAACTTTCTACAGCCGCCAATTTCTCCTTCAACTTTATCGCGTCCAGATCCTGCATCCGCGTCTCCGCAATTACCACTGGCCGCATTTTGAACTCTACCATAACCTCCGCTAACCCCTCAAAATCAGGCCCAAACGCTACTTCGTCAAGGTTATGGTGACACCGTTCACCTGCTTTGTAGGTGTACTCTATTCGGCTGAAGTGGCAGTGCATGTTGCGGACGGCTTCGGTGCCCAGTTTTTCTTCTGCTGCAATAGCAACCTTGCGGAAATCATCTGCAGTGCGTAACCCACCACCTGAGCGGGCATGCAAATGTGACCAGTCAATCACCAGTTGAGTGCCTTCAACGGCTTGGCAAAGCTCCAAAATTTCCTCTAAACTGCCGAATTGACTATGCCTGCCCATGGTTTCGGGACCTAACTTGACTTTGTCGATGCCTAAACTTTTGAGAGTGGCGGAAACTTCTTGGGTGGCTTGTATGCATCGGCGCATGGCTTCAGTTTTGCCGTTTTTGCCATAAAAGCCCGGGTGAAAAACCACAACGTAAGCGTCCATCCACTGTGCAGCTTGGGCACACGCAATAAGGCGACGTTTACTTGCCTCCACCACGGCGTCTTCGCCCAGCAAGTTAATGAAGTAAGACCCATGCAAACTCAGCAAGACGTCATTTCGTTTGGCTTCTGCCCCCAACGTTTGAGCGTCTTCCTGCTTTATCTGCGGTGCAGTACCCCACCTTACTGCAGCGTATTCAAATGCGTCTAGCTCTTCAGCGCGAAGTAGTTTGGGCACATCAGAAAGTTTGGCGTGCAGTATGTGAAACATTTGGGGAACGCCGGCTGGACCGAAACGAGGGTGGTCTGCCATGATTTATCGTTTATTTAAGCAATCTTGCTACTAAAAAATGGTTTGTACCTAAATTGCGGATTTGCTGAATTTGCAAGGATCTGCATATTCTTTGGACAGATAGAGAAAAGGCTGGTGCTCTAGTTAAAATATAAAAGGGAGGCGTTCGACATTAAATGCAATTGCCTTCGGTTAGTTAGAGAAATGCAAACGCCAACCAAAAAAGATACATCTGGCCAACATCAGGATGCTGATGCTCAAGCGTTGCTAAGTCAATTTCTAAGCGGAGCCATCAAAACTTTAGAGCCCACATATGACCCCAAAACTGGCTACCGTTATCCTGCCGTTGAAGCGATAGTGGGAGATTCTTCCAAAGTTGTTCCCCTCCTAAACAAGCTAACCAAGGATAAACTTCTTGACGCTAAACTCTTTGACGCAGTCATTTACTGCCCCAATTGTAGTTCTTCCTCCGTTACCTTCCGGTATTGTTGTCCTTTCTGTAAATCCCCTAACATCAAAAAAAGCAGCCTCATTGAACATGTCCGTTGCGGGTACATGGATTTGGAAGAAAACTTTCATCAAGACAGCAAGTTACTTTGCCCCAAATGCCATGACGAACTGAAACGGCTTGATGTCGACTACCGCAAAGCTGGCGTGTGGTGCGCCTGTAAAGACTGTGGAAAAAGCTTCGACATCCCCGTTGCTGAACACTTCTGTAGAAACTGCCATACCATAAGCAATTTTGAACAATCTACAATAAAAAACGTCTACACTTACAGCTTAAGTGCTCAAGCCCGAGAAAAAATGTCCTCCAACATTCTACTCATCTCGCCCATAAGCGAGTTGTTGGCTAAGCAGGGTTTCAAGGTGGACAGTCCCGCCTACTTGGTGGGCAAATCTGGCGCCAAACATTCCTTTAACTTGGCAGGAACCAAAACCGGTTCAGGCAAGGTTGTGGTTGTGGATTTAGCCACAGCTTCGGAAGGTGCCGTTTCAGAGCAGCCTGTGATTGCCTTGTTTGCAAAAATTTTTGACGTTTCGCCTCAGCAGGCGTTTCTTGTGGCGGTTCCTAAACTTGGCGAAAATGCTCGAAAAATGGCTGAACTCTACAACATACAAGCCATCGATGCAACTAACCAAGAAGAAGCCGTTGCTGCCTTACAGCGTAAACTGGTTAACTAGTTGCGTTGAGGGCTATGTTTCCTCGTTCTGTAACTACTTTTACTGTGTAGGTGCCGCTGGGAACAACAATGTCTCCGCTTAAGTTGTAGCCTTCGGTGTCGCCTGCGTTGATGTACAGGTCCATGTCGTAGCGGTTATGGATGGTTGGGCTATTTATCCACAATGCAATGATGTGCACCGTTGTTGGACCTGAATTCTTCAAGGTTACGCTTGCTGAGTTGATGTTAGCTCTTACGCCCAGAAAGTCTATTCCTAAACTGGTCTGGCTGACGCCCACGCTTCCGTCCATAATCTGTAGCATTATCGTGCCGTCTTGAGAAACATAGTTTTGCCAGTTGCCCGTTATGCTTAGACCATAGTCAGTCCAAGCTCCTGCAGTTGTGGGTTGTGTGCCGGTGGTGTCGTTAAATCCTGCGTTGCTGTATGTGCCTGAACTCCAATTGTAAGCGCGAATCAGCCATCTTTCGCTTGTAGATGCCGCATTATACGTGAGCAGGATTTCTAATGAGCCGATGTTAGCTAACGGCGTGTCTTGCAAGTTTAGTGTGTAGGTGTTTTCGATGTCAAGTGCATATGCGTTTGAAAATGCTACGCCTGTGATGCGTGTTTGTTCGCTGTCAGATAAGCTGGTGTCATCGAGTCTCAGATGTGCTGCTACGGCGCCTGCTGCTGAAACGTCGATGTAATAGTCTACTTCGAGGTAATCGGTTTGACTGACAACCGTGTATGCTGCGCTCTGGTAGGTTGCGGAGCGAGTAGCTGGTGTATAGCCTAAATTGGCGCTTGCTGCAACATTGGTCGCTAAGGTTGCCCGCGTTTGTCCATTAGCCTGCAAAACCTTCACATCAACATCAATGTGACCCGTAGCTGAACCTGTGACGTAAATCACCTCTACAGGAATCCAGTCGAGGCTTACAAAGTCGCTTCCGCCACTCTTCTTATGCGTAACTTGTATTTGCAAATTGTCGCTGTTCAGTTGGCTTGGTGTCCAACTGGTCCAACTAGTTACATTGACCCACATGGTGGTTTCACTTGTCGTGAGGTAAACTGGATAAACGGTGCTCAGCCAACTTGAACCACCATTCACGGAGACCCTGAGATTGATGTAGTCGTTATCGCCAGCACTTGCATCTAACCGTACCCGAACCTGAGAAATCTGAGCCCCTGCAGGGATGTCAAAACTGTACCCACCATAGTTTTCGATTTCATCTTTGGTTTGTGAGTAAGCAACGCCGCTGCCATCGCTGTAGGCGTTGGTTGGGTTTGTCCATTCTGACCCTGAACTGGAACAGGAACTGGGACTGTTCATTACCGTGGCTGAACCTGAAGAATCCTGCCATGCCCTATAATACAGGTTCCAAGTGCTCGCAGAAAGTGAAGTAACTCCATTTAAACTGTAGAGGGCTCTGGCAAGTAAAGTTCGCCCTGCATTTGCCATCGAAGCGTCAACGGTGTATCCTGAGGCGTCTGCACCGTTGGTTAAGAGCCTAAAGTAGCTGTTTGTGTTGACTGTTATGGTTTCCATGTGGGTGAAGAGGGTTTGGCTTGTTGTTTCGGCAAACGTCTCAAAAGATGAATCGCCTGCTGTTTTTGTCCCCACGTAGGATCCTGTTTGAGTGCCGACATTGACGGTGAATTCGCTTTCTGCTGTAATCCACGGCGAGTACCCCGCCTGCGATAGGTTGGTTATGTTTATGTTTTCTTGCAGTTTATCTGAATCTATCTGGTTCATTTGGAAGCTGCTCAAAAACACATTGCCCACAATTATGACAAGCAGCACCAGCCCTAACATAATCGTAATCACGGTGCTTATGCCGCGTCGGTTACGCCGGAACTTGCTAAGCCGCTTTGTAATAGTCTGCAATGTGATTTCCTCGGTCTGTCACAATATCAATATAGTAAACTTGACCCATGGTCCAGTTTGGCGAAACGATTAAGCAAGCTTCATCTTGCACATCTAAATGGAAGCTCGTAGTGTACCGAACGTGGTCTACGTACACATTGCGGATGTTGACGTCTGTTTGCCCCGAATTGAACAGGTAAATGTTGACTGTTTGGTCCCCTGGGTTAAACCAAACATCTTCCACAACCACACGTTCGCTTATGTTGTCTCGCATGTTGGTGGTGATGACGTAGGTAGCTGAAGCTGCAATCGACATGGCAGCAACTGCTATCACGGTGAGCAGTAACTCGCTGAGCACTGGTGCAATGGCGCGTTTGTTTCGAACGAATTTTCTCCAAATCTTTCCCATCTTTTGTGCCTCACATAAACAGTTTCAAAGCCGCATACCCCAACAGCATCATAACTAAACTATGCTTTAGTCCTGCACTGATGGAACCTTCGCCCATTTTGCCTGCCGCTAACCCGCCAAAGAAGCCTTGAATCAACGTCATGTGCAGGAATATGCGCGCCATATCTTCAGGCGAGGACGTCGAATCCGACATAAGCGCTGGACCTCCTGATGCGGCGAAAAATGTTTTGAACAGCAGGATTATCGTGAACAGAAACACCGACAGCGCCACGTAAATTATGATGATGTAGGGGCGGGTTTGGGCTTTGCGTTCTTTTTCCATCATGTTGTTGGTTTGGATGAATTTGCCCATGGGTGCAAAGACTTTTTCCACTTGGCCTCCACTGCGGCTGGCTTCAATTATGAGCGGTAAGATTCGTTGGACTAGCTTGGTGCGGATACGATGTCCAAACGCAGAAAGCGCCTGCTCTAAACTGTAACCCCACGACATTTGTACGGTCATGTGTTTCAGTTCGGCGGTTAAGGGTCCGTAGTCTCGTTTTGCCGCTTCATCTAGAGCTTGCGGCAAGGTCATGCCTACTTGTTGGGCTTCCACGATGTTTCGAAACAGGTCAGGTAAATGTTGGTCTATGCCTTTTTGCCACCGTTGGTTGATTATGTCTATGGCTGCCAACGGCGTAATCACCGCTATCAAACTGAACAAGCCGTAGTCATCTAGCGCCGACGAAACGCCCACTTTCCAGTAGCCAAAAACCAGTATGGCAACGGCTACCGCAACTGACGCTGCAATGATGTATTTTTTGGTTTTTGTCTCAATTTTAGGCATGATGTTTACCATTTTGGCGAGGATGAATCAACCGTTATCAGGAAGATGAGCGCACAGACCGGAATCCCGAGGTACGTTATTACCTGCAGTAAGGTGTCAGAGCTGAACGCGCCCAGCGAACCACCGCCCATAACTGACATAACTGAAAGCATAATCACAAACAGCAGCGGCGCGGTCAACAACAAAGTCACATAAACTTCGGCTAACATCGAAAGGGTGTCAGCGTACTTTTTCAGTGCCAGCTTTCTTATCCGAATGTACGCGCGGAATCTTTCCTGCAGAAACGCTCCCAAGTTGCCGCCGCTGTGCATTGTAGCAATCATGCCATCCAAGATTTGCTGGAATTTTTCGGAGGGGGTGCGTTTGGAGGTTTTTTCTAACGCGGAAATTATATCCATACCAAACAGGTTAATGTGGCGGGTTACGTCTTTTGCTTCAGTGGAGGCGGCTAGGGGTTGTTTTAGTGAGGCGAGGCTGCTGAAGATTTTTTCTGGCGAAACGCCGGCGTTTGCAAGAATCGCCATGTACCCTGTGGTGAATGGCATTTCGTCTTCGATTTCTCGTTTATGTTTGTCGGCTTGATAAATGGGGTAGAAATAGAAGACTACGACTGTGCATGCGCCTGCCAGTAAGCTGCCGCCTATTCCGAACAGAATCGCAGGTAAAAGAGCCATACCGACAACTAACGTAAGCACCACGGGCGCCGTAGCTAAAACCATTATAGTTGCAGCTATAGTGGTGAAAATGGTTATGCTCACGTAAGCCCGAAAACTAATTTTTACGCTTGCCCGCTGCAGATTCAAATCTAAATCCTTAAAGATGGGCAATGCTTTGCCAATTTTTTCCCCTATCAACGGATACGCGGTTTCATTTAGCTTTTCAAGGTCGGATTGGGCGGTTTCTGTTTTGGTTTGCTTCTTCGGTAAGCTTTTGAGGACTTGAAGCACGCTGCGAAGTTTTTCAGCTAGCTTCATTTCAGTCCCACCTTGGCTTTCTGGAAAACTCGGCTCGGGTTCACGTAGTATTCACGGATGACCTGCGCTACATCGCTGTGACGACGTATGCCCTGCTGCACCATCCATTCTAGGACGGCTTTGCGGTAGCGAATTTCGCGGTTAATTTGTTCTGGCTCTACCCCCATCTTTTCCATGTATTTCTGCAAAAACGGGCTGCGCCCTAGGAAGCTGAACTTGTCAAACTTGGGGTTCCAGCGAAAAACTTCCACTGTTTGCAGGTCGTTTTTCATGCTTTTCAGTTCCGTGGTGACGGTGGCTCGGCGGGCGGGTTTACCGTTGACCTCTGTGCGGGTCATGACCATGATTACGTTGGTCATGGCTATGAGCGCCTTGGGAATGTTCATGGGTTCCGATTCTAGTCTGTTGATGACGCTTTCCACCGACTCTGCGTGGAACGTGCACATACCTAAGTGTCCTGTAGCCATGGCTTGGAAGAGGGTGTAGGCTTCTTCGCCGCGCACTTCGCCGACGATGATGTAGTCGGGTCGTTGACGCATGGCAGCTTTAAGCAGGTCAAAGAGAGTGATGGTGCTGCTGCTTTTGTCGTCTACTTTGAAGCCTGAACGCACTACGGAGGGAATCCAGTTTTCGTGTGCGATGTTGAGTTCTTGGGTGTCTTCAACGGTGATGATTTTCATTTCAGGCTTAATGAACATGGACAGGCAGTTCAGCACGGTTGTTTTGCCGCAGGCAACTCCCCCTGCCACCAGAACGGATGCCCGATTTTCAATTATGTACCATAGGTAAGCTGCCATTTCAGAACTCAACGTGTTAAACGCGATGAGGTCGGTGATTGTTAAGGGATCGGCTTTGAAGCGCCTAATGGTGAACGTGGAGCCTCGACGGGTGATTTCTTTGCCAAACGTTAGCTGGATGCGGCTTCCTTCGGGAAGTGAGGCGTCCACAATTGGTGAGGCGATGGAGATGTTTTTGCCCGCCATGTACGCTAACCTGACAATAAAGGAGTCTAGTTCTTCCGCGTCTGCAAACCGTATGTTGGTGGGTATGGATTCGTATTGTCGATGCCAAACATACAAGGGAACATCCACGCCGTCTGCGGATACGTCCTCTATAAAGTGGTCTTTCATTAGGGGGTCAATTTTTCCGAACCCCACAAAGTCACGAATGATGTAGTAAGCGAGTTTGTCTGAGGCGCCAGGGGGGATTTTTATGCGGTATTTCTTGATTGTTTCGTTGATTTTTTGTTTGAGGTATTCTTGGGCTTTTTCTTTGCTTTCTATCTCTTTGAAGTTGACGTCTAACTCTTCCATAAGCAGGTTTTTGAGTTCTGCAAGGTGACTTGCTTCCTCTTTTTGTAACGTGGGCTCTATGACTTCGTAGCTGATTTTCTGGGTTTCGGGGTCTTTAACTATGGCTGCGTAAACGTAAGGTTCCTGAATTGGGTATACTTCTTTAAAAGTGGTTGGCCGCCGAGTCTGCCCTAGGCCATTTGCTGTAACGGTGGCTGGCGTGGGCTCTTCTGTGGTATCTAGTGGTTTCGCGGCTTGTTTAAACTTCGTAACGTTTCCCCCTTTCTGGAAGTATACTTGTGGTGGTTTAGTATGACCAAAAAGCAGTCGTAAATGCTAATAAACCATATGAATGGGGAATATAGACCACAAACCGCTAAAAAACTAGCCGAGTCGCCGCTTAATAATCAAGGCTGCAGCCAATACACAGAACGCGACGGTTCCTACAGTTGCCACCCACAGATATTCTGAGGGGAACGTGTCTGGCTGGGTAGTGGGAGACGGTATTGTTGTCTGCGGGGATTCTGAAGCTGAAGCTATAGGCGTGCTACTTGGGGTAGGCGAGGGCGATGGCCACGGCGTAAAATTAGGCCATGCGTCTGCAACTTCTTGCGGGTCATTCCACGCTACTACTTTACCGTAAATTTCTGAGGCATTCATGGGCGCAGTTTCGTTGTAAATTATGTCTAAGTTTGTTCCATATTTTTCTAGCATTATGGACACGCTTATGCTAATCAAAAAGGAGGTTTCGTCTGCTTCCCAGACGCCCCAAATTCGGTCAGACGGACCTCGGAAGCCATAGGCGTATGCTTCGGGCAATTCATAGGCAACGCGTTCTTTGGGGTCAGAAGCTTGGCGCGGGTTCTCTTGGACGTACTGCCAAAACTGTTGCAGAGCATCAAAATGTTCGTCAGTGAGGACCCCTGCAGTCCAGTTCTCGTTTGTATCCAACACGACGATGTATTTGGCGCCGTTTTCGTAGGCGTCAACTAAGTCGTAGTAAAGTTGTTCTCCTGACTCCATGTACGGCGGTTCAGTGTACATGTAGGTGATTATTACGCCCCATTGCTTGTCTTGCATGGTGGCTGCCCCTCTGCAGAGGGCTACGTTGATTTGGCGGCTGTAGTTCCAAACAAACTCTGCGAACAATCCGTCGTAGCCGCCTTCATAGTCAAACCAGTACAGTGAATAATCTGACGTGAAAAGTGGATAACCTAAGGCTTCGCGGGTTTGGTTCAGTTCCAGAAACCATCTTGAATCAATAAACTGCTGTTCTGCGTCTTTGTAGCTAGTGGTTGTCATGTTGTTTACGGGCTTATAGTCGCCTGTGCCGCCTTTCACGTTGTCTAATTGGTGTCCGCCTGGTTCGTCTTCCCAAGGATACATAAAGCCGACAAGGTTGTCTCCCCATGCGGTTTTGGCGTAGTTAATCCACTCTTTGGTTTCGTTGGTGGCGACGATGACTCTGCTGGAGTTTATCCCCAAAGGCGGCGTGAAACTCATAAAATGCATGTTTCTATCGTAGGCATATTGCAGGGTTTCATTTAGGCCTGTGATGTTCATGGAGAGCGCGGTGGCGCCGACTACGAAAAAGTTGGTGTAGTCGCTCACTTTTTCGATGAGTTGTTTGGCTCCTGCCGCGTCTGTAACATAGCCCATGTCGATGCCTACGTAAACGTCTGGAGATGTCTGGGTTGTGTCTGCGTTGACGTTGTTGAGGTTTAGGTAGGGCGGTGTACACAGCATCAAAAAGACGAGAACAACCGATAGTTGCCTCAGGTTCATTATGCTCACTAAACCTCGGCTATATTACTTAATAAGAGTTTGCCAAAGACCTATATTTATAAGAATTTTACTGTGCCTGCAGAAATTTGCTTAACTTTCAAGCTTTTTATGTTGTGTTTGCGTCGTGAACCGTTTCCTTTGCGTCCACCCCGCTGCAGCAATCACGGCAACCACCATCACACCAACGGAAATGAAGATAAGCTGGTTTAAGCCGTTTAGGTCGTTTCCAGAGGTGGAATTTGAGGTAGGCGTGGTGGAGGCTATGGGCCAGTCGGGCGGCCACATTTCACTAACCGCCGCAGGATCGTTCCAGTAAATCAGCATGCTATACGCTGACGTATTAAGTGATTGCAGGTTATCGTCGTAGATTATGTCCAAGTTGGAGCCGTACTTTTCCAGCATAATGTTAACGCTTATGCTAATCATGTACGAAGTCATGTCTGCGCCCCAGATTCCCCAGATTCGGTCCTCAGGTCCCCTAAACCCGTAAGCGTATCCGTCTGGAAGCACGTAAGCGATTCGTTTGTTGTCTGCTTCGGGGTCTTGGGGGTTATCTTGCATGTATTGCCAGAACTGTTTTATGGCATCAAGATGCTGCGGGGTCAGGGTGCTTTCTGTGTAGTTTTCGTTTGAATCAAATACCACAATGTATTTGGCGCCGTTATCGTAAGCTAATTTCATGTCGTCGTAGAGTTCTGAACTTGACTCCATGTAGGGCGCTTCAGTGTGTTTCCAAGTAATCATGGTGCCCCAGTCTTTGTTTTGGGCAGTTGCTGCGCCTCTGCATAGGGCTACGTTTAGTTGTCTGCTGTAGTTCCCTGCGAACTCTGCAAAGACTGTGTCGTATCCGCCTTTGTAGTCAAACCAATACAGCGCATAATCCGAGGTGAAGAGTTTGAATTCGTTACGCGAGTCAAAGTTGGTGCAGAACCCCATGTAAAGCGGGGTTGCTGACGTGTTGTAAAGCCACCCATTCACCTTGCCTTCAAAGTAGCGGGCTGCGGCGGTGTAGTTGTCTGCAGACGAGAAGTAGACGCTGTTGGAGGCTTGGTCAAGTTGGCGTCCCCCCAACTCGTCATAGGCATAGAAGCCCAAGAAGCGGTCGCCGAACTGGCGAACATACTCCACAACTTCGCTGATGGGCGCGACGTTTTGGAATATCATGAAGTAGTAGTCTTTGTTGTAGAGGTACTGGCAGAGGTCAAATAGGTCGTTTAGGCGGCTGGTGTTTTCCCTGCTGATGCCGTAGGTGCAGCCGATGATGAAGAGGTTAGTGTAAGGTTGCATGGCATCCGCTAGCTCTTTGGTTGCCGTTATGTTGTCAAACGCGACATCTATGCCTACAAAGACGTTTGGTTCAGTGGAAGTCTGCGCGGAAACCGTGTTTGCTGAGGGTGTGGCGAAAAGCGGCAGAACCAGCAGAAGAATCAACGAACCCGCAAAAGGTCCAGCTTTCATTACCTGTCAATATTTTCTGCTTGAGCTTCGTTAATAATGGTTTTCCCAAATGCTTCTCGCAGCTTGTTTTCTCGTTTTGTTCTGTGTTTGCTCTTTAGGGGAAACCTAGTAGGCCACGTATCGTAGGAATCTGCACAAACAGAAACGCATACACCGTAATCGCCAACAACCCCACAACTATCGCCAAAAGCACATAGTCGCCTCGGCGAAGCTTTAACGCATACAGATTGGTGCGGTTTTTGCAGGCACCCCACGCACGGGACTCCATGGCTTCTGCCAATTCTAGACTGCGGCGAATGGCGCTGACGATGAGTGGGATGAGGACGGGAATGTAGTTGCGTATGCGTTTCATGATGTTGCCTTTTTCGAGTTCCAGTCCGCGGGCTTTTTGGGCATCCATGATGGTTTGCGCTTCTTCTGCAAGAACAGGAACGAAGCGGACGGCGGTGGTGAAGGCGAAGCTAAACTCGTAGGGTACACGGCTTTGTTCTAACGCGAGTCCTAAATGGTCAGGTGAAGTGGTCAGGAAGAACACCGAGAACGACTCCACCAAAACCACAAAGCGCAGGGTCATGGAGGCGGCGTTTTCGATGTTGAGGGCGGTTAGGGTTAAGTTTTGGGCGAAAAAGTTGCCTACCAAGTTAATGGTGAAGATGAAGACCGCCAAGAATGCAGCGCCTCGTAGCGAGCGAAGCCACTGTTTCTGCACCCGTGCCAACATCACGAAGGGAATTTGCAGAAAGAACAAGAGCAGCAGCGGAATAATTGACCCAAAAATAATGGCGGCAACGAAAACTGCTATTACGTAGATGAATTTTATGCGGGGGTCTAGGTTGTGTATGGGTGAGGAGACTTTGCGGAATTTTAAGCCATCAAATACGCTGCCGCCAAAGCTCATGGCTGGTTCCTCCGCAGTTTAGGCAGCAATATGCGTTTGGCTTCGTAAATGTCTATGACGTTTTTAGGCAGCCCCTCAGCGTTGAGGTGGCTGAACACTTGGGCTATTTGGGGCAGCACAATTGAGGATTCCTCCAGCAGCTTAGGGTTGGTTAGTATGTCGTTTCCTTGGCCGTCGGCAACGATTTGTCCGTTTCGCATCAGGATAACTCGGGGGTTGCATTCGGCAACGAACTCTACGTCGTGGGTGACCACCACAACGGTTTTGCCCTGTGTTTGCAGTTGCATGATGAATTGGCGCAGGTTCTCTTTTTGTTGATGGTCTTGTCCAATGGTGGGTTCATCAAGCACCAATATCTGGGGGTCCCACGCGAGAACGCTGGCTAACGCGACCCGTTTGCGTTCGCCGCCGCTAAGCATAAATGGCGATGTTTTACGGTACTGCGTTAACCCCAACAAGTTAACTGCCCAAACAATGCGTTGTTCGATGACTTCGGGGGCGTAGCCGAAGTTTTTGAGGGCAAACGCGATTTCTTCCTCGACGGTTTCGCTGAAAAGTTGGTGGTCAGGGTTTTGGAAAACAAACCCCACATTCTTCGCTAATGCTGCAACACTGGTCTTAGTGGTTTCTACACCGTCTATGAGCACTTTGCCGCTGGTTGGCTTTAGCAACCCGTTAAATTGCTTAATCAGGGTGGTTTTGCCTGCGCCATTTTGCCCCATGATTGCCAAGAATTCGCCGTTTTTGACGGTTAACGAGACGCCTTTGAGGGCTTCAACGCCGCTGGCGTAGCTGTAGTGTACGTTTTCTACGGTTAATGTCACTGCGCCATAGCCTCCTTGAGTATCTGCGCCAATTCTTCAGAGGCAAGTGGGGTGCTGCCTTGCAGGTTTACGCCTTCTTTCTTGAGCAGTTCATAGAGTAGGGTGGCTTTGGGGATGCCTACGCCGATTAGGCGGGTTGCCTCGTTGGCAAGTACCTCGCGGGCGTTGCCATCAAAGCAAACTGCGCCGCGGTCCATGATTATGATGTGGTCAGCGTATTTTGCGGTCAAATCCAGTCGATGTTCCACCAAGACAACTGTTAAGCCCAATTGTTTGTTGAGGTCATGAATTACGTCAAAGATTCGTTGGGCACTTAGGGGGTCTAGGAAGCTGGTGGGTTCGTCTAGCACGATGACGTCGGGTTGCATGGCTAACACGGCAGCTATTGCGACGCGCTGCTGCTGCCCACCTGACATTTCGTGTGGTGAACGTTCCCGCAAATCCGTGATGCCTGTCAAATTAAGTGCCCAGTCAACGCGTTCACGCATTTCTGCGCGGTCATATCCCAAGTTTTCTAACCCAAAGGCTACGTCTTTTTCGACGCTTAACGCGAAAAGCTGGTTTTCGGGATTCTGAAAAACAAGTCCTACATGTTTAGCCATTTCGTAAGTGGGATGTTTAGATGCATCTAAGCCGGCTACTTGGATTTCGCCTGTTAATTCACCTTGATAGAACTGGGGAACTAAACCGTTGAAGGTTCGGCACAGCGTGGTTTTGCCGCATCCACTGGGGCCTGTGATGAGTACAAACTCGCCCTTCTCGACGCTGATAGAGACGTCACTGATGGAGGGCTTGTCTGCGCCGGGGTATGTGTAGCAGAGGTTTTTGGTTTGAATGACTGCCATGCAGCTATGCCTGCCTAGCTTAGCCACGCCGACGCCTCATTTAAGAGTAACTACTCAAGTTTCGCTAACTTCGCCTTCAAAAGCGCCAAACACTGTTTCAAGGCGTCTTTAGGTTCACCTTTAGCGTTAACGCCTGCTGCCATAGCGTGTCCACCGCCCTGCCCACCTAACGCTTCCCCGAGTGGTTTGGCGATGTCTATTCCAAGGTGAACGCCTGCTTTTTGGCTGAACTCGCGTGTACAGCGGAGGCTGACTTCGATGCCGCCTTCCTTTTTACCCGCAACCGCAGACATATGCGCTCCAAGATCCGTTATTGCCCGTGCTGCTGATGCTTGGAACGCGCTAACATGGGTTAAGGCGATGATCCAGTTGTCGATACGTACGATTTTGGCGCGTTGAAACGCCTTCACTCGCGCCACACGCTCTGACAGGTCCATTGGAACGTTAAGCATGCCTATTGCTTCTTGAGTGTCTAAGCCGCTTTCCAGCATTTCTGCTACTGCTCGAAAAGTAGCGCCGTTAGCTAACATGAAATGCCTTGTATCAAATGCCATGCCCAAAAAAAGCGCGCGGGCTTCGTCTAAGTTGGGTTTGACGCCTTGTTCGCGGTACAGATTGTAGACGATGTTGCAGGTGGAGGGCGCTTGATCGTCTACGACGGCAACTTTCGCGGCTGCCACCGTTTCAGGATGCGGGGCATGATGGTCAATCAAGATAAGTGGCGCTGGAGATTTGCTAACTGCCGCTGCCAAATTATCAAGCTGCTGCACCGTGTTGGTGTCTAGCAAAATGAGTACCTGTGCCTCTTCCACTTTAGGCGCAAAGTTGACGGTTACAGGGATGTAACCAACGAGGTTTTTGGTAAGTTTGCTTACGCCTTGCCCGGCGCCGATTTCGATTTGCAGGTCAGGTCGGGCTTTCAACAGCAACTGCTGGAACGCGTATGCGCTGCAGATTGCGTCAGGGTCGCTGTTGTGGTGGCACAAAAGCAGAACTCTTTGGGCTTGAATTTCGTCGATGGCTTGAAGTATCGTGTTGAATGTCATGTTAGTTTTCTCAGGTACTTTTCAATTGCGCCAAATGCGGCTTTGACGGCGCCGTCTGCCAGCTCTCGTTCAGGTACCGCTTTCGCGTCAGGCAGCAGCCTCACGTTAACTTCCACCGTAAACGTAACTGGCTTGGCGCCTTCGGCTTCGACAGCGATGTCTAGGTTGGCAACTTGTTTTTGTTTAACTTGGGAAAAAACAAATTTTCTAGCGGCATCCTCGGCTGCCTCGCTGACTTCGCCGATTTGTTCGTCGGTCAGTTCAGGTAAGCCAAGATCCACTAGGTGCACCCCACAATTTATGATGGGGGTGCTTGAGAAACGGGACTGAGGTCTGCTTGAAGTTGAGTTTGGAGATCTTTGAGTTGGGTGCGCATGCGTTCTTCTTGGCGTGTCATGACGGTTTGGCGTGTGCTGAGGAGTTCTTTGCGTTCGTTAAGTTCGGCGGTGACTTTGGCTTTGTCAGCTTTGACCAGAATGCTGCCTGCAGCTTTGTAGATGATGGCGTCGTCGGCGGTTTTGCCTAGTTCGGCGATGGTTTGGTCAACTTCGGCTGCTTCAGCGTCAACTTGCTGTTTTTGGGCAAGGATTGTTTGGAGGGTTTGCTGGACCTGCTGGAGTCGCATGAGACGTTCTTGGACTTGAGGAGGTAACTTGGATAGTTCGTCACTCATAACTAATTCTTCCGACTCAAAAAGCCGCGTCCCCTTAAATAAGCATTATCCAACCGAAAACTGCATAAGCCGTTAATTACTTATAATTATATAGCTTAGTTCTGTTTGTAGTGAGGTTTTCTTTTTGAAGAAATTGATGGTTTCGATTATCTGCCTAATAGTCGCCGCAATAGTCGCAGTAAATTTCGTCATATTTCTCCATATTTACCGCTTCCCTTTTGTCCAATACACCGTGTTGGGTGCTACTCATTCCTTAACCCATTGGATTGGCTGGATTGGTACCATCTACATTTTCATAACTGCACCTGTCCACGCCGTCATCAAACGATTAGCTCCACGGTACCTGCGTGTTTCGCTTAGTGTTCACATTATAGGGAACTTGCTTGCGGTGTTGCCTGTTTCTATACATTTTGCTCAGCAACTTACCCGACCTGCCTTTGCTTTTCCCAGTTTGGGAACAGGCGTAGTTTTGTATGCTGCAGTAGTTCTTTTGGTTGGCACGGGCACTCTCATTTACTCGTTAGGCGCCAACCGATATCTTAAGCAACTGCGTTTTGTTCATGCTGCGTCTGCTTTGATGTTCTATACCGTGATTGTTGTGCATATCTTGCACGGCATATCCATCATTTAACTCCAAACGTGCTTAAACTTCAACCATAACGCGGTTGCCGCTAACCTTCAGCTAGCCCAACACCTGTTGCTGCTTTATATAAGGGGGGCTTAGTCTGTTCCACGCATAGCAGGAACAATTGCTGTCTTTGTTCTAAGTTTACTCCAATAAGCAGTCCGTGGAACGCTCTTTTTTGCTCACTATTTAAGAGGAAAGGTTTTTAGTGTGGTAACGATAAAGTTTTTGCGAACAGCGTAAAGAATAGGAACAGAGGTATAGAATTATGTCTGTATTTGCAGCACCAGGTGCATATGACCGCGCGATTACCGTTTTCTCACCAGATGGCAGACTTTTCCAAGTCGAATATGCCATGGAACTTGTTAACCGAGGCGCAACCATCCTCGGCATTCAAAGCCCCGAAGGCGTAGTTTTGGGCGCTGAAGAAAACATCGAACCCCTCGAAGAAGCAGGGTACAGCTGGAAAATCTTCCGCGTCGACGAACACATCGGCGCAGCCATCGTTGGCCTCTCTAGCGACGCACGCATACTCATCGATCAAGCACGTGTCTACGCCCAAAGTAACAAACTCACCTACGACGAACCCATAGACACCGAAGTTGTCACCAAACGCATCTGCGACATCCAACAAATGTACACTCAACATGCAGGTGTGCGTCCCTTCGGCGTTAGTCTCATCTTCGGTGGATTTGACAAAACGGGCGCACGCGTCTTTGGCACTCACCCCAGCGGAACTTACCGAGGCTACAAAGCTACCGCGTTGGGTGCAGGCAGAGAAACGGTCTTGAACCTCTTCAAAGAGGAATACAAAGAAAACCTAAGTCTAGAAGATACCAAAAAACTTGCCATCAAAAGCCTCGTGAAAGCTCTCGAAGCACGGCAACTTCCACCCCGCATCAAAATTGCCGTTATTCCTGCTGACACTAAAAAGCTCGAAATGCTTGCCGACGATGCTGTAGATGGCTACATAAAGCAGTTCAGCTCGGGCAAGTGAATTATGGATGAGTGAAAAATTCACCATCGCACGTTACACAAAAGAAAACGAACACTTCGAGATATTGGTCAAACCAAACAAGGCACTTGATTACCGAAACGGCAAAATCGCTGGCGTAACCGAAGTGCTTGCAGCTGAAACCATCTTTAGTGACGCCAACAAAGGCACCCGCGTGAAAGACGACGACCTGCGCAAAGCGTTCGGCACAACAGATGCCCTCAAAGTTGCTGACCTCATCCTTAAGAAGGGTCAACTGCAACTCACCACCGATCAACGCCGCAAGATGGTCGAGGACAAACGCAAACAAATCATTGACTACATTAGCCGTCAAGCCGTAGACCCCAAAACCAACTTGCCGCATCCCCCGATGCGCATTGAAAACGCGATGGAACAAATTCGTTACCCAGTTGACCCCTACAAGCCCGTGGAAGAGCAAGCTAGGGACATAATTAAACTTCTTAGGCCTATTTTGCCTTTGAAAATTGAACAGGTCTCCGTGGGAACCCGCATACCTGCCCAATACGCGCAGCGTGCTTATGGCGCTATGAAAACGCTTGGAACAATTAAGCGTGAAGAGTGGCGTAGTGATGGCTCTTGGTATGGGGTTCTGGAAATGCCTGCCGGTGCATACGCCAGTTTCTTAAACAAACTTGGCGACTTAACGAAGGGCAGCGGAGAAGCAAAAATCATCAGCTAAACAAACTTGACAATAAACCTATAATGGAGAAAAATAAATATGCCAACCTATTTTGAAGCCAAACAGCTGGTTACGCCTGGCGAACTCCTTGCAGAAGGCGACTACCAAGCTGGAGAAAACACCTACATAGAGGCAGGAAAGATATTTGCCTCGCGGATCGGACTCGTAGATGCCGACAACAAAAAAGTTAATGTTGTCGCGTTAAGGGCGTTTTATGTTCCCAAAGTCGGCGACATAATCATTGGTTCCGTCACCGAAGTTGGATTCAATGGCTGGACCGTAAACATAAAGGCACCCTACGAAGCTATGCTTCGTGCTTCCGACGTGCTGAGCCGACCTTTCAAACCCCAAAACGATGAGTTATGTCAGGTTCTGGACGCAGGCGACTTGATTGTTGCCAAAATTGCTTCCTACGACCGCGCACACGACCCACAATTAACCGTGGGTGAACCTGGTTTGGGTAAAATTACCCGTGGACAACTCATGCACGTAACCCCCACCAAGATTCCCCGCGTCATTGGGCGTAAAGGCTCTATGATTAGCATGATTAAGCAGGAAACCAACTGTCAAATCATTTTGGGTTTAAACGGAACTATCTTGGTTACGGGTAAAAGCTTGCCTGACGAAGAACTCGCCATAAAAGCGATCCGCAAAATCGAGCAAGAATCTCACACGTCTGGTCTTACAGACCGAATCACCCAACTCCTTAAAGAAGAGAAAGCTAAACGGGAGGAACAAAAACAATGAGTGAAAAACACGAAAAACTAATCGACAAAAAAGGCATACGGCTTGATGGACGAAAAGCTGACGAGCTTAGACCTCTCAAACTTCAAGTCGGAGTCATACCCAACGCTGATGGATCAGCATATATTGAGCACGGCAAAAACAAGATTTTGGTCGGCGTCTTTGGACCCCGCGAAGTCCACCCTAAACACCTTTCACGCGCTGACCGCATGGTTCTCAAATGCCGCTACCACATGGCTCCCTTCAGTGTTCAAGAACGCAAATCCCCTGCACCTTCCCGACGGGAAGTTGAATTAAGCAAGGTTATACGTGAATCTTTAGAGCCTGCATTGTTCCCTGAACTGTTTCCACGCACCGGTATTGATGTGTTTGTGGAGGTTTTGCAGGCCGATGGTGGCACTCGATGCGCCAGCATTACCGCTGCCGCTTTGGCTCTTGCAGATTCCGGAATTCCCATGCGTGACCTCGTGGTTGCGTGTGCAGCGGGCAAAGTTGAAGACACTGTTGTCTTGGACTTGTATGATGCTGAAGACAAATTGGGCGCAGCGGATGTTCCAGTGGCTTACATGCCTAACTTGAACGCTGTGACCTTGCTGCAGATGGACGGCATCTTGTCGCCTGAAGAATTTGAGAAAGCCGTAAACATGGCTATGGATGGCTGCAAGCAAATCTACGCCATGCAAAAGGAAGCTCTCAAAACCAAATATCTAGCCGCTAAAGAAGAAAACAAAGACGAGGAGACTGAAGAGTAATGTCTAGCTCAATAACTAAAGTTCGACAACGCCAAATATTGCAAACTCTCGAAACTGGCAAACGTCTGGATGGTCGAGGACTAGCTGACTTCCGCGAAATCAAAGTTGAACAAGGCATAATTGAGAAAGCTGAAGGCTCTGCACGAGTTTACTTGGGCAAGTCTGAGGTTCTTGTCGGCATTAAAGTTGAAACTGGCGAACCTTTCCCTGACACACCTGGTGAAGGCGTCATGACCGTTAATGCTGAACTTGTGCCGTTGGCTTCTCCAAACTTTGAACCTGGTCCACCTGACGAAACCTCCATCGAGCTGGCACGCATTGTTGACCGTGGCATTCGCGAGTCAAAAATGGTTGACAACACCAAACTGTGCATTGAACCTGGCAAAAAAGTTGCCGTTGTGTTCGTGGACGTTTATGTCTTGAACTATGACGGGAACTTGATTGATGCTTCTGCAATGGCTGCTGTTGCTGCGCTTTTGAACACCAAGATGCCCGTCTTCGAAATGGAAAATGGCGAACTGAAAACTAAACCTGGCTACGTTCCGTTGCCCATCAAAGACCACCCAATTACCATCACCGTAGGCAAAATCGCGGACAAACTCATTTTGGATCCTGCACTGGAAGAAGAACAAGTTATGGACGCAAGACTTTCCATGGCTGTCAACAAAGAAGGCAACATCTGTGCCATACAAAAGGGCTTATCGGGCTTCTTTACGCCACAACAGTTAATAGAAGCTTCGAAGCTTGCAAGAGAAAAAGCCGCCGAGATAAGAAAGACGGTCAACTGGTGAACATAATTGGGTAGAACAAAGAAAGTGGGTCCAACAAGAGGCTTCGGGACAAGGTACGGCTCAACAGTCCGCAAACGCTACATCAAAGTCATTGCGGGTCTGAAAACGCAGCACCGTTGCCCGAACTGTGGCTTCATGAAAGTCAAACGCAAGAGTGTTGGCGTTTGGCAATGTGGCAAATGCTACTTCACCTTTACTGGTGGAGCATACATGCCTGCAACTAAGCTTGGTATCGTTGCAAAACGTTCAGCCAAAGGCGAAGTTGCTGCTGCAGCAAAGCCTGTTGAAAGCGAAACCACTTAATTTCTTTCTTCTTTATTTCTTTCGTTGTTAACGTTTTTTAGTTTCTTTTAGTTTTTTGTTTGCGGTGCTTGTCTTGGCTGCGAAGGCTGTGGTACGTTTGCCGTTTTCATCTGACAAACAACTGTCTGCGGTTTTGAGTGCTTTGACGCCTGAAGTCCAACGGCAAATTGGGGTGCGCTCTAAAGTTGACGTTGTGGTGGATGGGCAGGTTTTGGTTTTGTCGGTGGATGCAGCGGATACGGTGGCATTGCGGGCAGCTTTGAACGCTTATTTGCGGTGGGTAAATTCGGTTGTTAACGTTATTGAGGCAGTAGATGAGCAGTGTTGACGTGTGATTTTGGTCTATAGCCCCCCTTATTTAAAGGGGCAACAGTACAGAGCAGTCCGCATAAAACGAAATGGTACAATTTAGAAAACTTTTGGATTCCGAATATCTGAGTGAAAGAAAAAATAAAGAATGAGCTGTTAGGCTACTTTGAAAAACTCTGCTTTCTTAGCCCCACAAATCGGGCATACATCAGGCGCTTCGCCTTCAACTGTGTTTCCACATCTGCAGCACACGTAATAGTCGACTTTTTCCATGTCTTTGCCTGCTTTGAGCGCTTCAGCCGCTTTCTGATAGAGTTTTTCATGGATTTGTTCAACCTTGTTGGCGACAGTGAAGCTCCACGCAGCATCTTTGTTGCCTTCAGTCTTGGCGGTTTCGATGTATTCGGGGTACATTTTGGTGAATTCAAAAGTTTCTCCGTTGACGGCGGCGTTAACGTTTTCGGCGGTAGATTTGATTTCGCCTGCACGTGCGAGGTGGTTTATGGCGTGGACGGTTTCGGCTTCGGCGGCTGCTTTGAAGAGTTTCGCAATTTGAGGGTAGCCTTCATCTTGGGCTTTTTTAGAGAACGCTAGGTATCGCCTGTTTGCTTGAGATTCGCCTGCAAACGCAGACATAAGATTCTGACCAGTTTTAGTCATACAAAATTCCTCTCTAAAAGTGTATGCCGAGCTTAGTTATAAGCTCTACTTTCTACAATTTGCTGCCAGAACAAGTATTAAGCACAGAATCCAACTTACCCAAGGCGTTGAAATGCACGACTCTCATCATGATGAATGGCGTTCTGAAGAGCACGTTATGGCTTACTTGGCACGTGCCGATACTTTGCCTCACCGAACAGAAGGCGAAAAAGTGCTGCTAGAACAAATCCCCGCCGACGCCAAACGGATTTTGGATTTGGGTACAGGTGATGGCAGATTGCTTGCCTTGGCTAGAATCAGTCGCCCTGACTCGGAGGGTGTGGCTTTGGACTATTCAGAGCCGATGCTGGCGCAAGCACAGAAACGCTTCGCCAACGACCCCAACGTTGCCATCGTTAAACATGACCTTAACCTGCCACTCTCCCCAGAGATAGGCAAATTTGACGCTGTTATCTCCAGTTTAGCCATTCATCACCTTTCAAATGAACGCAAACAACAACTCTACACCGAAGCCTTCCAATTGCTTAACCGTGGTGGCGTTTTCTGTAACCTTGACCGCGTAGCCGCCGCAACCCCAGCAATTCACCTGAAATACATCGTTGCTGTGGGGCGAACCCCTGATTCGGAAGATAAATCAAACAAGCTTTTGGATATGGAGACCCAGTTGGGGTGGCTGCGGCAAATTGGGTTTGCGGATGTGGATTGTTACTGGAAATGGCTTGAATTTGCTTTGCTTGTTGGGTTTAAGCCCTAAAAAATTCTCCGTTTTCTCTTAAAGTAAAGTATATTAGTGTTGAAGCGGTTTTTCCTGTAGCGATTTTTGGTGAGTAGAATGAGTCAACCTCTTATGATGAACAAAAGTGAAGGACTCCGAACTTTCACTCTGCCTAAACTGCACTACGACTACAACGCATTAGCCCCCGTTATGTCCGAAGAGCAACTTAAGCTACATCATGACAAGCATCATCAAGGTTACGTGAATGGCGCTAATGCCATCTTTGACAAACTGGACCGCGCCCGAAAAGACAACCTCGACATAGAAGCACCTTGGCTCAAAGCCCTCTCATTTAACATTGGCGGACACCTGCTTCACAGCACGTTTTGGGAATGCATGGCGCCCCCAGGCAACGGTGGAGGCGGCAAACCAAACGGAACCATAGCTGAAAAAATCGACCGCGAATTCGGCAGCTTTGATCGTTTCAAGAAAGAATTCACCCTAGCCGCAAACAGCGTAGAAGGCTCTGGGTGGGCTGCGTTAGCCATGCAAGAATGCGTCGATAAACCCCTGATTATGCAAATCGAAAAACACAACGTTAACGTTTTCCCTGGCTTCCGTTTCCTGCTGGTTTTGGATGTTTGGGAACACGCCTACTATGTGGACTACAAAAACGAACGGGCAAAATACACCAACGCGTTCTGGGATATCGTCAACTGGGAATACGCCAACAAAATGATCGAGCTAATAAGATAAGTTCCCTTTTCTTCCTTTCTTTTTAAAGAAAAATTTTGGAGCTGCCTCTCATGGAGGCGGCGTTATTTTTATTGCCTGCTCAGGACACTGCGTCTCACACGCGAGGCATTGGATGCAGTCTTTCTCCCGCACAGGATCCGATCTCTTTTTCGCTCGGGAATTGTCAGGGGTTTCTGCCCAATCATACAGCGAAACTGGACAAACCGAGATACACACGCCGTCGCCGACGCAGACATCCCAATCCACCGCCGCGTAGGTTCCGTGGATGCCTAATTTTTCTGGAGGCTCCACTGGACCCCAGACTTGATGACCATTATGTTCACTGACAACTTGTCGTTTATCTTTAAAATCAGGGTCGATAGGCAAAAAGTTCACCACTTTCTATTGGTGGAGCAGAATATTTTAGTTTTTCTGGTGCGCGGCGTTTGCGAAAGGTTTTGAGGTTGTTTCTACATCATATTGGTGAGGTTCTATGGCGCGGTTTTATTTGCCTGAAGGTATGCGGGCAGCTACTCTTGCTGAGCGCAAAGCTTTCTACACCCAAGAATTCGACTTGGCGGAGGTCGCAAAATGGGTTAACCAACGCAAGGGCAAAACACACTTCGCCGTCATAATCGGGTACCACACCAAGATTTTCCCCAAAAAATATCGTGCCGACGCCGACACCACCATAATCATAGACGAGTACACAGACTTAGAGGATGTGCAGCGACAAATTGCGGATTTTTTGCCCGAAGGCGTCTACTACGACCGCAACCTCTACAACCCCCAAGGCAAAGTTGTAGGACAAGAGTTAGCTTTTGATATCGACCCTGAAAACCTCACCTGCCCAATTCATGGCACCTTAGCAGACAAGCTGGCGCGGCATCAAGGGTTAAGCTTCTGCAAAATTGAGTTGGAGTTGGCGAAGCAGCAGACAGTGGGGTTGGTGGATTTTTTGGCAAAGCAGTTCTCGGATTTGCGGGTGGTTTACTCGGGCAGAGGTTTTCATGTGCACGTTTTTGACGCTGAAACGTTTGAGTGGTCGGCTAAGCAGCGGGCGGATTTGGCTGCTGAAGTTAAAGCCGCAGGATTCGGAATTGACGCTTGGGTCACTGAAGGCGAAATGCGTTTCATACGGTTGCCCTACAGCTTGCATGGCATGGTTTCCCGCGTTGTTTTGCCCTTAGAGAAAGCTGAAGTTGCCTCATTTAACCCCCTCAACGACCCCCGATGCCTTCCCCAGTTTCTAACCCGCACGGTTAAGGGTGTACCCTGAGGTAGTTCGCATTTTTCGGGCAGGATTCCCCGCCACAAGACTGTTCGGCTCCACATCATCCACCACAACCGCTCCCGCAGCAACAACCGAGTGGTCGCCGACCGTTACCCCTTTTAGGATTACGGCGCGGTTGCATATCCAAACGTGATTGCCAATTTTGACAGGTTTTTTTGCAGGCGGATTTCCATCTAAACCTTGCCCGTCATGGTCAATGATGAGAACTTCGCGTCCAACCATAACTTGGTTGCCGATTTCGATGTTAAGGTCTGAAACTATAATGGCGCCGTCGACGAAGACTTGGTTGCCCACATTCAGTTGAGCGTTTTTGGCGGTTCTTAAAATGGTGCCCCACTGCAAAAACACCCCATCTCCCACGCTTATTTTTCCGTTTCCTTTCATGTCGATTTTGCCGCCTACCCCAAATCTTTCGCCAACCTGACTAAACCGCCGCTTATAGTAGGGGGTTCGCAGATGCCGATTGTACAATCCATTAACGAATGAGCTAAATTTAGGACACAAAAACTTCACCTGACAGTTGACCGACAAAACGCCGATATTCTATTTGGGGTTGTGAGAGATAAAAATCTTGCGAACTAACCTGCTGGCGGTTTAGGGATTGAAAGGTTTATTTGGTGTGTGCGGGTTCTGTAAAGTTAGGTAGGTTAAATTTTATGGAGCACTTTGATGTTGTAGTTATCGGGACAGGCAGCGGGATGCTTATCGCTTCTGCCGCTGTCGAAAACGGCTTACATGTTGCCATCGTAGACAACGGCCCCATGGGCGGCACCTGCATTAACCGCGGCTGCGTGCCCTCCAAGATGCTCATTTACCCCGCCGACGTGGTCACCGCCGTCCGCGACGCAAGCAAACTGGGCGTAAGCGCTTCCGTTCACGGAATAGATTTCCAAAACATCATGGACCGCATGCACGCGTTGGTAACTGAAGACACCGGCGCCCAAGCCCGAGCCGTCGAAGCCACCCCAAACCTCAAATGGTTCAAAGGCACCGCCGAATTCACCGACAACTACACCCTACGCATTAACCAAGAAATCATCACTGGAAAAATGATTTTCATCGTAAGCGGAACCCGCTTTAGAGTGCCCCCCATCAAAGGCATAGACAGCGTTGATTACTTAACCAGCGACACCGTTTTAGACCTGCAGGCGCCGCCAAAAAGCATCATAATCTTGGGCGGAGGCTACATAGGCGTCGAATACGGCCACTTCTTTTCAGGCATAGGCACCAAAACAATCCTGCTGCAAAAACCTGACCGCCTGATTGCAGAGGAAGAACCTGAAATCAGCGACCTGCTCAAGTTGGAATTGCAGAAGCGAATAGACGTTTTCACGGGCTATGAGGCAGTTCAGATACGGCAGGAGGGGAACCAAAAAATTGTAACCGCCCGCAACGTCGCCGACGGCTCAATTCGTGACTTCACGGCAGAAGCGTTGATGATTGCCGCGGGTAGGGTTCCTAACTCGGATTTGCTTAAACCTGAACGCACAGGCGTCAAAGTTGACCCCCGCGGCTTTATCCAAGTCAACGAATACCTTGAAACTGACAAAAAGAACATCTGGGCACTGGGCGACGCCATAGGTAAATACATGTTCAAACACGCCGCCAACTACGAAGCTGGTCTGGCTTGGCATAACGCGAACCACAGCCACAAAGTGAAAACCGATTTCTCTGCAGTGCCCCATGCGGTGTTTTGTGAACCGCAAATCGCTTCAGTTGGCTTAAAGGAAGCAGAAGCAAAACAGGCGGGCTATCATACGCTGGTTGGATTTGCACTTTACAAAGACACCGCGATGGGCGCGGCGATGGGGTCACCTGCGGGCTTTGTCAAAGCCGTCGTGGATGGCTCAACAGGCAAAATTTTGGGTGCACACATTATTGGTCCAGACGCGGCAAACTTGCTTCAAGAAGTTGTTGTTGCCATGAACACCGCTGACCGCAGCTACACACTCATCTTGCAGTCGATGCATATTCACCCGGCTATGTCGGAAGTTGTGCAGAACGCTTTTGGTAACTTGCGCCACGCAGATGAACACGCCTAAACCTCCCGATAAAAAAGGTAATGGGAGGTCCCTTCTCCTTTCTCCCAAAACAGCATTGGTAGAACCCGTATAAGACATCTTTCAAGTAGAAACTGTTCCGCAAAATAGCCTCTGCAGCACTATTTAGACCACAACTGACGGCGGCGTTAACGTTTTCGTTTGATGAAATAAACTGCTAAACCCAAAATTGCCGCCACAACCACCACTGCCCCAACCGCAAGCAGCAACCAAGACGAGTCCGCGCCTCCTGACAGGTTGCCCAATGCACAAAGAACGCCGTTGCCAACCACATAAATGGTGCCATCCACAATGGAAGCTGAACCCACGCTGCCTGCTGCATTAACTGGCGAGTAGATACCTGCGGGGTAACTCCAAAGTTGGACGCCATCGGTGGCGTTAAGACAGTACAAGTTGCCATCGTAAGACCCTGCCAGTACGCAGTCGCCTGCAACTGTGGGTGCAGCATAGATGCTCGTGGCGGTGGTGAAATTCCACAACTTATCGCCACTGACAGAATCTAAGCAGTAAATTTGGAAGTTAGATGACCCTATGTAGACGCGGCTTTGGGCTACGGCGGCTGCGGTTACGCGGTTGCCCCAGAAGTAGCCATGGGCAGGTCCGCCAGCGTTGTATTCGGTGGTGTAGTTCCACAGTTTGGCGCCGTCACTGGCGTTTAGGCAGTAGGCGTTGCCATCTTTGCAGCCAAAGTACACACAACCATCGGCAACTGCTGGAGTCGATACGCTGTCTGCTACGGATGTGTTCCAGACTTGGTCGCCGCCAGAAACAGTTAAACAGAAAACCTCTCCTTCAGAGTTGCCCACGTACAGGTGGTTCCCATTTATGGCTGGACACGCCCCTGATGCACTGGCGCCTGTGGAGAAGTTCCAGACAACGTCCCCACTGGAGGCAGCTAAACATTGAACATCGCCAAGCGCGGTTTCAATAAACACAAACTCCCCAGAGACAACAGGAGATATTTCTGCGCCTTGCGGCGAGACAGCAACGTTCCACACTTCACTTCCCGTGGCAGCCTCTAGGCAGTAGAGGTTGCCTTCGACTGTGCAGGCGTAAACGTGCCCTTGAGACACGGCGGGAGCGGTTTCTGCAAAGTTGCCTGTAGTTATGCGCCACGCAGTGGTGCCTGTTTTTGCATCTAAACAAGACAAAGCATCAGAGTAACCTACGTAAACAAAACCTTCCGCGATTGTGGGCAAAGCGGGACTGTAGCTAGCCTCTGCTTCCAAGGTTAGGTTCCACAGTTGCTTAGGCAGTGTGGTGGATGCTGAGGTTTCGCTGTAGCCTGTGTGAGCAAGGTCATGTTGATACATAGGCCAATCGGCCGCCGAGTCCTCGGCGGAGGCTAGTAGAGGTGTAACAAAGAGACACGCCGCTAAGAACAAAGCGACAACGACGAGGGTGCTTTTGTTGCTTTGGCTCATGAACATCATTGCTTAAGGGTGGGCTACATTTGATAAAAATCTATTGTGCCTCCCCACCCTCGTGCAGAGGGCTAAACGGTTATATTGCCCCAAAACCACACTCTATCAGAGCTGATTCTGATGAATATCTCAAAAGTTGAGGGCAGTAACACTAAACATAAAGTTTTCGTGTACGCATTAAGCACCTGCGTTTGGTGCAAAATGACCAAACAGTTCCTCAAAGACAATAACATCGCCTTCGAATACGTTGATGTAGACCTCTGCGGCGACGAGGACAAAACTAAAATTCGCCAAGACATCCAAAAACGCGGCGGCGTACTCAGCTACCCCACCACCATAATCGACGATAAAGAGTTAGTTACGGGTTTTCGCAAGGACTTGTTGAAGGAGAAACTTGAGTTTTGACCGTCACAATTGAACAGACCCGCCGCAGGGCAGAAGCGGACGCAAAAACCTACGGGTACTCCCTTATTCCTGACCCTGACTTGTTGCAGGGTTTCTTGGAGGGGCTGAAAACTAACGAAGACCGCTATGGGTACCCGACGTGTCCGTGTCGTTTAGCTTCAGGAAACTTGGAGGTAGACCGAGACATAATCTGTCCCTGTGACTACCGCGACCCAGATGTTGCCCAATACGGCGCCTGCTACTGTCGCCTATACGTCAGCAAAGATGTTGCAGAAGGTAAAAAACCCCTACCTGAAGTTCCCGAACGACGCCCTATCGAAAAACAGGGACGCGCACTACAAGCGGCAAGCACACCTAAAACTGCCCCTGCACCAGCGGAACAGCCCACAGTTGAACCTGAAAAGGAGGAACTGGTTCAAATTCGTCCAAAACTTTGGTACTGTAAACAATGCGGTTACGTGGTGTACCGTGAGGACCCGCCGTATGTGTGTCCGATTTGTAAGGCGAAGCGGGAAATGTTTGCGGAAATTAAACTCAAAATCGACTTGTCATGGTAGCTTTAGGGTTTTGTTATTTCGATTTCAAGTTTTTTCCAGTTTTCTTTTGCCCCTTTAAGTGAACTTACACCGCCAAGAACGGTGCCTTCGAGGAATCGCGCTACAAAATCGTTAAGCGGAATTTCTTGCCCATCTATCTTAAGAGTTACTGCTGCCAAACGTTTCACCGTATGCTGATTAGTTTTTGGGGGTAAAAGGTTTGTGTTTCCCTTTTCGGGCCACTAATGCCACGACAATTACCGCGGCTATAGCGGCTAAAGCGACGATTGCTGCTAGAGAGAACTCGGGTATGTCTGGCGCTTCGGTGGTTTGCATCAAGGGGTAGTTGTCTTGGTTGTTGCCATACAAGTAATAGGCGGTGTCGCCGATGCCGTCTCCGTTGCCGTCGGCTCCGGTGTAGTTGCTCCAGTAGTTGCCTTGGCTTCCGTTGTCCCAACGGTTCACTGACAGCGGGGTAGGCGGCACAAAGTTCACGGGCTCCACAACCAAACTCAGCATCTGGACTGCCGCGGCTGATTGATTACCTGCAGACGCAGCATAACCGTAAGGGTCACTCATGCCTGCATCATACACGTCTTGCTGGTTGTCTACAAAGCTGTTCAGGTAGATGTCGTTGTCTGAGGCGCTGGAAATGGAGAGGGCGTTTTGGTTGCTTGTGAAATTGTTGTAGGTGAGCAGGTTACTGGAGCTACCTGAAAGAGAGATGGCGTGGTTGTTGCCTGTGAAAGTGTTCGCATAGATAGTGTTGTTGTTGCTTGCGGAATCCAAAACCAACCCATTATCATTGTCCACCATCATATTTTGGGTTATGTTGTTAAACGACGAACTGTAAAGCCGTATAGTTGAGTGGCTGGATAAGCTGTTGCCTGTAATGACAGAATTTTCAGTGTTAGCTAACAGGACGCATTCGTTGCTGTTGACAAACGTCAAACCCGCAATTGTTATGCGTTCACAGTTCACTAAAGCTACATACCCTACATCCGCCGGAACCTGCCGGTCAGCTTGGTTTACCCAGTAAATGAGGGCTGCACCTTCAACCAAGTTCGACTCATCAATATCGTTTTGCCAGTCTCCATCCAAATACGCCGATACGCCAAAGTTCTGGGAGTTATTCACCAACTGGTTGCCGCGCAGCACATTGTTTGAGGATGAGCCAATACTCAACCCTATCCCTTCATTGTTTGCCACATAATTCGAGGCCAACACGTTGCCGCTTGAACTGTAAACACTAATGCCGTCTGCGCCATTGACCACTTGGTTAGCCTGCAGCGTGTTATTGTTGGAGTCGCCCTGCAAGTTTATGCCCGCCATTTCAAAGCCGCTTATTGTGTTCTGGGTTATGGTGCAGTTTGTGGAACCGTCAAATTCGACGCCAAAACCAAGCGGAAACTGGTCCAACTGGAAAGCCAAGTTGTTGCCTGAAATTACGTTACCCGAGGAGTAGGCACAGTTAATGGCGTCAACCATGCAGGTTATGACGCTGTTGTTCGCAACCACGTTGTTGGAGGAGAAAGAGAGCGCTATGCCGTATTCTACTCGGGCTTTGACACTGCAGTCAACTATGGTTGTGTGGTCTACGTTTCTGAATCGTATTCCTGCACGTTCTGCGGTGACGTTCACGTTGGAGAGTGTGCAGCCTGAGGCTTGCCTCGCAATCACACCCGAACCACTTGAGGACGTTACTGTGAGGTTTCGGGCGGTTACGTTGATTCGGTCATCAAAATTCAAGCCGTCACCCGCCGTTACTACCCCAAAACCTGCGCCCTCAATCACTATGTTATCTCGTTCGATGACGATTGAGCCTGAAACGTCTGCGGTGAACGTGTACAAATCTCCGCTACGCTGGATTAAGTCAGTGCCCGAGACTGAACCGTCAGCTTGAATGACTACGGATATGGATGTTTGGGCGTTGGAGACAAACAGAAACATTGGCGCTGCCAAAAAAGCAACGCAGAGTACAGCAAGAATTGAGTGGTTTTTCATTTTTGTTCCTCCCGACTTGGATTGTTCCGAATACGGGTAGCTAACACAATTAACACGCCCGCTGCAAGGAACGCAAGCAGCAGCGTGGGAAATGGAAATTCGGGGATTGCGACATCAAGAGGCGCCATGAGCGGATAGTTGTCGTTGTTGTTTGCGTAAACCACATAGTGCGTGTCGCCTACTCCGTCACCATTGGCGTCTGCGCCACCATAGTTGCTCCAGTAGTTGCCTCGGGTGCCGTTATCCCACACATTCACAGATGGCAAAGCGCCACCAATCGCGTAAGCCCCGCCAATATCATAGAGTGACTCGTTATTGTTGATGAAGTTGTTGAGGAAAAAGTGGTTGCCTGATGATGCCGTGTAGCTTGTGTAGCCGATGAAGGTTGCAATGGTTGCGCCATGAATAAAGATGGCGTAGCTGTTGTTGGTTATGGCGTTTTCTGTGAACTGATTGTTTGGCGAAGCGTAAAGGTAGATGCCATTGGTGTTGTTGGCGATTTGGTTGCCTTGAACGGTGCAGTTGGAAGAGAACGCCAATATGATGCCGTCAACTTGGTTAGCTAACGTCAGGTTTTGGGCAACAATGCCTGTGCAGTTAACCAAGGCAACATATCCCGCGTCTGTAGGCACCGTTTGGTCATGTTGCTCTACCCAGTAATACATGGGTTTGCCCTCCAGCAAATTAGAAGAATCGATTGTGTTGTCAAAGCGTGCGTTTGCAATGTACACACTTTTCTGATTACCCACAAACTGGTTCCCTCGAAGTACGTTGTTAGTGGATTGTAAAGATACTGCTCGCTGGTTGTTCTCGAAGAGGTTTCCAGTTATGATGGTTGCGCCTGTATCGCATAAAATCGCTACGTTATTGCCAACAAACGTGTTGTTGACTATCTGCATTGTGCCTCTGGCACTGACGCCAAAGTCACTGTTAGAAAACGTGTTTCCCACAATCAAGTTGCCGTTTGAATAGTAATCGCCTGACGAATAAATGGCATAGTCGTTACCGTTGCCTGTGAAAGTATTGCCTGAAATCACGTTGTTATCGGATGTGTCTAATCTTATGGCTCGGCTGCAGTTGAGAAAGGTGCATCCTGAAATGGTGTTTTCATAGGAACCGCCGAGCACTAATGCTTGCTGTTGTTGGTGACAGTTGATGACTTGGATGGCGGTGCAGTTTTGTAGGGTAATTCCTGAGTTTCGTTCTGAACCTGTAACATTTGCCACTGTACAATTGGTGCAGTAACCTAGCAAAACACTGGAAGCTACATCCTGAACTAACACGTTGGAACAGTTAACAAGCGCAACATATGCTGCATCGGTGGGCACGCCGCCGCCTTCACGGTTCTGCCAGTAAATTATCGGTTTCCCATCCACGGTGTTGGATTCGTCTAAGTCATTTTCATAACGGTAATTGCTGTAGGATTGGATGTAGATGCCGCTGCAGTTGGTAATGTGGTTGTTTCGGAAAAAGCCGCCTGTACTGTTGGTGAAGTAGAGGGCAGTGCGACCGTTGGTCATGTTGTTTCCCGTTATGGTGTTGTCAGAGGACCAGTCCAGCGACATCGCTGAAGAAAAGTTGGTTATGTTGTTGTTCTTTATCGTGACGTTTTGGGTGAACAAAAAGTTGATGGCTATAGGTCCAGTTATAATTCCGATGGGCTGAAGTGACGGTGAATCGTCAGGGTTCCCAAGTAACTCGTTTTGGGAAATGACGCAGTTTTTGGCGTTTCGTAAATCAATTGTGTAGCCGCCCCACGCAGTTATCAGCGTGTTTCGGATGGTGACGCCGCTTCGGTTTTCTAGCACGATGCCTCGGTTACCGCCCTGCACCCTGTAGCCTGCCCCCTCAATTGTGATGTTGTCTTTTTGGACAGTAAGCGATCCTGCAACGTTACCTGTGAGTGTGTAAACGTTGCCGTCTCGAACAATGTTGTTGGTGCCTATGATTTCGCCGCTGCTTAAGATGTACACGCCTGGCTCATCCGCCACAGCAAAGTTCAATTGAGCCAAAAAAAGTGGAGCCAAAAGTAACATTACGGCAAACAGCCCAGAAACGACAGATAACCGCATAGCCAACCCTAACCGACAGTAGGGTACAGCGAATAAATTAGTTTTTGTAGAGATTTATTGACACAAAAAATTTTGGCACTGTTCCAATTCGTTAACGGCTGGAGAACAAAAAATGGGTGAATACGCTTTTGAAGCGTTTTACTAAGAAAGGGGACGCTGGATGGGGGGGGTTGGGTTGTTTGTTGTTTCTTGTTTTATCCCCTCCATCTGCTTTTACGGGTCTTGATCGCTGACGCAATCCTGTTTTTTGAGGATTTTCCGGGGTTTTTTCCGAAGTTTTTCATCAGGTTTTTAATCATTTTCAGTTTCGTCTCCGAGTTTTTTACAAACATACATTACACGTTGGAAAATATAAATGGATTTGAGATTTGTTCATAACTATTATGAAATAACGAATATACATTCATAAAAATTGTGGAATGCTGCTCATACCTTCAGTGTTGCTGAAGTTAATGTGGACACATATTTAAATTGGGATCGTGCGCCGCCTTAAAACCGCAAACAACCCAACCATAACCACAGCCAAAACCACACCCACCAAAATCAACATCCCCGCGTCAGGACCCGCCCCAAAAACGATGGGAATAGGACCAATAAAGATAACCACCCCAGCACTGGCACTTCCCCCTCCGCTGGCAGCTGCAGAAACAAAAACCACAACCACACCTACCACAATCAAAACCAAACCCAACGCTACCAAAGCAAAAAGCCCACGCGACACCCCTGACCCCGAGTTTTCTGCCATCTTTTTTCACCTTAGTAGCCAATAGTAAATCAGCATCCCTGCCACAAGCAACGCCGTCAGAATCGTGCCCAGAAGCATCAAGGTTTTAGCGTTTTTCTTGTCTGACCCAAAAATGATGGGGACTGGACCAATCATGATTACGCCTGTGGCTTTGGTCTCGCTGCTGCCGCCTTTGCCGCGCATAGCCATCATGAACGCAGCCAAGATTAGCAGTGCAACGCCTACCAAAATCAACGTAAATCCGAACGTGAAAAGCTCGCCGTCAGACACAAAGCTCCCTGTCTAGTGTTACCTGGCGTCCTTAAATATTGCACCTTCTTTGTTACCTTAAAGGGGATTTGTGTGCCTAAATCCGAAGTTTATCTTGAACCCAAAGAACGCGCCGCAAAAATCATCCACCTGCTCGAAAAAGAACATCCCGACGCCAAAATTGCCCTTCACTACTCTAACCCGTTGGAGTTGTTGGTGGCAACGATGCTTTCGGCGCAAACCACCGATGAACGTGTCAACCTTGTCACCCAGACCCTTTTCCAAAAGTACCCTACTGCACAGGCCTACGCTGACGTAGACCTGCACGTCCTCGAACAAGACATCCATTCTACAGGATTCTATCACAACAAAGCCAAAAACCTCCAAAACGCCGCTAAACTGCTGGTCTCAAAATTTGGCGGTCAAGTGCCAAAAACCATGGCGGAACTGTTAGAGTTACCTGGGGTTGCCCGCAAAACCGCCAACATCGTCTTGTACGGTGGCTTTGGCATCGTGGCGGGAGTAGCCGTAGATACGCATGTCCGCCGACTTTCGCAACGATTGGGGCTGACGGAGAATGAAGATTCCGAAAAAATTGAACTCGACCTGATGGCTTTGGTGTCTCAAAAGCAGTGGATGCACCTCACGGACGTGTTAATTTTTCATGGCCGCCGCGTATGCATGGCAAAAAAGCCCAACTGCGGAGGCTGTGTGATCAACAAGCTTTGTCCGTGTGCCTTCAGCTTCAGCTAATGCCGGCTGGTTCAGCTTCGGTGAGTTCAAATCGTATGAGTTTAGGGTAGAGCCAATATGCCTTGATGAAGTCTTCAATGGCTTGGTCTACGTCTAGCACAGTGAAAAATTCCATAAACTCAGGTGCCACGGAGCTTACATTTTGTGCTGTGTAAACTTTGAGAGATGCATAGTAGACTTTGTCTACCTCCACGCTTTGCATCAAAGCGTTCGAAGGTACCTCTATGCTAAACGGCAGATTGGTGAGCAAATCAATAGCTGCCGCTTTTCGAACTGTTTCGTTTTTTGCTTTAATTGAGACTATTCGGCGGTCAAAAATACGATAAACCCAATCAACAGTATTCTCTGAAGAAGAAACCGACAAAACAACACATCCAAAAAATAATGCACTTCTTAGCGTTAATGCTTTTCGGAAACACAGACTCGCTCAATGTTTAAAAGCAGATGGTTACATACAAAAGCCGTTGGGTGAAAGCGAGAATGAGCAGTTGGAAAGTCATTTCAAAAATTGCTACCGCATTCGGGGTAATCAGCGTAATCTTTGCCGCTATAGCAGGACTTGTAAACTACCAAATCAACACATACCTCTACAGCCGGCTGGTGCCGACAGAGTTTATCCAAATTAGCGCGCTTAACGCTATGCTTCCTTTCTTGTTAGCTGCGGTTCTCTCGTTTGCCGCGGCTGCCCTCATAAGTGGCTACACACGAAATCGTGCACAGCAAGCCGAAACCCCAACCGAGCCAGAACCCCAAACGGCATAATACGTTAACACGAAAAATTAGAAGGGCTTAGTTGCCCTATTTTATCCACTGCAAAACCACTGGACTGTTTCTTTTATCTGCGCCGTGCTTTGTTTTGGGGTGACCTAAAATGAACGGCACCTGTAGTTCATAGTTCTCAGGAATCCCAAGCTTTTTCATGACTTCCGTGTTGCTTGTAAGTAAACCCACAAATCCCATATAGCAAGTTCCCAACCCCAGTTCGTACGCCTTCAAAAACATGTTTTGAGCAGCAAGCACACTGTCTAGCAAGTTCACGTGACTCCAAGGCGGGTTTTTTTCTGTGCAGACTAGCACAAGGACGGGTGCATTGTAGCAGACGATGTCGGCGTCAGTGGAGAACTGCTGTGCCAAGTGCGGCATGGCGGCTTTAACTGCGACTTTAGTTTGGTCGGAACAGTATTTGATGAGTTCTTTGTTTTCGATGACTATGAAACATAAGGGTTCACGGTGCATGCCTGTTGGTGCCCAAACTCCGGCTTCTAGCACCGTTTCAATTTGTGCTTTAGAAACAGGTTCTTCGGTGTAGGCGCGTACACTTCTTCGGTTTTTGATACAAACATCAAGTTCCACAGATAACCTCTCCAAACTAGGTTATGGCAGGTTCCGTAATAAAGTGACTGTCTGCACTGCGGTTAGAATTCGGTTGTGGTTTCAAACGCGTGTAGCGCCAACAGAAACATAACTATCGTGAAACCTACAAGGAACCCAAGCGAAATCAAAAGGTTGGAAACCGACGTGACGTAGTGGATTCCGAATGAGTAAAAATCGGAGCTTATGCCAAAACAGCGCATGCCATTAATGAAATGGGTCAATGGGTTTAGGTACGCTGCAGTCTTCAAAATGGCGGGCAAGGAGTCCACGGGGTAGAGGGCGTTGCTGGCGAAAAACAGCGGCAATGTGAGCAGGGTGATGATGGCTTGGCTGACGTTGTGGTCGCGGACTTTCATGGCTATGGCGCTGGACAGAAACATCAGTCCTAAGGAAAACACGACGGCAAATAACGCGACCCCTGCTACTGCCAAGACTGTTCCTGTGAGGGTTAAGCCGAAGAAGAACTGGGTTCCCAGCACGTACCCAAACAAAATTACAATTGTCGTTTGGATTAGGGCTTTGGTGATGCCGCCTAAGGTTACGCCTAAAAGAATCTGCGACCGCGGCATAGGTGAAACCACAATCTCCTTCATTAGCCCGTATTGTTTGTCGAATTGGATGTTTTGTCCCGCGTAGAGGC
>CAZTRN010000006.1:0-90092 GCA_964616775.1 uncultured Candidatus Bathyarchaeia archaeon
GCTCGGGGTTCCGCTCGGCAATCGCCTTTAGGGCTTTGCTGAATTGTTCGGTTAGGCCGCTGACGTTTTTGCGGAGGTTTTCCCAGAGGTATTCTTCGGGGAGGTTGAAGAGGTGGTACTCGTCACGCTTCGCTTCGGCTTTGGCGTCTTCTGGGCTTAGGCCATCGGCGAGGGCTTCTTTGTAGGCTGTTTCGTACTCTAGCTCCCATTTGTCGCTTATGCGTTTCATGAAGAGCAGAATGAGTATAAACTTGTAGTCCACGCGGGTGCGGATAAGGTCGGCTGCCCGCTTGAGCAAGGCGTCGATGTCTCCGCGACCAAGCTTCTCGGCGATTTTGGCTTCCCGGCTGTGAAGGCGGTAAAGTTTTTGCCGTGCATCTCGAGCATCAGATTCGGCGGAGAGGAAGCCTGCTTTTCGCAGCTGCGACAGGAAAACGGGTACCTGTTCCCAAGCATCTTTATTCTTTTCCATTAACAGCTTGGCTGCGTCTTCGAATCGGAAGGGTTTGTCGCCGAACGCGTCCCAGAGGAGGCTGTAGCGGCGGTCTATCCATTCTGCCATGTCAGTTTTCATGTGAAACTCAACCAAGCAAGCTACGCTATCTAAGCATATAAGATTTGCGCTTATTAGATAAGTTAAAGATAAAATACTTATGTTTTAACCAAAGGCTGATTCAAACAGCAAACAAGACATTAGAGAAAATAACCAGGTCAATGAACTGAACAGTATTGGCCCGAGCCCAAAAAACAGCAGCTGACAATAATTAGTTGTTATGCAATCAAAGAAGGTGGCGTTTCTTTAGTGCTTTAAGGTCCTTCTTGATTAGTTTTAGTTCTTCCTTAATTGTTAGGCCTTCGTATCTTTGCCGTTCTTTTTCCAGTTGCCTGGCATTGATTTCCCAAACTTGCCTGTTAAACTGGCCTTTGATGTAGCGAGATAGCTTTTTCCAATCACGTTTTACTGTCCGAGTGGAGACACCAAGTTCGCGGGCAATCCCTTTCTGCCCAAGTCCCTTTTCTGCAAGTAACTGAACCTGCCGTCTGCGCTTTCTTTCAAGCTTATAGCGCTCCAAGCTCTTAGTGTAAACGTGAATTTTGCGGTATCGTGCATTTTTATCCTTTTTAACCCCCTTTCTACGTGTTATAAACCCTTTATTCTTGCTTTTTATCCCTATTTTTGCAACCTGAATATCGCTATTTTGGCTTCTTTTGCCCAAAGGCTTGTTTTCCAAGCTTTTCACCCGTGAAATTTTACAGTTTTTCACCTATTTTTCTCAAAAAGTGCCAAATTTCCACAACTTGGCTACTTTTGGAACTTAGCATCTCACCCGTTTTGTGGTTTCAGCTCAGAGATAGAACTTGAACGTTCGCTCTCTCATTTTCCGGAGTTTCGGCTTTTTTCTAAACTCTTTAAGGAATTCAGCGAAGTCTTCCAGATGGCTTAAGAAGCCAACTTCATCTGGAAAAGCCTGCTGGAGCAACTCCTTAAACCTTGAAATCTGTTCTCTGTCTGGCAAACTTGGCTTTTGCTTGCCATAATCAAGAATAAATGAAACAACTTTGCCCCCCTCATTTTCAAGCAGTTCCACGCTTTTGCCGCTGTACTCTGTGCTTCCAAATCCTAGGCCAGCTTGAGAGATAAAATCATATTTCAGAAAAGACTTTGCGTCAGGTATCCAATCGGAATCTTGGTCTTCCAAAGATTTGAAAAAAGCAAATAGGTAGAGAATGCCAAGCCTTTTTCCAACTGAAGCTAGCTGCTTTATCTCGTCTTTCTGGCATGGTGTAAAATGCCCCGAGTAACTGTTTGTTTGGTCTTCTTTTCTCTCCTCTTCTATTACATTAAAGACACCGAATTTTGAATACTGCTCAAAGAGCAAGGGTTTGAGGTTTTCATTTCCTTTAGGAGTTAGCCCATAGAGAACGGGAGGTGGGTACTCTTTACCTTGTCCAACTTCGCGATAGACCAGTTGCGCATCGAGCATTCTTTCCAGTGCATTCCTCAATGTCCTTGAGCTTAGTTCTGTGTTTTTCAGAAGTTCTCCCCATCTTTGAGGAGATTTCTTTAGCAGTGTTTCGAGCACAGTTTTTTCGCTTTCCTCTTTTGCGCGGTCAGTTGTCCATTTTGTGTTTTTAGACATGCTAATCACTTGTAAATATTAGTTTACAACAAAACTTATTAATTTTGTGGTATAGGTGTATGAGTAAAGTAATCAAGCAGGAGTAAACCTAAATGAGAGAAAAAGGCATAAGACGCAGTCTCTGGCTAAACTCGCAACTAGATGAACTGATTGAAGAAACCAGAAAGAAAATCGGCATGTCTAGAAGCGCCTTCCTAAAAAATGCTGTAATGAGATACCTCGAAAGCATTTCAGTTATAACGACAAAAGCTCACCAAGACGCAACCAGACAAGAACTCACCGTGCAGCCACGACAACAAGACAGCGCCCACTAAATCAAAACAAAAACGCTGGAGACTCAACTTCATGGCTGCACGCGGGAAGGGCAAAAAATGCGGCGACTGCGCTAACTGGAAAGTCAAAGACAGCCCATGCACCTACTATGACCAAATAGTACAAGGCGTGATCCTAAAGACTGACCCCGCATGCGAAGACTTCTACCCTAAAGGAAAAGAGAAACCTAAACTGCACAAAGCATGCGGCTACGCCGACCAAGGACATTACGAAGCCATCTACCAAAACAGCAAGCCGGCTTTTCTCGTAGCAAACCAGCAAGCATTCCGAATCTGCGAGGAAGTTACCGTCGAAGACGAGACTTTCCTGCCTAAAGAGTACCCCGAAGAGTTTCCCTATGAACCCTACGGTTTCTACGAAGGCGCTGTGCCAAGCAGGGAAGAGTTGTTTTGGAAGGTAAGAGACGAATTTGACCTTTTCCTCGACTTGGAATCAACTTGGAAAGACTACCTCGCTGCATGTGTTCTTCTTAGCTACCAGCAGGAGAAACTACGAACCGTCCCTTACATCTACTTCGTGGGTGACAACGAGAGCGGTAAAACTGTTGCCTTAAGCCTGCTTAATTGGCTGTGCTATCGCCCCATGCTTGGCGTTACCATTCCTTCGGCTGACGTTTATGGCTACTTGGATGATTCAGATGCGCCGGGCACTATCTTGGAAGATGAAGCGCAGGGGCTCTACAAGGACTTGGATAAGGCCAAGATTTACAAGGCAGGCTACAAGCAAGGCGCAACCGTTCCCAGAACCATGATTACGCAGAACAAGCGATTCATACGGTACTTTCGAGTATTCTGCTTGAAAGCTTGCGCCGCGGAAGAAATGCCCCGCGTCAAAGGCCTACTGGAGCGCTTCATTTTCATACAGATGACCGAAGGCTGCCCAAAGAAAGACTGGGCAGATTTAAACAAAGAAGACGAAGCCCGTTTTCGAGAGATAAGGAACATTCTATTGAAATGGCGCTTAGCCACTCGGGAAGCGGAACTGCCAGACATCGAGTTGCCAGCGCGGGGGCGTTTGAAAGAACTTTGGAAACCCGTTATACAAATCGTTTCAGGTTTAACCGTCGAGAAGGACCTAAGAACACAGATAGAGCACCTGCAGAAGGAGCGGCTTAACGAGAAAATCAACACTCTGGAAGGACACATAATCAAAGTCATCTGCAGCCTCTACAAAACTGAAATGCCGTTGAACTTCGCTGATATTTGGGACTCTTTAGTCACCGATTTAAAGGGCAAAATTGATGATAAGAAGCCAAACAAAATGGATACTCCTGAGTTCGGTGAAGTGACCAAGCAGAAAATAGGGTTTAGGCTCAGGGAAGCGCTTGGCGGGCATAAAACAAAGACAGGGCACGACAACGACATAATCTACTTTTTTCAAGCAGAAAAGTTGTGTCGGATAGCTAAGAAATATGGCTGCAGTCTTGAGGCTGCGAACGATGCGAACAAGCGAACAACTCCTGTTGGTGTTAGCATTGAAAAACAGGAAAACAAAAACTCTGAAGATCAGGCCGTTTCGCGAAAGGGCGCTAATTTGCAGAGTTCAGAAACGGAAAAAGAAACAAAGTCTTCTTCAGACGTCGTTCGCAGCATTCGCTTATTCGCAACCCACAGCCTTGATGATCTGGCGGCTAAGACTAAGAGTGTTTACAGGCTAACTATGGATTTCGGCATTGAAACCTGCGTGTGCTGCGGCGTTAAGGGACGCCCTGACTGGCAGGTTACCGAATTTGACGATTCATGGGGCTTCCTTTGCGGTCCATGCGGTCTGAAACTTTCTGAGAGACTTGGTAACCAAAGTTAGGGGTGGGAGGGAATGGCTGGACTTACACCGGAAGACAGCGTATTTGGCAACAAAGCCGAAACAGAAAGTAAGTCGCCTCCAGATGGAGACGTCGGCTCCAGCCCCCTATGCCCACGATGCCACTCCAAAAAAGTCTGGAAAGACGCCAAACGCTATACAAAGCTTGGAGACGAGATTCAGCGCTGGTACTGCCGTGACTGCGGACGGAGATTCTCCGACCCTGAAGACGTTGCAAGAGCACGGAGTACATTTGAGCGTGTTGAAAGGATTGAATCAAAGTCATTAAAAACTCCAGACGATATAGGTACTATTCGCCAAATATGCGTCATGGAGACGAAAAACTTGGCGGCAGAACCTCAAAGAAACAGGTTTCTGCGGAGAAACGAAACAATACAGATGCAGACAAACGCAAACATCCCTGAGAAAGTCGTCAACTATCTGCTATGGCTAAAGAAGCAAGGTTACGCTGAATCCACAATCTTTGACAGAGTAAAAATCATAAAATTCCTCGCCAAAAACGCTAACCTAGACGACCCCGAAAGCATCAAAGAACTAATCGCAAAAAGAGATAGCTGGGGTCTAGGACGCAAAGAAATAGTCGTCGAATGCTACAGCAACTACCTAATTTGCATGGGCGGAACTTGGAATCCACCCAGATACAAAGCCGTCGAAAAACTGCCATTCATACCAACGGAGGGCGAAATCGACTACCTAATCGCTTGCTTGGGAAACAAAACAGGCACCTTTGCTCAACTTCTCAAAGAAACAGGGGCAAGACGCGGTGAAGCATGGCAACTAGAATGGACAGACATAGACGCCGAAAACCGAACGGTCAGGATAACACCCGAGAAGCACAGCAACCCAAGAATGCTAAAAATCAGCCAAAGATTACTAGAACGCCTACAAGACCTGCCCAAAAACAACATCTACGTTTTCGGTGGAACCAACCTGGAAACGACAGCCAGACTCTTTGAGCGCAGCAGGAAGATAGCAGCCAACAAAAGCAAGAACCCACGATTGCTAAAGATAACCTTCCATACCCTACGCCACTGGAAAGCAACCATGGAATACCACAAAACCAAAGATATCCTGCACGTCATGAAAACGCTCGGCCACAAGAACATAAAGAACACATTGCGGTACACTCAGCTCGTCGATTTTGGAGATCAAGACTATGTCGTTAAAGTTGCTTGGGCACTTGAAGAATCCGTCAAGCTACTAGAAGCAGGTTTCCAGTACGTTTGTGATTATGAGAAGGGCAAAATTTTTCGAAAGCCCAAATAGCGGCTAGCCGGGTGTTTGTCCAAAAGTATGTTGATGGCGCCGGGGAAGGGACTCGAACCCCTGCGAGCACGAAGCCCACTAGCTATCTTGCCTTTTCAGGCTGGCCCTTTTATTAGATCTCGAGGCTAGCGCGATAACCACTCCGCCACCCCGGCTTGACAGAGCTATTGTTTCTTTGGGCTAAAAACGTTTCAGTACCCTTCACCGAATATGAGACAGAGCAAAATCAAGTCCAAAAATATGCAGAAACAGACCTATGCTAAACGACGAGGTCAGCCAAATCCACACTGTGTTCATACAACTGTTTTAGAAAAGCAATCGTAGCCAAAACCTGAGGTAAAACATCCAACGGCTGATCTTTTGCTGCCCGTTCAATCTCCACCGACAAAGCCTCCACTTTTTGGCGCGTCTGCCGCACATTCTCAGCCAAACCAATATCTTCGTTAGAAAAAGCCTTCAAGGCATTCTCATGTGCTTCGTAGCATAGAACATGCAAATTCACCAACAAGGCTTTAAGCTCTTCAGAAAGCTTAGCACCCTTAAGCTCCAAAGCTTTGTTTGCAATCTGAACACATGCATCCCCCAAAGTTTCAATGAGGCTGGCAGCTAAACGGTAGTCCATGCATTCACGTGTGGTTAAGCCCAGTTTTTCGCCCAGTCGCGGATTCTGAATTATGGTACGTACAACGCGGACAAGAAGGAAATAGAGACGGTTATTTTCGTCGTCACGAGCTATGACGCTTGTGGCTAGCTGAGAGTCCCCGTTTATGAAAGAGTTCACAGCGTCGCGGTGCATGCCCGCAACTATGGCGTAGTTACGTCGCAGAAGTTTATCAGGAGGAAAACCAGAGGGCTCCAGCAGGCATTGCAAAACGATTTGAGAATAGTTTTCTTCAAAAATCTCCAGCCCTACTAAGGTGCCAACTGTTTTTTTGACAATCTCACGGGTCTCTATGTCGATGCGTTCTTTAGCTTCAATTCTAATCGTGTCTGACCCTAACAAGTAGTGTCCAATTATTTCTCGACCCAAGTAAGGTCCAACTGTAAGGGTAGTGACTTTGGGGGTAACTTCAGTGTTGTATTCGGGGTCAATAAAAAGTCGTCCATCTCCAGCTTCTGTGAGTGCAACTAAAGTGCCTTTTTTTAGGCCATGCTGTTCAGACCAAGCTCTGGGTAAGCAGACAAAGTAGGTTCCTGTTGGCGTGCGTTGAACTTTACGGAGGTCGGGCATGGAAAGAGGCGCTTCTTTCTTGTTGACAGTTACCTTTGAATCTGCGGTTATATAAACCTAAAGCATCATGTTTGTATGTACACGGTAATGTTTAATCAGGTTACATCATACACGCTTGCTAGACAACCAAAAAATCACTTAACCGACAGGTTTTCAAAAAAGTGATAAACTAATACAGGAGAAAGTATACACCATTTAATTCTGGAGAACCTGTGGGATGAGTCAGCAAGGAAGGCTACAAAAAGCGCTCCAAATAACTATAGCTGCAGGTTACCAAATCGACAAAGAAGCCTTCGACCTTCTAAGCACCATATGCACAGTTGACGACCCCACAACCATAATGACCAAGGCGCTGCAGAAAATTGAGTGCTTAGAAGAAAAACCCATGTTTATAGGAAAAACACTCATAGAATCAATCCTCACACCCCAACCAACACCAGAACCTCAACCCGAACCAAAAATCCCAACCGAAACACAAACATTTGAACCAAAAAAAGAAAACTATTACCCAGCCGTTAACAGTCCGTTTCGTCCCTATGCCAAAGATGTAGAGTCACAAATTGAAGTTCTAGAAGACCCCACTGAAAAACTCACTTCTAACGGCACTATCGAAGAGTTCCAGCAGTACTTCCAAGACCGGTTTAAACGTATGGAAAAACTGCTCCGAAAACGCATGGACATCCGTGGTGCCACTCCACTTGCCGAAGCAGCCAAATCGCAGCCCAAAACCAAACTCAAACTAATCGGCATGGTTACCGAAAAACGGGACGCAAAACAGCAACAACTCATAACTATCGAAGACACCAACGGCAGCGCCACCATACTTATCCCCACCAAAGCATCTGAAGAGGTGCAGCAGAAAGCCCAAACATTACTACTTGACCAAGTTATCTGCGTAATCGCTGTTAAAACTCGTGGCTCATTGTTTTTAGCGGAAGACATTATTTTCCCTGAGGTTGGGCAAAAACCGATGCGCCGTGCCTCCGAGCCAATTTATGCCGTTTTAACTTCAGATATTCATGTGGGCAGCAATAAATTCAACAAAGATGCCTTCAAACGATTCATCAAATGGCTAAACGGGCAGTATGGCACCGAAGAAATGCGTGACATAGCTAGCCATGTCAAATACTGCCTTGTGGCGGGCGACTTGGTGGACGGTGTTGGAGTGTTTCCGGGGCAAGCTCGAGAACTAACCGTGCGAGATGTTCACAGCCAGTACAAATATGCTGCTAAAATTTTGGGGCGCATACCTGAACATATAGAAATTGTGGTTTCACCAGGAAACCATGATGCCCCCCGAAAAGCTCTGCCCCAACCTGCAATTTCAGAAGACTATCTACCTACACTTCAAGGGTCTAGAAGAATCTATTCTCTTGGTAATCCGTGCACCGTTAGCTTGCATGGCGTAGAGGTTTTGATGTATCATGGCAGAAGCTTAGATGACATAATAGGGGCTGTTCCAGGAACAGACCATGAACATCCAGAACGCGCAATGAAATTACTCATGCAAGGCAGACACCTCGCGCCTATTTACGGCGGGAAAACTACCCTGTCACCTGAACAACGTGACTTTTGCGTTATTGACCATGTGCCCGATATTTTCCACGCTGGGCATATCCACGTGTTGGGTATGTGTAACTACCGCGGTGTTTTAGTGGTCAACTCAGGTGGTTGGCAGGAACAAACTGACTACATGGCTAAGCTGGGGTTGGTTCCCACGCCTGGCAAGGTTCCAGTTGTGAATTTGCAGACAATGGAAGCTAAGGTTCTGTCTTTTGAATAATCAATGTTGGTTTGCGGTTTTGGCGTTGATTTTCAGTTCGTAGTTCATTAAGCGACCAAGTCTGGAGTCCATGCTGAAGACTTCATGGATAAGGGAACGTGAAATTTCCAGCCGAATCTTCTTGGTTCGCCCATAGCGTCCCATGCTTACAACCTTGGAGTTTAAAAGCCCCATGGCATCTAACTCATTAATCAAGGTGCCTAGGCGTCTTTGGGTTAGCAGACTGTTGCCCAGTTCGCCACAAAGTTCACTGTAAACATCATAGATTTCGCCTGTGGTTGCACTAGCTGTGTTGGCTTTAGTTAAGTGGTAAACGCTTAGTAGAACTAGTTTAGAGTGGAGGGGGGAGTTTTTGAGAGCTTCCATGACTTTGTTGTGTTCGATGTGTTTTTCGGCTTCCCGCACATGTTCTTCAGTGATTTTTGCAGAACCTTGACGTTCAGCCACTTCCCCCGCAACCCGAAGTAAGTCCAAAGCACGTCTCGCATCTCCATGTTCAGCTGCTGCCAGAGCTGAACAAATACTCAGCGCCGCTTCAGAAAGGGCACCATCATAGAAGCCAAGCTTAGAACGGTCTAACAAGATGTTTCTAAGTTCACCAGCGTCATAAGGTCGAAAAACCAGTTCTTCTTCACTCAAAGAACTGAAAACACGAGGGTCCAGAAACTCTTTGAACCGTAAATCATTGGATATTCCAATGAGGGCAACTTTACTTTTGTGCAAAGCTTCGTTTATTCGAGTCAATTCATAAAGGATACTGTCGCCGCGTGCTTTCACCAAAGCATCAATCTCATCTAAAATAACGATGAAAATTGTGCGCGCATTGTCTAAGCCAATACAAAAACGATCAAAAACTTCACCTGCAGACAGACCAGTGAAAGGAATTGTTAAGCCTAAACTTTGGCTTAAGCTAGCAAACACACGATATTCTGAACCAGTCATACGACAGTTCACGTAGCAAAATTTGACAGGGGCGCCATATTCTTTAGCTTTGGATTCAAGGTGACTTAGGACAAATTTGGTGACGGCTGTTTTTCCTGTGCCTGTTTTTCCGTAAATGAAGATATTGGAGCATCGGGAATCTTTAAGGACTGGGGCTACGGCTTGGCCAAGCAAACGGATTTGGTCTTCTCGGTGGGGTAGTTTGTCAGGTAAGTAGTCGTGTCTTAGGACTTCTCGATCTTTGAAAAGTTTGGCTTCATTGACGAATTTTTCGAAGACATCATCTAATATGTTTGGATTCCCCATGCCTGGCCCTCTTTTTTGTTTAGTGGTAACACCATTATTTCGGGTGGAACAGATAAAGGCTACAGTATAAAAAAGTGGTTGCAGGACTTAACAATCCTAAAAATACATCAGGAAATCCTATTTTCACACCACCTTTACGAACCGGCACACACCTAAATTTCTACTGGAACAGAAAAATACTCTGATAGAAATCTATAATTATTATAAAAGAAAGAAAAATACTCTGAGTAATATTCTTCCTTGACCTATATTAATAATGTTAATTCAAGAAATTAGATAACAAAACTTCAAATTTTTTTAAATTGCTTTCCAAACGCTTATTTGTCTGGTTTTGTTGGAGAGGAAATCAAGGGGTGTCTGTCAAACCCCATAAATTATGCAAATATTCCTCTTTTCTTTGAGTTTTCTTTTTCAGGTCGAGTATAATTGGCTCTTTGTGTTTCCTTGGTTGGTTTCTCTATAGAGTAATTTGTTCGTTTTCCAATGGTTTGGTTCACAGAGTTGTGAACGATGTGTGAAATTGAAATAAAAATGCCTTGTTATTGCGGTGTTTTTTCTTGAAAATGCCCTGTTTGTGTCGTTTTACAGTGAATCACACACCCCTTGGCTTCTACTGGAAATACAAAACTGACTTGTTCTTAGATTTTTTTTACATTCTGGTTTTTTGTGAAGCTTGTAATCTTAAAATCTCTACAAATTATCCTTTTTTTCTAAAATAAAGAATTTTTCTACTTGTTCACATGGTATTGTTTCACCATAACAGCTATTAACTGTGAACAACTAAAGTTGTGAACTCCTACAAGGTGTAAACGGAACGCCAGCTCGAAAAATGCGTGTGGAGCTATTCGATAATGAAGGCAATCGGTATACGGTAGCCTTTGAAGGTCAAATTACGCGAGATAAGGCTCTGCGGCTTTTGGATCTGGTGGAACTTCTTGGTGGTATGCCAGGAGAAGCACCTACAGCTAACACTGCCAATGTCTCTGCGGATATTTCTTCAAGATTTGATAAAGTTCGTTTGCTTGTTCAAAAGAATTTCCCGTTGGTCTGGTTTTCGTCCAAAGATATTCAGACCTATTTTGAGCAGGAGCTAAAAGAGCCTATCAGCCTAAGCACGGTGTCGACATATCTTTCCCGTATGGCAACTAAGGGTTTCTTGGTTAGAAGTGGAACGGGAAATGCCTTGAAGTACAAAGTTTCGTCGGCAACCCCACAAGCTGTTATCAAACAAAAACTCAAGTAACCATTACTTTGCAGAATTGAAGAGTTGTTTGTTAAGAGGGGGTAGGTTCGGGTTTCTTAAGCAATTTTTCCATTTCAGCTTTAACTCTGTAACTGAATGGAAGTTTGCCTGTTTCGCGTTCCACGTAGCCTTCCTCGTAAAGTTTCTTCATAAGTCTAGCTGTGTGTTCCCTGCTTAACTGCACCTTCTCTTTAATCTCAGGTGCTGTCTTGGCGCCTTCACTGGAAAGAAACTCTAACACTACAACTTCCGTTTCTGTTAAAGCTGCTAACGCTTTGTCGCGTCTTATTGGTATTACCGGAATCACCTGTGCTAGCGCTTCGGCTCTCCCCTCAGGGACTATTGAAAGCTTGTGCATTTCTTCTTCTATGCTTAAGAGTTTGTTTTTCAAGTTTTCTTGCGCTGACTCTAAACTTTGAAGTTTACCACCTGCATCTGGGGTGTCCATGTTAGAGACTTTTTCTAGAGTCTTAACATTGGCTTCGGATACCGCACTCATGGTGGTTGTTAAAGCGTTTAGTTGCATTTCTATTTGGCCGACTTGCATTTCAAGTGGTTGAAACTTTTTCTCCAGTTCTTCAGCTTTTTGAAGACCTGTTTCTGCTTTGGAGCTATTGATTTCTACTTTATAGGTAACGTTTTGGATTTTTTCTGCTTCGCGCTTAAGTTCGCGGTTGAAACTTAGCACTATATCTTCAACAAAATCTTTGGCTTTTTCATATTCAGTTTGGGCTCTGCGTAGCTGTTGGTAGTATTTGTATGCGGCGTATGTAGTTGCTAAGAGTAAAGCTGTGAGAAGTATGCTTGTGGCTATTAAAATCAGGTCTGCCATGTTCTTTTCTCCTGTGATTTGTTCGTGATTTGCCTGTGACTTGCCCGTGACTTAAACTGTTGCATCACACATCACAAAGTCCATGGAAAATTTAAGTATTACGGTGATATCTCAGGTCACAACGTTTATGACGTCACACATCACATTAACCGCCTTTTGTCAACGTCATTTCGAGGTTCTGATGGGCTTCTAAAATACCCTTAAATTTTGGCGATTTTACTCTAAAAAACCAATATTGCGGCTTTTTTGGTTGGATAATTTACTTCCTGAGTGATGTCGATGATCACACGTGATTTGTCTAGTTTTACGTAGTTTTTTTGTGATTTGTGATGTCACATAGGGCTTTCTGAGGGGCTAGAAAGCCGTTTTAGGCTTGTTTCTAGCTCTTCTCGGATGATTTCTATGACCTTTAGGTGTTCTTCTACCCCTTCTAAGTCGTTGGGTAGGTTCTGGTGTGCTTCTGTGTACTCCTTCAGTTTATTTGCTATTTCGAGGTAGGGGTCCAGAGTTGTGGTCTCAAAAACGCCTAGGTAGCCTAGTAGTAGTACGGTGTAGATGGATTTTATGACGTTTTCTTTGGACTGTTTTAATGTCCTATTAAAGGAACCGCGGCTTAGTTTAGCCTTGGTTAGGCGTAATCTGGCTTTTTCGTCGTATTTTAGCGGTTTTCCTGCCATTTCTTCGGCTAAAATGTCAATTAACAGTGTTTCGAGCTGTGTTCTTGTTAATTGGCTGTTTTTGGATAGTATTTTTACAACGGGGTCGTTTAATGCCCCGTTTAACCAGAGTTGTACGTTGTCTTTTAGCTTCAAACTTACGTTCTCCCCGTTATAGTAAATGGATACAGTTTTGTATACTGGATGCTGTTTTAAAAAGAAATTGGCGTCCTCAACCCAAAAAACCTAATTATAACGTCTAAAAAATTGACTAAAACGTTAAAAATAGGCTATAAACTAAATATTTAAGTAAAAACTCAATAAAATAGAGTTTAAAATCAATTTAAACCATAAATTACGCTTTAACCTTCCTGTAACTTGAGCCTGTCTAGACGTAATTGCACTCCTTCCTGTCAACGTCCAATAACTTCCATACTGAAATCGCTTCATTCAAGTAAATTATCACACAAACCCCAACATCACTTCAACGCTAAAAGTCCATGCTTTCAACATCACCGCAACATCACAAAAACGTTCCCGCCACCTCACCTGTGACCCCGTGACCTCACCAATCACGTTTAAATCACGGCGAAATCACACAAAAATCACCCGTGATTTGCCCAAAATCACATGATGTCACACACTTGTGATGCACCTGTGATACCACGCAATCACAAACAAAAGGAAGATGACTAGATAAGTTCGGCTTCTTTTTTCAAAACATCAAAAAGCTCAGGGCGCAAATCCCGCAAGGTCGGAATAAACGTCTCCGCCGACCTAATATCTCCATAATCCAATTCACAAACCACAAAATCTTCCTCATCATACCGCGCTTTCGCCACAACATCACCTGTGGGGGAAACCAATCTGCTGCCACCCCAAAACTGCAACCCATCCTCCACACCGACCAAATTCACGTAAGCCAAAAACGCCGTGTTCTCCAATGCTCTCGCAGCTGTCAAAATTTCAAAGTAGCTCCGGCGCACCGCAGGCGAAGCCGAAATGCAAACCATCAACTGTGCCCCCGCCAACCTCACTAACCGCGCAACCTCGGGGAAAAAGATATCATAACAGATAAACAGCCCAATTCTGCCAATGGGCGTATCAAATGCTGCTGCTTGGTAGCCTGGGCGAAAGTGGCGCTTTTCTTCAAAGACGCTGTGCGTAGGTAAATACATTTTGCGATATTTACCAACCACGCCATTTGGTCCTATCAGCACGGACGTGTTAAAGACTGTGGCTCTGGTTTTTTCGCTTAGTTCTGGCATGCCAAAAATTATGTGGACGCCGTTTTCCTTAGCGACTTGCACGACTTTTTCAGTTGATGGTCCTGGGATGGGTTCGGCTAGCTCGTAAATCTGGTCCCGCACCAAGTAACCAGTGAGGAACATTTCTGGGAAAACGACTAAGTCTACGCCTTGGGTTTTAGCTTTGATTACGCTTTCTTGGAGTTTTGCGAAGTTGGCTGCCTTGTTTTCTCGTTTGCTGTTCATCTGGGCAAGAGCTAGCTTAATTTTTTGTTTCATGCACTTCTCCTCTAGTATGTGCTGTGGGGAAGTCTAAAATCTGTTCCCACCGTGCGGAACTCAAGTTTAGGCGCGAGCGGCATGCGACGCTTATGTTCCACCGCTAGCCATCGCTGCTTCACACCAACAACTAAGGCTTCTTCCATGCCTAGCTTGGTTGCAATCTCGCCTGTATCCATAAAACGTTCCAGCCCAAACAAAATCAAATCCAGCACCTCGTACTTTATGCCTAATTCGCCTTCTGCAGACTGCTCTGGCCACAACGCTGGCGTCGAAGGCTTAGCAGCTAGCTCGGCAGGTATGCCAATGTGTTGAGCTAGTTTGCGGACTTGAGTTTTGTAAAGGTCCATTATAGGGGAGATGTCGGCGGCGACGTCGCCCCATTTGGTAAAGTACCCCATCATGGCTTCGGATTTGTCGCTGCTGCCACAGACTAGGCGGTTGAGTTTGTTGGCGTAGTAGTAGAGGTAGATTGTGCGCATGCGGGCTTTGACGTTGCCTTTGCAGAGGCGGTCGCTGGGATCAAAGATGGGGATGGATTTGTAGGCGCCTTCGAGTGAAGCTGTAAGGTCGCATTGTTGGGTTTGGATGCCGAATTTATCGGCGACTGTTTTGGCGTCTTGGATGTCTTGGGGGTTGTAGGTTTCTTTTTCGGGAAGCATCAGTCCAAGCACGTTTTCTCCACCCAAAGCTAGCGCGGAGAGTGCGGCTATGGTGTTGCTGTCTATGCCTCCAGACATGCCTAAAACGATGCCTTTGGCGCCTGAGTTTTCGACGTAGGTTTGGATGAAGCGTTTTATACGGGTTGTTATGTCTTCAAGGTTTAGGTCGAGAACTGCTTGGTTAAGTTCCAATTCGTACCATCCTTAAGGGGTTATGAGTTGTCGGCAAGTATTTAAGGGCAAGCATAAATATTAAGCAAGTATAATCTGAAATTTACTGGGTGCCACTATGGGGCGAAGAAGAAAGAAAGTTGTTCATATTCCGAAGAAACGTTTGCCTAAGTTCTTCTCTTGCCCACGGTGCGGCAAAGAAACCGTTCGAGTGGAGATCCTAAGAGACGAGAGTCGAGCAATCGTTGGGTGTAGCAGTTGCGGGCTTCAGGAAGAATTCTCAATTAAACCTGCCCAAGGCGAAGTAGACATTTATTGCCAGTTCACTGACAAAATCTACGGTAAAACCCGAAGGTCTTCGACTCCAAGCGTAAAAAGTCCATAGCACAACTAAGGTTATGCACATGCCTGGGCGCGTCGAAAAATACTTACTCGATAAAATCCAAGCGGAAGGTACAATCCACCTAACGCTTATTGATCCTGAAAAAGTAACCCCTGAACAAGCAGCTAAAATTTGTAAAAGCAGCCAAACTAGCGGAACCGCGGCGATTATGGTTGGTGGTTCAACGTTTGTTTCTCAATCACATCTGGATGAGGTGTTGAAGGCAATTCGCGAAGCGGTTGATTTGCCTACTGTTCTGTTTCCCAACAACATCACAGGAATTAGCCGCCACGCGGACGCTATGTTTTTTATGTCCCTGATTAACTCGGTGGATCCCTACTTTTTGATGGGTGTCCAAGTGCTTGGTGCTCCTTTGGTACGGAAATTCAAGCTTGAACCCATCTCCATGGGCTATATCATTGTAGGTGACGGCGGAACCGCAGCCATAGTTGGCAAAGCCATAACAATTCCTTACACTAAACCCGAATTAGTCGCAGCTCACGCGCTAGCTGCCGAGTACCTTGGCATGCGCTTCATTTACCTTGAAGGCGGCTCAGGTGCCAAAAACCCCGTGCCCCCCGAAATGATCCAAGCAGTCAAAAGCGTAACCAACGCCAAATTGATTGTGGGGGGCGGCATAAAAACCAAAGAACAAGCCCTAACCGCGGCAGCAGCAGGTGCAGACATAATCGTTACTGGTAACCTTGTGGAAGCCGTAGGTTCGGAGCAGAAAGTTGCCGAGATCATCACAGGACTCAAAGGCGCTAAAATGTCTGCGGGTAAAGTTTAGACGGTTTTTTGTTTATTCTTCTTTTTGCTTGTTGAGGCTTTGGGTTGGTTTTGTTAGAAAGCCAAAATAGCCTCCGCATCCACTCTGCAGCAGAGAGCAACATCTATGTCTAGTGCAATGAGCAGTTCGTATCGTAGTTATATTGATTCGTTGCAAAGTGAGCTCTCTAAAATGTACAGCATAAGTGAAGCTGCCCGCCAAAAAGGCTTAGACCCCTCGTTACATGTGGAAAGCATCATTGCCCAAGACATAGCCGACTTGGTAGAGGGGTTGGTGGGACCTAAAGGTGTAGCTGCTAGCATCCGTGAACTGAACAAGACGATGGGGCGCGAAGAAGTCGCCTTCAAAGTTTGTGAACAGATTGTGACCGGCAAATTTGGTGCCATGGAGCCTGAGTCTGCCGCTGAACAAGCCATACGGACGGCGCTGGCAATTTTTACTGAAGGCTTAACCGCTGCCCCCATTCAGGGCGTGGCACAAGTAAAAATCAAAACAAACAACGACCGCAGTCGTTACTTGGCGATTTACTTTGCAGGTCCAATTCGGTCTGCAGGTGGAACAGACCAAGCCCTCACTCTTGTAGTGGGCGATCATGTCCGTCGCTTACTGAACTTGGATCGCTACAAGCCAACGCCTGAAGAAGTTGCCCGCTTCATCGAAGAACTACGTACCTTTGAACGATCCGTTGGCCACTTTCAGTATCACCTGCCTGATGACGAAGTCAAAAAAGCCTTCGACTACCTAACAATCGAGGTAACAGGCACAGAATCTGACCCTGTTGAGGTTTCTTCTTATCGTAACTTACCCCGAATTGAAACCAACCGTGTTCGCGGTGGCGCTTTGCGAGTGGTTAACGACGGGATTGTAGGACGTGCCCTCAAAGTTCTAGTAATCGTTGAGAAGTTGGGGTTGCCTGGTTGGGAGTGGTTGCGTGAATTCAAAAAGAAATCCGAAAAAAAATCAGCAGGCTTCATGGACGATGTCATCGCGGGTAGACCCATTTTTGCTTTCCCTTCGAGACGCGGGGGCTTTCGGCTTCGGTATGGGCGGTCTCGCAACACGGGGCTTTCTGCCGTAGGCGTCCACCCCGCTACTATGTACGTGGTGGAAAGCTTCTTGGCAGCGGGCACCCAGATGCGCTTAGAGTTGCCTGGCAAAGGCGGTGTCTCTGTTCCTGTTGATTCTTTGGAGCCTCCTGTTGTGCTGTTGAAGGACGGCTCAGTTGTCAAAGTCACCTTAGAAAACTGGCCTGAAGTTAAAGGCAAAGTGCAGAAAATCCTGTTTTTGGGCGACATGTTGATTGCATTTGGCGATTTCCTTTACTGTAACAAGGCGCTGCTTCCTTCAGGCTATGTTGAGGAATGGTGGGTTAAGGACCTAAAAAAAGCGGTCACCCAACAATTCGATGGCGACATGCAAAAAGCTACGCAAGTTGCTAGCTTACCCACAACTATACTTGAGTCTTTAATTCAAAACCCATTCAATACGCCCTTGACCTTCAGCCAAGCTGCCGCCCTTTCACAGCACTTGAAGGTGCCTTTGTATCCGCAGTTTCTGTTCTTCTGGTCCAATCTCACCTCCACCCAAGACCTCCAAATCCTGCGCGACTGGCTCTCCACAGCCCAAGTAAGCCCAAACCAAATCGTGGGCGCCTTCACCTTAGAAGCTGCCTCGGTTCTGCGCCGAATTTTTGCGCCCCACCTTGTCCGTTTAGGTCAAATAATTATTGAAGGCGACAATGCCGCTGCTCTAGCTTTCTCTTTGGGGTATGGAACCGACCGTTCGCTAGATGGCATCCCGCAAGACGCAGTGTTTAAGGCGCTTTGCACCTTGTCGGGTGTAGAAATTCGTGATAAAGGTCCAAGTTACGTTGGGGGCCGTATGGGGCGCCCAGAGAAGGCGAAACGTCGGGAAATGAAACCCCTCGTTCATGTTCTTTTCCCTGTTAGTCAGGCGGGTGGCGTTCATCGCGACTTTGTGGAGGCTGGGCGTCAAGGTCACCCCTTTGTCCAAATCGTTAAACGAAAATGCCCCAACTGCAAAACCTACACCCGCTACATCAAGTGCGAAATTTGTGGTGCCGGAACTGTCCCTGAAAGGTGTTGCCCCCGTTGTGGGCGCTCTCTAAAAGAGCAAAGCTGCTCTAACTGTAAAGTTGAAGCGGTTGCGTATCAGCGGCAGGCTTTTAATTTTAAAGAACTACTTGAGCAGGCTTCCGCTAACCTTGGCATGGCACCGCCTAAGATGCTGCGGGGCGTAAAGGGCATGACTAACGAGGACAAAACGCCTGAAACCATTGAGAAGGGCATTTTACGGGCTAAACACGATTTGTCCGTTTACAAGGATGGTACCATACGATTTGACGCCACCAATGTTCCCCTGACACATATCAAACCCAGCGAAGTGGGCGTGTCTGTGCAGAAAATGCTTCAAATGGGCTACACACATGACATCTATGGCGTGCCCTTAACAGACCCAAGCCAGATTTTGGAGCTCAAAGTCCAAGACATCGTTATTCCTTATAATGCAGGCGAATACTTACTCCAAATCGCAGGCTTCATAGACGACCTCTTAACCAAAGTTTACAAGCTGCCCGCTTACTATACCGTCAAGAGCCTTGAGGATATGGTGGGGCAGTTGGTTTTTGGTTTGGCACCGCATACTTGCGTGGGCATTTTGGGGCGTGTGGTGGGTTACACGAATCTTAAAATTATTTATGCTCATCCGCTGTGGCATTCGGCGAAACGGCGGGACTGCGACGGCGACGAAGATGCTATCATGCTAGCCATGGACACGTTGCTGAACTATTCAAAACGATTTTTGCCGGCGCAAATTGGCGGCATAATGGACGCTCCCATCTTGGTCATACCATTTGTCAATACCAGAGAGGTGCAACGGCAAGCACACGACTTTGAAGTGGATGCTGCTTACCCCGAAGAATTCTACCTCAAAAGCTTAGAAAAAGCCGAAGCCCGCAACGTCAGTGCTATCATGGACGTTATTAGCCACCGCTTGGGCACGGAAGCACAATTTGAAGGCTTTAACTTCACCACACCTGTTTCCAACATCAGCATGGGCAACTCAGAAAGCAGCTACAAACAGTTAGGCTCAATGATTGAAAAGTTGCGTTTACAGCTTGAATTGGGCGCACGCATTAACGCTGTGGATGTTCAGAACGTGGCTAAGAAGGTGTTGACAAAACACTTTCTGCCCGACATCATCGGCAATCTCCGTGCGTTCTCCACTCAAACTTTTCGCTGCAAGTCCTGCAACAAGAAATACCGCCGCATGCCCCTCACGGGCAAATGCACCTGCGGAGGACAACTAATCTTAACAGTATATCGTGGTAGCATCGAAAAATACCTCAACGCCTCCCAAGAACTCGTCGACAAATACGACCTGCCAAAATACTATACCCAGCGTCTGGTTCTGATTCGGGAAGAAATTGCTTCAATGTTTGACAACAAAAAACCAATCCAGACAAGTCTTTTTGACTTTGGGGACAAGTAAGCTTTTCAACCTCTAACGCGTTATGGTTAGGTGGTGCCTGCGATTAAGCCGACCTATCACCCTAACGCGTTTCTGCAGCAAGTCCACAACGTACGCAGTGGACTACAAGCACGTACCCGCATTTTGATGCTTTTGGAAAAGCAGCCCTTGTCAGCGTCAACCATAGCTCATAATGCAGACGCCTCCTACTCTTCAGTTCGGCATCATCTACTACTTTTGGAAGCTGAAACGGTTATTTGCCGCAAAGGCACGCGTCCTTGCATTTGGCTGCTTACGGGGTTGGGGCAGAAACAGCTTTCTTAAGGACATTGGCAGGGGGACTGGCTGCATTTGGGGCACTTGTGCGGATATTTTGCAAGAGTCGCTTGTTCTAAATTGATGCTCATTAAGCTAGCCAGTGACGCCAGCCACGCGAGCACATCGGCGAATTCTTTTTCCGTGGCTTGCTTATCGGTGCCTTGGAGAGCTTCGCCGAGTTCTTGTACTTCATCTACAAGCCACTCGTAGGTTCCTTGGATGCCGCGTTGAGAGTCACGCTGGAAATAGAGGTCTTTCATCATTTGCTGAAACTGGGCAATGTGCATAACTGTTCCCCGTGATAGGTGAGGGATGGGGGTTTATGCGGTTTGCGGCGGTTTTTGTGTGTTTGGTTGATGCTTTTGTATACAGCCCAATAATGGGCGTGTCTTTCTTTTGGCTGCATGCACAACATTAAATAATCAAATAATGCAATCTTCTTTCACCAAGAGATGAACTCCTGTGAGTCGAAAACGAAAACAAGACCAAGGACCAATGCCTGCTGCAAGTGCTGGGCTGCTCCGCTTCTTCGAAGAAGAAACTGAAGGCATCAAAATCCGCCCTGAACTGCTCATGATTTTGTCCATCAGCTTAATTGTGATTTCTGCTCTAGCAAACGTCTTCTAAACGTCTTCTTTATCTTCTTGACGTGGTGGAGTGTAAAACTTCTATTCTTTGAACGGAGTGTAGGTTAAGAAAGATCTCGCTGCGTTCTTCTCGACTGGCGACCTGTGGGATGGGTTGTGCCATGGTGGAACGCAAAACGATGGCTTCAGCGTCAGAGAGCCAGATGCCTGCGGGTTCACTGGTTACGGCGACCAAGGTGCCATCAAAGCCGTAGGAAGGGTCTAGGATGATTCGCACTTTTTTGCCCACGTTGCGTTCCAACATGTGAAAGATGGAGGGGGGCAGGTCTTGCTCTGGCATGGTGTTCGCAAACTGACTACTATATGGGTTTGGGGATAAAACCGTTGCTGCCTTGAAATCATGACACGTATATGTAAGATTTTAAAATTAGTTTAGTTTTATTAACCTAAATTTTTAATTGTTCAGCTCAATTTTTGCAGTGCCTTTGGTGCCAGTTGCAGGGAATCTGCTTTTCATGACCAACAAAAACCCCATTTTCGGTAGCCTTAATAGGCATACACCCCCACATCTAAAATCCGAGACAGGCGACGACTTTGGCAACCGAAAACGACCTCAACCAATCAATCAACCAAGCCAAAAAACATTACTCGTCCCTCTTCACCCTGCCTAGCCGTACAACTGCCATAGCCGCAGCCGCCGTTCCTTGCCTCCTCACAGGACTCTCTTCTGCTTTCTTCTTCCGAACCCTCGAAGGCTTAGCCACAGGCATAGCTTTGGGGCTAGTTTTTTTTGTCGTAACCTTCGCCGCCGACTTCTCCGTCAGCAAACTATTTTTGCGCGACAAAATCTTTGACCTCCGACGCACAAGCGTGCTATCTTTGTTCTGTTGGAGTGTCTGGTTCCTCTTCAGCCTCATAGGTGTGGGGTTAGGTGCTGTTTATGGGTTTGGGGTTTGGGTAAAGCTCTGCCTGCTAGGCTTAGGAATTGTGCTGTCGTTTCGGACAGTGGTGTTTCTTTCTGTTTCCTTAGCACCAATAGCTAGTCGGCTTGTAGCAATCTTGCTTCAGCCGTTTGCATGCGTTGCAGTTTTAGCGGCATTTTGGATAACTCACAACGTAGCCGCAGTCAGCTATTTGCCTTACTTTGCGGTTTGTCCATTTCTGGCAGTTGGCGCCGCGTACCTCTTCATCCGCCAACTGGACACCATAGGCAAAAACGCCTACCACGTTCCCTCCATAGCCATCTTCAAAACTTTTTTGCTTAACTGGGTCACCGCCGAAAACGCGCCCCTCGAAAAACACCTTGAAACCATGGGCGAAGACGCCGACGTTGAAGTTTCCATCCTCAAATTCGATGCTAACACGCCTAAAGCTGCTTTTGTTATGCCATTGGTGCATCCTGGGCCATTCAAGAACATCGGAAGCAGCTTGCTGCCTTCACTTATGAAGCAGGAGTACGAAGCCAAATTCGGTTGTGATACGTGTATTCCACTGGGGCTTTTGGGGCACGAATTGGATGCGGCATCGCAGCAACAAAACTACAAAATCATAAACCAAACCCTCGCATCTGCCCAGTTTGCGGCTTCCGCTCAAACCGCCACCCCATACGTTACCGTATCCGACGGGTTTGTTTCGGCGTCTTGTCAAGTTTTTGGCAAAACTGCCTTCCTCTCCTTTACTTTGGCGCCAAAAACCACTGAAGATTTGCCTCAAGAGCTCGGTGCCATTGTCCGCGATGAAGCTGCTAAACTCGGACTCGAAGCGCTAATCGTTAATGCACATAACAGTATAACTAAGAACGAAGAAATCGAAGCCTCCATCGAGACACTGCGCAATGTGGCTGCCAAATGTCTGCAAAAAGCCAACTCGCAGCCTCAGTCTGCGTTTGAAGTCGGCTCAGCTACCGTGCATCCCAAGCAGTTTACGCTTAAAGACGGCATGGGCACAGGCGGCATAACAGCGATAGTGGTTAAAGTTACTGACCAAAAAATTGCATACGTCGTCATAGATGGCAATAACATGATATCGGGCTTGCGGGAAAAAATTCTTGCAGCATTAAGCGCGGCGGGGTTTGCACAAAGCGAAGTTTTCACCACAGACACGCATGCCGTCAGCGCAGTCGTGCTGGGTCCCCGAGGTTACCACCCCGTCGGCGAAGCCATGGACCAAACCGCCCTGATAAACGAAATTGTCCAAGCTGCAACACAAGCCACAGCCAAACTGGAGCCCTGCAAAGCAGGTTACCAAAAACTTGTGGTGCCTAAAGTTCGCGTCATCGGAGGTGGTGCCTTAGGCTTCATGACCGTTCTAGTGGACAAAACAATCCAAAAAGCCAAACACATTCTGCTGCCTATTTTTGGCGCTGAAACCTTGGTGCTGCTTTTGTTACTGCTTCTTCTGTAAGCGGTTGTCTGGGCGTTGTGGTTTGCGTTTTAGTGGGGTGCCACAGATGGTGCATTCTTTACCATTGAAGTTGGCGGCGTAGATTTTGTGGCAAGCGGGACAGTACCTGACCCAGTTCAAGACACGCTTAATGCCAAATGTGACTAACGCTGTATATTCTAATCCTAATTTGGTGGCGACATTTTGAATGGAATAGTCATCCGTGACGATTTTAGGCATGTCGCCACGCGCCTTAATTTCTAACGCTAATCCCAGAACTTGCTTGTCGGTTTCTGAAAGATAAAATGAGTCACCCAGCGAAGTCGCAGCTGCTTGCACCTGATTTACAAATTCTTGTGCGGGCGCGTAGATTTTGAGTTTGCCGCTTTCGATGGCGGTTTGTAGCCGAAACTGCCGCATCTGGTCTCGCTTCACTTCCTGCTCCACCAGCGGCGGCACCACAAGCTCTTCGCGTATGCTAAATGGGTCCAAGCCGCCAATAAACGCCGAAGTATCCAAAATCATGACACATTTGCTGATTTTTTATCCCATTCCCTTAAACATTAGCCTACTCTGCAGCCGCTTGTAAAAGTCCTGCTTAAACCTGATGAACGAGGACACGTTTTTGGAGCGGGCTACCGTTACCGAGGAGTCTTTGGCAGGTAAGCTTCGTCGATAAGCGCCGTCGATGAGAACTAGCATGTTTTTGGGGCGGGTTAACTCGATGCGGATTTTGCAGTTCGCAGGCAAAACCATCGAACGCACACTGGTCAAAGAGCAAATTGGCGTGAGAACGATGGCGTCTGTTTGCGGGTCCAAAGCCGGACCGCCCGCGGATAATGAGTATCCTGTGGAGCCTGTTTGGGTAGAGATTATGACACCGTCAGCTTCAAGCTGTGTGATTGGTGTGTCGTCTTTGTAAACTTGTAAATAGACGATTTTGGAGGGTTCGCCGCCAGAAATTACCACATCGTTGAGGGCATCAGGGGTGGGGTCGCCGTTGGTCCAAGCGGAGAGTTTGGCGCATTCTTCGATTTTATAGTCGCCGGTGAGCACGCGGTCTACAGCTTGAATTGCATCGTTAGGGTCTACTTCGGTGAGAAAACCGCGGACGCCCATGTTCACTGCAAGAATTGGCGGCTCTGGTTTAGGTAACGCCAAACATGTGCGCAGGATGGTGCCGTCGCCGCCTATGGTGATGACAAAGTCGGTGCACATGTCTTTAAGGGGTGCCAGTTTGCATTTTGTTTTAACTTTGCCTTTAAGCGTTTCTTCTAAGCAGACCTCTAAGCCTTTCTCTGAAAGGTACTGTGCCAGTTGTTGAGCTAACGCTAAGGCTTGCTTTTTGTCGTATCTGGCAATTATTCCAACGCTTTTAAACAAAGCTGGCACCATTTAGTAAGCCATACTTCGAGTCTATATATGGGTTTTTTGCCCAAACCCGCCAAAATCTGCCTCCAAAACTCTTTCCCTGACCCCGCTTGACTTTTAGCATTAACGGGTAACGGAAGTTTTGCCGTGTTTTTTGCCAGTTATTACTAAATATATATATGGGTGTTGTTCAGAATTGCTTCTAATTGATTAAAGGTTCAGTGATAGTAATGACGAAACCAATGGACGTTGGAGAATTACGCGTCGGCGGCTACATGATGATCGATGGTGAACCATGCAAAATAATGGACATAACCAAATCTAAGCCAGGAAAACACGGCGCGGCAAAAGCAAGAATAGTGGCTATAGGCGTATTCGACGGGCAAAAACGTCAATTTGTAAAGCCTGTTGATGCCAATGCAGAAGTCCCAATTATTGACAAACGCCCGGGACAAATCTTTGCCATCAACCCAACTGGAGTCCAAATTATGGACTTAGAAACCTTCGAGTACTTAGATGCTCCTTTCCCTGACGAAGAAGACCTCAAAGCTAAACTTGCTTCAGGTACAGAGGTCGAGTACTGGAAGATTCTGGGCAAAGTGAAAATAACCCGAACAAAATAAACCCATTTTAGCAGCCGTTGGCTGGAGCTATCTCCACCAACCCCAATCTAGCTTTTTAAAAACTATATAGAGCACAAGTAAAATTACTGCCCAGCTAATCGTTATGCCTGCTACTTTTAGCACCCAATCGCTAATGTACTGGTAACTGATCCACCCAGTAACTGTAAACAAGCCAACCATTAAAAGTGTAAACACCGATGCGTGTATGACCCGTTCAATGTCCATGTGGATTCCCGTAGTGGCTATGCTAGGTTGTAGCTAAAAGAATTTTCTATCCTCCATCTGAAATTTCGTTCACATTTGAGTCCTAAGATACTGCAGTTTTCAGCGAGTTTTCCCTGTCTATTAGGCGGCACCCTCTTATGGAGGCACCCCGATTAACTCATGAAGCCGATGATGCATGAAGAGCCGTCGGATTGATGAAGAGAACTCATTTGATGGGGAAACTGAGGCTTCACACTTAACTACCTGTGTGAAGGCAGCTTTTCCTGCAATATACTTTTAAGTTCCCCTTTTGCCTGTTTAGGGTTGGAGACGCCCCATGGCTCTAGACCGTTTAGGCTCCTCACTTACTGACGCCATCAAAAAAATCTTCAAATCCGCCGTAGTAGACGAAGCTACGGTTAAGGAACTGGTCCGAGACATCCAACGGGCGCTTCTACAAGCCGACGTTAACGTCCAACTGGTTCTGGGCATTTCTAAACGTATCGAAGAGCGCTCCCTTAAAGAAAATGTTCCGCCTGGCATCAGCCGACGCGAACACGTTGTGAAAGTTGTTTACGAAGAATTAACTCGTTTCATCGGCGAAAAATCTGTTCCACTTAAAATTGAACCAAGCAGAAAATACGTGCTTATGCTGGTGGGTATTCAGGGCTCGGGCAAAACCACCCACGCTGCTAAACTGGCACGATATCTGCAAAAGAAAGGTCTAAAACCTGCCTTGATTTGCGCTGATACTTTCCGTCCTGGCGCCTATGCCCAACTTCAGCAACTGGCCACGCGCATAAATGTGCCTATCTTTGGTGACCCTAAAGCCAAAGACCCTGTCAAAGTCGTCATGCAGGGACTTAAACAGTTCCCCGACAAAGACATAGTTATCGTCGACACCTCAGGGCGACACAAAGAGGAAAAAGACCTCATTAAAGAAATGAAAGACCTCGAAAAACACATCCACCCCGACGAGGTCATGATGGTCATTGACGGCACCATTGGGCAACAAGCGTTGGTTCAGGCACAAACGTTCCACGAAGCCACCCCCATCGGCAGCATTCTGGTAACAAAACTTGACGGTTCCGCACGAGGCGGCGGTGCTCTTTCCGCTGTTGCCGCAACAGGTGCACCCATCAAATTCATCGGCACAGGCGAAAAAGTCGAAGATATCGAACAATTCGTTCCCAGCCGATTCGTCGGGCGCCTCCTAGGCATGGGCGACTTGGAAACGTTGCTAGAAAAGGTTCAGGACGCCGAAGTTAAGGTTCCCCAAAAGAAAGCTAAACAAATAATGAGCGGCAAATTTACCCTTGAAGACATGTACGAACAGTTCGAAGCCGTCAAAAGCATGGGGCCCTTCAAAAAAGTGCTACAAATGCTCCCTGGGGTTTCCAATAAGGTGCCTGATGACATGCTTAACATGGCTGAGGGTCGCTTAGAGAAGTGGCGTGTTATTATCCAGTCTATGACGCCTGAAGAAAAAGAAAACCCCAAAATCATAAACTTTAGCCGTGCTCGCCGTGTTGCTCGGGGGTCAGGAACCACCGAAAAAGACGTCAAAGAACTGCTCAAGCAGTATGTGGTTATGCGTCGAATGCTAAAAATGATGAAGCGGAAGAAGGGCAAAATGCCTTTCATGCCGGGTATGGGCGGGCAAGGGTTCCCCACAGACTTCAAGTAGGCACTGAGACTCATGGACGTTTTAGAAGAAGCCCGTTTGATGCTTGAAAAGTATCCTCTGTGCGACCACTGCCTTGGACGTCAGTTTGCCTTGTTGGGTTACAATTTGGAGAATAACCGCCGTGGCGAAGCCCTCAAGCTGGCTTTAACTTTGCAGGCTAACGTTGGTATTTCTGAAAAAGAAGCTCCCGCCGTCAAAGCCCTTAAATTTTTAGCCACAAATGGTTTTAGCCAACCTGCAGCAGCAACTCTTAAGCATCTTAACAAACGCGTCCCCAAAACTGACGGCACAACCTGCTTTTTGTGCGACGGCAAATTCGCCCAAGCTGACCGCTTAGTGGCTAAAGTTTTAGAGCGCCTGCAACCCTACGAATACAGCACCTTTCTGATGGGTATCGAAATTCCCGTAGCCGTTGCGGAACGGGAAGACGAATTCAAAGCCATCTTCACCGTCCAATACAGCGAAAGCATAAAACACGAATTTGGGCGTGTCCTTGGCAAGCGGGTCGAAGCGCAAACGGGCAAAACCGTCGAGTACGGCGCCCCCGACATCATGATAATCGTTAACCCCTTCACCGAAAAAATCAAGCTCCAAGTCAACCCCATCTTCGTGAGAGGCCGTTACCGCAAACTGGTCCGCACAATTCCTCAAAGTCGCTGGCTTTGTTCTAAATGCCGCGGTCGAGGCTGCAGTCAATGTGGTGGAACGGGGCTTATGTATCCTGACAGTGTGGAGGTGTTAGTTTCGGCGCCCATTTTGAGAGCCGCTGAAGGTGAGGCCTCAGCGTTTCATGCTTCAGGTAGAGAAGATATAGATGCCCGCATGTTGGGTACTGGGCGTCCGTTTGTGGTGGAAATTTCTAAACCTAGAAAACGTAGTTTAGACTTGAAGGCTTTGGAGGCGGAGATAAATTTGGGCGCCAAAGACAAAGTTGAAGTCTCCCGCTTGTATCCCACTAGTCGCGAAGTGGTTCGTAAACTAAAGAAAGGTGAAAATAGCCAAAAAGACTACCGTGCCCTGATCCAGTTTGAAAAAGAAGTTACCGATGTCAATATGAAGTTGTTGGAAGAAAAGCTCACTGGCGTTACCATTAAGCAGCAGACGCCGCTTCGGGTTGTGCATCGACGAGCTGACTTAGTGCGGGAAAGGTACATATATAAGCTTAAAGTAAAGAAGATATCCCCTAAAGAAGCCCTCATGGAAATACGTTGCCAAGGTGGGCTTTACGTGAAAGAACTGGTTTCAGGCGATGAAACTCGAACCGTGCCCAGCGTGGCGCAATTGCTCGACAACTCGGCAAAAATCATCAAGCTTGACGTTCTAAACGTTATCATGGAAGACCAATAGGAGAAAAAAATATGTCAAAAGGATATTGCGCAGGATCCCGCAGCCTTATGAAAAAACCGCTGCGAGCTAAAGGTAAACCAAAACTTACCAAGTTCCTCTACGAATACGAAAACGGCGCAAGCGTTATCATTAAAATTGACTCTGCTCAACAGAAAGCTATGCCTCACCGACGATTCCACGGTAAAGTAGGTCAAGTTATTGACAAACGTGGTCGCGGCTACATTGTCCGCGTTGCGCAAGGCGACTCTACTCGTGATATCATCGTCCGAACTGAACACTTAGAACCTTACACAGGAACTTAGAAGGTTACTTTAATGAGCAAAGGCGAAGTAAGCGAACGCAAACTCACTTTACCCCAAGTTAAAGAAGTGCTGGAGTCTTTGGGGGAAGAAAATCTTGACCAGTTCCAGCGTCGTACGTTAGATTACGTTTCTAAATTTTCAAAAATTACCCCTGCCGCAGCTGAAACGCTCCAACAAACGCTCGTTACTGAGTACGGTTTAGACGAAGCTGAAGCAATCCAAGTTCTGAATGCCATGCCCGAAACTGTTGATGAACTTCGAATCTTCCTTGCAGGCGGACGTAAAATCATCGAAACCCAAAAACTCGACGCTATAGTTGCTTTACTGAACGAAAACCGGCTTCTCAAGTAGGCGAGCTATACAAGTCTTTTTAAGCACTAGTGGGAATAGATAAGTGACTACTATGGAAAAACAATACGAGGAGTACGCTTACGTACTAGACTTTTTGCAACATGGCAAGCCTGGTTTTCGACCAACGGGTAGGGCAGGTTACCGAGCGGGCGCTTTGATTCAATGTGTTGGTGAAGAATTCTTCACTTTACTTGAAGCGCTTGTTAAAGAAGGGTTGACGCTTAAGCCTGCTGACCGCGTGTATGTAGGCAAAGAAAGCCGTGAAGAAGTCACCTACATCATTGGACGCATCGGTTTTGATGAACTTACTGCTGCAGCCAAATCTGAATTGTCCACAACAGTTTCAAGGATTATTCAGAACCGTGAAACTTGGTTTGTGAACTTCTTCAACAACGCCCGCGCAATCACTCCTCGTATGCATGCTTTAGAATTGATTCCGGGCATTGGCAAGAAGTACATGTGGCAAGTAATCAACGAACGCGAAAAGAAGCCCTTCCAAAACTACGAAGACATCAAAAAACGCACTGAGCTCCCCGACCCCGTTAAACTAATTACAAAGCGGGTTATGGAGGAACTGGAAGGCGACAGCAAGTACCGCCTCTTCACACGGTTCCATTAGGAAACAGCCTCAATGAGTCTGGAAGAAACCCAACGTCTGCTCCAACAGCATGGGCTGGTGCCCAACAAGCTTTTGGGGCAGAACTTTATGGTAGATACCTCAATTTACCCTAAGCTAGCCAAGTTTGCAGACCTCACTGCGGCGGATGTAGTTTTGGATGCGGGCGCCGGCTTAGGTTTTCTCACAGGCTTTCTGGCGGGTAACTGTAAACAGGTTTTGGCTGTTGAAAAGGACCTGCAAATTGCCCAAATCCTCAAACAACGCATGGCACCCTTTAGCAACGTCACCGTAATTCAGGGCGATGTCCTCAAGGTGGAGTTGCCTGCCTTTAACAAAGCTGTTTCTGCGCCTCCCTACTACCTCAGTTCCCAGTTGGTAACGTGGCTTATGGACCGCCGAGTCGCCTGTGCCCTGCTTGTTGTGCAAACAGAATTCGCCAACCGCCTAACCGCCAAAGTCGGAACCAGACAATACGGGTGGCTCACCGTAACCGCCGCCCAGCAAGCCCGCGCAGAATTGTTCGATGACGTGCCGCGTTGGATGTTTTATCCCCAACCCGAAATTGACTCAGTTATCCTTCGCCTGACGCCTTGGAAACAACCATCGTTTACGGTTAAGGATTTGGGGCTGTTTAGGCGGCTTACAAGGTGGCTATTTACGCAACGAAACAAAAAAATCGGCAATGCCCTTGAGCCTTTCCTTCGCACAGAACTAAAGCTGGATAAAGAACAAGCCAAACAGTTTGTCTCTTGCCTGCCTAACCGTGACTGGCGTGCTCGAGACTTGCATCCGCAAGAGTTTGGAGCCCTCGCAGATGAACTCGTCTCATAAATGTGCCTTCTTTGGCGACCTAAAACTGGAAATTTACTCCGAAGTGTATCCGCCTGCGGAGGACAGTTATTTGTTTGCAGAAAATTTGCATGTTTCTGCAGGTGCGAGGGTACTGGATATGGGTACGGGCAGTGGGCTTCTGGCGTTGGTTGCTGCTGAGCAAGGCGCGGAGGTGGTGGCAGTAGACCTCAACCCACACGCCATTAGATGTGCCAAGCAAAATGCCAAACACAATGGGCTAGACAACAACACTATGTTCCTGCAGGGCGACTTATTTGGCGCTTTGTCCTCTTCGACCAAGTTTGACTTGATTCTCTTCAACTCCCCCTACTTGCCCTCGGAGCAGGGCGAAGATGAGTTTTGGCTTGGCAAGGCGTGGGCAGGCGGCGCCACAGGGCGAGACGTGATTGACCGCTTCATAACTCAAGTGCCAGTTTACATTGCAGATAACGGGCAGGTTCTGCTTTTGCAGTCTAATCTCGCGGGAATTGAAGCATCCATTGAGAAGTTTAGAACTATGAGCATGCATGCCGAGCAGGCCGTTACTCTTAGTTTGCCTTTTTTTGAAACTTTAGTTCTGCTTAAGGCAACTCAGACTTAAATTCCATAACACGTTCTTCTCCTTGCAATTGTTCAAAACTCTTGCCGCTTTCAGTACGCTTCAAAGTGGAGCTAGCTGACTTCAACAAATGACTTACTTTCTAAGGTAACTAGCAACCGTTGAGCCTTTAAATAAGGGGGGTAGACATGAATCACAGCTATTCCCTAGAAATGCTCTTAAGAAACCACTGCATTAATCCTTTCGCAATCAGCTTAATGCAACATGGGAATTAGTAATTTAAAACGTGAAACGTTACCGTTACGTTTATAACTATAATTTCTCATTGCTAAGCTTCGCGAAGCGGAAGTAAGATGGGTCACCGAAAACATCATGCTCCAAGACATGGTTCATTAGCCTATTTACCAAGACACCGCGCCAGTAGACCAATGGCACGAATACGCTATTGGCCAAAAATCGAAGCGGATCAACCAAAGCTTCTAGGTTTTGCAGGCTACAAAGCAGGCATGACCTACGTCTTCACAATCGAAGACCGGAAGCGTTCACCAAACTTTGGCAAAGAAGTTATGAGAGCCGCAACCATTCTTGAAGCACCACCAATTCTAGTCTGCGGCATACGCACCTACACTCACAACGCATACGGTTTACAACAAATTACCGAGTGTTGGATGAAAAATCCACCCGAAGAACTAGACCGAAAACTCGTTCTTCCAGAAACCTTTGAAACAGAAGAGTTGCTTAACAAAATCACCGCCAACCTCGACCGAACAACCAACGTCCGAGCAATCGTTGCCACTCAACCCAGTCAAGCAAATCTCTCTAAGAAAAAACCCGAAATCGCCGAAGTTGAAATCGGCGGCGGAACAATCCCACAGCAACTCGAATACGCCAAAGGCTTGTTAGGCAAAACAGTTACCGCAGAAGAAGTTTTCAAACCAGGACAATATGCCGACGTTGCTGCCGTAACTACCGGCAAAGGCTGGCAAGGTCCAGTTAAACGTTGGGGCGTAACAATCCTGCAGGCGAAAGGTCGTAAAACTAAACGAGGCATCGCCACTTTAGGTCCATGGAACCCGCACCACCTCATGTACTCCGTTGCACGTGCAGGTCAAATGGGCTATCACCAACGCATCGAATTTAACAAACGCATTCTTAAAATGGGCAAAGACGCCACCGACGTCAACGTTAAAGGCGGCTTTATCCGATACGGCAACCTCAAAGCACCCTACATCCTCATGGAAGGCTCAATTCCAGGAACCGAAAAACGCACCATACGCCTCCGTGTCCCAGCTCGACCACCATCTGAAGTTCCCGAAACAGCTCCGCAAGTGACCTCTATCTCACTGGAATCACCTCAAGGAAAATAAACGGTGAAACAAAATGGCAACCGAAAAAACAGCCCAAGTTTTCAACCTCGAAGGCCAAGCAACAGGGAAAACCACCCTGCCCTCAGCTTTTGACACTCCACTAAGACCCGACGTAATCAAACGCGCCGTCTTATCCATACAATCACACCGACTCCAGCGCCAAGGCAGAGATCCCATGGCTGGAAAACGCACCTCCGCAGAATCCCGAGGAACCGGTATGGGTATTGCCCGTGTTCCCCGCGTAAAAGGCGGTGGCGGCGAAGCAGCATTCGCACCTGGAACCGTCGGCGGCAGACAAGCACACCCACCCCGAGCCGAAGCTCATGTGGTTAAAGAAATTCCCAAGAAAGAAAAACGCCTCGCGTTACTTTCTGCCATTGCAGCAACAGCCTCTAAAGAGACCGTTGAACAACGTGGACACGAAGTGGAAGGCGTCTTGGAAATTCCGTTAGTGGTTGAAGATGCCCTTTCTGAATTAACCAAAGCCAAAGAAGTCGAAGCAGCATTCACAAGCCTCGGCTTACTTACCGACATATACCGCGTGCGTGAAAGCCGAAAAATCCGCGCTGGAAAAGGCAAACACCGCGGACGAAAAATGAAGCAAGCCATCGGTCCACTTATTGTGATTTCAGAAAACAAAGGCATAGTTAAAGCTGCAAGCAACCTTCCAGGCGTAGATGTTGTCACCGTAAGTGACCTTAACGCTGAAGTTTTGGCTCCTGGCACTCACGCTGGCAGATTGACCGTTTGGACCACTGGCGCCATCGCTGAAGTGGGCAAACTTTACTCTGAAGGAGAAAACGCATAATGGACCCCAACGAAATAATCTCTTACCCGTTGATGACTGAATCCGCCAGCTTGATGGTTGAAAAAGATAACAAACTTATCTTCGTCGTTAACTTGAAAGCAGACAAAGCGGACGTCAAAAAGGCCGTTGAACAACTCTACGAAGTGAAAGTGGCCAAAGTCACCACGCTCATCACTGCGCAGGGTACAAAGAAAGCCTTCGTCAAACTGACCCCTGAATACAAAGCATCCGACGTAGCCATCAAACTGGGCATACTCTAAACTGCATGGAGGACTGATTTATGGGAAAACGAATTCGTGTACAAAGACGTGGACGCGGTGGCTCAACATATCAAGCTTCAACTCATAAACGTGTTGCAGCCGCTCAGTATCCAATTATGACTCCCAAAGAAGCGTTTGAAACTTCCATAAGCGGCGTCATCACAGCATTACTCCACGACCCTGGTCGTGGCGCACCGCTTGCCTACATACGCTTTGATAACGGACAAGACTGCTACATAGCATCCCCCGAAGGAACTCATGAAGGTCAACAAATCACCTTAGGCGGACTAGCCCCTGCCGAAGTCGGCAACATTTTACCCTTAGGTAAAGTGCCTGAAGGTGTTATGGTCTGCAACCTTGAACTTCGGCCAGGCGACCGCGGCAAACTCGCCAAATCCTCTGGCGCATACGCCACCGTCATCGGTCACACTCCCCAAGGCACCATGATTCGCTTGCCCTCAGGCAGAACCCGATACGTCAACGACTACTGCATGGCTACAATCGGCGTAATTGCGGCAGCCGGACGAACCGACAAGCCATTCTTGAAAGCAGGCGAAAAATTCCACCTCATGAAAGCTAAAGGTCACAAGTATCCACGAACCAGCGGACGCAAAATGGTTCCAGCTGTTCACCCCTATGGTAGCAGCAAACGAAGCGCTCGCCGAACAACCACAACCTCTCACGGTGCACCTCCAGGCCAAAAGGTCGGCTTGATTGCTGCTCGTGGTCCAGGTCAGAAAAAGAAACGGGCTATACGCTAGGAGAAAGTTTATAGCCCCTAAAAATGAGTGAAGGATGAAGAAAAATGCCCAAAGAATTTAGCTACCGTGGTCATTCGCTCGCCAGTCTGCAAGGTATGTCCATGGACGAATTCATAACTTTGCTGCCCTCAAGGCAACGCAGAAGCCTACAACGCGGACTCACACCCGAACAGCGCATCCTACTAGAAAAGATGCGCGCCGCCCAAGAAGACGCCAAAAAAGGCAAAGAAACCACCGTCAAAACCCACGTCCGCGACATCATAATCTTGCCCGAAATGGTAGGCGCAAAAATTAACGTCCACAACGGCAAAGAATTCATCGCCATGGAAATCAAAGCCGAAATGATCGGTCACTACATTGGCGAATTTGCAATCACCAACAAACCCGTGCGACACGGCACTCCTGGTATCGGCGCATCCCGGTCTTCAATGTATGTGCCCCTGAAGTAAACTGAGGAAGAAATATGGAACTAAAAATCCTGTCCCAAAAAGAAAATCCCCTGCTGAAACGCAAAGAAGTCAAATTCACAGTCATACACACCGAAGGCAAAACCCCCGCACGCCTCGACATAAAACGCTCAATAGCCAGCCAACTGCAAGTCAGCGACAAACTGGTCTTTGTTAAACGCATGCACACCATGACTGGAACCAACACCGCCGTCGGCGAAGCCAATGCCTACCAAAGCGAAGCACAAGCCAAACTCATCGAACCCACCTACATCCTGAAACGTAATCTTCCTCCCGAAAATCCCAAAGCTGAGGCGAATGCCTAATGTCAAAGAAACCTGACAAAGCTGCTGCACCTAAAGCTGAAGGTAAAGGCAAGAAAAAAGAAAAAGGTCTAGGCACCATGTACAAAGTTGAAGGCGAAAAAGCCACCCGTCTGCGTCCAACATGTGAACGGTGTGGTCCAGGCTACTTTATGGCTGACCACCATGACCGCTACACCTGCGGGCACTGCGGCTTTACACGGTACAAACGTGCGTAGGAAGAACAGTTAATAGGTGGTGGCGCGCTGATATGCTGCGAGGTTTGCAGCATGATAAGAGTCAACGTGTCCATCAGCACCATTTCTGCTGAACGCTTTTGGGATACCCGAAAGCCCGCTCCAAACATCCAAATAAATACCAACATCAACGTCGTCAGCATCGACCGCAAAGCCGACGATTCCCTTGATGTTCCTTTTGTTTTAACCATCAACTATAATCCGTCTTTAGCTCAACTTAGCCTCAAAGGCAGTGCCTACGTGCAAGGCGATAAAGCAGAACTGGATAAAATCCAGAAAGATTACGAGCAAAAGAAGCCGCCTGCGCAGGTCATTTTGCAGTCCATTTCAAACGTGGTTTTCACCGAATCCATCTTGATAGCCCGAATAGTGGGCATTCCGCCGCCTGTACCATTACCCGTTATTCCTGAACCCGGAAAACAACAAGAACACAAACCTGTAGGCAGAGACTACAGCGCCTAACCGCCTACTTTTCTTCTGTGGGCTTCATTTTTTTCCAGATGTCTTGCGCTTCTGCCCTTTTTTCTTTAGTAACTTTAACCGCAACCAAGCCCCGGTTAGGTTGCCCATAAATCACCAACGCATTTTCAGGAGCATACATTACCGCTGGGAGTGTAAGGAGGTCTTCTTCGCCTTCTACTTGCATGTGAACGGCTTTGTGGTCTTGGAGGGCTTGCTGGATGGCTTCTAGGGCTTGTGGGGTGATTAAGCCTTGGGGGTTGTGGATGTGGAGAACTTGTTTATTTTTGAAGGTTTGGGGCGGGACAGGTTGGCGGAGGGTTTTGTTGTCAGTTATGGCTATGTCGGTTTGAATGTGGTGCTCGCTTAAGTTGCGTGCTACTGTGTCGCCTATAGCTATAATCAGTGATGGTTTTTCTTTTTGGATAATTTGTTTAAGTTGAGTTGCAGTTTGAGAAAAAGAACCTTCGATTAGGGTTCCGAAGGGTTCTTTGAATTTGGAAAGCACTTCATCTGTAACTGCATACGAGACGGGCATGCACTTCAACCCACACCCGCAGCTTAAAGCTGCTGGACGTTTGATATTTATCGGACTTTGAGAGCGTAGCGTCCTTTGTCTTTAATTTTCATGGCTTTGGCAACCGCAGAGATTGCGGGGTCAAAGACGATGACTACACCACCGAAGTCTTCGCTAAAATTGGTGGATCTGCATTTGGGGCAGACGTTGTCTTTGGTTATGAAGTGGCAGTTGGCGCAGGCTTTTTCGCTCATGCAGCTTTCTCCTTCTTTGCTTTAGCTGAGGCTTCTTTTTCTTCAGGAGGCGCTTTGAGGGCGGCTGCATCTTCTTGGAGCCATTCAAGTTTGCCTAGGAAGGGTTGGCGTGCGGTTACGCCGATTTTGCCGCTGCTTCCTGCTCTGCCAAGTGAAACGGCGGTTATTCGAACACGGACTGGGTCTCCAGATGCAAGTTTACGTTTAGATTCTTTGCCCAGCAAGACGCCTTGTTTTTCGTCGTAGCTGATGAAGTCATCCATCAACTGTGAAACGTGCAGTAATGCGTCGACTGGTCCGATGCGGACAAAAGCGCCAAAGTCTGCGATTTCTACTACGTCACCTTCAACAACTTCTTGGATGACTGGATAGAAGGCGAGCAAGGAAAAGTTGACTTTGTGGTAGGTGGCGCCATCGCCAGGGATAATTTTACCAATGGGGCTAACTTCAACTTTGCTAACAGCTATAACATAGCCGAGTTCTTCGTCAACTACGCCTTCATATTTGGCTTTGACTTGTTCTTTGCCCACAGCTTCCAGCGGATTGCCGAAGGTGTCAGGCGGAATGCGAATAGTATCTTGCAAGGTGATAAGTTTGAACATCTACGATATCAACCCGTCAATTTCTAGACGTGATTTTTGTCTTACGTAAATTACTGGCATGCTTATATCTCTTAGCTTCAGTTTTAGGGCTTTGTCGTTTGTAAAAACTGGTGCGTTCCAAGCTTTGGCAATGCGTAAAATGGCATCGTCAGTTGGTTCTTTGGGTTTTTCTTGCACGGCAACGTATTTGCATTTTTCTGCTAAACCTAAGGCAAAGGCAGCGTTGCGACGCATTTTAGGCGATTCAGAATGTGCAAGGGTTTCAAGTTCTTTTTTGACAGTCGAAAGCAGCACCAACTCGGTTTTACCCAAAAGCCGCTCTAATTCGGCGAAAATGTCAATTTTGAACTCTAAGGGCACAAACAATGCGTTAGAGTCTGCGATGACTTTGAGTGGTTGTTTTTGGGGTTGGGGTTCCATGGTTGCGCCTTGATTAGGTTTTCTGGTTGGACGCTTAAAACTGTTACCTAACCTGCTCTGAAAAGCAGCCGCATCTTTTGGGTCTTCTGCAATTCCTTAACTTACTTTTTAATGCGGGGTTACTATTTGTTTTAGCCTGCTTCTTATGATGCAAATTTGGGGGCGCAATCTTTTCGAATCACTTTTAAGGGGGATATCTTTAGTATGGGCATATGCTCACATTCAAGGTGGCTAGCACATGTTAAACGAAAAATCCTGCGGCGCAGTGGTCTACACCCAAAACTCTGAACTCAAATACCTACTGCTTCAATATGATGCTGGCCACTGGGACTTCGTCAAAGGCAACGTCGAAGCTGGTGAAACTGAAAAAGAAACCACCACACGCGAACTTGGCGAAGAAACTGGCATAACCGGCGCAACCTTCATCGAGGGCTTCAAAGAACGCATCTCCTATTTCTACAAGCGCCAAGGCGGAACTGTCTACAAAGAAGTCGTGTTCTTCCTCATGGAATCCAAAAAAACTGACGTAACGCTGTCTTTTGAGCACATAGCGTTTGAATGGCTCAGCTACCAAGACGCCATGAAACGCCTCACCTTCAAAAACGCCCGCGACGTCCTATTCAAAGCCCACGAGTTTCTCAACAACAAAAATTAAGTTGTTTATAGTTTGCCTGGCTTGTCTACGATAAGTCCGTAACCGATTAGTCGCCATCGGGACACAATTTTTCGGCTTATAGCCACTCGAGAGTCAGGTAAAACACAGACGGGACGATTAAGTTTCACACGTATGAGGTTGCCTTTGGCGGCGGTGACTTTGCCCACGTTCACGGCGGCGCCTACGTGAAGCAGCAAGGTTTCGTCGAGGTTGATTCTTTCTACTTTCACGAGCTCTTTGGTTCCGACGGCGCGTTCTAAAACATGTGTCTCTAATGCTAACTCCATTAAGGTGGGTGGCAGTTGACCTTCACGGCCTGCAATGTTGCCGGTTAATCCGTCTGCTTTGGAGTATGCGGGGTCAAGTTGGGTGCCGATGCCGACTAAGCCGCCGCTGGCTGCTTGTTTAACATATTGTTCGCCGGCTTGGAGGCTAATTATTTCGCTAATTAAGGGGTCATAGATGGTTCGGCCTTCGCGTTCGCTCATTATGCCTGGGCGGATTTCGATGTTTTCCCCGACGGTGAATTTGCCTTGGGCGATGGTTCCGCCGACGATGCCGCCTTCTATGTCTTCGATGAGGGTTCCGGGTTTGTTTACGTCAAAGGACCGGATGATGTACATGAATGGGGGTTTGTTTTCGTCTCGGTGTGGCGTGGGAATGATTTCGTTTATGGCTGTTAATAGAACATCGACGTTTATTCCCCGCTGGGCGGATATGGGGATGATGGGCGCGTTTTCGGCGACCGTTCCCTTCACAAAATTTTTGATTTCTTGATAACTCTGAGCTGCCCGATGTTCGTCAACTATGTCGATTTTGTTTTGGACGATGATTATGTTTTTGATGCCGCTGACTTCTGCCGCTGCTAGGTGTTCTCGGGTCTGAGGCTGCGGACATGGCTCATCAGCCGCAATAACCAGTATGGCTCCATCCATGATGGCTGCGCCAGAAAGCATAGTTGCCATTAACGCTTCATGTCCTGGAGCATCTACAAAGCTTATGGCACGAACAAACTCGCCTTTTCCGCCGCAGACGGGGCAGTCAGGTTTTGTGGAAAAGTTTTTTGGAGTTTCACAGTGGGGACATCTGTAAATGGGCAAGTCAGCGTAGCCCAGTTTGATGGTGATGCCTCGTTTGAGTTCTTCGCTGTGCCTAGAAGCCCAAACGCCAGTAAGTGACTGTACAAGGGTGGTTTTGCCGTGGTCTACGTGCCCTATGGTGCCGATGTTAACTTCTGGCTGTTTAGGCAATGCTTTGTTTCCTGTGCTCATGTTAATTTCCACAAGTGATTATGAACTAGTTAGGAATAAAGGTTGGGGAGAAGAATTGTCCGTCTGCTAAGCGGAAGAATTCGGCGCGGCTTCTGGTGCTTTTGCTTCTTTAGGTTTAGGAGGCTGGTCTACAAGTTTCGCGTTGATTTGGACAATTTCGTCTGTTATGGTGTTGCCGCGGACAGCTTTACGTTTACGTTCACCGTCACGTTTGGGGTTAAAACCCACACCACCGCTTAGAACAACTTTTCTTCGGATACCACCATGAACGTTTGGCCGCATGGGGATGCCGTCTTTGTCTGATCCGCCAACAATCTGAATTTTGGTTGCAGGCATATCAACAACTGCTCCATCCATGGTTTCACCAATTTTGTGTCCAATGAATGGGGCTGCGCGTGCTTCTTCAAGCTCGACAACTTTGGAGGTTCCTGCCTGTGGATCAGATACGATTACCTTGAACTTTGCCATTTATCTGTCAACTCTTCAGCGCAGTATCAAGGTGAAACTCTCTCTATTAAGCGTTTATGAATAAGCCGCCTTTTTTAAAATAAGTTGGGCTTCTTACTTAACAATCGTTCGCTTCAGCCCAAATTGAATCAAAGTATTCTTCTATTAGTTGCGCAAACGCATAGTTATTTGAAACCAAAAATTTACTTTTGGACAGGTTAAATTCATTGCCAAGTGAAGAGAACGAAACAACTTTATGATCCCTGACGACAAAAACTAAGGGCTTACAGTTGATATATTTTATTTTGAATCCGTTGTGCTGCATAGCGAACTTGTGAAATTTTGAAAGTACCTGTTCGTTATTGGGTTTATTTATCAAGAATCTGAAGGATATGCCTTTTTTTTCTGCCGTAATTAGTGCGTCATCGACTACAGAAACAAGATACGCAAGCATTTCCCACGGAGCGGAGTGATTCACGCTTTCTTCAGCTTTATTGATGTCACTTACGGCATGTAATAAAATCCGTTCCTTTCCTGCAATCAACAAAAAATCAGGGCTTTCCTCAAAGGGTTTTTCATAGTCCATGTATATTTTTTCAGTAAGCAATCTCTTAGTAGCAATTTCCAGATTTCTGGTTTCCATTTTTTTCTGCTCTATTAGAATTGAAAGCGTTTGTTTAAGCGGAAGCGCCTTGAAGGTAGTTGGTATGCCAATTATTCTTTCAACGAACCCTTGCTTTTCTAGCTTCCTTATGATTTTATAAATTTCTTGCCGCGGTAATTTTGAGACTGTCGAAATTTGTTTAACAGTTGCTGCTGTTCTACATTGAACAATAGCCAGATAGACCTTTGATTGTCCTAATGTGAGTCCTAACTGATTTAGGGTTTCTACGTTATTCTGTAGCAACTCATTCATGACTTCAGTTTTAGGTATTATTATTTTTAAATTTTGTCAGTATAACCCCGACACTCTTAGACTTAAATTTAAAATGGTCTATAAAAGAAAAAAATACTAAAAAATCATGAGGAAAAATTTATGAAAACTATGGAACAAAAATCCTCAAAGACTCCAAGGCTTTCTTCGAAGTTTCTAAGTTTGCTTTTAGTCTTTTTGCTGTTTTCTTCCGCTTTAGCAATGCTGACCACTTCTTCAACAGATGTAACCGCTGCAGACGCTGATTCCTCAATTCTACAATATGAGTGGCCTCAGCAGGGACACGACGACGGCAACACCAGATTTAACGCAGGACCTGCACCTGACACTCCAACTTTGCTTTGGTCAACTACTATTGGCCAAATCTATTCAGTCTTCAACGGGCTGGCATTCGCAACGTCTGGTTCATCTCTTTATGCTTTTGATGCGTTCACAGGTGAACAAAAATGGAAAGTAACAATGCCTTTCGCTTCTAGCAGCAATCCAACAAAAATCGATGACACCTATATGTTCGTTGACCACGGCAGTGCACCTGGTGGAGTTACAATATTTAGAATCAGCGATGGCTCCTATGTTTCGAATCTTAATATGACTTCTGGTACACTCGTTGGCTGGAATAATCCCGGTGGAGGAAGCTACTACCCTGGTATGTACTCTAGCGAACTTAAAATGAAATACCGCGTAGGATTCAACACAGCTACCAATGAATCTTATGTAATAGCAGCAGACTTGTCAGATCCAATAAACCCAAAAATAGCTTGGATGACCAGAACTGATCAATCCTCGGAAATAATGTGCACTGGTGACGGCAAAGTCTTCATCGGCTCTTACTCAGGCTATCGTATGTACGCATTGGATGGCGAAACTGGTGATCTTATTTGGGAATCATTCTGTCCAGGTATCGTTGGATACTGTGCAACGTATACTGAAGGCTTGGTATTGCATGGCGGCGGAACCAAAGTGCTCATCGCATATAATGCAACTAACGGTGATGTTGTGTGGAACGTAGGTTTAGATGACCGGTACTGGTTTGCGCATGGTGGGGCAACGGCGTATGGACGGTATTATGGGCACGTTATAGGTGAAGGTGTCCGTTCAGACGGAGCACCCGTAGGGTATTATGCCTGCTGGGACCTCAAAACTGGAGAACTTCTATGGAAAACCAACACTAATTACATGGGCGGATACTGGAGCGAAGCACTAGCTGATGGCAAAATCTACGCTATGATGGCTGACAACCCCAACTGGGGTGGTGTTGTAAATCCTATACCAAACTCTTATTCGTGTTTTGATGCCTTCACAGGCGAAGTCCTGTGGACAGTACAAGCAAACGCGGTAACTAACTTCATTGTGGCTTACGGGAATCTCTACGCTGGTACCAATGTATACGGAACTAACCCAGAAGACTGGACTTACTGGCGTGGCAACATGGAACAATCTGGGGTTGCAACAGGACAGGGTGCACCAACTGACATAAGCGTTCCAACATGGACATATCAAACTGAAGGTCCGATCACTAGTTCTGCAGCCATTGTGGATGGAAAAGTCTACGTGGGATCTTACGATAAGAACATTTACTGTCTGGATGTATACACAGGTAAACTAGAATGGAAATTCGGTACGAACGACGACATATCCTCTTCTGTTGCAGTTGCAGGAAACACCGTTTATGTTGGGCCAGACGACGGCTACATATACGCTATCAATAAAGATACTGGCGATTTGGTCTGGAAGAAAGGCATTTACGCTTCAAACGTTCCTGCAATACAATTCGAAATAGCTACTTGGCAAGTGCGATCTTCACCAATAGTTGTCGGGTCTTCCTTATACGTAGGTGCTTTAGATGGCAAAGTCTACTGTTTGAGCACAACTGATGGAACCACCAAATGGGATTATCAAACTGGCGGTCCAATAGGTGGCTCGCCAGCATATGCCAACGGCAAAATCTACATAGCATCGACAGACCGAAACCTCTACGCCTTAGATGCTGCAACTGGCATGTTAGATTGGACTTGGACCACCCCCAAAGTGGGCTCTGGTTCTAGACAGATGTTCTTTGTCGGCACTCCAACGTTAGCTGAAGGCTTGCTATGGATCGGTGGTGGGGGTCGATCAGTCACACCAGCAGGACCAATTCTAGTATGTCTAAACGCAACAAGCGGTGCAGAAGTCTACGTGAAAGTGACAGATGCAGGCGGAAACAGTAACCAACCTTGGTGCGCCACATACAAGGACGGCATTATCTATGCTGAAGCTTTCATGAGTGCAGCTGCTTTCAACGCATCCACTGGTGAACCTATTTGGCTTCAATGGCTAGGTCATCAGGTAACCTCTTCACCAGCTTACGCCGACGAGCCAGGTATAGATTTGCTCTACATAGGCTGTGACTCTTACAGTGTCACCTGCTTTAACGCTTCAAACGGCAAACCCATCTCATGGTATACTGCAAAAGCCCAAATAGTTGCTTCACCTGCAATCTACGCTGGCTTCATGGTTGTCGGTTCAGCTGATGGCACACTTTATGCCTTCTCAGACAAGAAAACGGTCTCCACAGCTATCGGCGCTCAATCAAGCAAAGGTTCAGAAATGTGGTCAAACGAAGTTTTAACAATCGCTGGCAAACTTAGCGGAGTAAACACTTACCTAAGCCCACTAAGCGGTGCAACTGAAACCTATTATCCAGGACTACCAAACGCGACAGTGGTAGTTTCTTTCACAAAGCCTGATATGACCTCAGAGGACCTGACTGTAGTTACTGATGAGTTCGGTAATTTCAAAGTTGATTACACACCCACTGTTGCTGGCAACTGGGGCTGGGTCGTATATTACGCTGGGCAATCTTCGGGAATTAACTATGCTGAAACCTATTCTGACTATTACGAGTTGAATGTCATTAGCAACCCAAGTGGCGCTTCACCTGAAGTCACTACAACACCCGAAACCACCGATACTCCAACTATTACTCCGACACAGTCTCAGCAAGACACTCAAACGGACACTTTGATGCCGTCTGAATACATCTATGCTATCGTTGCTGTCGTTATCATAGCTATCGTTGCAATCGCCGTGCTTTTGTATAAAAAGAAAATCAAAAAATAAACTCCTCTTCCTCTTTTTTTGTAAGAAACAATAAGCGGGCTAAAAAGTTTCCTACAGAATGCTCAGCCTCCCAATGATTTGGACCAACTCGCCCCCCACCCATTTCATTTTCTGGAGGAAACTTAGTATACCGCATATCTATCAAATAATCCGGAAATGAGCTAAATTTCTGCTCGAATGCTGTTTTGTTTTAAATTAATCCGCTGTCTTTGTGAGGGTACTTAGGTGTCTATTTTGTGCAATATAAGCAAACAATGTTTCCTACAGCAAAAAACGAAAAGAATCTTGCGTGAGCGAGCTAAACGTTTTAATCTTTCTCTATTGCAGTGCTTCTGCTATGTGGCGGTTAGGCTTCTTCTTTCACGAAATAGCCTTCGGACTGCTGACCGTCTTCATTCCACTCTACGTGGTCACGTTCCAGCACACCGAAATCCTAGGCGGTCCTCTGGTTGCGTTAGGTGTCATGATTTCGTTGGCCCTGTTCTGTTCTATTCCTGCATCTTTTTTGTGGGGATACTTGTGTGATGCCACTCGCCGCTACAAAATTTTCATTCTACTCTCTTTCTCCTCTTCAGCTGTCATTCTCTTTCTCATGACTTTGCCCTTCGCCCAAGACATATTCGTCTTTGTCATCCTTTACATACTCATGCAGGTCCTGCACGTAGCCCATGAACCCCCTAAAAATGTCCTCATAGCCGAACACTACAGCCGCGACCAATGGGAAAAAAGCTACGGCATCTACGAAGGCATAACTGAAATCGGCTTCATGGTTGGCCTAGGAATCGGGTTGTTTGCATTTCTTTCTACGCTAAGTTTCCACACTATCGCCACTTACACCCTATACCTGTGCAGCGGCTTAAGCGTGGTCGCCTTTGCACTTGCTTTAGTTCTTGTTGCAGACCCGTTGATGATTTTTGAACGCCGCCTAGTAAGCATAGAAAAAAAGATCGATTTCACTTACCGCGGCGTAAACTCGTGTTTCCGAATGATGGATGGTGCGCGATGGGACGGTTCACTTAAGCGGGACCGTTTCTTAGGCTTTGCCATAGCCATCATAGTCTTTTCTTTGGCTTCTAGCATCTTCTTTACGCCTTTCCCAATTTTCCTTAACCAAAGCTTAGGCTTATCCAAAAGCTGGGTCTACGTTGCTTATCTTCTCAACTCCTTCGGCGCCACCATAGGATACTTTTTTATCCAGAGCCGAGCCCGCTCCATGAATATCAAAGAACAAATGCCACGCTACGTACTCCTCCGCGGCTTGTTTATCTTTGCTGTAGTGGGCGTTGTAAACTTTGCTCTCTTCCCCAACATACTCACAGGCGTATTGCTGCTTTTCATCGGCTTTGTCTACGCCATGTTTTACATAATGATGCTTTCCCTATCCATGGAGCTTATCCCTGCAGGCAAAAGCGGCCTATTCGACGTGATGGTTGGGTCTGGTGCTGCCTTCGGCTCTTTCCTTGGTCCCTTCTTAGCAGAAAAAATCGCTTACTTACCCACCTTCTTTGTAGCCGCCGTGCTCCTAGTGTGTGCCTACATTATCCTAAAAGTTCTCTCATAAACAAAGAAAGAAAAAAGGTGAAGCGAGCTTTCGCTCGTTTGAGTTTATTCGACGTGGACGCGGTAGAGGTCAACGTCTTCGCGCATGCTTGGCGTCAGTTCCAAGAAGTCGCGTACAGACCGTTCAATGTCTTTGCTTTGGGTGATGTAGCGACCGACGATGAGGATGTCTGCGCCTTTTTCAAGTGCTTCTCTGGCTGTTTCAGGAACAATGCCGCCTGCGACTGCGATGAGGAATTTCTTGTCTGGGAAGGCGTCGCGTATGAGTTTGATGCGTTCAAGCCCGCTGCTTCGCCCGGTTTCTTGGTCAATGCCTCGGTGGAGTATGACTACGTCTGGGAAATCTTTAAGCCCTTTTAGTTTTGCAAGAACATCGTCAACGTTAATCATGTCGATGATGGCGTAGATGCCTAAGCGTCTGGCTTCTTGTACGGTGCTGTCTAAGGTTTCTGGGGGCGCTAAGCCTGCTGCAACAACGGCATCTGCAGTGTCTTCGTATGCGATGTCTACTTCAACTTTGCCCACATCTAAGGTTTTGAGGTCTGCTATGATGAATTTGTCTTTGGCTGTTTGGCGAAGTTCGTTTATGACTCTGGTGCCATAGCGTTTAATGAGCGGGGTGCCGACTTCAACGATGATTCTGTCGCTTCCTGGTAGTTGTTCAAGGACTTGTTTGGCTCCTTCAAGTGAGGGTGCGTCAAGTGCAATTTGCAGGTAAGGTGGTCTCCAGAGGCGAGGTACTTTGAAGCCCATGATGGGGTGCTTACCGCGGTCTTTGTCGTAGTTGATTTTCTCAAGGGACGGATACTTTTTGATTGCGCGTTGGATGGCCATTTTGGTGGCGCCATAGTTGTATTGGTAGATGCGGCGGAAATCGGCAGCTTCGGGGTGAATGAATACGCTAGCGATGATTACCCAGTCTTCAAGTTTGTCGGCTGGTATGATGCCTTCTTCAACGGCGTCAGCTACGGCTTTGGCGACGGCTGCTTGGGCGGGGCCAAAGATTTTGGTGGTGTCCGCCATGTTTTTCACGGTAACTTTGGGTACAATAAGGGTAGCGGGTTTAGGTGGCAGGTTTGGTCGTATGACTGCCAACAGAGGTGTGTGGCCTGCTGAGAGGTTAGCCATGCCTGTGGCAAAGGCTTGTCCGATGGGGCCTTTTTTGTCGCCTATCAAAAGGTCCACGTGTGCCACTTCGTTTCCTTCTCCAACTAAAGATTCCCCGATTAAGTAAACGGTTTCATTGTTACTACTGTCGTTTGCAAAGTTTTGAGGCATATTATTCAACACTTCCTTAAAATCTACATTAAACTCTTTCATCCACGTGTAAATTGTGTCTCGGTGTATGTTTAACGCCTTAGCGGTGCCTGAAATTGTCGGTTTTGTCGGTTTTCCTTTGGCTGCAACTTCTTTTTTGGCGGCTTCCATCAACGTTTTTATCAGTGCGTCTCTTGTTGCTGGTTTTTTAGCGTCAATACCCGACATTTATCGTGTTCTCCGCTTCAGTGTGTTCCTCAGGTTGTATATAAGACTGTCGGAAGCACCTGTAAAATCTTGTTGGTGTGTGTAATTTTTCTTTTAAGTGTCGGCTCCACGCAGATGACCCCTCGCATTTTCCTTCGGGCGGTCGGTAAACTCTATATACAGAGGATGCTGTAACAACTTCCTAATTCGGGAAGTAAAAACACATGACATGGGACGACTGGGTTTGCTTTGGCTTACTCATTGTAGGCTTCATTCTTTTCTTGTACGGTGCCAACTACTACGACGCCACTGTAGGCTGGGCTGGTGTGTTAATTTTTGTTGGCGCCCTAGTTGCCATCGTTGTGCTTTACGTGTACAAGAGCTTGACTCGCCCTAAACCCGCTGCGGCTGCTCAGAACCCGTAAAGGCAACTATACTTCTTTGTCAAGTACTGCATATATGGCTCCACGGTTAAGGGTGCACCTGTTGCTTTTCTAATTAAGTCTGCGGGGTCGTAGAGGTTGCCGGCGCAGTAAATGTTGCTTGCCAACCAACCGCGCACACCCACTAACTCGCCTTGTGCAACTTGGTTTCTCCAATCCACCATTTCACCCATCGCCCCAATGATTTGTCCACTGTAAATGTTCCCCAACGCGTACGTCGGAAAATACCCATACATTCCACTAGCCCAATGCGTATCCTGCATGACACCTTCGGCATCATTCTTCACGTCTACGCCCAAAATTTCTTTGTACTTTTCATTCCACACCTGAGGCAACTCGGCGACAGTGACTTTATCAGCGAAAAGCGCTTGCTCGATTTGGAACCGAACAATGATGTGGAGGTTGTAGGTGACTTCGTCAGCTTCAATGCGAATCTTGGACAGTTTGACAGTGTTAACGGCGGCAACAAACTGCTCCAAAGTCAAATCCGCAAGATGTGGTGATGCAAGTGCATTCACCTTTGGCAAGGTAGCGGTCCAGAATTCGTTGCTGCGTCCAATCACGTTTTCGTACAGCCGCGATTGCGACTCGTGCACGCCCATGCTGCACGGTGAACCCACCGGCTGATATTTCCAGTCCTGCGGTAACCCCTGCTCATACAACGCATGTCCCGTTTCATGCAACACCGAAAAGACGGCGCTGGCAAAGTTTTCGGGGTAATAGTGGGTGGTTATGCGTACGTCATCGTAGTAGCCTGTGGTGAAAGGATGTTCGGTTTCGTCTAGGCGCCCAGCGGCGTTAGGCGAGGGTGGCGTTTCGTAGCCCAACGTTTGCATAAGCAGTTTGGCAATTTCCCGTTGCGCCTCTACAGGTACTTTGCGCTGAAGAACCTCTGTGTCGGGTTGTTTGGCACTTTGGATTTTGCTGAGCAATTTGCGTACTTTAGTTTCTAGTTCACCAAAAACCACTGCCACAGTGTCAGCGGTTATCTTGGGCTCATAGATGTCTAGCATCGCGTCGTAGGTGGTTTTGGTTTCTTTAACTTGTATGAGTATGTCGGCGGCTTGCTTGTTAAGGTCTAAGAGCTTTTCCAGTTCATGTTTGAAGAGGGCAAAGTTGTTTTGGGCTTTTGCTTTCTTCCAAGTGTTCACCGAGATGGCTTGCTGCTTAGCCAACGCCACCACCAGCTCCGTGGGCAACTTGGTTTGCTCATCGTAGCCTTTCTTGATGAGTTCCACGTTGCGTTTTTCCACTTGGCTCAAGCTGTCATAGTCGGGGCTGTTTTGCACTTTTTCAAGCAACCGCCCGATTTGGGGGTCGGTGCTCATTTTATGGTGCACTTCACTAAGTAGCGCAAGTTGTTCGCTGCGTAGCTGCACTGCTTTGGGGGGCATCATGGTTTCCATGTCCCAGTTCACGATGGCTGTGGCAGACCCTAAAACTGTAAGTTGCTTGTTTCTTTCCAAGAGTTCTTTGTAAGCTGAACGCAAATCCCCTGACATACTAAACCTTCCTACAATCAGTTCACTATACCTTGGGTACGCTGCCATATTTACCTGTTGAACCGCGTTAGTTAGGCTTATAATCGGTGTCTACCCTCTAAACTTGAGGACCCTTTATGCCCCTGCGCCGTTTGCGTCTCATAAAACCCGAAATCCGCATAATCGGCATAGACGACGGTCAATTTGTTCCCCACTCCAAAACCCAGGTTCCCGTTGTCGGCATAATCTTTCGCGGCGGCACCTCAATTGATGGCGTCATCAGCACTCAAATTACTGTGGACGGGTTAGATGCCACCGAAAAACTCGCCCAAATGATAACCACATCGGCGCATTTTCGGCAACTGAGGGTAATCATGCTTAATGGCGTCACTTTGGGCGGCTTTAACGTTGTCGATATCCAAGCGTTGTGTGCCTCCACTGGGTTGCCTGTTGTTGCTGTGACGGATAAAAAGCCTGACTTAACCCAAGTACATGTGGCGTTGCAGCATTTACCTGACAGTGAAGGGCGGTGGGCGGCTATTGTTCGGGCAGGTGACATATTTGCGGTGGAGACGCGGATAGGCAAGAATCCCGTTTATGTGGAAGCCGCAGGCATCAGTCAGGCGCAGGTCACGGAAGTTTTGAAGTTATCGGCGACTCGTAGCAGAATTCCGGAACCGCTTCGAGTGGCACACTTGGTGGCATCTGGAATAAACCTATATACCACATAGAAGTGTATCTATGCACAAGTTCCAGACATCTGTCAGGAACGGTTCATGGAGTCTTTAACAATGGAGTTCTGCCCGAAGTGCGGTTCGCGACTTGAGCCCAAAAAAACCAAAAATGGAAAAGAAACCGTTGTTATGCTTGTTTGCCCAAAAGACGGGTACAAGAAAGAACCGGGTCAAACGGCTGAGCCGCCGAAAGTAGGAAAAGTCATACAACATAATCCCACGCAGCTTGTTGCAGTCATCGGCAAGGAAGAACAGAAACTTCGGACGCTTCCCACCGTGCGCATTGAATGTCCCAAATGCGGAAATAACACTGCGTACGTTTGGCAAGTGCAGACCCGCGGCGCTGACGAATCTTCCACGCAGTTCCTGCGTTGCACGAAGTGTAGCTACACCTTCCGAGAGTACAGCTAAGCTCTCCTTTCTTTTTTACCGATTTTTTCAACAGTGCCGTAGCTTACCGATACGTTTAAGCATAAATCTATTATACATCTCAGCATAAGCATATGCCTAATAGAGGAAAAGAGGATGTTTAAGCTCAAAGTAACCGACGCTAAACTCTTAAGAGACATGGGCACCGCCATATCCATTCTGGTTGATGAAGCCACATTCAAAATTGATCCAGATGGACTAAAACTCCGCGCCATGGACCCGTCCCGCGTTGCCATGATTGATTTTGAGTGGCCTAAAAGCATATTTGAGCAGTATGAAGCCAACGAGCCCTCTAAAATGTGCATAAACATCAGCGAACTGCTTAAGCTGCTTAAACGTGCAGGCAAAGACGAATCTGTCGAACTTAGCCTAGATGACAAGACCGGTCGGTTACAGGTTAAAATCATGGGCAAATACGCCCGAAACTTCACCATGCCAACACTGGAAGCTTCTGAAGAAGAAGTTCCAACACCCAAAATTACCTTTAACGTGAAAGCTAAAACCGCCACTTCAGGCTTAAGCCAAGCAATCGAAGATGCTCAGCTAGTCAGTGATCACGTTAAAATTGAGGCAGACGCCGAAAAACTGACGCTGACCGCCACAGGCGACCTCATGGGCGCTACCATCACCTTGCAAAAAGGCAGCGACGCGCTTTTGGATCTCGAAGCTAAAGAAACCTCCAAAGCCACTTTCAGCTTAAGTTACCTGTCTGAAATCATCAAAGCCGCCTCAGCCACAAGCGACATAGCCACTCTAGAATTTTCCACTGACATGCCCATACGTATTGACTTCCAGCAAACCAAAGAAGGCAAACTGACGTTCTTCTTGGCGCCTCGCATCGAAACTGACTAGGCCGAGGGTATGCTGGAAACTGCCAAGTTTACCCCCAACGACTTAGCTAAATACCCTTTTCTTAAACCCACTTCTGAGTATATGAAAAAACTAGGGCTAGACATCGAAGAGTTAGCTAGCCCTGAATTGGCGCAGATTTTGGACCGTGCTCATGAACGGTTGGAAAAGGCGATAGTGGCGGTTTGGATTGGCGACCATGTGGTTCATGATGTGGAAATTCCGTCTTTTCCCGTCGCCATTATGCTAGCTATAGCAACTAAGAACAGTTTCATTAAGAAGCGGTATGCGTTGGCGGAGGCTAAACAGGCGTATGTGGAGTTTCAGGCAGAGCCCAGTGAACGCCTTATTGCCATTGCCCACGATTTCGGCTGGGACATAACCACCAACAGCAACCCCTCAATGCCCTTGGACTATTTCTCCGTTAGTTTGCCTGACTATTTGCGCAACATCACACATTTGCGAGATGAGAAATGGAAACTAGTCAACCGCATGCTCGTCAAAGGCAGAGTTTACCTAAACCAACATGACGTTGCCCGACTACTACAAGAAGAAGTGCAGCGACGCATCGAAGCCCGCCTTGACACCAAACAAAGCCCCCAGTTTCCTCAACCCATAACTGACCTTGCTGACCAACTTAACGAGTTAGCTAAAGAAAAAATTGGTGAATCGGAAATGGAAGGGTTCCCCAAAGAAGTTTCCGAGTCCGCGTTCCCGCCTTGCATTGTTGCCATGTATGATGCAGCTTCGCATGGGCGTCACCTTGGGCATATTGGTCGATTTACCTTAACCTCTTTTCTCATAACAATTGGGATGCCCGAAGAGAAGGTTGCAGAAGTTTTCAAAACCTCCTCCGACTTCAACGCCCGCCTCACCCGCTACCAAGTGGAGCACATTGCAGGTTCACGGGGCTCTGGCACCCGCTATACGCCTCCCGCCTGCTCGACACTGCAAACGCACGGTGTCTGTGTCAATAGCGACGCGCTTTGCCGACGAGTACGACACCCCTTGAACTATTATCTGCGAAAACAGCGTCAACAGCCCGAACAAGCCAACGTATAAATTCTCTAACTTTCTCTTCATGAGTCGCTGTTCTTCTGTAAGCTTTAATACCTTGTATAATAAACCCTAGTCACGAACTGAAGGGGCAGGCATGGCTTATCTCGTAGAGGGTAACTGGGAAGACCAAGCGGAAGTCGGCGTTCTTTTGCCAACTTACTGTGAAGCCCAGAACATACAACGGCTAGTTGCCGAAATCGAAGCTTTGCCCCTAAACGTGCTTATCTTAGTTATCGATGATTCAAGCTCCGACGGAACCGCCGACACCGTCCGCCAACTCCAAAAACAATACCCCAACCTGTTGTTGATGGTTCGTCCTCAAAAAAGCGGGTTAGGCTCGGCTATAACTGATGGGTTCCGTTTCTTTCTTTCACAACCCCGTCGCCCTGCCTTTGTGGTCACCATGGATGCAGATTACTCGCACAACCCCCAAGACCTGCCCCGCCTCATCTCCTGCATGGGCAACTGTGACCTTGCCATCGGCAGCCGATATGTAGACGGCGGCAAAACCGAGGGGTGGCCTCTTGCTCGCAAAGTCATCAGCCGTGGTGCCAACGCGTTAGCCCGATGGGTTTTAGGCATCAAACTGCACGACTGCACCAGCGGCTATCGATGTTATTCCACGGCGTTTTTAACTCAAACAATCGGGTACCTGCACAGCCAAACCTACGACATCCAAATTGAAACGGTAAAGCAGGCACATAATCAGTGTTTTCGGGTGCACGAGGTCCCAATTTTGTTTGTGAACCGCAAAGAAGGCAAATCTAAGCTTTCGGTGCGCGAAATCGAAAACTACGTTTCCTACATTTTTAAGACTGTTCTGTCGCGCCAAAGCCACTAACTTTTTGCGGTTGAGGTTAGTTTTGTGTTGGTATTGCCAAAGAACTTAATTGGCAAGCTCACACTACTGATGGACGCGGAGGCAAATGGGCAGTGACTTCTAGGGATTGGGTGTACGAAAAATTCAGCACTTTCTACCGTAACACCCAGTACAGTTTTCCGCCGCCCACCAATTTTAGCCAACGCGAATATGCTTACCTGCTTTTTCGGGAACGTGCCATGGTGCGCCACAAAGCGTTTGCTACGCCAACTGCGTTGGTTTCGGTTCTGCGTGACCGCATCCCCTCTGATGTTTACCACAGCTGCGCCTACTACGAAAACCCAGACCTAGACATGGACAAAAAAGGCTGGATGGGCGCCGACTTGGTGTTTGACATAGACGCCGACCACATTCCCACTAGCTGCGGGAAAATCCACGATGAATGGCACTGCGCCAACCCCAACTGCAAAGTCAGCGGCGGCATGGTTGGCAGAGGCATAACCCCCGAAGAGTGCCCCGCCTGCGGTGGCATAAAATTTGAAACCAAAACATGGGCGTGCGAAGAATGCATCGACACCACCCGCAACGAAACCCGCAAACTCTTAGACATGCTTACTGATGATTTTGGTTTCTCGGAGCATGAAATTCACACTTACTTTTCGGGACACCGTGGCTACCACATCCATGTCGAGAACGAGGCGGTTCAGAGTTTGGATACGACGGCACGTCGAGAGTTGGTAGATTACGTTACGGGGGTGGGGTTGGATTTGTTTGACAAGAACCGCAAAGCCTCTGCCAAAGAGCGCCCAAAACGCAAGCGGAACGCTTCGCAGGGCTTCAGTTTAGGTGATTATGGCTGGAAACGGCGCCTCAAAATGGGCATGCGTCGCTTTCTAGAAACCGCTACCAAAGACCAACTGAAAGAAATCGGCGTAAAACAGGGCGGCGCAGCAGCCATCGAAAAGAACCGTGAAACTATTCTCACCAAATGCATTGATGAGGGGCGTTGGGATATAGTCAAAGGGGTCGGTAATGAGACTTGGATGCGCATCGCTGAACATGTTAAAGACTTAGAAATTTCTCAAATTGACACCGTCGTCACCACTGACATCCACCGTTTGATTCGGGCTAACGGCACTTTGCATGGTAAAACGGGGATGCTGAAGGTGGAGTTTCCAGTGAAGGCTTTGGATACGTTTGACCCGTTTGTGGGCGCCGTAGCCTTTAAAGGGGGAACCGTAAGACTTTTGGTCTCCCAAGCGCCTAAGTTTGCGTTGAGTGGGCAAACGTTTGGGCCCTTCAAGAACCAGACAGCAGAGTTGCCGACGGCGGCGGCTGTGCTGTTGATTTTGAAGGGCAGGGCGGAGGTGCAACCATAGCATGTATGACGAACTGTACGCTGCGTGGCGGCTGGAAGTTGAAAACGGCGAATTAGGCAGTTTACCCGCCGACTTTTATGTTCGACTGGCAACGTACATGCAAAACCTCAAAGAAGAAACCCAAACACAAACCGAAACCACCGTCCGAAGCACCCTGCTTCGACACGAAAAAATCAACGCCCACCGCATGACCAAAGAACTAATCGCCACCCGCTACCGCAAACTTCTCAAACTTCTTGCAGCCGCAAAAAAAGTCCCCACCGACCACTTGACCACTGAAGAGCAAGCCCTTTACGCCAACACATCACCTGCCACTGAAGCATTTGACAAGTTTGCCCAAAACCTCCTTGACGGACATTTAACACCGCTAACAGTGGCTGCTCCTGTAGTTTCGCAGCGTGCTGAACCTGAAGTGGAACATAAGCGGGTTTTGGTGCGGTTTTTGAAGCCGGTGCCCTCCATTATGGGGTCAGACATGCAAAGTTATGGTCCTTTTTTGGTGGAGGATGTGGCTTCGGTGCCTGCTGAAAACGCCCGAATTCTTGTTAAGCAGGGGTTGGCGCGGCTGGTTGAGCCCTCGTAGCTTTGTTTTTTCGTATCCGTTTCCAAAACATCTGGCTTAACAGAACCAGCAACGGGTACGACACTATCCAAACCATCGCGTACAATGGTCCATAGTATAGGTGGATGTTGTCAACTTCCGCTGAGTAGGGTCCGTAGTTTATGCCTGCGATGAATATGTTGACTATGCGGAAGGCGTTGATGATGTAGGTGATGGCAGCGCCGAAGGCGAAGTAGCCGATTTTGGCGGGAAGACCGATGTGCATGCGTTTTAGAAATAGCAGCATGACGACAGTGAAGAGCAAAAAACTTTCGATGCCTGCACAGGGCCACGCGATGCTAAACGTGGTGGATGCTCCGGTGACTGGGTCGGCGGCGGTTAAGTAGGGCATGGTTCCTTGGGTGTCGCTGGATACGTTTTGTATGCTTGTGGTGTAGCCCATGATGTTGAGGAAGTAGGCTGCCAGGGTGGTGGCGGTTGGCACAAAAATCTGGAAAGGCGTAAACTGTCCATACGGAAACACGTTGTCAACAGTGTAAATGAATCCGACCAACGCCAAAAAGAACACGGGCACGGAGAAGGCTTTGATGCCTTTGAAGCCGAATTCTAAGAGTAAAATGGCGGCGAACATGGCTGTGAAGGCAAGGTACTCGGTGGACAGTGCCATGGTGTTTGCCCATGTGACGCCGTTTTGGGTGGACCAGTTCAATATGGTGGTGTTCAAGCCTCCATAGTAGGAGAGGGCAACGTAAACTGTCGGCAAAACCATGGCGGCGATGAAGCCTATGGTTCGAGTTGACCGCCACTTGGTCAACTTACTAGAGGTTAAGGTTTCCCACCCTAAAATCAACTCCAACGCGATAAGCCACACAAAAAAGAGCTGAAACGTTCTGCCCTTCCACATGGCTTCAAAACTGATTGCGTCAAGAGTATACAACCAAATCAGGGGCGCCGTAAAGGCGAGGAGCGGCAACAGTTTTAGGAGTACGCTTCGGTGTTTGGGGGTTAATGAAAAGTTTGGCGTATGCCCTAGCTCCTGTTAATTTAGGCGGGTTGGGGTTTTAAATAGGCTATGGCGTGTTTAGGCATGTTGATGGTGGAGGTTGGGAGAGCTGTTTGGTTGGGGCGTGGCGTGTTTTTGGGACGAAAAGCTAAAAAGGTATAAGAGGAAGCTATGTTTGTTATTGTGCGCTGGAAAGTGAAAACGTGAACGTTCCTAAAGAAGTAACCACTTACTGCCCGAAATGCAAACAGCATCAAGCTCACGCTGTGTCTTTGTACAAGGCAGGCAAACGCCGAGCTATGGCAAAAGGCGAACGCCACCACGCCCGTGAAAAAGAAGGCTACGGTGGACAAGGTTTCCCTCTGCAGAAAGAGTTCGCTAAAACTACTAAAAAACAGACTCTGCGCCTTAAATGCAAAGTCTGCGGTTACATGCGTCATAAAGAAGGTATACGCCTCAGAAAACTAACCATCGCATAAGAGGAGAATGAATGTATGAGTGAATGGAACAAGCTTATTCCCAAGCCAAGCAGCACATTTGTGCGCGTTAAATGCCCCAAATGCGGCAACGAACAACTTATTTTCAGTCACGCTGTTAACCAGGTGACCTGCAATGTTTGCAGCGCCGTGTTGGCTGAACCCACTGGCGGAAAAGCCGCACTTAACGGCGATGTGCAAGCGGTTTTAGAGTAGGAAGACGTTTCGTCATGGCCGAGCGAAAGCCCGAATACCCCGAAATCGGGGACCTAGTCATTGCGACGATAGAAACTGTGACCGACTATGGAGCCTACGCTAAGCTAGACGAATTCAACAAACGTGGTCTTTTGCATGTTTCTGAAATTTCCAGCAGTTGGATTCGTAACATCCGCGATTTTGTTCGCGAAAATCAAAAGATGGTTCTTAAGGTTCTGCGTGTAGACCCCGAAAAAGGACACGTTGACCTTTCACTTAGGCGAGTTACGAAGCGGGAACGTATTGAAAAAATTAAGTCTTGGAAAAAGGAACGCAAAGCTGACGCCTTGCTGCGCGGGGTCGCCGAAAAGCTTGGCCTGTCTCCTGATGAAGTTTATCAAACTGCAGGCGCCGCTTTAGACGAAAAATACGGACTCTACGAGGGCTTTGAGCGTCTCGTAAAAGATGGTCCTGAAGCATTAACTAAGCTGGGTGTGGCCGAAGATGTGGCGCAAGCGTTTGCTCAAGTTGCCGAAGAACGTATCCGTGTAAAAATGGTCAAAGTTCGCGGCACCATTGAAGTTAAATGCATGAACCCTGACGGCGTGAAATGCATCCAAGACGCCTTCACTGCTGCCAAAAAATCTGAGAAGGCGCGGGATAGCAAAATTGAATTCGCTGTTATTGCCGCCCCCAAGTATAGTGTTGAAGTTTCTGCCGACAACTGGAAACGCGCTGAAGAACTTTTAGAAAAAGTCAGCCAAGCAGTCGTCACCAACGTCACCAAACAAGGCGGGCAAGGCAGTTTTAGAAGGGAAAAGTAGTGGTTTGGCTTTTACGCAAATGCGAACACTGCAACACCTACACACTGCAAACCGATGTGTGTCCACGTTGCGGCGGCAAAGTGCACATTCCTCATCCTGCCAAGTTCAGCCCTGACGACAAATACCTTAAGTATCGCCTGTTGCTTAAGCGGCAAGAAGAGGAGCAAGCAGCGCGGTGAAAGCTAGCTACATTAAAGAACGAGCCACCATAAACGCCCACAACCCCATCTTAATTGAAGGCTTGCCTGGACTGGGTTTGGTGGGTAAAATTGCCATTCGATTTCTCATTAAACAACTGAAAGCACAAAAAGTCGCCTACCTTTACAGCCCCCACTTTCCCTACTTTGTTCTCGTAAACAACAAGGGCGCGGTGCGGCTGTTGCGGGGCGCGTTTTACTACGTGAAAATTGACGGACCAAACGACCTGCTGCTGTTTACGGGCGATAGCCAAAGCCAGACCATTGAGGGACAATACGAAATCGCCGACACCATGCTTGACTACGCAGAGAAAAATCACGTCCAAACCATCGTCACCATCGGCGGCTATCGCATGGAAGTCGAAGGTAAACCCAAAGTGGTTGTTGCAGGCACAGGTGAAACTATCCTTCAGCAGGCTTTGGCGGCGGGCGCAACGGTCAGCGAAAACGGCAGCCCCATCGTTGGCACTGCTGGCTTGATTTTGGGGTTGGCACGGTTCAAGAAAATCCATGCCTTGTGTATGTTGGGTGAAACTCGCGGTTACTTACCTGACCCTGCAGCGGCGCGTAGTGTGGTAGAGGTGATTAAAAACATGTTTAACCTCCCCATTGACCTTGCAGGTATCGACGAAGAAATTAACAAAGCGGAAAAGATGATTGTGCGGCTGCAAAAGATTGAGGAAACCCGCACTGAGCAAGCCGAAGAGACGCGCAAAGAAGAAGGCAAAAAAACCACCTACATCAGCTAAACACTCTTTTCCCCTTTCATTTAAAACTGTGTTGGCACTGTACAGTTGTTGTTCTTTTTCCCAAACACCTTTTCTCGATTCATTCAAGCAGACGGGGGCTTTCCTGCATCTGTTGCGCCTTTAAATAAGGGGGGCTATAGAACAAAATCGCACGCCAGAGGCAGCAAACTGCTTTATTAGGAAACTTGAGCGGTTGCTTCTCGTTGATATTTGATGTTTAATTGGCAATTTCTAGCTTTTACTTGGCAGATTCTAAGCTGCTTGTTTCTAAACAACCCTTAAATCTGTTTTAGGCGTAACTGTTAGTCCTTAAAAAATCGGCTTTACTGACTGGGGATTAAGGGCATGCCGCTGAATCTGGAGACTTTGGGCTTTCGTTACGAAAATTCGCGCGTCAAAATTATAGCTGACCGCAACTACCCCCAGTTTAGCTTAGCTGGCTTAACCGTTGGGCCTTTCCAAGAAGGCAACGAATACGACGTTTACCAGTGGGTGGCAGCAGAACTTGCCCAAGCAGGCATCGTCCACCTACGTGAACAAGATATCTTGGATGCGACTAAACTTGCGAAGGTGCAGTGGAAAGAACGCATCCAAGTTGCAGGACAAATCAGCGAACTGCCCGAAAACTTTTATCCCAAACTTCGTGCTTATCTCGCTGACCTCCAAGCCCAACTTTCCACAAACCCACAGAAAATAACCGAATACGAACGCGTCAAATCCCTCGCCCTAGACGTCGTCAACAGCCGCCTCAAAAAAATCGTTGCCCTCTCCTCCAGCCCCATGCAAGCCGACCAAATCTTAACCAAACTCACCGCCGAAGAACGCCTCGTCTACATGCAGATGGGCAAAATCGTCAGCAACTGGCGCAACACCATCCTCGAACACAAACCTTGAAAAGTGAATATTTATGGCTAAGGAAGAAACCATCGACCCGCAAGAGCGCTTTCTCGAGTTTTTCAAAAAGGAAAAGTATCGTCTGCGCATCAGCCAGATGGCGATTTCGGGTCGAGAAAGCTTCAACGTAGACTTCGAGGACCTTTTCGCTTACGACCAAGTGCTGGCAGAAACACTTCTGGAAAAACCTGACGAGTACTTAGCACACGCTGACAATGCTGCTTACGCGCAGCTCTGTATCGAAGACAAAGAGTACGCAGAGAAAACCGAAAAAATCACTGTCCGCGTCGTCGGTTTGTTGGGTCGCGAACAACTGCGTAAACTGGGCAGCAAACAGATGGGCAAATTGGTCATGATTGAAGCCATCATCGTCCGCGCTACCCCTGTGCGCCCCATGGTTATGAAAGCAGCATTCAAATGCAAACGCTGCGGAACCATAACCCAAGTCGAACAATCAGGGCAGTTTCTCAAAGCGCCCAGTGTGTGTTCAAGTCCTGACTGCGGCAAAGATGGACCTTTCGACTTCTTGCAGGACGAATCAAAATTCATAGACAGCCAAGATTTGCGGTTGCAGGAACGCCCCGAAGACCTTCCCCCTGGACAACTGCCACGAACTTTGGCAGTGAAGTTGGTGGGAACTGAGGTTGTGGATGTTGCACGTCCTGGCGACCACGTTTCCATCGTTGGTGTTGTGCATGCGTTTGCGCCGTCGCGTCCTGGCATAGGCAAACTCCGCACCTTCATCTTGCAACTAGACGCGAACAGTATCGAACTTATGGGTAAAGAACCCGAAACCACCATCGTCACCAAAGAAGACGAAGAAAAAATCCTCACTCTCGCAGCCGACCCCAGCGTCCACAAAAAACTCACCCAATCCATCGCACCCAGCATCTTCGGATACCCCCACATCAAAGAAGCCATCTTGTACCTGCTGTGTGGAGGCTGCAGCAAACAACTCCCCGACGTCAACGTCCGAGGCGAAATGAACGCACTGCTCATCGGTGACCCAGGCACAGCAAAATCACAGATGCTGCAATATGTGGCTCGGATTGCGCCGCGTGGACTTTACACTTCAGGCAGAGGCACCACCGCCGCAGGTTTAACGGCTGCTGTGGTTCGCGAAAAAGGTGGAAGCATGAGCCTTGAAGCAGGCGCGTTGGTTTTGGCAGATAAAGGTATTGCGTGTATTGACGAAATGGACAAGATGCGTCCCGAGGACCGTGTGGCTATCCACGAAGCCATGGAGCAGCATACTGTTTCTGTTGCCAAAGGCGGTATCGTTGCCACACTTAATGCGCGCACGTCCGTATTGGCAGCAGCTAACCCCGCCCTAGGCAGATATGAACCTAACCGCACCGTCGCCGAAAACATCAGCCTCCCAGTCACCATCCTTTCCCGTTTCGACATAATCTTCGTTCTCCGAGACGTACCCAACCGTGACGCAGACAGCAAAATGAGCCAACACATTCTCGAAATCCACCAACGCGGCGTAAGCCCCGTGGAAGCCCCAGTAGATGCCGATTTACTGCGCAAATACATCAGCTACGCAAAATCTATCCAACCTGAGCTGTCTATGGATGCGCTCAACAAGCTGCGCGACTTCTATTTGGCTATGCGTGTTGCCAGCGAATCCGAAGGCTCCCCTGTTGCAATTACTGCCCGCCAGTTGGAGTCGTTGGTTCGAGTTTCCGAAGCCCGCGCACGCGCCGCACTGCGCAAGGAAGTTACAGGCGACGACGCCGAAGCAGCCATCACCTTGATGAAACGAAGCCTCGAAGAAGTCGGTATCGACATGAGCAGCTACAAAATGGACATAGACTTAATCATGACTGGCAGACCCAAGAGCGTGCGTGACAAGTTGCAGGTGGTGCTTTCGGCTGTGGTGGATATGGAGAAACAAACAGGCGCTGTAGAAAAAGACGCCTTGGTCACGGTGCTAGAAGACAAACACAAGCTGTCCCGGTCTGAAATTGAGCGCATGATTGGGCAGCTGCTGCGTGAAGGCACTCTCTATGAGCCAGGCGAAGGCAAACTTAAGAAAACCTAATTTGCGTTTTGCAGGTTTAAGCGTAATTTCGCCTTTCTATGGCCAGAGTCCGCGCACCTTAATTGCGTCCGCCACCCTGCCTACCCCCAGCATCAATGCGCCTGTTCGCATGTCATTGTTTTCTTTTTGGCTCAAAGCGTACACGTCATCGAAGGCTTTGGACATTTTCGCTTCCAACCGCTTATTCACTTCCAGAAGCGTCCAATGATCTCGAGTAAGATTCTGCACCCACTCAAAATAGCTCACCGTCACGCCCCCACAGTTTGCCAAGATGTCTGGAATCAGGCAGATGCCCTTTTCATAGAGCGCTTTGTCCGCTTCAGGTGTGGTGGGTCCATTGGCGGCTTCGGCGACCATGCGCGCACGGATTTTGTCAGCGTTCTTACACGTAATCTGATTCTCCAACGCTGCAGGAATTAAGATGTCGCATTTGGTTTCGAGCAGTTCTTCGTTAGTTACGTTTTTTGCGTTGGGATAGTTTTGGACTGACCCTGTTTTTCCTTTATGCATCAGCACCGCATTTGGGTTTATGCCTTCGGAGTTGTATATGCCCCCTGTCGAGTCGCTTACCGCAACCACTTTGTAGCCAACTTCAGTTGCCGCAACCGCAGCATTGTACCCCACGTTCCCAAAACCCTGAATCGCCACCGACGCGCCGCCACGTGGCAACGCTAATTTTTGGGCTGCTTGTCTTACACAGTGAATAACTCCGCGTCCCGTGGCTTCGGCGCGTCCTTCTGAACCACCCACTTCAACGGGTTTGCCAGTCACGCTTTCAGGTACGCTGAACCCTTTAAGCTGGCTGTAAGTATCCATCACCCAAGCCATGGTTTGGGCATCAGTGTACATGTCAGGTGCAGGGATGTCGCGGTGTGGACCAAGATACTCATAAATCAGACTGACATATCGGCGAGTTATGCGTTCCAGTTCGCGTACGCTGAGTTTTTTGGTGTCAATGGAGATGCCCCCTTTCGCGCCCCCATAAGGTATGTCTGCTATGGCACATTTCCAAGTCATAAGCATCGCCAAAGCCGCAACTTCATCATGGTTTATGCTGGGGTGATAGCGGATGCCGCCTTTGAAGGGTCCTCGCGCGTCCCAGTGCTGTACCCGTATGCCACTGTAGACACCCATGTCGCCGTTATCGAGCCGTATGTCGATGCTAACCGTTATGCTACGTTTCGGCTGACTCAGCATCCGATGAATGCCCGACTCCAAGTTGAGCTTTTTTGATGCAAGTTTAAGTTGAGCTAACGCCACCGTTAACGCTGTGTGTTCTTCACCCACCGTAGACCTCTCCTAGATTTGGACTGTTAACTCGGCTTCTTTAAGTAGTCTTTCCTTTTTGGCTTTGTTTTGGTTCTGTTTTTTGGGGATTTGTTTTGCTAATGTTTCCTCTACGGTTTTGGGTTTAGATTTAGCCACAAAAGTTCACAGTAAAAGGGTAGGTTAGATTTTTAATTAATTTTCTTGGACTAAAAAAGAAAAGAGTAAATGGGTTTTACCCGAGGATGCTTTCAAGAGCATCTTTTTCAATTTCATCCGCAAGCGGAATACCGGTAACTTTGGCAGCTAACTCCGATAAGCTCATCAAGTCGCCTCTGCCTATTAGGTCCAGTTTCCATTTGCGGTTCCCAGCCATCAACTGCTTCAACCCAACGCCAACCCGGTCCGTCAGGTAGGTGTACACGCCGACCGCTTCTAAGGGGAGTTCACTGAATTTGCTGCCGTATTTGGCTTTTAATTCAGGTACCGCTATAAAGAACTTTTCAGGTGTGGTTCCATATTGGTCGGCGAATTGCTTAGGTAGTTTGCCTTCGGCAGCCAGTTTCTTAAAGTAGCTAGCTTTCATAGCTGCCGTTATGGGTGACCGCCCCATCAAAACCGCCTTCACCAGCGGCCCATCGCCAAAGTTGCTTAGCGCAATGGTCTTGAAAAGACTGGTTTCTTCAATAAAGCCTCCCGCCATAACCAAATCAGGTACATGCTTGCCTTTCTGTTTTAATATTTGGGCACATCTTAGCACGATTGCTTGGAGGTAAACAGTAGGAATGCTCATTTCATCCATCATCGGCACTGGACTCATGCCTGTACCGCCGCCTGCCCCATCAAAACTTAACGCATCAATTTTCGCTTCCGAAGCGAACCGCATTGTGTACGCTACCGCTGAGGGACGATAGGCACCTGTCTTTAGAAACACCTTTTTAGCGCCTTGTTTACGTAGCCATTCAATGTCTTCAATGAAGTCTTTTTCTTTAGGTATGCCAACCCGACTATGCCGTTCAAACGTGTTGAACACGCCATTTCGGAACGCTTCTTGCACCACTGGATCCTCAGGATCAGGGATGACTATATAGCCGCGTTTCTTAAGCAAAAGTGCTTTTTGCAGGTCTCGAAGTCGTACCTCGCCGCCGATGGCTTTAGCACCTTGCCCCCACTTACGTTCAATGATGTTAACTTCCAAACTGCTCAAAGCATACACGTCTATTCCCAGTTTTTGGTCTTCAACGTTTGTTTGAATTATAACATCGCCGTATTTTTGGTCCCAGAACTTACGAAACAGGTCTACACGGCGTTTAAGTTCAGGTGACGACATAACTTTGCCGCCTGCAAACTTTGATTCAACATCCATGCCGACGATGTTTTCGCCGACGGTAATAGAGACGCCTGCTATGGCTGCACCTGCCGCCAAACCTTCCCAATTCAACCGGGCAACATCAGTGGACCCAAATGCACCTGTTAGAATGGGCAATTTGAGGGGCATACCCCCAACTTTGGTTTCGATGTTTGCGTTAGGAAATATGGCTTCTTCGCTGCTTTCTTTGATGCCCTGAGCCTCAAATAAGCCAGCTTGAATGTTGAATTGGCTCCAGTCTAAACCAAAGTTTTTGAGGGCGCTTGCAGTGCTGGTTCCGAACTGGGCTGGTTCAGGGTAAAGTGCTTCTCGCCCGCGGAAGGCAGAGAGGCTGATTTCGCATAGGACAGGGCAGTCATGTATGCAGATGGGACACATGCCGCTCAGAGTGCTGGTGTCTTTTGCGCGGGTACGGGTTCCTACGGTGGATTTGCCGTTTAAGTAGGCACTATTTTTATGTACACGTTCACTCATTTTCTCTTCTCCTTTTTACAAATGAACAATTTTTAGGGTTTATAGCTGCGTTTTCTGTACAAACATTCAAGTATTTAATGGTAGCCACCGTTAAATATGTGTATGGCGCCACAAGAAAATGAATAAACGTGAAAAAAATACCGCGATAAATGAAACATTTACCGCCCAAAACCTTTTTGAGCTGCTACTAAGGCAAGACCTTGCCCTCTTCCAAACACTTCCCACAAACACAACTCAACGGCATGTTACGTGTCTCGCATAGTTCATAGTAGCGGCATTCTTGGCACGAAAAATCTTTCCCACAAATCAAACACGTCTGAGTGAAACTCACTTCTTCTCCCAAAATCTCCCGCAACGTGTCTAACAGTTTTTCGATGTTGTTGGTGTTGCTAACGCTGAACAAGCCGCTTGCACGGTCATACGCCAACCCCAACCGCATCAGCAAAACAAACTTGTCTTTTTCCAACCGTGGAAGCCGAAAGCCCTTCTTATTCAAAACCACCATAGAACATCATTCTCCTAGAACTTGTTCATCTTCTCCAAGAATCCAACTTCTTCCGGCGTCAACTCAAGCCACGTTACCGCCGCGGCTCCCGCAGGTTTAGTGAGCATGATCTTCAAAAACGGTACAAAATCTTCCTTGGCTGTCTTGCGAGATACGTGGCATTTTTGCCCGATTTTGCCGCAGATATTTTCCAATGTGGTGCGTTTGCCTTTGCTCCAAAATAAGGTGATTATTCGAATTGGGGGTGTGATGAACTTGAAGGGTTCATACGATTTGGGATTTACGGCTGCTGCTTGGGCAAGCGCGTTGTAGAAGTATCGGAGCAGTTGCCAGTTTTCGATGCCGACTCTGCCGCGGAAAACGTCTGCTTTGGAGACAAACTCGTACGCCGCCGCCAACTCCACAGGGTTCGTGTAACGCAACGGCAAATTGTCGCCCACAGACATCAATAACTCGTCGTAGTCTACGCCTGAGCGGCTAAGCAGCGTTGAAGCCTCCGCCAGCGACTTAGCCCCAAAGTAGCCCCGCAACGTCTCATCCATGCTGACATCCTTGTTGCGATAGGTCAGTCCTGCAGTGTCATCGATGGTTAAGGTTTTGGTGACTTCGGCTAAGCTTTGCAGGTCGTTGATGGCTGAACGTACATCGCCACGGCTGTTTTGGGCGATTTGCTCCAGCGCCTCAAAGTCAGCTTTGACGCCTTCTTTTCGGCAAATCTTCTGCAACATTGCAATAATCAACGGTATACGTGCCTGCTGAAACCGAATTAAAGTGCAAACTTTCTTGAGTGGTCTTAGCCTGCTAAGGTCAGGGTCATTTGCTGCCATGACAATGGGCACACGGGTGTTTTCGACAATTTTGATAATCGCACCCACGCCTCCACGATCCTCGTTGCCCGCGATGCCATCCACCTCATCCAAAAACAAGATACTGCCCTTAACCTCAGTACTGAACGTATCTAAGGCGACAAACGAGGTAGCAGGTTTAGCGATAGCGTTTATGGCTTTCTCAGAGCGTGTATCGCTAGCGTTCATTTCAATGACTTTAAACCCGAACTCCGCTGCTGCCGCATTAACCAACGTAGTTTTGCCAACACCAGGAGGACCATACAGCAGCGCAGCCTTTTTGGTGTGCCGCTTGTTTTTAAGCCAGTCCACAAAAGCGACTTTAGCTTCCTCGTTACCTATGACGTCCGCTATCTTTTTGGGACGATACTTCTCAACCCACAGCAGGTTATCCTCGCTCAACTAGCTTCCCCTGAAGCTTTCCCGACTTTGGCAAACTGCGCAAGCAACGCCGAAAGCTGGATATCACTGTTAGCGCCCTGCGTGAGGCGATAGTCATATTCGCCGATTATATCTGACAATTCAGCTTTCTGTTCGGGCGTCAAAGTGGACATTTTGAAAAGTTCCCGCTGCATCTGCCGCACAATATCAGCACCCGAAAACCCATACGACCCCATAAGGTCATACATCATTTTACGGGCGTCAATAAAACTGCCATACAAAGCCTTGCGAATCATAACCTGAACCTGCATAGGACTAGCTTCACCAAGCACCTGCGAAACTGTCTTGTCATCCACCATGCCCTCTTTGAATGCTGCCGCCGCCTGCAACGAATTAATCGCATGCCGCAAATCACCCTCCGCGTAGTCTACAATGCGCGCAGCCGCTTCAGGCGTTAAAGTGACATTTTCTTTTTTGGCAATATAGCCCAAGTGGTCAATCATGGGTTGTCTCTCAAGTTTAGAAAACCGGAATATCGCACATCGACTCTGGATAGGTTCGATGATTTTGCTAGACTGATTGCAGATGAGAATAAAGCGACTAGTGCGTGAACTGGTCTCCATAATTCTTCTCAACGCTGTCTGCGCAGGTCCCGTCATCTGGTCACATTCATCTAAAATAATCAACGCAAACGGAACATTACCAAACGCAGCTCGGCTGTAGCGGCTAAAATCCTTCACGCGATCCCGAACCGTGTCTATACCTCTTTCGTCAGATGCATTCAACTCTAACGTGAACGTTTTCCAATTCTGCCCAAACAACTCATGCGCTATGCACAAGGCGATGGTGGTTTTTCCAGTGCCGGGGATGCCTGCCAGTAGCAGGTGTGGCATACTTTTGGGGTTGCGCATGAATGCTTTGAGGCTGTCGGTGATGTCTTTTAGGTCGACAACTTGGTCTAAGGTTTTGGGTCGGTATTTTTCGACCCACATTACGGCTTCTTCGTTGGCGGACATAAATAACCCTCTAAAGGCATCTTCCTAAAGGTTTCGTTTATAATTTGTTTTTCCCCCGACGACGCCCGAAAATAGCTAACAAAAAATTGCCTTACGGGTTTAGACTGATTTTTGTAAAAGAAAAGAAGGGTTAGGGTTTGATGTGTTCGTTAAGGGTCATGTCCATGGCGAGATTTATTGTGGCGCTAAACATCGTGGTGTCATAGGACATGGTTTCTTGCATTGTCGATTTGATTTGTCGCATCGTTCCGTACTCCATGTACACCTGATAGTTCAGGTCCATGTTCATGTTCGTCAACAGCCCCGCCGCTGCAGCACCCAAGTCCATTTCTATGTTGTTGCTGGTCATGTTAATCAGAAACACCCTGTAAGTGCCCGCAGGTACAGTCAGGTCTTCTACACCCCCAAACGTTATTGTCACATTTCCTGTGATTGCAAAACTCGAATTAATCGCTGGAAACGGAACGGTGATGCTGCTGCCCACTTTCACGTCAGGTTGGCTAAGCAACTGGGCAAGAAAATTCGGGTAAGTGGCGTCCGCACTCAAATTGGAATTAACATCAAAATTAAACATGTATGTGGAGTAGCCGGTTTTGTTTATCTTTTCCAGCATCGAGTAAGAAAGCGGCAGGCTGCTTAACGCCGTATTCATGGTTACCGTGTGATTTAGCGTGTAGTATTGTCCGTCAAAGGCAACCACTTCTAAGGTGTCTTGCCCATCCATAGTTACAGTGTTGTTGCCTGCTTGCTCTATTAATTGCCCCCAAAGGTCGGAAATGTCAGTGGAGTTTTGCATCTCCATAGTTGTAGAGGTGGTGGTGCCGTAAATCATCTTTTCCCCCACCGTATACTCAACATTTAACGGTATTGTAGCTTCGCCCGTAGGCAAAAATAAAGCCCCCGTAATTGTCACAAGGGCTAAAAAGGTTGCAAGAACTAGGTACCTGTTCTTGCTGAACTTGCGTTTTGTACGCGCTTGAGCGGGAACCTCTCGAGCCGCGTCAGAGGCTGCGGCTAAATAAATTCTGGTCATGCTTATCCCTAACTCAGCTTTAACCCAACGTTCGTATTTGAGTTTTCTTGACTAAAACTTTTGTCAACCCTAAACCGACACGCTACACCTTAAGGACAAAATCAAAAAGAAAAACGGCTTGTTTGGGCTAAAACGGTTTAGCCGATTTTGGCGCCTTCCGCCACATCTTTTTCAGGCTGCAAAACCGCAACCACACCTTGCTCATCTTCTGCAGCCAAAACCATACACTGCGACTCAAACCCCGCCAGCATCCGCCGCTTCAAATTCAACAAAAACACACACTTTTTGCCCACCAACTCCTCCGGTTTATAATACTGGGCTAAGCCTGCAACTGCTTGGCGCTTCTCAGAACCAAAATCCACCATGACCCGCAAGAGTTTTTTGGACTTCTCCACAGGGATAACTTCCAAAATTTTGCCCACACGCAAATCCAGCTTCAAGAACTCATCAAAGGTGATTTCAGGGTTTTGAGGAGTCTCTGGTGCGCTTGGGATTTTTTCGGGTTCCATAGGTTTCGCCACTGCACCTTTTAACATAGCGGGTATTAAGGTTTCTGTGCTTCGCGTTGCTGCCTGATTTTTTCGGCTATTTCCTTTACGCCTGCCCAACCGTTGATGGTTTTAGTTTGCACAATTTCAAATGCCTCTTTAGCATTCAGCTTCGGCACCCCTTCACCTGTTGCTTTCCGCGTCAAATGCCACGCAGCATCCATAACTTGCCCATTCAAATGCGAGTCTGTGTCGTCAGCTAAATGCACAATTAGCGCCTCTAAGGTGCGAGGGCTGATAGGGCCGTAGCCACCATAATGTGCCGTTACAATGTGAATAATCGTCACTGGGAAATCTCGTCTAACTAACTCCGCGGTCGCCAGCGAAATGTGATCTAAATAGTCTGCTAACGGGGCAGAAACAAAGTCGCCTTGCTCATTTTGAGTATATGTGATGGGCTTAAAGATGTCATGCAATAATACTCCTGCGACCACGTGATCTCGGTTAACTTTGGCTCCATACAATTCTTCTGCCACATCACAAAGCGCCAACGCAATTTTCGCCGTTGCTAAAACATGTTCCAAATAGCCGCCCACGTAGGTGTGATGATGGGCAAGCCCACCTGGAGAAACCTCAAAAGATGGTCCAGCGTAAACTTTTCCGTTCAAATCAAACGTCGGTTTCTCTAAAAACTCGACCACTTTGCTGCGGAGTTGTCGGTCTTGGATTTGGTCTGCTAGCTGTTGGAGTTTGGGGTTCAAGCAAGATTCCCTACTTGTATTGGTGGGTTCTGTCATTTGGGTTTTTTCGTGCGGTTTAGGTTTTGTTGGCTAATCTTTGTTCAAAAGCGTGGATTTGGTCTTGTAACGCTTTTCTTCGCACTTCTTGAGCTATGTCTGCGCGGGTGGATTCGATTATCCTTCTAGATATGTCGTTTTTTCTTCTCAACATGGGCACAAGCATGTATGCCTCGTCTAAGGCTTCTAGTTCTACAAAGATTTCGTCCATCAGTTGCAGACATTTTTCGCTTTGGGCAACATCTCCTTCTCGCAGTGCATCTAGTGAAAGGCGCCTCAGTTCACCGATGACGTCTGCTAATCCTAAAACGTAATCCATCGGTGGCACCCCCAACTCGACTGCGGACGGAAACGTGTCTTCTTCTATGAGTTTGATGAATATGCACGCTTCTGAATGCTCCTGCAAAGCGTCACTAAGCATGCCTGAATAGATTAATGCAGGATACGCCTTGGCTATTTCGCGCACTTCCGCTATCAATTGTTTCGCGCTTTCCAGTTGCTTTTTTGCTTCCACAGGTCTCTTCTGGTGGCTAAGCAAAATCGCCTGCTTTGACTGGCTGGTTATCTTTCGCATCCGCTCATTGGCTGCTTCGCGGGTTTTGCTGTTTTCCATTAAGTGGCATTTGGCATCATTCAAAATTTCTTTCAGTGTTGGCATGCTTTCAAACCTTTTTAGTTCTATTAAAAATAGAAAGAAGCCTGCTTATAGGTTTCCCTTCAGTGGACTTCTATTCAGAATCTGCCCATTTCTCTACAGCAAGCCTGTTTTCTCCGAGCTTGAAACTCACCTTCACAAACACGGAGTCAGCTTCCTTGAATGGGAACATACTGTCTTCCGCTAAATCTTTCGGCAAATAAACCAAGTATTTGCCGTCCTTTCGTTTGAATAGGCGCCCCCGTCCCTCACTAACCACTTCTTCACCACCGTATAATTAAATTCTCGGTTAAATACTAGGGCACCATAAACTAGTTATTTAAGGCTTCCAGTCACCTTTTGCTCGTCAGCCTGTTAACTCAAGTGTAAACATGCGGTAGCTGAATGAATTGCCAAACGAACTAACTTATGAAGGGCTGAAGCGAATAGCCTTCTCTCTTTTACTTAGTAAAACCACTCGGCTGTCGGGTGATTCATCTAAAATCTTGTACCCCGTCTTCTCTGATAGCTGCAACGCAAACTCGTACACTTCCCGATGGCTAGGCATATTTTCAAATCCCAGCCGCAGCCCCGAAAAACCAACATGCATGTACGCTTTTGCCTCAATATACGTCGGCTGTGCTTTAGCTACAAGTGCCGCGTAGCCTTCAAGGTCTTGCATGTTAAGGTTCTTCACAAGCGTTGAGCGAATAACCGTTGGGCAGCCAAAACTAGGCAAATACGCTAAAGACTCATTCAACCGCTCCCATGCTTCTGGCACCTGAGGGCGGCAAACCTGTTTGAATAACTCTTTGTTGGATGCACAAACCGAAATGTAAAGTTGTGTTGGCTCCTCACTTAACTCCGCAAGCTTCTCAGGCAGGTTCCCATTAGAAACCAGAAACGTCGTTAACCCCTTGCTGTGTAATGTGCGGATTAGCTCTCCAAGGGGTGCATAAAGGGTTGGTTCTCCCGTTAAGCTGATTGCCACATGCCGCGGACGATGGGCTTCACGGAACTTTTGTAGGTCCAACGTTGGATGCCCCTTGTATCCGCTCAGAATTTTGCCTTGCGCCTTCAAAATGCCCTCCGCAATTTCTGCGGGCGCCTCCCATGAGGGCAACTGCATTTCGTCATAGTTTATGTTCAAGTCGCCGTTTTGTGCTCTCCAACAAAACAGACACTGCTGAGTGCAATAAAACAGGGCAGGCGACATCTGGATGCACTGATGTGAATTGATGCCATAAAACTTCTGCTTATAGCAGGACCGACCGTTTGTTAAGGCTTCATAAAACCATTTGCACCGTTTGACCGCCGAATGGTTGCCTACTCGGTGGTACTTCTGTTTTTTTAATGCTTGAATAAGTGAAGCTGGAACAACATCGGTCATGTTTCTATTCTTCTAACAGAGTTGTGCTTAGGTTATGGGGTATTCTTTTATTAAAGTCGTCTTGCCGCGCCTAGTATTCCACACTGGGACCTCCCTTCACATGTTGCTTACGTATCAGAGGTGCCTCTATCTTCCCCTTTTTAAGGCAATTAAAGGCAAAGTTTAAAATGTTCTCCAATAGTAAATGTTCAATCCAAAGTCTAAACTTACGTACAGGAGTCGTCCAGCTTGAGGCAAAAAGTCATCGCAATAACATTCTTACTGTTCCTGACCACAGCGTTTTTGTTAGCATCCAGCTTGTCCGTTCAAGGGCAAACAACCGGTGTGGCTATAACCCAAATTCTTCGAGAAGACGGTGAAATTGCATCCTACGCAATAGTTGAGGACCCTGGAACCCTAGTGGGTACCATAAGCACCTATAACGGGCAATATCGCATCTACTATGATACCGCGCTTGTTGCCTCAGGAACTGCAGAGGGCTATTATGTTGGGGCAAACTTTACCTTCCCCTTGTTGCCTTCTGAAGATTACTACTTCACTCTAGTTGATGTCTCTGCTGCTACAAACGCAACCTACATGTTTCCTGTATACGTAGATTACGCTGTTACCCCAATTCTGCCTGCTTCCCCCGGTCAATTACAGGAAGGTAACAACGTTCAACTCAACGTAACAGTAAAAGGCGGAGACCCAAGTAAAGTTTACAACGCTGAAATTCTCATAATGCCTCCTGCGGGTATTGATACCAACTACACAAAAGTTGTTCCCATTACCACATCCTCAACGGGTGCGGGTTCAGTTATCGTCACTTTCCCTGACTCCAGCTTCTCTCCCGAAGGTTCCTCCACAAACTACGCTGGAACATACACCGTGTTCTTTAATCAATCAACAAATTTGGCTCAAACCCAATTCACAATAGGCTTCACTGATTCCACCGAATACCACCGCGGCGAAATTGTCCAAATTAACGCCGTTGGCTATCAGCCAAGCCAAGTTGCCACAGTTGCTGTCACATTTAACAACGCTATAATCTTCTCTCAGTCAGTTACTGCTTCAAGCCAAGGTGTTATAGCCACAACATGGACTGTTCCAAATAACGCCACCGTCGGAAACTATAGCATCGCAGTAACCCCGCTTACTACGCCATCAAAAACAATAGCTGATGTCCAAACTTTCCTTATTGCTGGTTACGCAGTGAACTTCCATGCTGTGAACTTAGCTGGAGACTCTGTTCCTGACCTGCTAATTGAAGTTGTTGATGGGACAACCAGCACTACTTACAGCGGAACCACCGACTCAACTGGCGTAGCTGCCATTAACTTGGAAAATGGCGCTTATACAGTGAATGCTTACTGGAACCAAGTTAGAGTCAGCCAATCTCAAATTACTGTAACTGGAAGCGGAACCAACACCGTAACATGCCAACTAACTAACTTAGTGGTAACCGTCCAAGACAAAAACGGCGCTGTTATCCCATTTGTTACTTTAAACATGACCTTCCAGTATTCGCCTCGAACTGGCGGGACTCAAACTGGCACAATTTCGGGCCAAACTGACATCTCAGGAGAATACGCCTTCACTTCCGTCCTGACAGGAATCAGCTACAACATTGCCGCATCCAAATACGGGCAAGTTTTCAACTCTGGCAACCAAACAACAAACGTACTCCCAGCTCAGGCTTCTTCACATGCAACCATAATCACCCCCGACATAACCTTAACATTAACAACAGTCGATTACAACAACAACCCCATACCTAACGCCCGCGTAACACTTATCGAACAAGCAAGCGGCGTATTTTACAGTGTAACAACTGACGGCAATGGACAGAGTCAAACTCAAGTGGTCTTCGGTCAGTACCGCGCTACCGTCTACACTTCCGACAACATCCTTCTCAATACCCTCATAGTTGACGCTTTAACCAACAGCCAAGTGCAACTCAAAAACGACATCTACAATCTGGATGTATCCATCAAAGTTGTTGACTACTTTGGTAACCCCATAAGCGGCGTAACCGTCCAGATAAGCGGAACAAGCACAGAAACCAAACAAGCTACCACCCAAGGCAACGGTGTCGCAACCTTCAATAATATTATAGGCGGCAACATCGAAGTCACCGCATACGCCTCTGGCAACTCAGGTTCATACATCTCTAATAGCATGTACATCGATTCCCCTGCTACCACTGAACTTAAAATGGGTCAATTCGTGGCCTTCGGCGGCGCAGTTATCAATGCAAGCTTGCTGGCAGCAATACTCATCATTATCATTGCCTTGGTTCTACTTGCAATTGTAGAAGTCTACCGCAAGGTAGGCTTTAAACTCCGCCGAACCAAAGCCTAAGCCAGAAAATGAGGTAGCAATAGCAAAAAACTTTATATCTCCTCCTAGAAATATCTCATAAAAATGCTCGTGCAGCAATAAATTCTATCTTTATGTTTAGAGGTGTAAACCTTGGCTCAAGCAAAAGTTTGCTCTCCAACATGTTCAGCTTTTAAATGTGCAAAAAACTCCGTAATGTATCGCCGAGACTCCGTTTGGTGCCGAATGACTGAAGAACCATGTGACATTAAAAACTGTACTTACGCTATGTGCATGAAGCGTCGTTTGCTTCCCCGTGGTATATGCGGAGAAACTGTGCGCCGCCAAACAGTCGAAAAAGATTTCGAAGACGACATCGACGTTCCCATGAAACTGAAAGGCAAAGCACTACGTAAATTCGGTGACCAAGACTTCTACTAAACTAACCAAGAAAAACAACTAATCCTCCAAAAAGGAGGACCTTTTCATTTTTATTTTGCTTGAATACGTTTTACCACTGGCGGCTTAACTTTCTTCAGAATTCGGTAGCCGCAGATGATGCATTTGGTTTCTCCACCGCGCATTTCCAACTCTTCTGAAGGAACTCTTGCGCCACAACGCATGCATTCGTAAACAATCCCTGATCGTTCCATGAATAATCCTCTTCGTAGAAGGAAACGTTTTTTGCTTTTAAACGTTTTCAGTGGAAAGCTGTTGTTGAAGGGCAAACTTTGAGAAAACGACTAAAACAACGTATGACCACAGCAGTTGGCGCCGCTTCAGTGAGCGTTTACAGTTCTTTTGACACGGTCGGCGACATAGCAGTCATAAAACTTCCTCCCTCCACACAAATCCCTCCTCTCGAAGTTGCCCAAACCATACTGGCTACAAATCGAGGCGTCAAAACTGTTTTGCTCCAGCAATCCAAAGTTGCAGGCGCATATCGTTTACGCACGCTAAGTTGGGTTGCGGGAGAACAAAAAACCAAAACCATACACAAAGAACACGACTGCCTTTTTGAGGTAGACTTAGAGAAATCCTACTTTTCTCCCAGACTCTCAGGCGAACGATTACGCATAGCCCAACTTGTCACATCTGCTGAAACGGTTGTTAACATGTTTGCTGGTATAGGCTGTTTTTCAATTTTAATTGCTAAACAGATTCCTTCTGCCAAAGTTTTCTCCATCGACATTAACCCCGAAGCCGTCAGATGTATGGAAAACAATATTCGCCTAAATCGAGTGTTTGGACAGGTGGTTCCCCTATTAGGCGACGCCAAAGCTTTGATTGATACAAAGCTGCAGGGCACGGCAGATAGGGTTTTGATGCCACTGCCCGAAAAAGCCCTTGACTATTTGCCTTGCGCAGTTTCCGCACTCAAAGCAGAAGGCGGTTGGATCCACGGTCACTGTTTTGAACATGCAACCAAAGAAGAAGACCCAAAAGAAAAAGCCAAAGCCAAAATCTCAGCTAAACTCAAAGCAGCCAACACCCGTTTTACGCTGCCTTTTGCACGAATAATCCGCCCCATTGGTCCTAACTGGCACCATATAGTTGTAGACATACATATTTGCTAAGCTGGCAAGTTTTAATAGCTGGGCTCAATGATTACTTCATTAGAGAGAGCTGCTATGAAACGAAAACTAATGGAAATTCTTGCTTGCCCCATAGACAAGTACCACCCCTTGGATTTGCACGTTTTTGAAGAAAAAGACGAAATTATCGAAGGCTTACTTGTCTGTCCTAAATGCCTCCGCTGGTACCCAATCCGTGACGAAATTCCCGAAATGTTGCCCGACGACTTACGTAAGGACAGCGAGGACTTGCCGTTTCTGAAGAAGTGGAAAGACAAAGTTCCTGAAAACATCGTGAAAGAAGGCAAGCCCTTCAACCTGAAAGGCTAACCTACCCTTCTTAGTTTTTTAGTTTTACAACGGCGTTTTTAGCAGACGATTCCATGGCTGCTAACGCAATTTCAAGCGCTTTGTAGCCGTCTTCTCCTGTAATCATTGGCTTCTTCTTTTCCACCACACATTCGGCGAAGTGTTTGAGTTCAGCTTTGAGCGGTTCTTCAAATGGAGTTCGAGGTTGCAGTGTTTCTTTGGCGTTTTCGACCCAGAGTTCTTGGCTGTTGTAGTCTAAGCGCATGATGGCTTCACTGCCCGTCACGTTCAAGGTGCGGATTTTGTAGGGTGTGAGCCAGTTGGATTCGATAAAGGCGGTTTTGCCACTTTCAAAAGTAAGCATGATTTGGGCGTAGTCTTCAAATTGACGGTGACGCATGCTGCCCATTTTCGCGTAAACGCTTGTTGGGTCTTCGCCGGAAATAAACCGCATAACATCAATATCGTGAATGGCAGTGTCTTTGACGACGCCGACATCACCTATACGTTCAGGCCATTGAGTTACCCGCTTAGCCGTCGCTGATACCAATTCGCCAATTTTCTTAGCTTCTACTGCACCGCGGATTTGTTGCAAACCTGGAATGAAGCGCATGAGAAAGCCAACGGTGAGGTGTAAGCCGTTTGCCTTTGCCGTGTCAAGCAATGTCTGGGCTTGTTTTGTGTCCGTAGCCATAGGTTTCTCGACCAGGACGTGTTTGCCTGCGTTTAAGCCTTTGAGCGCTTCTTGAGCTAGCATCGTGGACCATGTGCAGACGCTTAGTGCTTCCACTTCGGGGTCTTTGAGCATGGCGGCGCTGTCGATGTATGCTTTCACGTCGTACTGGTTTGCGATTGCTTTGGCGCGGTCTGCGTTAACGTCGCAGATGGCAACTAAGTTGGTGTTTTCGAGTTCTTTGTAGATTCTTGCATGGTTTTTTCCCCAAAATCCTGTTCCTACAACGGCTACGCCAAGTTTCTTCATTTTTGGTATACTCCTCGTCCTAACCCGCGATAGAGGAATCCTGCCGCTTCCACTTTCTGCGGCTCTACTATGCAAGCTAAATCTATCCATATCGCTGGCGACTTCATTAATGCACGCAACTTCTTAAGGTTTAATCGCCCCAACTGGTCCTGAGGCGAAAAAACAATCACTCCATTAGCTCCTTCTACAGCTTCGTTAATTGTCTTTTTTCTCTGAGTATTCCCAGAGTTAGTGCCACAATCCTCATCTCCAAGGTAGGGACTGTAACGGGTAACTTTGACGCCTTTAGATTCGAGTAACTGTGCAAAAGCAGCTATGCCTTCTGACTCCGTTGCTCCTAAGAGCGCCAGTTTTGTTCTGCGTAACGTGATTCCCCCCGTTCGCAGCGCATTCTGAGTTACGCTGAAGGCATGCTTAACCATTTCTTCGTTAATTTGGCGCACCAAAGGCGGTAACCGTAGTTTTACGTTGAGGCTTTCAGCGTTCTCTAAAAGCAAATACGTTTCTTCACGGTTCATTTCCCCTAAAAGTCCTGGTTCTGCTGCTCCCCCCTCTTTGAGTAGGTGCAGAGCCTCCACGTAGTCTATGTTAGCGTTTTCGCAAAGTACTGCTAACTCGTTTCCCAACGCCTTGATTGTGTCACGTTTGGCTGCCGCAAATATCATTGCTGCTTCTGCCAATTTTATACCCAAAACTTTGGTCACAGCTGGGGATACGCATTCGAAGATGGCTGCTACCGCGTTGAGGCTGTATTTGTCGTTTGCAGCAACTACATTTTCCTTCTCTTTTAGAGTAGTTAAGCCTGTTAAGTTTGGGTGGTAGGCTAACCCGAAGCTTTCGCCTGCTTTCAAACCTGAGGTGTTCTCCACCGTTTCCTTGACAAAGCTCTCTGTGAAACCAATACCCGCCACGCCACAATAGACAATTAGGCTTCCTCGTTTCAACGCGGTTCCCACTTGCTTGCAAGCCGCCAAAACCTCTGATGTTTGCGCTATTTTTTTGTCGTCTACCTTGGGGCTTAGCGTGATGATAATTATGTCGCTTGCTGAAACGGCGGTTGGTACGTCACTGGTGGCGGTTATTTGCTCTTTTCTTAGGTAGGCTTTAAGTTTAGTTTCCAGTTGACGGTCTCTAAGTGGAACAGAAGCTTTTGAAATTCGCTTAATCACACTTTGGTCTGCGTCTGTGCATACAACTTGGAATCCTGCTTCAGCAAAAGCTAAACTGTAAAAAACGCCTTTTAGCCCGCAGCCCAAAACGCACACCTTAAACTGGGCACGCTTCTGAGGTGAATCGACATCTTGGGTTTTGAGCGTTACAACTGCAGGCACAGGCTTCGCCGTTTAGGGAAATAGACGTGCTTTCTTAAATTGTTTCCAAAATCCGCTCCAGTTTCGCGGTGTATTCTTCAACTAGTTGCTGGGCTCTCTGTGAGTTCTTAGCTTCAGCGTACATGCGGTACGCTGGTTCCGTGCCGCTTGGGCGAACAAGAATTGCGCTTTTGTCGTCAAACCAGATTTTTACGCCATCTAATGTGTTAGTGTTTAAGCCTTGGGTTTGCTGGAGCAGTTTTTCGAGCACGGGCTGTTTCTTTTCATCTGGGCATTCAATTTTGCCTTTCTCGATAAAGTACTGTGGCTGCTCGGCAACAAGTTCAGATAGCTTTTTGCCTGTTTTCGCCATAATGCCTAAGATTAAGGCAGTGGTCATGGCGCCGTCACGCACTGACTGGTGAGGTCCATAAAAGACGCCGCCGTTTTCTTCCCCGCCCAACTTTGCTTTAACTTCTTTCATCTTCTGCGAAACCGTGACGCTGCCCACTTTGGTCCATTCGATTTTACCTTTGTAAGCGTCTGCGGTGTCTTTGATTAGGGTGGAGGAGCTGACAGGGGTGACGACTTCCGCATTGGGATTTTCAAGCAGAAACTGTTTAAGGACAACGGCGAAGGTTTTGTCGCCCATGTGGATGGTTCCGGTTTCGTCTACGAATATGGAGCGGTCTGCGTCACCATCAAATGCTACACCCAAATCCGCGCCCAAAGCCTTAACAGTGCGAGCAAGTTCGTCGAGGTTCTCGGGTCGGGGTTCGGGCATTCGCCCTGGGAAGGTGCCATCTATGTTGGCGTTGAGGCTGGCGATTTTGCATCCTAAATCGCGAATCAACGGCGGCGCAGTCAAGGAGCCGACGCTGTTGGCACCGTCAATAACTACGTAAAAGTGTTTTTCGGCGATTTTAGCGACATCGACATGGGTTTTTATGGCTTGGACGTATTCGTCGTTGATGCCTGCTAATTCGTGGGTTTGCCCCAGCTTGTTCCATTCTTTCAGTTGCTGTTTGTTTCCGAAGTAGACGTCTTCGATTATGGTTTCTTGTTCGTGGCTGATTTCGATGCCGTCGCTCCAGATAACTTTGATGCCGTTATACTGAGGTGGATTATGCGAAGCAGTTATGATGACTCCCCCATCCATTTTGTGGTTTTTTACGGCAAACTGTAAGGCTGGGGTAGGTGCCATGCCCGCTAGAAATACGTCGCAGCCTGCAGCCACTAAACCTGACATGACGGCTTTGGCGAACATAGGTCCACTGGTTCGGGCGTCATAGCCGATGAGTAAGCGTTTTTTACCAAAAAAGGTGCCTATGGCACATCCTGCTTTAACTGCCATTTCGGGGGTTAATTCACTGTTCACTGTTCCTCGGATACCGTTGGTTCCAAAAAGTTTCTGGCTCATACTGCTCGTCTCCACTCCATATTCAAGCCAAATGGGAGCTAATAAGTTTTTGAAGTACCCCTATTGAAAAAACAAATCAGTACTTCTATGTTCTTTAGAATACTTTAAGGTGCTTGCAGGCTGGCAGCTTTTTCGGCAGTTTGGCGCGCAAAATAATTTGTTGCGATAATTTTGTTTTATGCTGCTTCTTCAGCGGGGCAAACACGCAATCCGTTAGGTAACGCACTACCATCTTTGACTTTGGCGTGGTCAGCTATAATGCAGCCCTCCGTAACCTTCGCCTTCTTACCAATCTTCGCCGCCTCACCAATCAATGCGCCAGTGATGATGGCGCCATCCCCAATTTCGACATCCGCGAAAATCACTGAATCTTGAATCTGCACATTCTTGCCCACAGTTACGTTTTTTCCTAAAACTGCGCACGGTCCGATTATGGAGTTTTCGCCGACGACAACGCCGCTAGCTAACGCGACAGGACTGTTGCAAACATATTTGCCCCGCTTAGGCTGGGTAGCGCAAGTTTTAAGCATCAACTTGTTTGTTTGCAGGTACTCTTCAGGTTTGCCGATATCAATCCATAACCCGTCAACTTTGTGCCCATACAGGGCTTTTTCTTGGGCTAACTTGGGAAAAACTTCCCGCTCCATAGAAACTGCCCTGCCCGCGGGAATGTAGTTGAAGATTTCGGGGCTGAGCACGTAGACGCCTGCGTTGATGAGTTTTGTCGGCTCTGTTCCTCGCGGCGGCTTTTCTATGAATTGTTTAATTCGGTTTCCATTCTCTAATTCAGCTACGCCGTATCTGCTGGGGTCTTCAACTTCATGCAACGCGATGGTTGCAACTGCCCGTTTTTCATCATGGGCTGCAAGCATTTCTTTAAAGTTAATTTCTGTAATCAAGTCACCATTTAACGCCAAAAATGGTTCCTCGCCAAGCAATGTCTGGGCTTTTTTGATGGGTCCTGCGGTGCCCAGTGGCATCTTCGGAGGGTCCACAGAAAACTTGACCTTTAAACCGTGCCTTGGTAGGTGATGTTGTTTTATGTGAAATTCTGTAAGTTTGTTAACTGCCAACACTACTTCATCTATGCCGTCTGCTGCTAGGCGTTCAAAAGTCCACTCCAGCAGAGGCTTATTGACGATTGGAAATAGGGCTTTAGGTCTGGTGCATGTAAGGGGTCTTAGTCTTGTTCCAAAGCCCCCGATTAGGATAAGAGCTTTCAATGTCCATCACAAGCCAAACGGGTATAGTAAGATTAGGTTTAGGATATAAACAATGTTGAAAAACGAGGGTTATTCCCACTCTATGGTCGCTGGCGGCTTATGCGTTATATCATAAACTACGTGGGTAACCTCGGGAATTTCGTTGGTTATGCGCGTGGAAATCTTTTCCAGCACTGGATACGGAATCTGAGCAAAATTCGCTGTCATCGCTTCCCGACTTTCCGCAGCCCGAACAGCCACCACATAACCGTAAGCCCGTGCATCCCCTTTCACGCCCGTCGCTTTCGTATCGGTTAAAACAGCAAAGTACTGCCACAAATCCTCCGCCGCGCAACTCCTCTCAATTTCTTCGCGTACAATGGCATCCGCTCTTTTGGCAATGTGCACTTTTTCTTCTGTTAAGTCCCCGATTATTCGTACCGCCAACCCTGGGCCTGGAAACGGCTGCCGATTCACCAACTCTTTAGGCAATCCCAGCATGGTGGCTACTTTGCGTACCTCATCTTTGTAGAGGTCTCTTAGTGGCTCGACGATTTTTTTAAATTTGATGTTAGTTGGTAAGCCTGCGACGTTGTGGTGAGACTTGATGACATCTGAGTTCTTTCGGAAGCCTGACTCGATGCGGTCAGGGTAAATGGTTCCTTGCAGCAGGTACTGCGCGCCAGATTCTTCGGCGATTTCCTCAAACACTCGAATGAATTCTTCACCGATGACCTTGCGTTTTCGTTCTGGTTCAGAAACGCCCTTCATTTTTTCCATGAATCTTTGCTGCGCATTAGCCATGACGAAATTTATGTCAAATTTGCTGAAGGTTTGCTGGATGGCTTCCGGTTCACCTTCCCGCATAAACCCGTGGTCTACAAACACCGCCGTCAACTTGTTGCCCAACGCTTGGGCAGCTAACGCCGTGGCTACACTGGAGTCTATGCCGCCGCTTAACCCGATGATGGCTTGGGCGTCGCCCACGTCGGCTTTGATTTCTTTAACCATCTTTTCGATGACGTCTTCTACGTTCCAGTTTGCGGTGGCGTGACAAACTTCGAACACAAAGTTGCGCAGCATTTGAGCACCGTGTTTGGTGTGCACAACTTCAGGATGCCATTGAAGCCCATAGATGGCTTTTTGTTTATGTCGGTAAGCAGCCACAGGGCAACTGTTGGTGTGAGCTAGAACCTCGTAGTCAGCAGGCAACGCCGAGACGGTATCGCCGTGACTCATCCAAACAGTTTCTTTAGCACTTAACCCCTTAAGCATGCCCTCCGCTTTGTCAATGTCCACTTCTGCAATGCCGTATTCTTTGCAAGTCGCCCGCGAAACTTTACCCTGCACGATTTGGGCGATAAGCTGATGCCCATAACACAACCCTAAAACGGGGATGTTTAGCTCCAAAATTTTGGGGTCCACGCGGGGCGCGTTGGGACCATAGACGCTTGAGGGTCCTCCTGAGAGGACTGTGCCTTTTATGTTGAATTTTTCGTTTAAAGCCAAAATCTCGGTAGCGGCGATGTCGTGAGGCACGATTTCTGAGTATACGCCATGTTCTCTTATTCTTCGACCGATAAGGTGGCAGTATTGACCGCCGAAGTCCAGCACCAAAATGGTGTCATATTTTGTTTGCATTTTAATTCGGCTCGCGGGTATACCTATTGGGTTGACGGTGAGTAATTTAACATTTCTGCACGCTTTCTGCAATTAATTTACCATTATACATATGTCTTGCTTTGTTGGTTTCTGTCGCTTCGCAGCTAAACTTTTATAAATCTATCTGCCTGATTATTAAAAGAACGTTTCAAAAAGCCACCGTCGGTTGGAAAAACGTGCAGGAGAAACATGCCATGGAATTAAATGATGTTGACAACAAAATCTTGAAAGCCCTCTTAGAAGACGCGCGGTTCTCAAGCAGACAAATAGCCAAGAACGTCGGCGTTTCCGTAGGCACGGTTCTTTCAAGAATCAAAAAGATGGAAGACGAAGGCCTCATCAAAGGTTACTCAGTTATTTTAGATCACGAAAAACTCGGCTACGAACTAACCGTCGTTACCGAAATCACAGTCGCCAAAGGCAGGCTAGTTGAAACTGAAGTAGAAATCGCAAAAATCCCCAACGTATGTAGTGTATACGACGTAACCGGTCTCACGGACGCAGTGATTGTTGCTAAATTCAAAAGCCGCGAAGACCTAGGCACATTCACTAAACGCCTACTCACTCTGCCTTACGTCGAACGAACCAACACCCACGTAGTTTTGACGACGGTTAAAGAGAACTTCCGCCTACTTTAAGCGGGTCTTTGTTACTTTCTTTTTTCCACACGAATGTTTTGCTGTGGAGGCGAAATTGTAATCCGCGTATTCGATGGCACTGGAGACGTTATCCAGACGTTTCCTCCAATGACAACGTTGTCTCCGATGACTGCTTCTGCGCCCAGCAAAGTTGCACCTGAATAGATGACGACGTTGTTTCCTATGGTTGGGTGCCGTTTACGCCCTTTGATTATGTGACCTGTTTCGTCTTTAGGAAAACTTAATGCGCCCAATGTGACGCCTTGATAGATTTTGACGTTGTCGCCAATTTCTGTGGTTTCCCCAATCACGACGCCTGTGCCATGGTCTATGAAGAATCTTTGCCCAATCCGCGCCCCTGGATGAATATCTACACCCGTAAGGGAATGGACGTGTTCGCTCATTATACGCGGAATCAACGGCACTCCACGTAGATACAGTTCATGTGCGATTCGGTACGTGGTTATGGCTAAAATGCAGGGATAACTGAGGATGACTTCTTCAGCGCTTACCGCTGCAGGGTCTCCATCGTAAGCTGCCTGCACATCCCCGCTGAGCATCTGCCTGATTTCAGGAATCTTTTCCAAAAGCTCTTTCACCACAATCTGGGCTTGAGCATGGCACACGTCTTGAGGGCACTCTTTGATTTTACGGCAGATATGCTTGAAACTCTTATCCACCTCCGCCGTCAGCCTCGCATAAATCGATGTTAACGTGTTTCCGATGACGTACTTGACGTTTGATTTAGTGATTTCAGTTTTCCCCAAGTAGCCTGGGAAAAACACCGTAAGCAAATCCTCTAAAACTTCTATCACCACTTTTTTGGAGGGCAAATCTTTTCCTGCAAGGTGGTCCATTCCTCCAAACGTGCGATAATTGCCAATGACTTCGTCTACAAGTTTTGGTAAGCCTTCCTCCACCCAGTTGCTTGGTGCCTCAACTTCCGCAGCCATAAGTCGCTCAACAACTGCTTGTGGATTCCAAGCATACTCTTCAGGTTGCTTTTCTGGACTTTTGGCTACTTTTTGTCCTCTGCGTGGGCGCGGTTTAGAATTCATGCTGCTTACCTTCCTTTGTATTTAGCAAACGAGGGATATAAGAGAAGCGCAGCAACCCAATTCCACGTATGCGTCGTGGTAGCTGACTTGCGGCGACGTAAAGCCTTTTAATGTGTGGTTTGATTTATTATCTGCCTCACAAAAGAAAAAACACACTGGTTGCGGAGGTCGCCCAGCATGGTCAAAGGCGTAGGACTGAGGCTCCTATCCTGTAGAGGTTCGTGGGTTCAAATCCCACCCTCCGCACCAAAACCAAAAAACTTTTGCTTTAGTTTGCTCCTGCCAAGGCTTCAATAGTGTAAATTTCGCCAGTATCCGCCCAAATGCCTACCGCAATCACGTTCACGCCGCCAGGATAGGTCTTGTCTAGGTGCAATATGACATACCAGTAGGGGTAAAGGATGACCGAGTTTTCTGGGCGCGTATGGGGATAAAACTGCGCCATAGCATTATCCAGTATCGTAAAGTTAGACACCTGCGTGCCGTTGCTAGTCCACTTAAAGTTCTCTGCTGCATCTTTCGCAATTTGAACAGCCTGATTTTGTGTGACATTTAATTGGTCTGTTCCAATTGTGTAAAGCGACCAACTGTCTTCAAACAGCGTAACAACATGGTTTTCTATGAGGATCTTCAAGTCTTTGCCCACGTAGTCCACGCCGCTTGCAGTATATTCAAGTGTGATGTCATATGTGTTTGTGGTGCTAGATATTTTCAGTTTCGTGTTGTCCAGAACCTTTTCACTTGTGTTTTCGTTGGCTTGGGATAACAATGTAATCATGTCTTGAAGGTACGACTGGTTTGTTATTGCCTCATATCTTTCTAGTAACTGTTTTGCCTGCACTATACCATTCGTAGGCTGGGTCTGGGTAAACATTAATGGAAAGTTCGGGTAACCTTCACGCTGAACCAACTGGTACTGCGAGAACTCATTGTTTCTGTACCTAACAGTTACTTCAAACCGGCTAGTTGTACTAACCAGAGAATACTGAGCAACTTCCTCAACAACACCACCCAAATCCGGTCGCACCTCCACTGTCGGATTGCTCACAAGACTAGCTTGGTACTTCGACATGTCAATTTGCGCCACATCCTTAAGTATAACCATGGCTTTGCTGGCTGAACTACTGTACGAACGTAACTGGTCATTTTCAGCTTTTATGTCCTCATAGTTTTGCTGCAAAGTTGAAAAGTTACTGTTCAACTGATTAAACGTTACAAGCTGAACCGCAGACAAACTGGCTAAAATAACCATCCCAATCATGAGCCCTACGAAGACGTATCGCCAACGATTCGGCAAGGCAGCAAACCGCTGTGCGTGAATGTCTGGGACTTCTTCAGCGCCCCGCATCATAGACGCCGACGCTTTTCCAAAACTAGAAAGTTTATACTTTCCGTCAGGGTCTTTGATTACCAGTTCTCCTAGGTTTTCTAAGTGATAGGTGAGGTGAGAGCTTGGGATGGCGAGGGCTTCAAGCATCTCCGAATAGGTCAAAGCCTTCTTAGAAAGCATACGCAAAATTTTACGACGCGCGGGATGCTTCAAAGAACTAAACATTATCGAATAGGTTTCTTCCTCAGACCCCGACCCAGACATGTAACCCACTCCCCACTATAATCCAATCAATTGCATTAGAACTTATCCCCTAAAAACCAACAATTCTCTGTCAAAAAATATTGACCAACGGCTTTGTCAAGAAATTTTTTTTGTGTCAAGAAATCTTGTCAAAAACCGTTTTATCATAACCCTTACTATATATCGTACGTCTGAGGCTCGAAAATGAACGGATCTGCGAGTTGCTCAACACGCCCCCACCCACAAGCACTTGCAGCATCCGATCTTCAGACACCTTTAGCGAAGGCAACTCTTGAAATAAAGGCGGTGAAGTTTGCCCCTCCCCGCCCTCTCGACTCAGCCATTCCATACACACCGTTGCAACCCCAAAATGCCTTATCCTCCAAGGCTATGAGCAGTTGCAAAATTTTTCGCCTAGCTAAGGTGGAGCCAAAGGCAAGGATGGAAAAGGACACACGCTCAGCTTCCCAGCCACCTCTTCTGGTTGTGGAAGCTGAGCAACTGTTAACCTTTTTTGGTTGGTGAATTAATGACTAATAAAGCGCCTTTGTATATGGTGACTTGGCGGTGTACGCGTCGGTGCGTTGGGAATTGTCTTTATTGTAGTTATACTCCGCCTGTGAAGCCTGAGGACGCGGAAGTTAACACGAAGTTAGGCTACAAGATTGTGGATGAAATTTATGATTTTGGTTCTCCTTGGTTTGGAATCAGCGGCGGTGAGCCTTTGGTGCGTGACGACATTTTTGATATTATTGAGTATGCGAAGCGCATTGGGTTTGAAGTCAGTTTAATCACAAGTGGATTTGCCTTTGACGAAGAGCGCCTTAACAAACTCGTAAAGAATGAGGTTCACACGGCTGTTAGTATAGATGGGACTCCTGAATCTAATGATAAAATTCGCGGAAAAGGCAGCTACAACAAAGCGCTGCATGCAATGAAGAAACTGTCTGAAAACGGCATCCTAGACTGTGTTGTCACCACCATGACCAAATACAACATCAAAGACATGGCGCACCCGACTCAGTTAGCAGCTGAATACGGCGCACGAATGGTTGTGTACCATAATTTGGTGCCTGTGGGTCGTGCTGGTACAAATATGCCTGACTTGGCACCCACACCAGAGGAGTACGAGGCAGCATTTAACGAAATTTACGACCTACAAGTTGCCTACATGAATAAAGTCAAAGTCAACGTTTACAGCCCCTTTTACGCTCGCATAGTGCGCCAGAGAAATCCTGCTGATTTTTGGGACTGGTTCCGCAACGGCTATTTGGGTCGGTGCAGCATCGGCTGCAGCTACATGAGCATAACTGAAAACGGCGACTACCGTAGCTGCGGCTTCCACGAAGACCACCGATTTGGCAACGTCAAAAACAAAACACTCACCAACGCTTGGAACGACCTGCAGCACAGCGAGTTACATCAGAAGTTACGTGACAAAAGCAACATCAAAGGCAAATGCGGCGTCTGCGAATACCGAGAAATTTGTGGCGGTTGTCGAACCCGCGCTGAATACTACACGGGCGACCTCTTCGAGTCAGACCCAGCCTGTAACTACATCCCGAAGGTTCTGCGCGACAACTAACCTGCCATTTGTTTTGTTGGGTTAAAGTCGTGGGGTTCTTTTTCGAACCTTAAGACTAACCACAAGCGCTACAACTGCCAAAACTACAAACAAGATTGCGAAAACCACTACAGGTGGCAACCCTAGAATCTGGTCTGGTTGGGGACTCCAGATGTCAGTTATGTCGATAACGGTGTGAAGCGTGAAATCTGGGTAAGTGGATTCGGCTTCAGCTAAGGCGCCAGTTTCTTGGTCCCAATACCACAGTGTCTCGGTTGTTTCTCCATAAACCACCGTTCTTTGCGCTCCAGCGTAAGTTCGAGTTTCCGCTCGGGTAATTGAGACGTTTTCGTCTAAAGTTTGGTCGTAGAACGAGTCACCCACTTTAAGTCCAGCTGGCACCACAAAGTAATCAATGAATCTGCCTGTAGCAAAATTGAGGTTTTCAGTTACATTTTCTGTGCTTCCATCTGCAAGTCTGGAAATGAATGTAACATTAAGTGCTGATCCTTCTACTCCCGCAATTTCCATACGTGCCCAGGTTGCATCGTGCCCTTCCATGGGCGTTCCGGTAAATGAGACATTGTATTCAGCATATTGCCCTGGTTTTACGCCTACCGTAACTTGACCTAAAACCGTTAAGCAACCTGCACACATCATGACAACTGCGAGAACAGCAATTATCGGAGCATACTTTCGGTTCATGGCAAACATATTACGGTCTTTCGTTTATTAAAGTTGCCAATCCAGCCATTTTTTGGCAGATAACTGGCTCGGTAGCTGGGTCTGAGCATTTTGGCTTTTCTGTTTCTCCATTTTTATTCAGTGGACTGCTTTTTCATGTCAGATTAACCTTTATAGGCGGCGCGGTAGGATAATCCAAACTGTAACTGCAGGAACTTTAGGGCCCTGTTGCAACGCTTCACAGAGGCTTATCTGTTGGCTGAGGTCATCTTAACCCAAAATTTAACCAAAACCTACAAGAACATACGCGCCGTTCGTGACCTCGACCTCGCCGTGAAAAGTGGCGAGATTTTTGGGTTTTTAGGACCTAATGGAGCAGGCAAAACCACCACCATACGCGTTTTGACAACTCTTTCTAAACCCACTTCTGGCTCAGTGCGAATTGCAGGCTATGATGTTTTGAAAGAGCCTGAAAAAGCCAAAAAAGTCTTCGGCATAGTCCAACAACATCTAACCTTAGATTTAGACTTAAACCTGAGAGAAAATATGGAGCTTCATGCTCGTCTGCATCATATTCATGGCTCTGAACGAAGCCGTCGCATAAACGAGTTGCTGGACTATGTTGGGCTTTCTGCTCAAAGCAAACGCCTGATTCCTGAGCTGTCTGGGGGGATGAAAAAAGCCGCCATGATTGCCCGTGCCTTAATTCACCGTCCCAAGGTGCTGTTTTTGGATGAACCCACTGTCGGGTTAGATGTACAGATGCGGCGGCGAATATGGGACCTAATTCGAGACTTAAACAAGGACGGTACAACCATCTTTCTAACTACTCACTACATTGAAGAGGCAGAGGCGCTTTGTCACCGTGTGGGCATTGTTAATCGTGGACAGCTTATTGCGTTGGGTTCGCCTGCTGAGTTGCGCCAAAAGGTGGGGTTGATGGCGGTTGAAACTTTGGATGGCAAGTTTACTCGTTATCGGTATTTTGCGAACCGTGACGCAGCTGCGCAGTATGTTCAGAGTTTGTCTGCTGATGCGGGGACGGTTATTCTTCGGGAGTCCAATCTTGAGGATGTTTTTGTGGAGCTTACGGGCGAGAAAGTGGGTGATGATGCGTGTTAGATGTGTTGCTTGATACTTATTCGGTGCTTTGGGTCGAATTGAAGTTCTTGGGGCGCAATTGGCACAAAACGTTGGCGACGACGTTGGTGGCGCCGGTTTTGTATTTGTTGGCGTTTGGTTACGGGTTAGGCGCTGGAGTTACGGTTGAGGGGCATAATTATTTGGAGTTTGTGGTTCCGGGGATTATTGCGTTGACAGCTATGACGACAAGTTTTAACGCGGCTGGAATGAAGTTGCATGTGGACCGTTTGTTTTATCGGTGTTTTGATGAGGCTTTGATGTCGCCTGTGAGTCCTTTTTCTATCATTGTAGGTAAGGCGTTGATCGGGGTTGTTCGGGGGCTTTTGAGTGCGGGAACTTTGCTTTTGGCTTGCTACTTTTTAAGTCCAGTGGGGGGTGGAGTTCTGTTTTGGTTGACTTTGGTGGTTACGTGTTTTGTTTTTTCTTTTTTGGGGGTGTTGGTGGCTTTGGTTTCTAAGTCTCATCAGGACATGAGTGTGTTTATGAGTTTGGTGATTTTGCCGATGTCGTTTTTGAGTGGGACCTTTTTTTCCTTATCTGGGGTTCCTGAGGTTTTGCGGGCGGTGATTTTTGTTTCGCCTTTGACGCATACGAGTTTGTGTTTGCGGGCGTCGGCGTTGGGGCAGGTTTTTCCTTGGGGTTCTTTGGGGGTTTTGTTGGGGTTTGGGGGGTTGTTTTTTGTTTTTTGTTTTGTGGCTTTGCGTCGGTCGGGGGAGTGATTGTGGGGTTAGGGTTTTTGTTGCTTTTTTAGGCGTCAAATTCTTAAGGGACGTCACTATTGTAAAGGTTTAACTTCACAAAGTGACCAAAAATAGGATGACCATGTTTGGATCCTCTGACTAAACGTTCGATTCAATTGTTGAAAACTCTCTACGATAAAGGCCAATCCACGAGCACGTATACGCTGCGGGTGAAGCAGGATGAGTTGTCTAAGCAGCTTGGCATCAGTCGTCAGGCGCTTAATGTGCATCTGCGTAAGTTGAAGGGCAGTGGGTATATTCGGACTGGGCGTGGGTTTATTGATGTGACTGAGAAGGGGTTGAATGCGTTGGGGTTGAGTACGACTCCGGCGTTTATTCTCATAAAGGTGGCTCCAGCGAAGCGGGTGGAGGTTTATGCGAAGATTCGGGAGTTGTCGATTGCGCGGGCGTTTCGGATTGCGGGGGATGTGGATGCGTTGATTATGGTGGAGCGGGAGACGATGGATGATACGCTTAAAAAGTTGTATACGGTGGATGGGATTCAGGATACGCGTAGTTATGTCACAATTGAGGTCATCAAGTAGTGGGGCGGGGGCAAAAGGTATATTTGGGGCTTTCGTGTTTTTCTCGTAGCCCACAAGGAATGAACCAACATGCCAATACTTGATCCTTTGAAGAAGTCCATCGCGCAGAAGGCTCGGCTGTACATGAAAATTTGCCGTGACTGCGGTGCCCGAAACGCCAGCACAGCCACCAAATGCCGCAAATGTCACAGCAAAAACCTGCGCTGGAAGAAACGCGAACTCGTAAAGTAACCGCTTCTCCAACTCCACTTCTTGTTTTCATTTTGTTGAGCTTGGGCTCTGGCGTGCGATTTTGTTCTATAGCCCCCCTTATTTAAAGCGGGAACTGGAGGCTGTTGCTCTGCGGAACCTACCCTCGCTCTTGTATACCGAATTACCCTTGACTTCAACTTGTGTGTGAGTCCAGTTGCGTT